>DDET01000040.1 GCA_002336915.1 Bacteroidetes bacterium UBA1947 | reverse complement strand
CCTACTTTTTTGTGCCATTCCGCTATCACCCCTTCCTTCATCGTATCGCTCAGCAGCGGCATGCGTATCACTTCAGCCATAGTCGTTGTTTGTTCTAATTCGGACTCAAAAATAGTAATTCAGGTTGATTAGTTGAGCAGTTGATTAGTTGATTGGCACTTAATTTATTGAAAAACATATGTAAACCACTCAACAAGTCAACCAATGAACAAGCCAACTAATAATCGATCTGCATATTCAATCCCTCCTTTAGCTTGGCCAGGTTGGGGTTCTTGGCAGCCATAACCTCGTATATCTCGGGGCGGCTCAGGATCTTTTCCTGCGGCTTTAAATTGCTGGTGTCTATGCGTATCTCGCTGGTTACCCGCAGGGCAGCTATGCCGGTGTGGGTTCGGAAGAAGTCTATCAGCACATCGCGCAGCTCCTTTACATAGGCATCGGTCAGGTCGTTGGGGGTTATGAAACGGACTTCGTCGGGCTGGGGAACTTCTACCGTCATGCCGCTGAACTGGGCATGGTATACGCTGCGGTTCTGGTCGCGGAGAGTTTGCTTATATTTTTCAAATACCTCGTTCACCAGCTCCTGGCTCAGCTCTTTCTGCACGACCGTATTGCCCGTGGTATTGTTTACTTCATTTTCTATTTCGCCCAGCAGGCTCTTGCTGATGCGCCTTGCCTGCGATGGCGGGGGCATATTGCTGTTGGCGGGCTGTGGCGTGGGTGGTGTGTATACCGGCTGTGGCTTAGGCTGTGCAGGCTCTGCCACTACCGGCGCTGCCTGTGCAGGGGCCATATAAACCGGCATGCTGGCACTACCTGCCGATACCTGTGGCGCTACATTTACCGTACTGGTTACGGGCTGCATATGGGCATTGCTCACAGCAGGCTGCGGAACTATATTACTGCTGTTTTTTTTTACATCCTCGGCCTGCATTTTGGTGGCCTGCAGCACATAGCAGAGACGTATCAGGCACATCTCCACATGTAGCCTTTTATTGGTGGCGTTCTTGTACTGCAGCTCGCTGTCGTTTATCACGTTGAGCGCCGTTAAGACAAAAGACGGTGGTGCCTGGTTGGCCTTCTCATAGTACACCTGCTTGTGGTCGTTGGGTACATCCAGCAGCTTGGCCATGCGTGGGTCTTTGCATAGCAGCAGGTTGCGCATATGCTCGGCAAGGCCATTGATGATCACATCGCCCTCAAAGCCCTTTTCCAGTACCTGATCCAGCAGCAGCAGTGTGCCGCTTACGTCCTGGCTTAGCATATGGTCCACCAGCTTAAAGTAGTAGTCGGCATCCAGCAGGTTAAGGTGCTCCATGGTATTGCTGTAGGTAAGCATACCATTGGTGAAGCTCACTATCCTGTCCAGCATCGAGAGGGCATCGCGCATACAGCCTTCGCTCTTCTGGGCTATTACGTGCAGGGCGGCCTCCTGCGCAACAACACCTTCTTTAGTGGCTATGCTGTGCAGGTGGTTCACTATATCCACCGTAGTTATGCGCTTGAAGTCGAATATCTGGCAGCGGCTGAGTATGGTGGGGAGTATCTTATGTTTTTCGGTTGTGGCCAGTATGAATATCGCATATGGCGGCGGCTCCTCCAGTGTCTTCAGGAAGGCATTGAAGGCCGCGGCGCTGAGCATGTGTACCTCATCTATGATGTAGATCTTGTACTTGCCCTGCTGCGGCGCAAAGCGCACCTGGTCTATCAGGTTGCGAATATCATCCACCGAGTTGTTGCTGGCGGCATCTAATTCAAATACGTTGAAAGAGGTATTGTTATTGAACGATACACAGGTGGGGCATATGCCGCAGGCCTCGGTATCGGCTGTGGGGTTCTCGCAATTTATTGTTTTGGCCAGTATACGGGCGCAGGTGGTCTTGCCCACACCGCGGGGACCGCAGAACAGGTAAGCATGCGCCAGGTGCTGGTGCTTGATGGCATTCTTAAGGGTAGTGGTAATATGCTCCTGCCCCACAACCGTATCAAAGGTTTGCGGGCGGTATTTACGGGCCGATACTATGTAATTGTCAGACATTCGTCAAGTCAAAAGGCAAAAGTGAAAAGCTAAAAGTATTTCGAAAGCAAATTAGTTCAATTAGCTGAGGTGGTGATTAAGGGGGTGGAAGATGTTATCCACATTCGTTAGTCGTGAGTATTGAGTAGAAAGCAGAAAGTCGTTTCGTAGCCCAAACACATTAAACTTAATAATTATTTCCTATTTTAATTTCCTGTGAATTATTTCCTATTTTTTTGGGCCTTTCCGCTGAAAGCTGCGCGGGTGTTGTCATATGCTTGCAAATAATTATTTCTCGTTATTTCCCTTTTTTACCTAATGATTTCCTATTTGCTTTTTTATTATTTCTCATTTTGCTCTTCACTACCTTAATTCCAGAGCCAATTTTTAAATTTTTAGCCCTCCTTGCAAGATACGAAATGAGAGGGGGCAGTTCCAAAAAAACATATCCACATTTTGAGCGTGATGCGGTTAGCGTTTGCTGAGTTAATTTGTATAAAAGTGGTAAGGCATATACCCAGTCGGGAGACTGGCCTCCACGCCGCCGTGGTCTGGAGACATATGCCGAGCGGAGACTTCGCCGAGCATTTACTACAAATCATGCCTAGGGAAACAAAGATTTTTTATTTTTTGAAGAATATATTTCGATAAATTTATAGTGACTTATACTGCGACCACGGACGTTGTCGCTTTAAAACATCAACAGGTGCGAATTACGCTACTAGCAGTATTCTTTTTTTGGATGACCCCATCTTTCGGCATAGGCCCGGATAGCATTTACACCTCGTCAAAAGCTGGGGTACGTTTCGAGTGTGATGCATCATATTATCTTTATAGCCCGCACCTATCGCAGGCGCAGGTTTTTGATTCAATATTTAATTCCTTAATTAAGATTATCGGCCCCCGCGACACTAATCTTAAAATATTAATCCTTGTTGATGTTGAAGGGACATGGTGGGACGACAGGAAACATATTAAAGCACCGGAAACACCTTTCATAACACTTGGATTTGATACCCTGCAAGCAAGCAACAGAAATTACATTTGGAATTATTACGACGAGTTGAAAATCGATACACTTCCCGGGCAAGATAAGGCAGTAAGCATAAATTTTACAAACCGCTCTGAATCGCCAGAAGTAGGATTGAAACTTATATTCAACGGGACTCACAGTCCGTTGATAGCTTGGGACAAAATTGGAGCTTTATTAAGATATGGAGTTCGCCATATTGAAGAAGTAAAAAGAAATCAAAAAAATGTAATAGCAGGATATTGCTGTAATGGCAAAATCGTTTGGTTAAAAACAATTGACACTTTCAAGATAAGGCACATAGTAGATGGCAATGAACATATTGAACTAGAACCATCAAAACGAGATTATATCGCGTTGTTTACTATACTAGTTCTTTTAATTATTAGCATTTATTTCACGGCAAAACAGAAATCTGCTGCTAGAGGCAGTCTATAATTGCTCAGTTTATATCTAGATCCACATTGGCGCGGAAATATCTGGAATATGACATAACATGTAAAGATCAATCCGCTTCACCAGTCCTCGGCCTTTACTCCTTTATCGTTGGTAAAGCTTGCACAGCCAAAACCATTTTGCTGGCAGAGGAAAGCCCTATGGGGTATCCTCATCGTTTAGGTAGGCCTTATACACCTCCTCGTTATCGAAGAAAATAGGCAGCTCTTCTTCGTTGTTCAGCTCTACTATCATTGTCTTCACTTCGCCGCCTTCGTCTATGTAAATGCAGTAGGCTGTGAACTCCTCGCCATTTGCATATACCTGGATAACGGAATTGTTGTACTCTTCTTTAATGGCCGATAGCATTTCCGCAGAGGGCACATAGGTGCAGGCAGGGAATTTCTCCTTCATCAGCTTTAATAATGTAGCTGGGGCGGTAGTGTAGTTTTCCCATTCGGATTGCGGGATCAAGATATCTTCCATGGGGTAAAGATAATTATAGTTTTGCCAATAGCGCGGGTGAGGCACAAGAACGCAGCGCACAGGGCTCTGCTGCATGATTGCGCCAACATAATAAAAAAATTGTCCGCCAACCTTTTATGGAACACCCGTGTCTTTACTTGTTTAAACCCGCTTTTTTGTAAAACAAAACCGCCTTATCTTTATTTTACAATCCTATTCAATGCGAAGACTTAGCACCCTATTTTTTCTCAGCTGTTTCCTTTATGTTGGCAATACTTGTGCGCAAGGATGGCAATGGGCAAGAGGCAGCAGAGGTGGTTATATAGAAGGATGGCTGGCTGCAACAGACAAGTCGGGCAATATATATGCTGCGGGAATTGAAGAAGGTGCTTCATCTTCAACTTTATACATCTTTGGCACAGACACTATACGAGCCACTCCAACCTCCAGGTACAATGCTTGTGCCATTATCACCAAATATGATGCGTCCGGCAATTTCCGATGGGCCAGAAGTATCTGCAATGCCACACCTACATGCATTAAAACAGATCTTGATGGCAATGTAGTCCTATTGGGCGTCTTTGATTCGTCTTATATTGAAATATATCCCGATACGCTTATAAATGAGAATAGCGAACAAGGCAAGTATTTTCTTGCAAAGTTCGATTCTTCAGGCAACATTCTATGGCTAAAAAATGCCGGGAACAGAAGCACTTACATCGGCTACCCGCTTCCTAATTCCGCCATCATAATTGACAACAGCAAAAACATCTATTTTACGGGAACATTCCACAAAAAAACAGATACCGTGGGCAGTGTCATTCTTACAAATTCAGATGTCAGCGGCATTACAGATGACGTTAAACTAATAAAATTTGATCCTGCAGGAAATATATTATGGGGGAAAAGCGCCGGGGGAAAGGGTGATGATAAAGCAGGCGCCATTACGATCACCAATGCGGGGAACATTTATATAGCCGGCGAATACAGATCGGCCAGTGTAAAATTCGGCTCGTCTGAGATAACTCACAATGCCCCTAATGAACGTGACTATATTTTCATTGCGGAATATGACTCAACAGGTGTACCACTTTGGGCCGAAGGAAGCACAGGGACAGACATGAATTATCAGCTTGTATCCGGATTAGTAACAGATGAAAATCAAAGCATTTATCTACTAGGTAGCTTTACTGATTCTATCATGCTATTTAATGGCGACACTATAGTAAACCCAGTTCCACCCCGGGTCAGCTTGTTTCTATTAAAACTGGATGCTGACAATACATTTAGCTGGTATAAAACAATATTTTCTGTTTCTAAAAAAAATGTATGGGGTTATGGGATAGCATATAGCCCCTGCCGGAATATATGGATAAGCGGCACTATGGGTAATGGTAACGTTAATATTGACGGCAACATTTTAAACGGCCCTCCGGGTGAACACTTTGGAGACCTTATTGCAGGTTATACCCCTGCAGGCATCCTAGCAGATTATGCAAAGCTAGAACAAGGAGGAGACGACATGAATGGGATAGCATGTGATACTGATGGCAATGTTTTCCTCTCCAGCGACTACGAACAAGGAACCTTCACTGTAGGGCCGGACACCCTTCCGCCGCCCTGGGAGAATGGTGCTACCGAATGGTTATACATAGCCAAATATGCTTCCGCTAAAACAGTAGTTCCCGCTGACACAGTTATAAAACATACCAAGGCTAAACTGTGCCTGCTACCTGATGGAAAGCTTCAAGCCCCAAAAGGTTATAGCGCATATCTTTGGAGCGACGGCAGCAACGGCACGTCATTGCCAATAAGTGAAGCAGGAACTTATTGGGTGCTCGGTACAGGGCCAAGCAATACAGCTGTCATCGACACTTTTATCGTGTCCGACAAGCTATGCGACTGCAGTGCTTTTCTGCCCAATGCATTCACACCGAACAATGATGGCAAGAATGACAATTTCAAGCCTTACATTCCGCCCTTCTGCAATGCCACCGGCTATATTTTCACAGTTTATAATCGTTGGGGACAACAAGTATTTAAATCCAGCGACCCAACAAATGGCTGGGATGGAACTTTCAACGGTGTGCCACAGGAACTGGACACCTATATGTACCTGCTAGAATACATATCCGGGTCCAATGCTTTAAAGCACAACATAAAAGGGGATGTTATACTTATACGATAAATAATGCTCCGGAAATATCCACTACCCTGTCTTCGGTGGTAAAGATAATTGTGTATCCTCCGGCAGCGTATTAGCTACGACCTCGTCCAGGCAACGGATCGGCCACAAAATGGAATGACGTCTTTGTAGAAGCCACACCGGGGAAAATAGAAACGCCGGCGCTGGAATTTTCATTTGATGAAGAGAGCAGCAAGTAAAATAATTAAATGCATTAAGTGAACAAGTCCCGCAAATGCGGGACTTGTTGGTTTGGTAATTCTATGCTTTTACGACAGCCGGGCGCTTGTATTTTTTATAAAGCACAATACACAAGACTACAAGCAGCCATAGAGGCCATATAGTAATGCATACCAAAAGCATAGATCGAAGCAGGTCCCAACCGCGGCTTATGGCCAGCATGAACTGCATACCATATGTGGGCTTTGTGAAATAATCAGGGTTGATGATGATGGTGCTGTTGACCCGTTCCGGCTGAAAGAATGCTACCGTGACGGTGGCGTAGTTGGCATTATTGAGGAGCTGCAGATTTTCGATGCTGCGGTCGATTCTTGTTTCTTTCCTGCTCTCGTCATAGTTACCGGCCTGTATTGCATCGGCGGTCTTTTTAGCAAGCTCCATTGGTTTTGCAGTTGCGATGGCAGTCTTGTTCTTCAGTGCATTGGCAAGGTACTGAAGGGTGACATCGCTTTGGGAAAGGCTTCGCTGTTCTACAAATGCAGACAGTTGCGGAATGGCATTGGTCACGGAATCGAGCGAGGCGGCGGGCACACGAAGGGTGAGGTAAGCCGTGGTGGTATAGGTTTGCACCTGCCTTAGTGAATCGGGCTTGTAGTAGACGTCCTGCGTGCTGTTGCCTTCGTTGACCATGCGGCTTTCCTGCACAATGCCGCCGGTGCTCTTTACAAGGCGCTCGAGCTCAGTGGTTGCCGAGAACACATCGCTGACGCGGCAACGGAAATCGGCAGTGCGGACGATCTTGCGGGAAGCGGAATTGATATCGGTGATATCGGAGGAGAAAGAGACTGAGTCGGCGGAGGCCAGCACTTGTTCGGCGGAAAGGCGGCCGGCGCCCGGGGATGTTTCATTTCTTGCGCTGCAGGCCATGAGCAGGCAAAGCGGCAATAAGAAGGAAGCGTTCTTTAGATGCATGGTATGAGTGATTTTATATTCATTGATACCGGTTATGAGAAAAGGTGATGATGGCGGCCTGTTAAAGATTGTGTAAAACGGAAATGGACCATGTTGCGTACCTTGTGGTGAAACCAAGAGAAATGATAGATAAGGCATTGGCGCATATAGTGCAGGAACTGGATGCGCATTTAAAAGCCAAACTGGCGGTGAGCGAGGATACAGTAATATTATCGGGCATAATGAACCAGGACGGCACCGTGGCTATATGGGGTGAGAACAAAATAGTCGTTAGCCTGGTGCATGTGCTGGAAGACCGTACTATACGGATGCAGGCAAAGGACAGCAGCGCGACAGCTTTAAACCTGCATATGCTGGTATCGGCCTACTATGCTGCGGGAAACTATACCGAATCGCTGCGTACGATATCGATCGTTATGGATTTCTTCCGGAACAAGCCGGTACTCAACCTGCCCGATGCAGGTGAAGGCAGCAAAGGACAAATAATGGTGAGCCTTGAAAATACCGATATCGAGACCATGCATAACATCTGGAGTATGCTGGGTGCTAAGTACATGCCCTGCCTGCTGTACAGGTTACGGCTGCAATAGTAATCCTTGTCAGTCGTTGTCGCGCAAGCCTTTGGCCAGCTGCCGGACACTATAAACAACCAGCAGGGCAAAAGCCAGGGAAACATAGTGGAGTATAATTGCACCGTGCGCGCCTGAAAAGTAGTACTTAAAGTAACCGGCGAGATGACCGCGGCCATCAGCCCGACGTGCAAAGGCATCCTGGCGGTACATTACTTGCTCAAACCTCACAAAAACGAAAAACCAGACAGCGAGCATAAACAGATTTATTAGTTGCCTTTGCGCGCCTTTGGGGCGTGCAATGAGTAATTGCAAAGAATAAATGACTATGGCCACACCGGCAATAAATAAAAACAGCAGGCGCTCAAGGTTTTGATCGCGCCCGGTAAAAACATCGGCAAAGGTATGCGGCGCACAGGCCAGCATTATCATTGCTGTGAGAAACAAAGATCTTTTGAAAACCTGCACAAATAAAAATAATCATTTAACGCCAAAGCCGGGTCATTAAACACATGGCCGGCGAAGTTGCAAATAAAGAATGGCGACAGGCGACCAATACAAAAATCAAATTAACTTAAGGCTATATTTTTTTTATTTAAACATACTTGTATCTTTAGCGCTTAAGTACAAAGCTTTCGTATTATGAAAAAGACAATTACCCTTAGTGCCGCATGCCTGATATTGACCATCATGGCTTTTACATCAATCACTTATACATCGTGCACTACGGACAAATGTAAGGACGTGAACTGCATAAACGGCGGTACCTGTACGGATGGTACCTGCAGCTGCCCAAGCGGATACACCGGTACACTTTGCGACACAGCCGTAGTGGTAACACCTGCAACGACGGTTATTGCTTACCAGAATAAGACGGCGACGCCAATAGGCATCACCATAAACGGCTCGAGCCAAACAATACCTGTGGGCGGCAAGGTGTATTACAGCGGCCCGCACGGCAGTGCTGCCAATGGTACAGCAACTACAGCGGGACCGGTAGGCCTTACTTATACATGGACGACGAACAGTACGTTCCCCGCAGGCGATACGCTGGTATTGCCCCTAAGCGTATCCAGCGGCTTTTTCTTTGTTAATGTTATTAATAAAAGTTCGCAGCCCTTGAAAAAGTGTTACGCGAACTACGGGCTACCCGGGCAAACGATGAACCTTATAACGGTACCAAATGACAGTGCCGTGCACCCGGTGGGATATTACCAGTATTATTCCAACTCCAACGTCCGCATGGAATCTGATACCCATTACTGGCTTGTTGATACCTTGCACCTAAACGGCACTACAAACCAGGTAGCAACGGTACAGGTAAAGTAAGATAGTCAAGCCTAAGCTGATCAAGGCCCTTTATTAGCAAAAAGCCTTGAAAAATGAGCTATTTTCAAAAACAGGGGCATGATATTTGTGTATTAATCAATACATTATACCCATTTGCCCGAAGGAATATGCGATGCGCTAACGAATTGCTAATTATATACAAAGCACTCGTTAAGCCCGCCGAAATATTTCTATTTGCGGTTTTTGCATCGAAACTTTACCTGTAAAAAAACTCACCATGAACTTACAAGAAGCAAAAGGACTGCTGAGCAAACTGGATGGCTATAAAGGCCAGGTAATGCAGCCATTCAACTACCCGGTAAAAGACTTTGTCATTTTGCCTGCCGAACAGAAAGAGTTCGATATGATGCTGAAAGACATTGCAGAAAATCATAGTGACCTGGACACTGCAATCAGGCCTTACCAAAATAACGTAAGGGTCATTGTTTATTTTGACCTTGCACAAAACACATCGGCACTAAAACACTGCGATGTGGAGTACTTCATAAAAAGCAATACGATCAAGGTGTGAGACCTTGATGGAAAGAGCACAAACACAAGTCTTTAATTTTCTTCCAGCAGGAGGTGCAATAATTCATAGTTATACCTTAGAGCCACATTTGTGGCCTGCCAGTATTTAAATTCAAGTTTATCTGAACAACGGCCCTCCTCAAGTATTTTCATGCCCCGGCTTAATGCATTCATTAATTGCTCCATACTCATTAAGGCATCAAACAGGTGTGATAAACGTTGAGTGCAATTTCATGATCCATAACACAAAGCTTAGCCTATCCTAAGTACGGCAATATTAAGAAAGGGAAATAAACGCAAATAAATAATAACAAAACATTTACAGTTAATACCGTTATGCGATCAAGCCATGCTGCCGGCACGCCGAGGACTGTAAGTGCTTAGCGCTTCAAATTCAACCAGTTGAGTTTGATAACACTATTATTAGGTGTAAATACTCAAAAAGGCGCTGAAAAAAAATTACTTTCGCCTACCTGCTAATACCACCAACACCATGAAGTTTTGCATCGTTCTTTTGTTTGCTTTTGTGCCCTGCACACTGAATGCCCGGAATAGGGGGCAGCAGGTTATCGACTCACTAATCAATGAACTATCCAGAAGCAAAGAAGACACGAATAAGGTAAAACTGCTGGACGATATCTCCTACAGCTATTACACAGTAAACCCCGATGAAGGTCTAAGCTTCGGGTACAAAACGAAAGCTTTGTCGGAGCGCCTGGGATGGAAGAAAGGATTAGCGAAGGCATACGCTGATATAGGCATTAATTACGAAGCAAAATCAGACCATGCAAAGGCATTGGAATATGACCTGAAATCGCTGAACCTGTACGAGCAACTAAAACTAAAAAGCAGTATGGCAGGCAACCTTGCCAATATAAGCCTGGTGTATATGGCCCAAAGTGACTACCCTGCCGCATTGGAGTATGCATTGAAGGCCCTGAAAATATACGAGGAACTTGGCGATAAAAGAGCCAAAGCGATAACGCTGGAGAATATCGGCTCATTGTACTTGGAGCAGAAGAACTACCAGAAAACAGAAGAGTATTATACTGATGCCGAAAAAGTATACCGGGAACTGGACGACAAACAAGGGGTGGCGAGGAACCTGGGCAACGAAGGTATTGTGGAAGATGCAAAGGGTAACTACGATAAAGCATTGGAATATCATTTGAAGGCGCTGAAAACAAACGAGGAGCTGGGAAATAAAGAAGCCATTCAAATAAACCTTGCGAATGTGGGCTATGTGTATTGCCATATGAAACAGTATGCCAAGGCGCTGGAGTACCAGTTGGCGGCGCTGAAAATAAGCGAGGAGCTCGGGAACAAGAGCAGTATCGCGATCAATATGGGCAACATTGGAGAGACTCACCTGGCTATGGTGAGGGATAAAACCAAGCCAGCATACAGTGATAAGACAGCGAACCTGGATGACGCAATTAAGTACCTGGATGACGCGACAGCACTGTGCAGGGAAATAAATTTTTCAGCACCCCTTATAGAGTTCAGTCAATACCTCTCTGAAGCTTACTCGTTAAAAGGCGATTACAAAAAGGCCTATGATACCTACAAATTTTACACGGTCTTAAAGGATTCCATATTCTCCCTGGAGAAAATGGCGCAGCTAACGAACCTGGAAACAAAACGCGAAGTGGAACTTAAGAATAAAGACCTGCAACTAAAAGATAAGCAGATAAGAATCCACCAACTGGAAATTGCAGAAAAGCAACACGAAAGCATTTTGTATATCATCAGCATTATTCTGCTGGTGCTGCTGATAGGCATTGCGATGAAAAGTATGCTGGCCTATAAAAAATCTAACCAGATGCTCTCGGATGAGAAACGAAAGCACCTGACGCTAATTGAAGAGCAGATAAAACATATAAAGATCAGGAACGAGGTGCTGGAAGATATCGCGCACATGCAGGCACACGATATCAGGGGGCCTGTGGCAACCATATTGGGGCTTGCCCAAGCCTTTAACTACGATGACCCAAGCGACCCGGAAAATACAATAATACTGGAGGGGATTTCCAGCGTGACCGAGAAGCTTGATGCTGTAGTGAAAGAGATAATAAAAAAGAAAAATAGCCTGGATGCCTAGGCCAATTATATTTTTCGCAATTTTTTTGTTGCACTATCCCAGCGATAGCGGGTGGTTTTAATCTTCCGGCTTACCGGTTTGTCGCCTTCATCGTATTGTTCTATTACTTCCCGCATCCTTAATTCAGCAGGTTTCCCGCCCCTATCGGCCGGGAAGGTGTACTTCTGTTCTATCGCATATACGCCTGCATCTACTTCGGAATATATCTGCGGGAGCACAATCAATGAACTGCCATCCCAGGCTATATACTGTTCTATTGTGGGCACCGCACATGCCTCGCCGGAGTAAGTGAAATACAACAAACAGCTGAGCCCTGCAAGCCTCTTAGGCCCGGATACGGAGGCATCGTGCGAACCGCGCGCTGTTTGGGAAGAATTTATCTCAAAGCTGGTATGGGCAATAACGGAATCGTGCCTGATAGCCTTTACGTGAACGCGTGTTGGCGTGTCGTTAGCCGCGGAAAACCGCATACCGTACAAAAAAAGCACATCATCCTTTCTTAATATGCGTGGAGATAAGACGCCGCTCCATAGCCATCCTTTTTGTGTGGCGCCAGTCTTCATATAGCTTACCTCGCACCAGGGTGCCGACTTACCAGCCATAGTGAATAGCTTGCCTGTATTGAGAATAGTTACCTCGCAGCCTTGCCACAATTTGTCTTGCAGGGGCGCATCGGAACGCGGTGCCGTGCGAATGTTAGCGGTATCAACATAGACATAGCGGACATCTTTAGGATCGAAACCATATGCCTGGCCCCAATTTTGATAGTCCTCTTCCTGGGCGAAACAGACAACGGATGGGAGGACAAACAAGAGGCACAAAAAAAAGCATTTCATATAATGTAAAGATAGGCGATGTATTAAAAATATAAACGTGAAATATTATCTTGCAGCTGCCTAAACAAAACCCAATCTTCCTTCGTGCCCAATGAAAAAAATCCCATTAAAACCCGCTTTCTTTTGTCTCTTTTTTTATACTTTCTATAGTACATTCTGCGTTGCCAAGGGGGATACTGTAAGGCAATACCTGAATGGCGGCGAGATCAGTGAACCTGCCCTGGCGTTCTCGTATCGTATAGCCATAAAACAAGAAGGTGTGTGGTACTTTAGCGAATACTACACTAATGAGCAGACCATAAAGACAGAAGGCTCCTATGCCGATGACAGCTTTAAAGTAAAAATTGGTTCATTCATAGAATACTACCCTGACGGAAAAATAAAGGAAAGGTGTCGCTACATAGACAATAAAAAAACGGGGCTTTTAAGGCACTATAGTAAACAGGGGCACCTCACTGATTCTGCATTTTATCTAAATGATATACCTATGACGGCTGTTTATGAGTGGTATCCCGATGGTCATATCTGGCATCGCGGCATTTTTGATAAAGAGGGGACCGGAACAGGCGAGGAAACGGAATTTTATGAAGACAGCAGCATTAGCGCCTACGGCAAATATAGCGTGGGCTATAAAAAGGATAGTGTGTGGACCTATTACCATTCAAATGGCATAGTTAGCTACCGTGAATACTTTGACCAGGGTATTTTAAAAAAAAGTGAATGTTACGACAGCAATGGGATAGCTCAAACCCATTGTGACCCAGTAAAAATGCCGGAACCAGGGTTTGACATACACGACTATCTTGCTAAAAACCTGCACTTCCCTACCGGATATAACCTGAAATATGGAAAAGGGCGGGTAACCGTTAAATTAACGATCTATGAAGACGGAAGCCTCCACGATCTTGAAGTAATACAAAAACTGCATCCAGCCATGGACGCCGCAGTTGTTGATGTGTTGAGGAAAATGCCCAGGTGGAAGCCCGGCAAAGATCATAACAGGCTGGTAAAAGTATATTATACATTGCCTGTACTATACAAACAGGAATAAAGCCTGCTTGGCTTGCTATTTATTAGCCTTATTAAAAGAACCGGTTTTAAGCAGCCGGTTCATAGGCTCCTCAATAAGACTGTAGATTGCGAATGAGATAAGGTTGAGCGTTATATAGAGTATAGCCCAGTATAGCCAGGTGGTGCTAACATAATCGCCCAGTGAGCTATCATCTATCCGGCTAAGAAAACCGGAACAGGCATGGGATAAGTAATGATCGACAAAAAGGCTGATGAAGCCAATGTGAATCAGGTAAAAGACGTAAGAGCTTCTACCCAGTGCCACCAATAGCTTTGAGGACAGCACTTTCCGGATGAAGGAGCGCTCCTGCAACAAGCCATAGAACAATAAAGTGACAGCCAGTGGCAGTAAGATATTGTTGGCAAGAGTACCCGTGACCGAATACCTGCCATCCGGGAATAAGGACAGGCCTGAAGGCGGTAATTGGGCCAGTATAGCCAGGCAAATGATGATACCCACTATGCCGGAGAGCGTAAACAGGGGCCATTTGCTTTCGCCGGCTTCTTTCTTAAGAATGATCAAAGCAAGCGCGATGCCCATAAAAAACTCGCAGCAGCGGCCGGTGAATGTGTACCACAGCATAAATGTGAAGTCCTCATAAAAAGGCCAGTGAAATTGCTGAGACAGGTATACCAGCGAAAAGCCGATGGTGATGATAAGGGCAGGCAAATAAAAAAGAGCCATCCTGCTTTGGCGAACTAGTATGAAAAAGAGGGGAGCAAGGAAATAAAAACACTCCTCGACCGTAAGCGACCAGGCTTGCGCAATACCGGTAAAATAATGCGCGACAGAAAAACCTTTTAAGAAAGTAAGGTTTAAGAACAGTATGGAATAATGATGGGATGAAGCACCATAGATTGGGTTGCTATCAGGCAGATGCGCCAGCGCTGCGTAGATAAAGGTTGCTATAGTAAGCAGGAGGTAAACCGGGTATATACGCGCTACCCTATTACGCATATATCTGCCGAACCACGTACCGGATATCTCCACGTTGTCGTAGTACCTGAAGCAAATGAGAAAGCCGCTAAGGACGAAAAATACGGTGACGCCAATATGCAACTGCTGAAGTATGCCGGAGGCTGCAGGTGCAATACTGTCATTATTGAAATGATGCAGGAAGACGAGCAAAGCCGCAATAGCGCGCATGCCGGTAAGGGCAGGTATGTATGACTTTGAATACAAAAAGCGGTGAATCCAGGCCCTAAGTTATAGAAAGATCCGGCACAATGATAAGACACAGGAGAGCACAAGTGCTGTGGGCTGCTGAAAAACATTATCCCTTGCTTTTGCCCAATACAAGAAGCTCTTAGCAACAGTACGCAACTGCCGGACTATTACAATAAGGCATTCAGCAAAAAAGCATTGGAACTATGCGAGAAATATGCGCTGAACAACAGGATAATATAAAGCAATAATTATCCCAACAATTAAAAAATACTTACAAAAAAATAATAATCGAATAACCAGGGAAATGAAGGAAAGAAATCGGGACTTAGCTAAAATAAAAAAGCCAGCCTGAGAACAGGCC
>DDET01000051.1 GCA_002336915.1 Bacteroidetes bacterium UBA1947 | reverse complement strand
GCATCGAAGGCCATAGAGCCTACTACCAGTAAAGACATATGATTTAAAAATTTGCGGCAAAGGTAATGAGGCAATTCGACAATTAAGGAACATTGAAGTTTTTTATTGGTTTTTAGCGATCCGCTGCCTGCTGATATCATAGCTTGCTATCAACAATATGAATAGTATGCAGTTAAGGTGCATTAGCCCCCGCAAGTCTTTACTATTACATTTTTACTTGTACTTTGCGTTGCAACTGCGATCGAGTTGTTCTGAGATCAGAAAAAGTATTTAATAAGCACATTTTTTCTTCGGTGATTTTTATTTTTTAATAGACCGGTATGAGTACAAAGACTATTTCTATTCCAGGATCGTTTTTGCCTTTCCTGGCTTGCTTTTGTTCCTGCGCGGAACACAACGACCCAGGCAAAAAGGATGCAGCCGGAGTGGTAGATACCATAACCCGGAAGGTAAATGATACAAGTCCTGTATCAAAAGCCCCTCAAACCTTGTTCGATAATTTTGATACCACGATGACTTTGTTTTCAGATGGGAGCTACAAGACATCATTGCATGTGGATGGCCTGCCGGAAAAATATGAATATGAGGAACGCTACAAGAATGCGCTGCTAAAGCTTTACATAGACAAGCCCGGGAAAAGCGAGATTTTGCTCGTCGATTCACTGCATTGTCGAATGCCCACCCTTGCATTCGACGATTATAATAACGACGGAGTAAATGACCTGCTGATCTATCATGCCTCTGGTGCCAGGTCTAATACAACCCGCTACCTCTATCTTGTGGATGCAAAGAATAAACGCCTGGCGATGGTGAAAGGATTTGAACAAATACCTAATGCCAGTCTGGACACAGCGGATAATGTTATCACCAGCCTGAACTTATCGGGCACCAATACTTATTCATTTTACAATATCGACTCCAGGGGGAAGTTGGTAGATCTGGGCCATGGTTTTGATGCGGGCGCCGGTGATTCGGGCCAAATTAAAAAGGCCATGAGTAAAATCTATAAAGAGCACAAAGGCACGGTGAAGCCGCGTTAAGTCCTGCCCCGGTTTTAACTAACGCTCCAGTTTTGCCATCAATATCTTGCGTGCAAAGTGTATGCGGCTTTTTACAGTTCCCAACGGTTCTTTGAGCAGGGTAGCTATTTCCTGGTATTTATAGCCAGTATAGTAAAGTTCAAATGCGATTCGGAAAACAGCCGGCAGGTCGTGCACAGCCCTTTGTACTTCGTCCATGCGCAGTTTATTCCAGCCGAAGTTTTGGGCGGCGCTGCCTTTATTCACCAGCAATTGTTCCGATGTCGCCTCATTGTCTACATGCGTGAATTTTTTGCTGCGGCGGTAATCATTAATAAAGATATTGCGCATAATGGTGTGCAACCATGCTTTAAGGTTGGTGCCAAAATGATATTTTTCCCTGTTCAGCAATGCCTTGAACATCGTTTCCTGGAACAAGTCCTTGGCATTTTCCCGGTTTCGGGTAAGCGACATAGCATAGGGTTTGAGAAAATCACTATGCAAAACCACCATTTCGTTAAAATCCGTAGCCGTCATTTGTTTAATGTTTTGTATTGTAAAATTAAACAAAAAATAACGATATGTCATCATTTTTGTTTATACTTTATATAGATAAAGATAAACACTCTGCTTTCGAGCAGGGTTACAGGTCTTTGGATATATAAGCAGACAAAAGGTTACAAAAGGCTCCCGGGCTATAGAGACAGTAGTGCCTGCCTCGCTTCCTGAAGGTTGTAGAGGAACTGCATATTGTTATGCGCCTTGTATTTGCGGGAATTAAGCATGGCTCCCGACACGTAGATGGTAGCACCGGCGAATTGCGTTGCAAGTCGGTCGAGGTATTTATTTGCATCGAAATCCTCAACAATAGAGGTAAGGTGCAGGTACATGGATTGTGGTTTACATGTTTCGTAAACGAACTGTACCTCGTTAATGGGGGAATTTGGGCCAAGGTATATGGTATGCCTGCCATTTTTCAGCAGCAGGTAGTTAACATATTGCAGTCCTATATCATGTATTTCGCCCTCGGGCAAGAAGAGCAGAATGGGATTTTGCTGTGTATCCACCGGTAGCAGCTGCTCTATGCCCAGTGCCAGTTTGCGGTAAATGATATTGCTTACAAGGTGCTCCTGTGCCGGGAAAATACGGTCCGTCATCCACATCAGCCCTATTTTTTCCAGGAAATTAAAGATCAGCTGCTCTATAGTTTGCTCAATACCGTGCTTCTTGAGGTATGAATTGAGCAGCATCTCGAACTGTACCGTGTCCATGGAGAGTGTAGACTCAAGCAACTCATTAACGATCAGCTGAAGCTTGAACTGCTGGTCTGTTATTTTGGTGATCAGCGAGTTCATCTCCTGCTCATTCATGGTGCCTATCCGTGATATCTTATAGCCGTAATTATTCAGCAGGGCTATGCGCAGGGCCATTTTAAGGTCCAGGGCATCGTAGTAGCGGATGTTTGTATTGGTACGCTTAGGCTGTAAAATGCCGTAGCGTTGCTCCCATATACGGATCGTATGGGCTTTGATACCGGTTAAATTTTCAATATCCCTGATACTGAACCTGTTCATTTCTTCTATAATGGCCACGGTATTTTATTATAGAAACAATTAGCGCAAGCAAAAAGTTGTGTTATTTAAAGATCGTTTCTATCTGCCTTTGGCGGTATTCAAAGATACCGTCTAATTGCCGCTTAATAAAGAGAAAGTGCGCAAAGGAGCCCAAAAATGAAAAGGGCAACTGGTAGTGGACTATGTCGGTCATAAGCACCTTGCCATCTTGCTCCTCGAAATGGTGCTCATGATGCCATATTCTATATGGGCCGCTGCGCTGTTCATCCACAAAGAGCCGTCCAGGTATGATATGTGTTATTTCCGTCATCCAGGAAACGGAGATACGCAGAAGGGGCTTAAGGGTATAGGTGATAATTTGTCCCGGGTATACCTCCGCCGGCAGATCGCCGGATGTGACCTTCATTTGCATATAGGCGGGTGTAAGCCTGGCCAGGTTGTCGGCATGTGAAAAAAAATCCCAAACCTCGGAAAGCGTAGCATTAATAAGCTGCTTGCGATACAATTTCTGTACTTTCATAACTCGGCTAATAACACCGCGAGGGTGCAATTTGTTTTTGAATTTACCTTTAATATTGGCATTTGAGCCATGTAAAGTTTGCTGATGCTAGAAAAAAAGAGGAATTTTACGCGTAACCTCTTAACAGCATACAGGTAAATGATATTTATTTTAATGACAAGGCTTCGGCTCCCATTGCTTTTATCTATATTTTTTTTAATAAGTGCCTGTGGTACTGAGCGCAGCTATAGCAACCAAAGCTATGGGGATAACATTCCGGCCGAGCTATTAAGGACCACCGACTATACCATAAAACCTGGCGATAAAGTGAAGGTACAGAGTTTCAATAACCTGGCATCCGTGTTGTATGAAAGTACGGTGAATGGGGTGCCCGGTGGAGTAACAGTGCCTGAATATGAGGCCTACGTAGATAACGAAGGTTATATTGCCTTGCCCCGGGCTGCAAGGATAAAAATCGCCAATCTTACCCAGAAGGCAGCCTCCGACCTGGTGAATGCGGCATATGTGGGTATTATAAATACCCCTCAGTTTAATGTAAGAGTAATGAATATGCGCGTGAAAGTGCTGGGCGCTGTGAACAAACAGGGAATGTACTACCTGGAAAGAGAGAATGAGACTTTGTCGGAAGTGCTGGCAATGGCCGAAGGAGTAAAATATGAAAATATGGGCAAGAAGCTAACCCTCATACGTAGGGTGGCAGACACAAGCCAGGCAATAGAATTTGAATTGAATGCCGCCAACATGGGTAACCCCAGGCTTAACGATATAGTGATGAGGGATAATGACATAGTGTATGTGCAGCCATCGAAGGCAAGTGTTAATTCGGCCAAGGCACAGCAAATTGCCGCTATAATAGCGCCTATATCGCTGTTAATAAGCGCAGCGCTGCTAATAGTTACGATAACAAAATAAGCAATGGGATTGTTGGGAAATATTTTCGGTAGCAAAAAGGATACCTTGCAAAGCAATGCACAGGGGCAAGGCCCTTTGTACAGCTGGCTGGGTACCGATATGCATAATCACGTATTGCCGGGAATAGATGATGGATCGCAGGATGTGGAAACGAGCCTTGAGTTTTTAAGAAGGTACCACCGATTAGGTTTCAGGCAGGTAATAGCAAGTCCGCATATCCGGTACCCGCAGTTTGAAAATAACCGGGAAAAGATAAAGGCCGCATTTGAGGCACTTGAAAATGCTCCCGGGCGCAAGGAGATACCGGTGAAACTGGTGTACAGTGCCGAATACTATCTTGATGAGCATTTCCTGGAATTATTGAATAATGACCAACTCCTGCCATTCGGTGATAATTATTTGCTCACAGAGCTATCGCTGGGGCACAGGTCTTTCCTGGATATGGACCAGTTAATAAACAAATTTTTTGAGAAAGGGCTGCGGCCTATACTTGCACACCCCGAACGCTACCTTTACTGGAACAAAATGCCCGATATGTTTGAAAAGTTAAAGAGCAGGGGTTGGTTACTGCAGGTAAACCTCATGTCTCTGCTGGGATATTACGGCAAGCCCGAGCAAAAGATGGCCAATCATTTGCTCGATGAAGACCTGGTGGATTTTATTGGCACCGATGCCCACAAGCTGAAGCATTTTGATATAATAGCGGGCATAGATGATAAGCTGCTGCAAAAACTGAAGAGTAAATATTTAGTAAATAACCTCATTACTGTTTAATGAAAAATAACCCTGCGAATAATAATGGCAACTACGTACCCCCTACGCAGCGGCAAGGTATAAGCATCAACAAGATGTTGAAGATACTGCTGAGCAGGTGGTATTGGATACTTATATCGTTTGTTGTGACCTTTGCTGCCGGTATGTTTTACCTGGGCATTACCAAGCCGGAATACCAGGTGGAGGCTTTTCTTAAATATAACCAGGATAATAAGAATTCACGGTTCTCCATGAATGCCGATAAGCTTTTGGGTGGTAATAACGGTAGCTCCGAGTACCTGGCTGAGATATACATCATGAAGTCTATTTCTGTTATCTACAATGCACTGGATACATTAAACACCAATTTCTATTTTTATAAGCATACAGGGCTGAAACCTGTAAATATTTACCCGGCGGTCCCCTTTAGCGCAAAAGTACTTGGCTACAACATAGAGAATTATAAAGGAGGCAAATTCAGTCTCCGAAAAAAAGGGAACTCATACGACCTGGAATTTGAGAATAGCAAGGCCAGCCCTTCGGTGGATATCAACATGAATGATGTAAAACCGGGAGATACAGTGAAAGTGCCCGGTTTGAGCCTCCTGGTACAAAATATAAATAGCACTTACAGTTCCATACAATTCCGCTTCATAGACTACTGGTATGTTACGGAACTGGCGCAACAACTGACCATCAGGGAAGCAGAGCGCGATCTGCCGATCCTGAAAGCTAATTTTGTTTCGGATAATGCTGAATTCACAAAGGATTTCATGCATGCTTTGATCAACTCGTACCTGGCTTATGACCTGGAGGAGAAAAGACTGTCATCGGAGCAGACACTGGACTTTATTAATGAGCAGGTAAATAGTTTTGAAACATTGCTGAAAAAATCTTCGTCCCGCCTGGAAGATTTTAAAAAGCAAACCAGCATGGTAGATGTGCAAATATCATCGCGGGAATACATGCAGGACCTTTCTGAGCTGCGTACAAAAAAATATATCCTCGACATTCAGGCGCGCAACATAGAAAATGTAGCAGACGATGTAAGGAACAATAAGGATGTGGTCTCGAACGTAGTGTCATCGGACGGTGCGCCGGACCAGGTGCTTAACGGGATGGTGACCAGGCTTAATGATCTGAAATACCAAAGGAAACAGCAGCTTATCAATTTTTCGGCTGCTTCCATAATGATCAAAAACCTGGATGAGGAAATAGAAAGCCTGAAAAAGAGAATCATTGAAAATATCAATAACCAGAGGCAAAAAAACATGAACGCCCAGCAGGTGGTTGACGTTCAGCTGGCTCAGATAAACAGTAAAATAGGTGGCATACCCTCGGCAGAGCGTGACCTGGTATATCTTACCAGCGATGTGGACGTGAATAAAAACATATACAGCTTGCTGCTCAACAAGAAACTGGAAACATCGATCGTAAAAGCAGGTGTCTTACCTTCTTTTTCCATCATTGACTACCCCAGGGTGGCAGTTAAAATATTCCCAAGGAACGTTGTGCTTAGTATTGTGTTTGCCTTTGCAGGGCTGGTGATAGGCGTTGTCCTGATATTCCTGAAACGCGCAATTAACGACAAATTCTCCGATGTTGATGCATTGAACGGTAACGCGAATATCCCTGTACTGGGCATCATCAACCATTACCCCTTTAATGAAAAGATATCGGACGAGTCGCTTTCGCACATCTATGCAAGCAGGAGCGTTTTCACTGAAACGGTAAATGCCATACGCACAAATGTGGCCTACCTTTCCGGCGGCGGTGTCAAAAAGGTAATAGCGGTCACCTCTGAAGTTTCCGGCGAGGGGAAGTCGTTTGTCTCGCTTAACGTCGCCATATCCCTCACCAAAATAAACAAGAAGGTTATTCTTATTGCCGCCGACCTGAGGAGGTCTAAAATGCACAGGTACTTTAATAATGTGAATAAGACCGGTTTAAGCACATATTTGTCCGATGAAAAAATGGAACCGCATAGTATAGTGATGCATTCCATTATCCCCGGGCTCGACTATGTTACTTCCGGCCCTGTGCCTATTAACCCCTCGGAGCTTATCTACCTGGAGCGTTTTTGGACATTAATAGATTTTTTCAAGAAGGAATACGATTTCATCATACTTGATACTGCACCTGTGGGTCTTGTGAGCGACAGCATACCCATATTGCGCAGGGCCGATATTAATGTATTTGTGCTTCGCTGGCTGTATTCCAGTGGCCAGGCAAGTATATTGCCTTCGTCAATGGCGGAGGAATACACGCTTAACAACGTGAGCATTGTGGTGAACGATTACAAGAAGGATGACCTCTACGGTAGTTTAAGCAGCGCTTCAGCAGCAGGGTATTCCAAGTATTATGCAAAGTACAGCAGCTATTATGGCGACGACCTTGAGGAAGAGAAAAAAGGCTTCAGCATAAAAAAGCTGTTTGGGAGAAAATAAAAATGTACCAAAAATAGCACGATGAAACTCACGCGGTTGAATCCTATATGGGTGCTTATTGTCCTTAGTTACTTTTTCATTTTTGTTTTACCGCATAAAAGTGAAACAGCCACAGAGAGCTATGTCATATATTCCTTCTTCCTCAACACAATTTTATCAAGCTATTTTATCTTTGCCGACCCAAGGCCATATTCCTTAAATAAGATATTCTGGTTGTTTAATTTTTCCTTTCTATCTTTTATACCTGTATGCCAGTATGAGCTGAAAGTGATACCATGGGGCAACAACATAAATGACAGTACATATCTTATAGCCAATATCATCATTTTGCTCTCATTCATTGTTTTTAAAGCAGTGAATTACTTCTTCAGCCAGAAAGGTGGTAATGCTCCGCCCGCGGTCGACCGGTTCTCGCAAAACTACCTGTTGAAATTCAATAACCAGGGCCGTGTCATTTTCCTGGGCCTCTGCGCCTTAATGGTCGCTATAGTGGGTTTTGAGAACCTGTGGATAAGAAGCAGCATGAGGGAGGCAACAGAAAACAGCAATAACACACTTTCTCTTTTGTTCGATCAATTGCTCAGGGGCTGCATTTTATACTACACTTTATGCGCAGTAGTATTGTTTAGGAGACGGCAGATCGGCATATTCTGGTTTACTGTTACGATGATCCTGTCACTGCTTGTTAATTTTCCTTTGTCGACAGCGAGGTTCTATGTAGCTGCGTTTTATATGAGCCTTGCCGTGGCATTTAACTCGCGGCTGTTCAGGAGCCGGAACGGCTTTACTTATGTCTTTCTGGTAATGCTTACGGTCATCTTTCCGCTAATAGGGCTTGCACGGTATAGTGTAGACAAGATAAATGTGCTGCTTGAAGATCCACAGTCCGTGTTTCGCAATTCTTTTCTTGCAGGTGATTTCGATACTTATACTTCGTTCTGTCGCGCTATCCAATACGTAAGCGATTACGGGACCACCTCCGGTAAGCAATTGCTTTCCGTATTGCTTTTTTTCGTCCCAAGAAGCGTATGGCCTGGTAAGGCTGTGGGTAGTGGGGCCTTTATCTACGGGCAGATGCGCTATGAGTTCACGAATATTTCCTGCCCCTTTATTGCAGAAGGATATATCAATTTCGGTTTTGCCGGCAGCATGATATTTATTGCTGCGCTTGCATGGCTGGTGGCTGTTTACGATAATTTTTATTGGCGTGCGAAGTCCTTTTATGACATCATCCCCATCAACTACTATGCCATTTATTATTGTGTATTTTTAGGTTTATTATTTTTTATGCTCCGGGGCGATCTCCTGTTCTCGTTTTCAATAATTACGGGACTGTTTGTAGCCGGCTATGTATTTAATAAATACCTGGTGACCAAAATAACGCTTAAGTAAAATAGTTTGACAGGGCCTGTGTAATAAAGCATATTCTGAACAATGAGCCTGACAAGAAAAAACGCGCTGATAACGATATTATGGTCCGGCCTTAGTACTGTCCAGTTTTTTCTTAAAAATATATTCTTTATCTCCTTGTTCCTGAAATACCGCACAGGGCAGGATTACGGCTTCTGGATCATACTCATGTCCTTTTACGGGATGACGGTGTATGTGTGTGATGGTTATGTGCGCTATTGCCTTAACGAATACAACCTGGAATATCACAGGGACCGCGAACTTGCCGCTAGAAACTTCAGGAACGGTTTTGCATTCCTGTTGACGATAAGCCTGGTCATATTAGCATTGCTCTTTGCGTTTATTCACTATTTGCCCTTGTCGGTTGCTGCCTTTAATGCAAGCCCGGCGATAGTGGAAGATCACGGACTGCACTACTGCCTGTTCATTGTTATGTTGGTAAGCCTGGCGCATTGTATGGTTAAATACATAAGTGGTGCAATAGAGCCTGACGGCAATGTACATATCACCAACAGGTATGTGGCCATACTGGGTCTTAGCGAAACGGCAGTGTATTTCCTCTGTGTATTTCTGGCTTTTTCCTTCAGCGGCATCTTTTTGGTCTTGTTGCTGGTGCATGCGTGTGTCAATGTCATCTATTTGTTTTCCCTGTTCAGGAAACACAGCATATACAGGCAAGGTGTACTGGGCGGCGTAAAAAAGGGTTTTTTGATCTTTCTCAGGTCGCTGTTCTTTATTGCCAATAACTTTTTTGAAAAGCTTACCCTGGACGGCGTTAATTTTATGATCGCCATATTTTATCCTCCTGTGGCATTGCTGCCGGTGTATGCATCTACCCGCGCTATGGCGAATGTCATGGTAACAAGCAGCAATACATTTATCAGTGTATTCACGGTAGAGTATCAACGCCTGAGCATTATCAAGGAAACAGCAAGGCTCCTGAAGATATTTCATGCAATATGGTTATTGCTTGGCCTGGGTATCAACTTTGGGCTTGTGCTTGCTTACCCCCTGCTAACAGGCTTATACACTTTGTGGACACGCGGTAAACTGCCGGTGGACACCGCCTTCTTCTTTGTAATATTTTCATTGGTGCTGTTCAATGTCTACGGTACACTCATCATATTGTACCTCAAATCGCTGAATTCTATTAAGCTGCTCTTCCCGGTATCCATTTTCCGGGCCTTGCTCATTTTTACGCTTATCGCTTTGTTGCCGCGCCAGCCTATTTACCTTGCACTAAGCCTCTTCGCATCCGAGTTTTTGGTGAACGTGATACTCCTCAACGGAGTATTGTATCGGGAGATAAGGAAAATGACGGGTGAGAATATACTCCCTGCACTGTTCTGGAACGTGCTACCCTTTGTGCTCACTGCTATTTTCCTGCCCCTGAACAGTTTGCTGCACCTGGGCTACGCTATAAGCACGATAGGCATGGTATCTTTGCTTTTGATAACGTACATTATCCAGGTCAGGTACATGAAAAATGACCTCTTGGCCACCAACCTTAAGTTAATGTTGTCGAATTTACGGTCTCCGCTAAGTGGCAGGAACTAGTGAGAATGCTAATGTGAAGTAACAGAGAGTATCGTATCTATAACGCTTCCATCGGCCTGCTCGTCAAACTTCCTGCCGAATAATTTCCCCGAATGGATACACTTTTCATAGTCGTCCATTGTCAGTGTGCGCGGGTAACCGGGGCCGGTAGTCCAATCCGTGTAGCGCATATCGTCATTTACTATGCTGTCCTTTGCAGGATAATCAAAGGCCATCAAAATGCTGTGAAAGAATAGCTCATCTGTTGCGCGGGTATATTTGAACCGCTCCACGTACCAGGGGTTCTTTGCCGTAAAATCGAGGATGTAAGCAACAGCCCCTTTGGTAAGGTTGAGCCATATGGAACCTCCGTAAGCCTCGAAATTTATTTTTCTTCTAAGCCCGGTGAGTATTTGGAGCTTTCTAAACAGCAGGCCCGACACTTTCAGGGGAAGCAGGGCGATGAACTTCAGTTTCGATGCATTTGATTCATATTTGGTATCCCAGTAGAGGTTCAGCCTGTCCAGGCCGCCATTGTGGTCCCAGTCGGCCCTGGGTAGTTTCGTGTGCTGCATGTAGCTGGTATGATGGTCGCCCAGTTTGTCTTTTATTGCTTTGTTGCTCATCAAAGGCAGGTCCTGCCCGCTGATGAACATATAGTAGTCGCAATTGTCCTTATTGGCTTCCTTCAGTAATTCCAGCATTGCCTTTATGGCCCTGTCCGATCCCCAATATGCACTGTACCTTTTTTTAAGAATGTGCACATGATCTTCATCAATAAGATCATGCGTAATCCTCTGGTCGAAGTGCAGGTATATCTCAAAATCGCTTTTGAGATGGTTTACAAGTCTCCGGACCTGTTCAATATTCTTATGTGCTAATATCAATATAGCCGCCTTCATACCCCGCAATGCATTTGTGCTGCAATAATAATTAAACTAATAACGCTATGGAAACAAATGATAATGGTGAATACAAGTCTTTCGTACCTTTAAATAAGGTAAAAGAGGTATGAAAGGTTTTGTATTTAGTAAATATACGCCCGGCAAAGGGAAATCACCGTTTGAAAAGCTATTTGATCTTTTCATGGAATTGCTGCATTATACCAGTGGCGATGCGGCCGAGGCATTGAACTGGCTTACACAGTTGGATAGGGAGCACCGGTTGACGGACAAAGATTACGGTATAGGTGATTTTATAGAGGACCTGAAGCAGCAGGGTTATATAAAGGAGAATGAGCAGGATGGCGCTTATAAGGTTACTGCAAAAACCGAGCAGACGATACGCAAGCGTTCACTCGATGAGATATTCGGTAAACTAAAAAAGACCAAACAAGGTAATCATCTCACTTTCCGTAGCGGGCAGGGCGACGAGATGAATCCTGAAACACGGCCTTACGAATTTGGCGATGCCCTTGACGCAATAGACTACACGGGCAGTCTGAAGAACGCCTTTATAAATAATGGTGTGGAGCAATTGTCCTTAAAGCAGGACGATTTGGAGATCCATGAAATGGATTTCAAGACCCAGACATCCACCGTATTGATGATAGACATCTCGCACTCCATGATCCTATACGGCGAGGATCGCATAACTCCGGCAAAGAAGGTGGCAATGGCCCTCAGTGAGCTGATAACGACCCGATATCCAAAGGATACGCTGGATATTGTAGTGTTTGGTAACGATGCCTGGCAGATAGAAATGAAAGACCTGCCGTACCTCGAGGTAGGGCCTTACCATACCAATACCGTAGCGGGCCTTGAGCTGGCCATGGATATACTGCGCCGCCGCAAGAACCCGAACAAGCAGATCTTCATGATAACGGACGGCAAACCCACCTGCCTGAAGATCGGCAATAAATACTATAAGAACAGCTTCGGGATAGACAGTAAGATACTGAACAAGACACTTAACCTTGCAGGGCAGCTAAGAAGATTGAAGATACCGGTCATCACATTTATGATCGCCAACGATCCATACCTGCAGGCATTTGTACGCAATTTCACCGAGGTGAATAACGGCAAAGCTTTCTACTCCTCGCTCGATGGTCTCGGCCAGTTCATCTTTGAAGATTACGAACGCAATAAAAGGAAAAGAGTAAGGTAAATACTAACTTACCAATGTGCCCATCGATTTGCCTGTAACCACATGCAGCAGGTTACCTACAGTATTCATATCAAATACTATTATCGGTAAGTTGTTTTCCTGGCAAAGGGTGAAGGCGGTCATGTCCATCACTTTCAGGCCTTTGCTGATAACGTCGTCGAACGATAATTTTTCAAAGCGGGTAGCAGTGCTGTCCTTCTCGGGGTCGGCGGTGTAGATGCCGTCCACGCGCGTGCCTTTCAGTATTACATCAGCGTTTATCTCAATAGCGCGCAGCGATCCTGCGGTATCTGTAGTAAAATAGGGATTACCTGTACCGGCGCCAAAGATTACCACCCGGCCCTTTTCAAGGTGCCGCATAGCGCGGCGGCGTATATACGGTTCGGCCACTTGCTCCATTTTAATAGCGCTCTGCAGTCTTGTTCTCACACCTGTTTTTTCAAGTGCAGCCTGCAATGCCATACCGTTTATTACGGTTGCCAGCATGCCCATGTAATCGCCCTGCGCACGTTCTATACCTGTTTCGGCCTCGTTCATGCCACGGTATATGTTACCACCACCTATTACAATTGCCACCTGTACGCCAATATTAGTTATGGCTTTAATGTCGATGGCATATTGCTCCAGCATTTTAGGGTCAATACCAAAGTTACGCTCGCCCATGAGCGATTCTCCGGAAAGCTTTAATAAAATGCGGTTATATTTTGGTAACATAATTGGGGGTGTTTTATTTGCCTGACTTGTGAGTGCAAAGAAATAAAAAAGTTTACGAAAATATTGATGAAACAAATTTTTATATTTAAGGGCAAAGGACTATTATCCACATCTTTACCTTTGCGTACACCGGCTATACATGGCATAGCTCGGGCGAATGTTCATTTTCTCCATAAAATAGAATATTTTGCTAGATGAAATCGATCGCGGTCTTTATCACTTATTCTGCGGTGCAAGGCAGCATCGTTTTAGCCTATGGATAGTAGAAAGATAAAAAAAGGCTTGTTCTTGCTGCTTTACATCTTGTTGTTGCTGCCTCTTTTGCAACAGCAACTGCATTTTCTGCATCCGCGCCCTTTGGATGGCGACGTGAGGGATGCCCCCGATGTCGAGTTTACAAAAACAGCTTGGTGGGACGGCACTTACCAGGAAAAAAAAGCAGGATATTTTAACGATAACGTGGGCTTCAGGACACTGCTTGTCCGCATAAATAACCAGGTGGACTACAGCCTGTTTAGCAGGGCGCACGCAAATGAAGTAGTGGTAGGGACAGGTAACTATCTCTATGAGAAAGGCTATATCGATTGCTATTGCGGCTTGAATTATCCCGGCGACAAGGACACGCGCATAAGGCTGATAAAAACAAAGCTATTGCAGGACACACTTCAGAAGTTAGGTAAATGCCTCATTGTAGCCCACGCACCCTCCAAAGCATGGTATTACCCTGATCATTTTCCTCCCGGTACAAAATGCAACGCTGCCGCGCCTAGCCGTTACAAAGACTACTTGCATCTCGAAGATTCACTCCGCATCAACACAATTGATTTCAATGCCTGGTTTGTGAGCATGAGGCCAACTACGAAGCACTTGCTGATGTCAAAGCAAAGTACCCATTGGACGGTATATGGATCCTGGATCGCTGCCGATAGCCTTATAAAGAGATCTGAGCAATTGCTGAATATTAAAATGCCGCATATCGCGTTTTCAAAAATTACTGAATCGGACACTCCCTATAGCAACGACATTGATATCGCAAAAGGAATGAACCTTCTCTTTCCGCCCGAAAAGGAAAAATTCAGCTACCCGGAGGTAAAATTTATAAGCGACTCTTCCACCAGGAAGCCTAATGCGATATACATGGGGGACAGTTTTTTCTGGACTTTAATGTACAATCATCTTCCGCACAACATTAATAATGACTGGCTGTTCTGGTATGCCTGGGGAGATATTGTGTACAAAAAGGACGGCAAGGAAGGCAACACCAGTGCCGACCAGTATGATTGGGTTACTACCCTCGATAAGACGGATATGGTTGTACTCTTATCTGCTGAGGTTGACCTGGACAGGATAGGTAACGGTTTCATTGAAAAAGCGTTCGATCACTATTACCCCAATAGAAAGCTATAAGACAAAGCAAAAAGAGAAAGGTCTCACTTGAGACCTTTCCTAAAAATATATTGTAGCGTTTTACTGTTTAATGTAAATAGCGCTTAAGCAAAAGGCATTTTCACTACCTGTGCTTTCACTGCTTTGTCGCGTATCATGATGAATATGTCGCTGCCCTCGCTCGAAAAATCTTTGCGTACATAGGCCATTCCTATTGCCTTGCCCAGGCTGGGTGCCTGCGTGCCGGAAGTTACGTAGCCTATCTCTTCGCCTTCCGCATTCTGTATTTTATAATGGTGGCGTGGTATACCCTTGTCCACCATTTCAAAACCCACCAGTTTACGGGTAATCCCATCTGCTTTCTGTTTTTCCAGTATAGGGCGTGCTGTAAAATCTTTTGTGAATTTAGTGATCCAGCCCAGTCCTGCTTCCAGTGGCGAGGTAGTATCATCAATATCATTGCCATACAGGCAGTAGCCCATTTCAAGGCGCAGTGTATCGCGTGCAGCAAGGCCTATTGGCTTCACTCCGGCCGGGCTTCCCACGCGGAATATCTCGTTCCAAATTTTTTCACCTGCACCATCCTTGTCTTCAAAATATATTTCCACACCGCCTGCGCCGGTATAGCCTGTAGCGCTCACCAGTACATTTTCTACTCCGGCAAAGGTTCCTTTTGCGAAGGTGTAGTATTTCAGGTCGCTTATATCCATGTCGGTGAGCTGCTGCATATACTGTACTGCCTTGGGGCCTTGCACGGCCAGCAGGCCTGTCTTGTCCGATATATTGTGCATCTCCACACCCCCGGTGTTGAATTTGCTTATCCAGTTCCAGTCCTTTTCTATGTTCGATGCGTTCACCACCAGCATATAGGTCTTATTCTCCTCTATACAATATACCAGCAGGTCATCTACTATACCGCCCTGTTCGTTGGGCAGGCAGGAGTATTGTGCTTTGCCCGCAGTCAGTTTGCTGGCGTCGTTGCTGGTCACGCGCTGTATCAGGTCCAGGGCTTTATCACCTTTCAGTATGAACTCTCCCATATGGCTTACGTCAAAAACACCCGCATTGGTACGTACGGTATGGTGTTCTTCGTTAATGCTGCTGTATGATATAGGCATGTTATAGCCTGCAAACTCAGCCATCTTTGCGCCAAGCGCTATGTGTATTTGTGTAAAAGGAGTATTTTTCATAATTAATGTGCTGTAGTATTTTGAGGGGCAAAGATAAGTTTAATGTGTACTTCGCGGAATACACAAGTACTATTTATTAAAACAAATATTTGATTTACTTTTAAGGGGCTTTTACGTCCGCAATATATTCTATATGAGACAAATATCACGCGTTCTGTTCGCTGCTATACTCACCTTGGTAGTTTTCGGTTCTGTTACCTATACAGCCTGCAAAAAGGATAAATGCAAAGACGTCTCCTGCCATAATGGTGGCACTTGTAGTAATGGGATTTGCAGCTGCCCTGCCAACTACAGCGGCCCTACTTGCGAAACAGTTGGCCCCTGCGCCACGGTAAGCTGCCAGAACGGGGGTGCATGCAACAATGGTACATGCGCATGCCCCACAGGCTACGAAGGCACATACTGCGAGACGGAGATCCGCACCAAATTTGAAAGGATCTGGACAGCCTCCGATACCAACACAATTAACAACAATGCAGTAGATACCACCTCATACCTTCCCGTTATACTTGATGGCCCTTCCATTACTCAGGTGGGTATCAGCACAATGTTTAAAGGTTTCTTTGCGCACGATGTCATAGGAACCATTAGCGGCGATTCCATTATTGTTGCCTCCCAGCAGCCCGATGCCTCACTCGACCATCATATAGTTGGCAATGCGGTGATGATCAACGACACACTCTATTGGCATTACACAATTACTACCTCGGGAGTTCCCGTAAATTATAAGGGCACTTGGAGGTGATAATTCAATTATATATTTATCTTTGATCCCGTTCAATAACCTTCTAAAAAACTATCTATGCGCTTCTTTACCCAAATTATTGTTACTGTACTTATTACGCTAACAGCTTTTAGTGTCATCACCTACACCGCCTGCAAGGCCGACAAATGTAAGAGTGTAGCATGCCTTAACGGCGGTGCCTGCCAGGATGGGGCTTGTATCTGCCCATCAGCATACACAGGCACCCATTGCGAAACTACCATTGTTGTTGATCCCTGCGCCGGTGTCGTTTGCCAAAATGGCGGCAGCTGTAGCGGGGGCACATGTACATGTGCTGCAGGTTATGAAGGCACACATTGTGAAACACTTAGCAGGACTAAATTTCTGGGCACCTACAATGGAACGGAAGCTTGTACCGTAGGTTCCGATGCATACGCTGTATCAATAACTGCTAACGGCGCTACACAGCTCACTTTATCGAACATATATGGTTCTGGGTATTCTGCAACCTGTACTTTGACCGGACCAGACACTTTTACTTTTTCAGGCTCCGACAATACTTCAGGCTTGGTCACGTATAATGGTACAGGCACTTTATCGGGTAATATGATCTCTGTTACTTATTCAATTTCTGGCACCACAGGATCTAATACTTGCACTTTTACTGGCACCAAGTAATAGAATTTTGATCAAATGAAAAGAGCCTGTTCAATATCCTTGAACAGGCTCTTTTCATTTGATCGATTATTTATCTACAAGAAGCTAAACCCCACATGCGCCTGTATAACGCGCTGCTGCCATGCTCCTGATACATTTGTATTGTTCATGCTCGAAAAACCCAGTACATATCGCGCGCCTACAACAAGATGAAAAGGCAGCTTAGCTTCCAATCCCACTACGCCCGAAAAATCGCCGCTTTTGAAAAGGCTTTTGCTGTCTTTTACAAAGTTGTCCTTATCATTTATCGATACTATCCCACTGTATTGCGGCCCCAGTTGCACCCACAAAATGGGTAGCAATTTTATCTCCAGCAGCACAGGGATATTAAAATAGCTCACATTGAAATTATGATGCTTGGCCGAATCTACAAGTGGATTGAAAACCACGCCCGGGGCCGCTTTATAAACGTTGTAAAACTCCACCCCGCTGGTAGTATATTTTGTTTGGCTGAAGAGACCCTCTACCTGCACGCCCACCTTTGGGAAGCGCAGGCCCAGGAAAACTCCGCCAAGAAAGCTGGCTTTGTAACCTGCGTCCCAGCTCTTGCCGTCCAGCTTGGCGAAATTTGCACCGGCTTTTATGCCCAGGTCAAAATTTGGAAGTGTAGGTGCTGCCTGCACTGTTGTGGAGATCAGCCCTATAATTGCGGCGAATAGTATATTTGTTCTTTTCATCACCTTGTTTTTTTTATTGCAATTTGCAGGAAAAATGCCTGGCAAAGAAAGCTATTTTTCCAACACCAAAAATTGTGCCTCCATCGGCAGCATCGCATCTTTCAGTATGTCAAAGTACTGATTGCCATATTGCAGGTAATAAGGCATAAAATTATCCACCCGCTCCTGCAGGCCATTGTTGGGGAATAGAATATTTTTCAGGCGGTTTATTTTCAGCACTTGTGTCTGCATTTTTCTTTTCTCCGCACGCAGCATTTTCTTTTCCAGCACCTGCAGCTGGTATTTTATCCTGGTGAGCACCGCCTCCGTTGCGCGGCCTAGTGTAGGGTCTACCGATGTAGCTTTTTGTTTCAGCTGTGCCAGTATTTTTTCCATCGCGGCATCCTCTTCGCCGGTCTGCCACTTATCGGTACTGTTACGGCTTATATATTCTTTAATGAGCTCTACCTCAGGCTTAAAGACGTCCTTAATGCTGAACTGCAATTGTTGTATCAGCTTGCTTTGCACAGGCCCTATCCACTGCACCGACTGCCGTAAAACTATGGCCGGGTAGAACACCTTATAGTATTCAAATACCGGCTTCAGTTGCATCCAGTAGGCCACCTCGGCACCTCCACCTATAAAGGCCACATTCGGCAATATACTTTCCTGGAATATTCCCCTCAGTATCACATTCGGGCTAAAGCGTTCCGGGTGTTCCTTCAGCTCGGCAAGCAGTTCATCCTTATCCCAGCTTATTTCTGTACTTAACACATACCACCTGTCCCCTTTTTGCTCTATACGCTCTCTTAATTGTTCGTTTAAATAGAACAGGTTTATCGCTCGCGGATGTGCCTGTACTTTATAATGTGCATCCAGTTTTTCCGCCTGTGCCGATACTATAGAGTAGGCATTCTGGTTCAGCAGCTCATCTTGCAGCACCGGTAATATCTCTTTTTTGAATGCCGCTTCATCCGGGTCCAAAGCTATTAGTCCAAACCTGCCGAACAATTCATTCACCAGGTATTGTGTTGCTTTGGCTATGGTTTTGTGCTGCAGGTAAGCCCGGCTCAACAGGTCCTTTAATTCATCACAGTTTTCCCCGGGAGGCCCCAGCAGTTTGAACAGCTCATCCAGTATAGGCTTCAGGCTTTCCGTACTCATCCTGCCCACAGCCCCGGTTTGTCCCGCAGCATCCCAAACAAATTTCCTGTCACCATACCTGAAGGTGCCCAGTTCATCAAGATCATTGTCCTCGCTGCCTATGTAGTAAACCGGCACAAAATTTTTGTCCGGCTGCATCTGCTTTAGCTCTTCGGCCAGTTTTATAGCATGTACGATCTTATAGATAAAATAGAGGTAGCCGGTTAACAGGTTAGGCTGGTGTGCAGTACATACGCTGAAGGTATTTTCATTCCGCAGCAGGGCTATATTTTGTTCTACAGCTGGGTGTTTTGTAAGCTGTTCATATTGCCTCGTGAGGGTGTCCGCAAGTACCTCGCGGTTTATTGGGAATTTGCTGCGTTGTTCAATAGCTGCTGCCAGCCCTTCTTGGTCAGGATAGTAGTTATAAAATTCCTCTAAGGCAGGGGCCTTTCCCAAGTAGTCGGTAACAAGGCGGGAAAAATATCCCGTATCGCTGTAAGGCAAATACGTAACTCCGTCGGGCACTTAAAATGGTTTAGTCCATGCGAAGTTAACAGTACCAGCGCAAAAAAGCATTATATGCACATAACATAAACCAATAAAACACAGGACAAACTACCTCAGCAGCGATATGCTCCCGCTTAGCTTCTTAGTGGTTCCGTCAATAAAGGTGGCTTCCAGTGTATATGCATACACCTCTGCGATCTGGGGATGCCCTTTGTAAGTGCCATCCCAGCCCCTTTCTTTGGTATCAGTTTGGAATACCAGGTTACCCCAGCGGTTATAAATGCGCAGGTTCACTTTAGCCAATCTATAGCCTCTTATGTACAAAACGTCATTCTCCCCATCTCCGTTCGGGCTGAAGGCCGAAGGCACACCAACCGATTTTTCTATGTCCATATTAACATCCCTGCACACAGTATCTGCGCAGTTATTGGCATCATTGGCAATGAGGCAGATGTTATGTTCGCCCGAATCACTATAGGTCTTATCTGGGTTTTCTTCAGTACTCGAAGTGCCGTCGCCAAAATCCCAATTGAAAATGGTGGCAAATGGCGAGGAACTATTAATGAAATGCAGCGGTGTGTTAGGCAATGGTTCCACCGGGACCGTACTAAAATCAGCAACCATCGGGTTATTGATATTAACCCCATAATTTAAGGTGTCGTGGCAATCAACATCATTTACAATTACCAGTTCCACACTGTTGGCGCCCCCCTGCGGAAAAGTATGGATTACGGGGTTGTTTAACGATGTAACAGAGTCGCTAAATATCCATAAATAATCCCTTGCCTGGCTCGATCCCGCGTTTGGGATCGCAGTCAATTGCGCAGTTCTGCAATCCAAAACAGAATCCGTGATCGAATAACTAAATGGCTTTGAGGTATCAACAATATTAAATGCCGCACGGTAGCTGCACCCGTTTGCATCGGTCACCAGGCAGGTATAGTTACCCACACCCAGTCCATTAATGATGGTATCTGTCGAGTTTCCCGGTGTCCATAAATAGGTATATGGTGCTATGCCACCTTTGCCGGTGGCTATTGCTATGCCTTGGTTAAGGTTCTGGCAAACAACATTTCTTTTTGATGTATTGGCAGATAGTTCTTCAGGTTGTAAAATGCTAAGGGTCGCGCTAGTGACACAATTGTTATAGTCTGTTATCGTGCAGGTATATACCGCTGCTGCCAGCCCGCTTGCCGCATTGGCATTGCCGCCGCTTGGTGCCCACGAATAGCTGTAAGGCGATGTGCCGCCCGAAGGGTTCACCTCTGCATATCCGTCACTGCTGCCAAAACAGTGCACATTCGATTGTGAATCAACCGTGCTCAATGCAGGGGCTTCCGTTATGGTAACGGTTTCTGTATGTACACAATTCAGGTGGTCCGTAATAGAGCAGGTATATATACCCACCGCAAGGTTAGTCGCATTAGGGCCATTTCCACCCGCGGGTGTCCATGAATAAGTATATGGTGGGTCGCCGCCGGAAACCAGCACGGTGGCTATCCCGTTATTATTGCCGTAGCAAAGGATGTCCGCATGCGAGGTGGCAGCTACTATCGCAGGCGGCTCTGTCAGGGTGAAGGCCTGCGTGGTGTTGCATCCATGTGCATCGGTGATGGTACAGGTGTAATTGCCTGCTGCCAGGTTAATGGCATTAGGTCCGTTGCCACCTGCCGGCGCCCATAAATATGTGTACGGGCTTGTGCCACCCGAAACTATGACTGTTGCAAGGCCGGTATTAGTACCCCCGCATACCAGGTTCGTCTGCGATGCGAATACCGACAAGCCGCTTGTTGGTTGGGTAACTATTGCGCTCTGTACTATACTGCACCCGTCCGCATCCGTTATCGTGCAGGTGTAGCTGCCTGCCGCCAGGTTAACTGCATTGGCTGCGTTGCCCCCTGTCGGCGCCCACGAATAAGTATATGCCGGCGACCCGCCCGATGCAACAACAGTAGCCGTGCCATTATTGCCTCCAAAACAGGGAATGTCCGTATGTGATATCGTAGCAGTCAGGGCTGGCGGTTGTGTTATAATAAATGTTTTAGTTAGTACACAGTTATTTGCATCAGTGATGGTACAGGTATAAGTGCCAGACGTAAGGTTGGTGGCTGTAGCGGCATTGCCGCCGCTCGGCGCCCATGAGTAAGTATAGCCCGGTACGCCACCCGTTACGACCACCGTAGCAGTCCCGTAACCACTGCATGCCACATTCGTTTGCGATGTGGTAGCGCTAAGTGCCGAAGGTTCTGTGAGTGTAAAAGTTTTCACCAGTATGCAGCCGTTTGAGTCGGTGATAGTGCAGGTATAGTTGCCTGCTGCAAGGTTGCTGGCGGTAGGGTTAGTGCCACCCGTCGGTGCCCATGAGTATGTATAAGGAGTTATGCCGCCTGATACTGTTACTGTTGCTGAGCCTGTGCTGTTGCCATTGCACAATATATTTGTTTGGCTGGTGATTGCTGTTAGTGGCAGTGGCTGGGTAATGACAAAGGTATCATGGATAACATTATTGAGCGAGTCGGTAATAGTGCATATATAGGTTCCGGCCATAAGCCCGCTTATACTTGCCGATGTCTGGTTGCCGGGCGACCATAAGTAAGTAAATGTTGGGAAATTGCCTATCGCTGTTACACTGGCGGATCCGTCGGCAGCGCCGTAACAATTCACATTCGTTTGAGTTTGTGTGGTATGGAATACAGGTAAGAGCACATCCCCGCAAAGGAATGGCGTAAAAAGATGATACACGATATTGTGTATCAGGCTGTCCGAGTTAGTTGTATATTGGTGTATCCAGCCGGTGTCCGATGTTACGATAATTTTACCATAGCCGGGGAGGGGAGGGCAAAAACTAAATCCGTAGTCATTACCATTATAGCTCAAAAAGGGGAAAACAGTGTAGTTCCCGGTCCCGCTGCATCCCCCGTTAAAGTTCCCCAGTATCGGTGCCTGGTGGCAGATGTTGGCAAAAGTGCCGTTTACCTGCAGGGGGCCGAAGTCGCCGGGCAGGCTTGTACCCCAGGAAAACGAGCCGCCTAGGGTGTTTACCAGCTGCTGAAAAGCCTGGTTCATACTGTTTACCGATTCCCGCTCACATTGTATATAGACCGACCTGCCGTTCTGCAGGTATTGCTGCACATTACTTATTCGCAGTGGGGTCATTGCGCTGTCAGCAGTACATATTATCAGGGCTACATAGCTGGCTGGTATCGGTATATCCAGGCTGTTCATTTGGGTGGCAATTGCAAAATACCCAAGGTCATTACAGGCCGCGCCCCAGTGTGGAGATAGTAGCTCGTTTACATTATTATCCTTTGCAATTAATATTACCGGGTTAGCGTTTGCCGGCGTTAAAAAAATAAATAAATGGATTGTTAATAAGAAGTACAGGCGTTTCATACAGGGTAATATGTTGCATAAATATAATGATATTATTAAGAAATTAAAATAATATCACTATATTTTATCTGTACTGTAATAGTCCTTATCTCAGCAGCGATATACTCCCGTTCACCTGCTTCTTGGTTCCGTCAGTAAAGGTAGCTTCCAGTGTATAAGCATATACTTCGGCAGGTTGCGGATGTCCTTTAAAGGTACCGTCCCATCCTTTCGCTTTATTATCGGTCTCAAATATCACTTCGCCCCAGCGATTATATACGCGCAGCTTTACCTGCGCGGTCCTGAAGCCCCTTATGTACAATATGTCATTCTCACCATCACCATTGGGCGTAAAGGCCGAGGGTATACCTACAATGCTTTCTGCATCTACCTTAAGGTCCTTGCAGGCAGTGTCAGCGCAGTCATGCTCATTGCTGGCTATCAGGCATATATGATACAGCCCTGAATCACCATAAGTTTTATTCGGGTTCTTCGCCGTGCTCGATGTGCCATCACCAAAGTCCCAGTCGAAGATCGTAGCATAAGGCGAAGACAAATTGTGGAACTGGATGGCCGTATTAGGCGCAGGTGGATTTGGATCAAAACTGTAATCTGCTACCATTGGGTTAACGATATCAAGATAATGAGCAAGCGTATCGTGGCAGCCCACGGCATTTACAATTACCACCATTGCGGTATCTGGTCCGCCTTGCGGATAAGCGTGCACAACAGGGTTGCCTGTATCTTGAAGAACTGTGCCGCTAAAATTCCATGTGTAGGTCACCGCTTCGCTGGACCCGGAGTCTGCCATTGCTGTTAGCATTGCGCTCCGGCAGTCGGTTACACTGTCCTTGATAGTATAGGCGAATGGTTGCGAAGTGTCGACTATATTAAATACAGCATGGTATATGCAGCCGATACTGTCTGTCACCCTACAGGTATAGCTGCCGGTGCTCAGTGCTGTTATAATCGTATCTGTGGTGCTGCCCGGTGACCATAAATAAGTATAGGGGGGAATGCCGCCCTTGCCTGTCGCTATCGCGATACCGGTATTAAGTACTCCCTGGCATACAATATTTGTTTTGCTGGTATTAGCCCCTACCGGGCTAGGCTGCGATACCTTTATCGAGTCGACGAGCACACAATTGTTGGCATCCACTATTGTATAGGTATACATCCCCGCTTTCAGGTCGCTTGCAGCATACACATTGCCACCCGCCGGCGACCATGAATAACTATACGGGAAGGTACCACCGGAAACAAGTACTTGTGCATAGCCATTGCTGTCACCGTAGCATTTTACGCTGGCTGCAGAATCTGCCACACTCAGGCCTAATGGCTCTGCGATGGTAACTTCCTGCTCGTAAACGCAGTTGTTATAATCTGTAATGGTGCAGGTATATACACCGCCGGACAGGCCCACTGCATTAGCAGCAGTACCGCCCGTTGGCGACCATAAATAAGTATAAGGAGGCAGTCCGCCTGAAACAGACACAGCAGCAGCACCGTTTTGGCTGCCATGGCAAAGCACATCAATTTGTGTTACCGAAGGTAGTATGGCATCAGGCTGCGTGAGCGTGAATGGCTGGTCAAAAGTACAGCCATGCGCATCGGAAACAGTACAGGTATATGCACCCGCAGGCAGGTTATACATATTGGGCCCGTTACCGGGTATAGGTGTCCACGAATAGCTGTAAGGCAAAGTGCCCCCGCTGGCCATCACCGTTGCCACACCCGTATTCGCGCCATTGCATAAAATATTGGTTTGCGATGTGGTTGCCGTCATTGTTCCCGCAGGCTGCACTATAGTTGCAGTTTGGGTCGTTGTGCAGCCATTGCCGTCTGTAATAGTACAGGTATAGGTACCTGGCACCAGGCCGCTCGCTATTGCAAGGTTACCGCCACTTGGTGCCCACGAATAGGTATAAGGCACAGTTCCGCCTGTCGCGGTCACTACTGCTATCCCATCTCCGGCACCAAAGCAAGTAACATCAGTATGGCTAATGCTTGCTGTAAGCAAAGTTGGTTGTGTTATCGTAAAGTTTTTGGTCAGCACACAGCCGTTCGCATCGGTGATAGTGCACACGTAAGCGCCAGGTGCCAGGCCTGTAGCATTAGCGGCATTGCCGCCGCTAGGGCTCCATGAATAGGTATAGCCCGGTGTGCCGCCCGTAGCGGTTACCGTGGCAGTGCCATTGTTATTGCCATTGCAGTTTATATTTGTTTGTGCAGTACTTGCAGTTAATGCCGTTGCAGGTTCTGTGATGTTAAAAGTTTTTGCAAGCGTACAGTTATTCAGGTCGGTGATCGTACAGGTATAGTTTCCCGCTGCAAGCCCGCTTGCGGTCGGGTTAGTACCACCGCTTGGTGCCCATGCATAAGTATAGGGTATAGTGCCACCCGAGGCAGTAACTGTAGCTGAGCCTGTGCTTGCGCCATGGCATAAAATATTCACCTGCGATGTGGTAGCGGTCAATGAACCGGCCTGTGTTATCGTAAATACTTTTTGCAGGGTACAGTTATGTGCATCAGTAATGGTGCAGGTATACGTGTTCGCCGTCAAATTGTTTGCCGTTGGATTAGTGCCGCCGCTTGGCGCCCAGGAATAAGTATAGCCCGGGCTGCCACCCGATACGTTTACCGTTGCCGATCCGTTGTTGCCGCCATTGCAGCTCACATTTACCTGCGATGTTGTAGCGGTCAGGGCAGTTGGTTCTGCCACCACGATAATTTGTGTCACCGTATCCGGTGCCGCATCTATCACCCTGCACGTATAAGAACCCGCAACCAGCCCGCTGATGCTCGATGTGGTTTGATTGCCGGGCGACCATAGATAAGTATATGGCGGGGTACCGTTTGCAACGGTCACTGAGGCAGTCCCGTTGTTGCCACCATTGCAGCTTACATCTGTGTGTGCGGGCGTGGCGGTAAGCACCGGGGGAATAGGGTTGCCACATAAATTCGGGGTCAGCAAATGGGTTACTATATTCTGCATTAAATTAGGACTGGTCATCGTATTTACCCAGTCCTGGTCGGTGGTTGTTATGATCTTGCCCCATGCCGGGTTAGGCGGGCAAAAAGAGTAAGCATAATATTGGTTTTGGTAACTTAAAAACGGGTAGATCGTCGCATCATATAAGGCAGTGCAGCCATACCAGAAATAGGTAAGAGGTGTTACCGGCAGGTTGTTGGTAGCAAATGTGCCCAGCACTTGCATTGGGTTCAGGTCTCCCGCTGTGGTGGTTGAATAAGAAAAGAAACCACCCAGGTCATTTACCATTGTTTCAAAAGATACGTTCGTACTCAGGAATTTGTCGTATTCGCTTTGTATGTAAACAGGTTTGCCTGTTTGTATATATTGTTCCACAATTGCGGTACGGGCGGGGTTCATTACATCATATGAGCTGATGATCAGTGCATTATACGTTCCAAAGAAAGCATTGTTGTCCAGCACGGTCGCCGGCAATACGGTCGCGGTATATCCCATCGCCGTCACCTCGGTGTTCCAGTTCTCATCCATGGTCCAGGCACTTTCGGTGATCAGGATATTAATGCAAAAAGCCCTGCTGGAGGTAAAAATTGCTATAAGAAAAAGGTATAGATATTTCATTTAAAGAGCTTGATTAAAGTCATATAAAGATAACCACATTAGTTCAAAATGCATTATTATTTTAATAAGTTTAAGTATTCAATACACACTATAGACGGCCCCCGGGGCTAGAAGGTTAGTCATAAAATTGTATTTTGTACTTCTTTATAGAGCATGGATATATCCAATAGTATAAAGAACTGGGCGGAGGACGATCGCCCCCGCGAGAAGATGCTGCAAAGGGGTGCCGCCGCCCTTACTGATGCAGAACTATTGGCTATTCTTATATCCAGCGGCACGCGCGAAAAGTCAGCGCTCGACCTTGCCCGGGAAGTGCTGGCATTGGCGCATAATCACCTGCACGAGCTGGGCAGGCTCAGCATCATAGAGCTCAAAAAAACAAAAGGCATCGGTGAGGCCCGTGCTATCACCATTGCTGCAGCCATGGAGCTCGGTCGCCGCCGCCAGGTAGGCGAAGGCCTGCAACGCGCCACCATATCTACCAGCAAGGACGCGGCAGAGATCATCATACCCCTGCTGCAAGACCTTAACCACGAAGCCTTCTGTGTTATGTACCTCAACCAGGCCAACCGCCTGATACGCCACGAGATCATAAGCAGCGGCGGCCTCACAGGCACAGTGGCCGATATAAGGATAATACTCAAAAGCGCCCTGCTCCAAAATGCCAACCAGGTCATCATTGCCCACAACCATCCCTCCGGCAATATGCAGCCCAGCGGCGCCGATAAGGAACTGACACGCAAGCTGAAAGATGCCGCCGGACTGATGGATATAAAACTGCTTGACCACCTTATTATTTCTGCCAACGGTTTCCTTAGCTTTTCCGACGAAGGGCTTATCTAATACTGCTCTTTTATTGTTATCTTGCAGCATCTTTTTCAGCGTCATATAATAAAAAATATCAGCATAAGCTACATGCTTAAGATCGGAGTTTTCGGAGCGGGCCACCTGGGTAAAATTCACATAGACCATTGGAAACAAATACCCGGTACAAGCCTCATTGGCTTCTACGAGGCGAACGATAGCGACGCAGGTTCAGTTCTTGAGCAGGAGGGGGTAAAAAGATACCAGGATCCGGATCAGCTCATTGCTGATATTGACCTGGCCGATATTGTCGCCCCGGCAGCGGTGCATTTTGAAATTGCAAAAAAGTGCCTGCTCAGCCAAAAACATATTTTCATAGAAAAACCCCTTACGCAGTCGCTCGGGGAGGCTGCCGAACTGGTGGCGCTTGTAAATGAAGCGAACGTAAAATGCCAGGTGGGCTACGTAGAGCGCTATAATCCCGCTTTACTTGCCTTAAGCGGCAAGGTATTGCAACCTATGTTCATCGAGGTCCACAGGTTGGCGCAATTCGGCTCGCAAGCCTCCGCCGTCTCTGTCATCATGGACCTGATGATACACGACATTGACATAGTGATGCATATGGTAAAGTCGCCCGTACGGCGTATTTCCGCCAGTGGCGTGGCGGTAATAAACGAAGCGGCCGATATTGCAAATGCCCGTATCGAGTTCGATAACGGCTGTGTGGCAAATCTTACGTCGAGCCGCATATCACTGAACAACATGCAGAAAATGCGCATTTTCCAGCGCGATGCGTATATCGGCATCAATTTTTTAGATAAAAAAACAGAAATTATCAGCCTTAAAGACGCCGGCGGTTCTGCGGGCACATCCGGTTTTCCGCTGGAAATGCCGAATGGTAATAAAAAAATTATATCGGTAGATGCCGCTGATGTGAAAGCATCTGATGCCATGCGGATGCAGCTTGAGGATTTTGCAGATGCAGTGCTTAATGACCGCCCCGTGAGGGTAAGCATCTATGACGGCTTCCAGGCAATGGACGTGGCGGAACAGGTATTGAAAAAAATGAGTTTACATAACGAGATGCACAATGTTTAACCTGCATTTGCGTTAATGAACTGATATTGTAACAGTTTTATTATAAATGAAGTGAGAAATTTATTATTGGTGTTCTTAGGGAGTGTTTTTGTATTGGGGTGTAATCTTATTAACCCTAAAGAGCAGGTACCTACATACATAAAGATCGATTCGATAGCTTTCCCGGATGGCTCGCATAAAATAACCAGCGCCTGGGTGTATTACAATAATGCACCGGTTGGTGTCTTCCGGCTGCCGGCTAATATACCCGTGCTGGCTGATAAAGCAGGCACCATTGCTGTCGGCCCCGGCATCACTTTCGATGGCTTCCAGGATCAGCAGTCGCTCTATCCGTTTTATGCTTTCGATACATTCGCCATAGACCCCGCCCCCGGCCAGGTCATCTCGCATATACCTGTTTCAAAGTACACTGCAGTGACCAAATTTCCCTGGAAAGAAGATTTTGAGACCGGCAGCGATTTCCAGGCTTATGATGCCACGGTAAGCAGCAATAAGATCACTGCCACCAGCGATCCGAATAATGTATTCCAGGGTACCGGCAGTGGCTATATCCATGTTTCCACAACAGATACCCTTTGCGAAAGCATTCACAACAATGTAGCGATCATACCCCAGGGCCAGTCATTCCTTGAGTTGGATTATAAAAGCACGGTTTCCTTCCAGGTGGGCCTGGTAGCGGTCGATGCCCTGGGAACTCCTACAAAGGAATACTTTGTGGGCATCAAAGCACGCAGCACATGGAACAAATTCTATGTAGGCCTGCAAACTTTTGTGCAGGGACATTCCGGTTCAACATTTTTCGTAGTGATAAGGGCAACCCTCGACAATGGTCAGTCCGATGGATATGTATGGCTTGATAATCTTAAAGTAGTATCGTATTAAAGTACTTTTAGTAAAATGAAACTTGCCCCGATAAAGAGAAAGGCCATCCGCGAGTTAGTAGTGATCGACTATTTGTCGGCTGCGCTGGCGTGGGCTACCTTTTGGGCATACCGTCATGAGCTATTGGGTAACGGCAGTTTTTTCCATACCCTGCAGTTGCTCCATACTTTCGACTATCTATCCATCTTCCTCATCATTCCTGCAGGCTGGCTCATCCTTTATTTATTATCAGGTACCTACTTCGATCTATACCGCAAATCGCGACTGAACGAAATAAATCGTACCCTCATTTCCTGCATCATAGGTAGTGTGGCAGTAGCTCTCTTCGTTTTTGCGAACGACACCGTTGAGAGCTCTTACATTATAAAAATGACAGGCCGCTACCTGCTCATTCATACTGTCTGCACATTGATCTTCCGCTTGCTGGTGCTCAACCATGTAAAGAACAACCTGATAAAAGGCAAGGTGGGTTTCAATACGCTCATTATTGGTGGTAATGATAAGGCCATTGATATCTACAAGCAGGTATCAGGCAGCCGTAAGGTGCTGGGCAATGTGTTCAAGGGTTTTATCTACTCCAACAAAGAATCCAGTAATGGCATGAGCAAATACCTGCCGCAGCTCGGCCATCTTTCTGATCTTGAAAGCATCATTGATCAGCACGAGATTGAAGAAGTAATTGTCGCTGTCGATTCGTCTGAACACCATTTGCTGGAGAATGTACTTACCCGCCTCAGCTACCGCCCGGTGGTCGTGAAAGTGCTGCCTGATATTTACGATATCATATCGGGCTCGGTAAAGACGAGTAACGTGTATGATGCGGTGCTCATCCATATACACCCCGAGCTTATGCCCGACTGGCAGCGGGTTTGCAAGCGCACCATCGACATTTTTTGTTCCCTGGTAGCGCTCGTTGTTCTTTCGCCGGTTTACATTTTTGCGGGTATCAATGTTTTGTTCTCTTCCAAAGGGCCCATCTTTTATAAGCAGCAGCGCATTGGGCTTTTCGGCAGACCATTTAACATTTACAAGTTCCGCTCCATGTACGTGAATGCGGAAGAGAAGGGCCCGGCGCTATCCAGCAAAGAAGACCCGCGCATAACAGGCTGGGGCAAGGTGATGCGCAAATGGCGTATCGACGAGCTGCCACAGTTCTACAACATCCTGAAGGGTGATATGTCGCTCGTGGGTCCAAGGCCTGAGCGCAAGCACTTCATCGATATCATTAGCCAGACACAGCCGCACTATAAGTACCTGCATAAAGTAAAACCCGGCCTTACCTCATGGGGCATGGTGCAATATGGCTATGCCGAAAATGTGAACCAAATGATAGAGCGTATGAAGTACGACCTGCTCTATATCGAGAACTGCTCACTGGCACTGGATATCAAGATCATGCTCTACACCTTCAAGGTCATATTCCAGGGAAGGGGAAAGTAGATTGCACTGCCTCGGGCATCATGCTATCCATGGCCTCGCCTACTACAAAGAAACTTCCGGTTATCAGGAGTGCATCATCATTAGCCATTCGTTCTCTTGCTGCATGCACGGCATCTGCTACAGATGAGTAGGCATCTCCATTTAGTCCTTTTAATATTCCTGCCGCCTTAAGATCGGCTGATGGAAGGGCACGTGGTGTTTGTGCATTGCAGAAATAATAAGTAGCATCCTCAGGGAAATAGGAGAGCGCTTCGTCCACTTCCTTATCTTTTACAAAGCCAACCACTATATGTTTTTGTGCGGCTTCTACCTGCTCCCATTGTTTCATTACCTCTTGTATGCCCGCAGCATTGTGGCCCACATCGCTGATGATGAGGGGCTGTTGCTGTAGTACCTCCCAGCGGCCGCGCAGGCCTGTGAGGCGTTTTACTTTTGCAAAGGCCGCCAGTGCTTTATCTATGGTCAGGTTGGGGAAATCTTCTCTTGCTATCAGCACTTCCACTGCGGCCAGTGCTGTAGTAAGGTTGTATTGCTGGTAGCTGCCCAGCAGGTCGGTAGCAAGGTCGTGCATCTCGCGCTTTGCGCGGTGTACGGCTTTAAAGTACTGGTAGCGGGTATTTTGCCCCACGCGCACCATATCCCATATTCCCTCGGCATAGTACACGGTCGACTGGTTGTGAATGGCATGCTCAAAAAATACCCGCTCGGTCTCGCTGCGCTGCTGGCCGATGACTACGGGTATCTGCGGCTTTATGATACCTGCTTTTTCGGCCGCTATCTCGGCAAGGGTATTGCCCAGCACATCTTTATGGTCGTAACTGATATTGGTAATAACAGACAGGACTGGGGTAATGATATTGGTACTATCCAGCCTGCCGCCCAGGCCTGTTTCTATAATGGCTACATCCACCTTCTCTTCTGCAAATACCGAGAAGGCCATGGCCACCGTGAGCTCAAAGAAAGACGGCTCAATGGTCTCGATAGTGACCGGCTTCAGCTTCTCTACAAAATTCACCACCCATTCTTTGCTGATGGGCTTGCCATCTATGCGTATACGCTCGCGGAAATCGGTGAGATGCGGGGAGGTGTACAGGCCTACTTTATAGCCGGCCTCCTGCAGAATGGCGGCCAGCATATGGCTTACGCTGCCTTTGCCATTGGTGCCGGCAATATGTATGCTTTTGAATTGGTTCTGCGGCTCATCCAGCACTTTGCAGAGCTTGCGGATGTTTACAAGATCGTGCTTAATGGCGTCCCTGCCTTTGTTGGCAAACAAGGGCAAGTGTGTATATAAGTAGTCAACGGTTTGTTTGTAGGCTATGGAAATATCCATATAATTCAGCTTCGCTTAAGAGCGTGTTTTGAATACAAAGGTAATATTCCCAAACTGTTCTTCGGGCGAGGAATCGCTTTTATTGAAACGGATCTTTTCCACCTTGCGCAGGGCCAGCTCGCGGAGCGCCGCATTGCTGCTGGAAATAACGCGTTTGTCGGTAATGACACCGGCGCGGTTCACGGTCACTTTTACCACTACGCGGCCACCTTCTTTAAAATCGGCCTCGCGGGGAGGGAAGGCCACTATGCTGCGGCCCGTAAGCGTATGGTTGATGCCGCCATTGCCATTGCCGGGGCTGCCCTCGTAATTGGCTGCGCCGGGTGTGCCATTGGGTACGCCGCGGTCGCCGGGGCCGGTGGTATTGCCTTCGTTGGTACCGGGGTGGTCCTGGTTGGCACCATTGCCGCCTTTGCCTGTGCTGCCCTGGTATACAAAGCGTGGCTTTTGCTGCTGGTGGCTGTTATTCTCGGTAGCGGGTTGCGTAGTGCGCCTGGTGCGGGTCTCGGTCATGGTATTGGCCGCTGTGGTAGCCTTGCTTTTGTTGGGCAGGTTCACCTCGGGGTCGTTCGGGTCATCGCTGTGTTCTATTTCCTTTGCTGCTGTAGTTTGCTGGGCTGCGCTTTTAAAGGATGCGGAGGCGGCATCAGGTGCGGGCTGCTCCATGGACATGGGCTGATCATCGCCGCTACCATTGTTGCTGGTACCCAGGTTCACCTCCATGCCCAGCTCCTGCACAGGCACCTGCTCGGGCAGGCCCCAGCGGAGCATTACGAACAGGAGCAGCAGTAATATATGTACCCCAATCGTCCAGCTTGCTGCTTTAATATTTACCGGTTGTTGCCCTGCTGTCATATTATTCCTTTCTGTGGCTGTAAATTAATAAAATTGCGCTTACCAAACTGTTAAACCAACCTTCACATAGATGCTGCGAATAATGAAATTCCATAATTGCCCAATCGTATGTGGCAAAAAATGTGGATATGTTCATTTGGAGCCTATTACCCCTCCTCTGTACCTTTGTGCCGGATTTGAGATTTTCTTATTTCCTGCAGTACAAATAGTGCTGCGAATGGTTGAACTTATAAAAACCTTCTACTATGTATCCTCCAAAACTGGAGCAGGAACAGCAAGCCCGCGAATTGTTCCTTACTAGCGAAAAAACACGGACCGAAATTGCAGACGAAGTAGGCGTCAGCGAGAAAACTATTTCCAACTGGTCGGTCAAAGGTGGCTGGCAGGATTTAAAAAGGGCATCTGTTCAGGCTCCCGCTGTTATTGTGCAACAGATGTACGACGAGATCGAACAGATCAACTCCATCATCCGCTCACGTCCCGAAGGTCAGCGTCATGCTACTCCTGCGGAAGCCGAGTTGCGCCGAAAGATCGTAATATCTATACGAGCGGTAAAGCGCCAGTTATCCACTCCCGAACTTTACCAGGCACTCCGGGGCTTTGCCCTCTACGTCAGCCGCCGCAACGAACGCCACCGCGGGCTCGACTATTATATTGAAGAATACATAGCCGGCGAAAGAAGTGGCGGCAAACACGCGATCAAACCCTCAGAGATGGAATTCGGCGCAAACGAGATCGAAAAGAAAATACCGCAGCAGGAAGACGACTTTGAAGAAGACTTTAATGAGGAGGATATTGAAGAAAACCCTGAGTTCGACCTCAATGCTTTTGTGGCCGAGGAACTTAGAAAGGACAATGAGCGCTATATAGCTGAATACCAAAATGAAAATGATGGCATGATTCCATGGACAGAAGGTTGCGATTCGTCAAAGGTATTTCTTCACAACATGGACATTCTTTTTAAAAAACGAGAAAAAGAAGCGCGGGAAAGGGAGAAAGGAAATGATAAATAACACCGGGACAGCAGTTTGCACATTACTACATTTCCACATCAGCACATTGTCCGGGGAAGCTTGGGGAACCTTCAGGGAAGTTTGGGGAACCTTGAGAGAAGCTTGGAGAACCTTGAGAGAACCTTCAGGGAACCTTAAAGGAAGCTTGGGGAACCTTGAGAGAAACTTCAAATGGCCTTGCTACACACAACATACTTCCCTTGCCTGAAATTATTTCCCAGGGCTGTAGGTAATTACTTTTAATGTTTTACCTTTAAGTATATTATTAAATATAAATCAATGAAAAGGTTTATCCTATTAGCGATCCTATTCCCCGCCATCTGCACTGCGCAGCCGGGATATATTAACACGATAGCCGGAAACGGAACAAGCGGTTTTAGTGGTGATGGCGGCCCTGCACTATCGGCACAAATGGGCCAGTCATTAGGGGTTGCTCCCGATATTTTTGGGAACGTTTATGTGGCAGATGATGACCACTCAAGGGTACGCAAAGTAAGCCCGTCGGGCATTATTACCACCGTGGCAGGGGGTGGTAACAATGCAGCTGACGGCATCCCGGCTACCAGTGCCGGTCTGGATATGAATGCCACGGGTATGATAAAAACCGATGTAAACGGAGACTTGTATTTAGGGGACGGTAGCAGGGTAAGGAAAGTGGACCATATAACCGGTATCATTACTACAGTAGCAGGTACAACCACGCCGGGATATAGCGGCGATGGTGGACCCGCTACCGCTGCACAATTGGCTAGCGTCGCCGGTTTATGCTTTGATGCCGCCGGCAACTTGTATATAGGTGACCAGGGCAATCATCGTATACGTAAGGTAAATACTTCAGGCATTATCAGTACTTGCGCAGGTTCGGGTAACGGTGGTTTTAGCGGCGACGGCGGGCCCGCCACTGCAGCAAATTTGGAATCGCCTGACGGTGTATGTGCAGATGCAGCGGGAAACCTGTATGTTGCTGACAGGTATAACTACCGGATTCGGAAAATTGACGCCTCAGGCATTATTTCCACTTATGCAGGTTCGGGTTCCCCCGGTTACAGTGGGGATGGCGGCCCTGCTATAGCGGCCAGTTTTGCAGAACCCAGTAACGTGTGTATGGATGGCTTCGGCAACTTGTACATTTCAGATTTTCACAATGGCCGAGTGCGCAAAGTAGACCAGGCGGGTATTGTTACCACATATGTAGGCGGTGGAGGTTCTCTAGCTGATGGCATCCTTGCTACCACTGCCTCGTTCGGCGATATATGGGGGATTGCGATAGACTGGAACAATAATATTTATGTGGCCGACCGTGGCCACTACAGGGTGCGTAAAGTAGATGGTTTACCTAATATACCAACTGCGGTCTGCGATAGTTTCTCGGTGTACATCAATTCTGTTTGTGATGGACCCGTCATTACTGTGGTGCCTGCACACTATTCTGCTTCTTTAACCCTTAAGACATGGTTTGGCGATGGCCACATGCAAACAGATACATTTTCGGCAAACTCCGGGAATGCGTGGCTTACACATGCATACAGTTATCCCGGTACCTATACCATAAAACATATACTTTATAACGGTGCTCTCGCTATCGATTCCGTAAGCAGCAGTTATACCTATGTATTGTGTAAAACAATGCCTTTGGAATTTTTCTACGATGCTAATGGCAACTGCATTAAAGACAATTCGGACATAGCGATCTCGCAGCCTTTATTAGTAGAGGTAGACTCCAATAATATGCCTATTGACAGTATGTCTGCTGCAAGCGGATTGTACTATACAGCTTATGGCGCACCGGGTGATGTTTATAGTTTCAAGGTTGTTTCTGCGCCCGCAGGTTTTGTTGTTACCTGCCCGGTGGGGGGCATTGTATACGATACATTGGGTGCGCTGTCTATTCCGTCCCGGCCTTTGGGTTTGCAGTGCAATACTTCTACAAGCTTTGACCTTGCTGTGAGCGCAATAATACCCGTAACAGGTGTACACGACCAATGGGGGAATATCTATGTGCAAAATAATTATTGTCAGCCGGTGAATGGTACGCTTACCCTGCATTACAGTCCTAAGTATGATGGTATACCAACACAGATAACACCGGCTGCTGCCTCAGTTACAGGAAATAGCATAGTGTGGAATCTGAATGCACTGACATCAACCGAACCCGGCCCGATCAACTTACACTATTCTGTTTGGACGAATGCTGTATATGCAACGATAGGCGACACGGTGCATACTACTTTTGAAATAACGCCAATAGCAGGCGATACAAATGCAACAAACAATACGGTAATAATAATTGACACCATAAAGTCGGGCTGCGACCCGAATGAGATGTGGGTGAGCCCTGCACATTGCATCCCATCGGCGGTGAATCCCGTGCAATTAAAATACACGATTAACTTTGAGAATACCGGTAATGATACTGCCCATAATATTTATGTGCTGGATACACTGCCTGCCAACATAGATGTATCAACCATGCGCATAGTGATGAGCTCGCACCAGATGTATGTATCTAAAACCAAGGATGCAGCAGGTGATAATATCCTGAAATTTGATTTCCCGCAGATAAACCTGCTGGACAGCAGCCACCACGGCAAATGTGATGGTGCGGTGATCTTCAATATTAATACGAAGCCCGGGCTGGTTGCCGGCAACCATGTATACAACCGTGCGGGTATCTACTTTGACATTAACGATGTGGTGATGACCAACCAGGTAGACAATCTGATAGGTTGCTTTGCTGAGGCGGTGGCCAATACACAGGCTGCCGAAGATGCCCTGCTTGTTTACCCAAGTCCTGCGAACGATGTGCTTACCATCAGCGCGGATAAGCAGACCTTCGAATCATACACGATCATAAACAGTGTAGGTAAAGTTGTTCTCTCAGGTGAGCTCGGCCACGCGCAGACGGCAGTAAATGTCAAGGCACTGGCACAGGGCTTGTATTTTGTACAAATGAAGGGCAAAGACGGCAGCCTGGTGAGGAAGTTCTTGAAAATGTAACAGGCACAGGTAAGCAATTAAATAATATCAGTAATTTGAGACCCAACATCCTTCATATCCCGCGATTTGAAGGATGCTGAGTTTATAAGATCTAAGGCATGAGAAGAAGAATACTCAATATCTGCCTTTTGCTAACATCACTGATGGGCTACCTGGAATGGGGCAAGGATATGCATGCTTTCCTATGGCAGGCGGAGCGGGATATCATTTTCAATACCGTCCATCATTCTGAGACATTCTTGCACCCTTTTATATTGCTGCCTTTATGCGGGCAGCTGATACTGTTGTTTACAGTCTTCCAGAAAGTGCCGGGCAGGACGCTTACTTATATTGGCTTGTCTTGCCTCTGCCTTATCATGCTGATGATACTTGTAGTGGGCCTGATGTCGCTGAATACGCGGATAGCGCTTTCTGCTGTGCCATTTCTCGTTACAGGCGTGCTGGTGCTGAGGTATAACAGGAAGCTTAGGCAAAAAAAATGAGGCGCAGATCTATTTTTTCTAAGCTGTTGAATTCACTCTTTTTTTCAGACCGAAAAGGACAATTGTCAACACTATTACCCAAAGCATGAAGGCATAAATGTTGAGGCGCTCAGTCACGCCCATCCATGGTGTTGGCAAGCCGGCGGCAACGCGGCCGGCCCTCATGCCGGCTAAAATGCCGCCGGCAATAAGCAACAGGATAGTAGCGAAAGAATAATAGCGGAAGCGCCCCCCGAAGGCCGCTGCCCCAAAGCCTATGGCCAGGAGCATGGAAAGGACTTCCAGCCCTGTAGCAATGATGTGCATTTTGTCGGTATAGGTCATTGCCTTTTCTATGCCGCGGGAGTGCATGGGAAAAATAGTGCCACCTGTAAACCCGGATATGGCATGTACGAGCATCATAATTGCCATAATACGCAATACATTTCGTCGTGGCGCTGCGGCCGCGAATATCCAGATGCCGGCTGAGAAGGCAATAATAAGCAAGTTGTAAGGAATGCCCACAGCCGCGACCATTAATGGCCTTGTGGGCGCCTCAATGGCAGTTAACTCGCTAAATGCCTGGCCGGTGAAGCTGTAGCCTTCCCATTGATTGGAAGCTATGATGTCGACTGTTACAAATAATAGTGAAGAGACAATGCCACAGGCAAGCAAGATGTCCCGTAAGATATATGGCCTTTTCATTTTTTATTTTTGTGACTGTTTCTTTAATGCAGGTATCGCCTCATATAGGGCTGTAACTGCTTTATTGGTCAGGGCTTTTATGTCGTTTTCTTTAAGGCGATAGGCCATGGTGTCTTTTCGTTCGGGCCGGGGTGTGGGTGGCAGAAGATCGGCAATGTGCAAATCGATGAGCGCAAGGGGTGCTTTGCCCGTCCTTTTGCTCAATTCGTCTGCGAGTTTGAGGTTCGGGCCATCGGCGCCACCACTTATGGAGACGAAGGCGTATCCTACCGGTGCTGAGCTCAAGGAGGCAAGATATGTGCGAAGCGGGGTGGCGACATGCCCCATCCACACCGGCGCCACAAAAACAAGCAAGTTGTAGCCCTGCAGGTCTTCCATGCCCGGACGGACAGCGGGCATGCGGTTGAACAGGATATCCAGGAAAATGGTAGCCATGCTACGAGGTTTGGCTTCAGAAATGATGAGGCTGCCGGCCCGCAATTCCGCGGCTATACCGGCAGCCAAGGCCTTATTGTTGCCTGTCAGCGAATACGAAATGACTATTGCTTTCATACATAAGAATAAATGACGAAACTATTCAAGGAGTCTTTCATGAACGATGACTTCGGTCAGCCAACATGGTGATTTTATTACCAAACCATCCCCCGCTTTTCTATCTTTAGCCCAAATAATGAATTATGGTGTTTAAATGGCTGTTGCCGGTTTTACTGTTTGTGTCATCTGCCGCTGTTGCAGGGGAGAAAAAAGAGAAGAAAGAGCCTAAAAAGAAATGGGATGTTGAGAACCCCGGCGGACCGCAAAAGGAAGTTTCTTTTACGGTGAATGAAGGCACATGGATGAACCTGGACCTGTCGCCGGACGGTAAGGATATTGTTTTTGACCTGTTGGGTGATATATATATAATGCCTGTTGCCGGCGGCGAAGCTAAGGTGCTGAGGCAGGGTAAAGCCATGGAGGTGCAGCCGAGATTTAGTCCCGACGGGAGGAAGATATCCTTTACATCGGATGCGGGTGGTGGTGATAATATATGGACCATGGACCGAGATGGCAGCCATGCCGTGCAGCTTACCAAGGAAAGTTTCAGGCTGCTGAACAATGCGGTGTGGACGCCTGATGGCAAATATGTTATAGCGCGTAAGCACTTTACTTCTACACGCTCGCTGGGTGCGGGTGAAATGTGGATGTACCATATAAGCGGGGGCGCGGGCCTGCAACTGACGGTGAAGAAGAACGACCAGCAGGATGTGAACGAGCCATGTGTATCGCCCGATGGACGCTATGTCTACTACAGCGAGGATATGTATCCCGGCGGCTACTTCCAGTACAACAAAAATCCGAACGAACAGATATTTGCGATCAAAAGATTCGACAGGGAAAAGGGCAGCAATGAAACTATAACAGGAGGACCGGGCGGGGCTGTGCGGCCTCAAATATCGCATAGCGGTAAGCTATTGGCTTTTGTGAGGAGGGTAAGAACCAAATCGGTACTGTACCTGCACAATATAGAAACAGCGGAGGAGTGGCCCGTATACGATAAGCTTTCGAAAGACCAACAGGAGGCATGGACCACATTTGGCATATACACAGGCTTTGCCTGGACGCCTGATGATAAGAACATCATAATATGGGCTGGCGGCAAAATAATAAGGGTGGATGTGAACGGTACTAATGCGGCTATGGAGATACCATTCACATGCAATGTGAAACAGAAGATAACAGATGCTGTAAGGTTTAAACAAGACATAAATCCTGATGAGTTCAATGCGAATGTGATCAGGCAGGCTACTACATCGCCCGACGGGAAGTGGCTGGTGTTTAGTGCGCTGGGGCACCTTTATAAAAAGGAATTACCCGAGGGTAAGCCTGTGCGCATTAGCAATGCGGCGGAGTTTGAGTATGACCCCTCATTTTCGGCGGATGGGAAAACGCTGGTGTATGTGAACTGGACGGATAGTGGCAGCGGCAGTATTTGTAAAGTGAATTTGAGCGGGGGGGCAGGTCAGAAACTAAGCAGCAAAAAGGGAATATACCGAACGCCATCCTACTCGCATGATGGTAAATGGCTGGTATACCAAAGAGAGGGCAGCAATAATATACTGGGGCAGGCCTATACTGCGAAGCCGGGTATCTATATGATGCCTGCTGCAGGAGGCAACGAAGAATTTGTAACTGACAAGGGTAGCGAACCTGCATTTAGCAAAGACGACACGCGCATATACTACCAGGCAGGCGGCGAGCTGGATAAAGAATTCAGTTCCTCCAAAAGGGACGGAAGTGATGAGCGTGTGATCTTTAAAAGTACCTATGCGAAACAGTTCGCCGTATCGCCGGATGAGCAATGGATAGCTTATGTGAACCTGCACCAGGTGTACATTGCTGCATTTCCGCATACGGGCAGGCCTATTACTATAGGGAGCGAGGCAACAGATTTTCCGCTAAGGAAAGTGTCGAAAGACGCGGGCTACAATTTGCACTGGAGCGGGGATGGCAATATGCTGCACTATACCCTTGGCGACCAATATTACACCATCAACTTGCGCGATCTTTTCCAGTTTGTGGGTGGTAAGCCTGATTCAACTTTTGTTATTCCATCGAAAGGGCTGAGTGTGGGACTGGAAGCTAAAACGGACAAACCACAGGGAATGCTGGCCTTCACTAATGCAAGGATCATTACGATGGAAGATGCGGGTGTGATAGAGAACGGAACAATAGTAATAGATGGCAATATCATTAAAGCAATAGGTAAGACCGGGCAGGTGACAATACCGGCGGGTGCTAAACAAATAGACTGTAACGGCAAGACCATTATGCCGGGCTTTATTGATGCTCATGCACATGCCGGGCATTTTAGCGCGGGCATAGTGCCGGAGAAGCATTGGCCTTATTATGCCAACCTTGCTTATGGTGTAACGACGATACATGACCCGTCGGCGAATAGTGAACTGGTATTCGGACAAAGTGAAATGGTGAAGGCGGGATTAATGGTAGGCCCGAGGATATTCTCGACAGGTACTATACTGTATGGTGCTGATGGAGATTTTAAAGCGGTTATTAATTCTTACGAGGATGCGAAGAGTGCATTGGTACGTACAAGGGCTTTCGGGGCATTTAGTGTAAAGAGCTATAACCAGCCCCGCAGGGAGCAAAGCCAGATGGTGATAGAAGCTGCGCGTGAATTGAAGATGGAAGTAGTACCCGAGGGTGGTTCTTTCTTTTACCACAACATTGCCATGATACTGGACGGGCATACAACCATAGAGCATAATATACCCGTAGCTCCCTTGTACGATGATGTGATACAACTATGGAAAAATTCGAAGACAGCTGCTACGCCCACGCTGATAGTAGCATACGGCGGACTCTTTGGTGAATACTACTGGTACCAGCATACAAATGTATGGGAGAAAGAAAGGCTGATGCGTTTTACGCCGAGGGCAGTACTGGATACACGCAGCAGGCAGCGCATTATGGCGCCGGAGGAAGAATATGAGAACGGGCATATATTGGTGGCGAAGAGCATTAAGAAGCTGAATGATGCGGGCGTGATCGTGAATATGGGTGCTCACGGGCAGCTACAAGGCCTTGGCGCGCACTGGGAGATATGGAATATGACACAGGGTGGTATGACACCAATGGAAGCACTGCGCACTGCAACGATCAATCCTGCAAAGAGCCTGGGTTTGGATACTTATGTGGGTTCGCTGAGGGAAGGCAAACTTGCCGACCTGCTGGTGATGGACAAGAACCCATTGGATAATATCTACAATACCGAGAGCATAAAATACACCATGGTGAACGGCAGGCTTTATGATGCTGAGACCATGAACGAAGTGGGTAACAATGCTAAACCAAGAGGTAAGTTCTACTGGGAGCAGAATAAGAATGCAGATTCCTTCCCATGGTACCAGGGTGAGGAGCATGGGGAGGATTAAAGCGGATTAGACGTAGTTGCTGCTCCCAGCGTTTTGATCCCGAATAAGGTTTCAATTATGTTGAAAACAGTATTCGCTCCTTGTCAGTCAATAACTGTAATTTCTGTTCCTTCCATTGCGCGCACTTTCTGATCGGGATACTTACACATTATGCCATAAAACCTGATTATGTCGCCCGGTTGCAAAGTGTCGAGAAAATTCTTCGTCTCATCATCAAATCGAGCGCTATTTAGGGTTCGTTCAAAGACTGCTCTTCCATCTCTGAGTACAGACATTGAAAATTGGGTGATCAAGATAGTACAAGGCACTTCGTAATCGGTTAGACCCACTACTATCCCAAGCTGTATTTTTGCGATTTTCAGTTTAAGAGTCCCTTTTGATTTTCCCGCAAAGAGACATTTTATTTCCTGATATCGAACTCTGAATTCTGAGGTGCCTATAAGCAGGTTGTTTTGTTTTCTTCGCAAAGAGAGGTTCAGCTTGCCTGGATCTGCGGGCAATACCTTGTACCGGCAGGGGGTATCGGATGCCTTAACCATGCCGTTGTCAACTTCAACATTAATGTCCTTGCAAGGACATTGATATGCCGCTATCGTGATTTGGTTTCCCACCCCTACATAAAGTACGTTGTGCTGGTCGGCACTAACTGCGAATTCCTGAGCCGCGGCAACACGGCTTAAAAATATAAATCCTACAAAATACATCCTGAATTTGGGCATGCCTGGAGTACTTGCTTGTAAGATAAATGAAAAAGTCGTCTTTATTAGTGTTTAATCCCCGGCTATTTTTAATGAGCAAAGTCCTTATCGAAGTTCAGCATCCTTTCTGATGGTGGATTGAAGTAGCCGAATTTGAGGTGAGGGAACTCGGCATGTATCAGGTCCATTAGCTGGGCTACACCCAGGCATTCGCCGGTCTCTGTGATGCCCATCTTGCCGAGATACCAGTCGGGGTCAATGTTGAAGTTGCGCCACTGTATCATGCTGAGGCCTGTGGTCTTTATCAGTTCACGCAGGGCTTCGTATTCTTCCACGCTGTCGGTCATGCCGGGGAAGACGAAATAGTTGATGCTTGACCATCCGCCATAGCGGTTCACTACACGCAGGCTTTCCACTATGTCTTCGAACTTATAATTATTGGGTTGGTAGTACTTAGTATAAATGTCTTCGCGTGCGGAGTTGGTGCTTACACGGATACTATTAAGGCCTACTTTCATCAGCTCTTCCACAGCTGCAGGTTTGCTGCCATTGGTGTTGATATTGATGCTGCCTTTTTGGGTATGCTTTCGTATCTCGATGATCGATTCTTTTATGGTCTCCCACATCAATAAGGGTTCGCCCTCGCAGCCTTGTCCCCAACTGATGATTGGGAATGGTGCTGTTTCCAAATGGGGAACGGTGTATTCTACGATCTCGGCTGCAGTAGGTTTGAACATAAGCCTGTCCTGCGTGGAAACTATTGTTTCATCCGCAGGCTGGAAGGAGATGCAGCCGATGCAATTTGCATTGCACGCCGGTGATGAGGGCACCGGGCATTCCCAGCGGCCCATAAAATAATTGCGCGCAGCGGGGCAGTGATATGTGAGTGCGCAGTTATCGGCAAGGTGTTTTACCAGCCTGTTGTGCGGGTAGGCCTGCAGCATATGTGCGACGCCTTCCTGCACTTTGGTGTCGTCGAATCCGCTGCATTCCTGGCGGATATCCTGCTCAATGCGTACTGCGGGAACGTAGAATTTATCGTTGTACCAGCCGGCGGCTGTGTAGCAAAATAGCGGAAGTGTAGGGGCATCAGGACCTGTTTCATAGGCAGCTATGAAGAGGCCGGTATGTGCAGGCGGAATAAAGGCAGCTACAGCCCAGCCTTTTTCGCAAAGGCGCATTTCACCGCTTTCCACATCTATGCCTATTCCCTGCCTGTTGGGCAGTTCGTATAATGAACCGCCATCGGGGAGTTCTATCCATTCGTGTTCGGCTATGGGTACGGCATCCCAGCCCATGCGCCCTACGGCATACAGCGAAGTATCCTCGAAAATATTTCCTTTCCCGTCAGAGTATAATACGTAAGGCGACATGTTAAGTCAAAAATTAAAAGTCAAAATTCAAAAAAATAGTTCTACCAGTCAGCACCCTTGTTCTTCCCTTTGTTCGCTATTACCAGTTTGCTGCAATATGCTTCAAGTTCTTCTTTGCTGAATTCGGCTGCATTCACATTCCATTGGTACAAGTGGTTGTCCACACAGTCTATCGTTAATATACCGAAGCGCAGGATCACCTGTTCTATCTCGTTCCAGGCCAGCGAGCCGCGGCGCGATGTTGATGGCAGCTGCACACCTTTTTCGTCGATGTTAATGAACTGTGCCCTGTTCTTATTGCTTTCCCAAAGGGTGGCCAGCAATAATGTGGCTGCTAAGATACCGAAAATACCGGCAGGCAGCCACCAATGACCATACGCAAAGTAGCCGGCATACAGGATGGAACAGCCTATCTCGATAATGCGGAGCGCCTTATTATTCTTAGGTTTTTTGAGCCATCGTCCCCGAAACAGGGAAATGATCAAAATTGCCAGTCCCGGGAATAGCATTACAGGGCCCCAGCGCTTGAGCTCCGGCATGGACGAAGCAGCATTGGTAATGTTAATGGTATAGAAGTAAAACAAATAAGAAAGAACACCGAATGTAAAGAGCGCTAAACCAACCAGGAAATGCAGTGCAACGGTCTGGAAAGGCTTTACTTTTTCTTCGGCAATGGCAATGGTAAACATGGGCGCAAAGGTAAGATTATTATGGCTGATACATTTACAACAGATAACATAAATATTGTATCTTGGCTGGCCATGAAGCGCGTTCTCACCCTCTGTTTACTTCTTTTACCTTTTTTTGCACATGCGCAGAATAAGGCAAATACCACCTACCTCAACAAAGACAGTTTAGCTTATACATACAGCCTGGAAGAGAACTGGAAGTTTCACACAGGCGATGACAGCACCTTTTCGCAGGCGGCTCTAAACGATAGTAACTGGGATTCCGTGGGGCGGCCTAACCTCTCATTTCGCGTCAATAAGAAAAATAAATTTACGGGCATTTGCTGGTTGCGGCTACATATTGTAGTTGATTCCTCCCTTACCAGGCGGCCGCTGGCATTGGCGATGATCCAATTAGGCGCATCGGAAGTGTACCTGGATGGGAAGCTGGTAAAGAAGTACGGTATCGTTAGTGAAATAAAAGACAGCTGCATCTACCGTAACCCGCAAAGGGTACCATTTACCATCATGTTTGATACAGCCGGGGAACATGTGCTGGCTGTGCGTTATGCCAACTATGATGCGGAAAAAAATTACAAGTCATACCTGTACGGTGATGCCGCCTTCAGGATGACGATAGCCGAAGCTAATGGTTATATACAGGGGATCGTAGACAATCTTGCGGTGCTTGCTTTCATTTTCATGCTTTTAAGCGGCATATTCATAGCGCTTTCCTTGTTACACTTAATGCTGTTCCTTTATTACCGGGCGGCTAAGTCTAACCTGTATTTCAGCGTTTTCTGTTTTTCTCTTTCCTTTCTGTTCTACGCCACTTTTCTTACCAAATATGCTACTTACCCACCACTAATGCTGAAAGCCGGTGCTGGCCTATTCTTTTTCGGCGTGCTGGCCTGTTTTTCAATGAGCGGGTTCAGTAATGCCTTGTTTGGCAGAAAAAAGATAAGGTTCTACATTATCAGCGCATATTGCCTGGCCATTATGATATTCTGGTTCTTTGAACCGAATATGGGACTATATGGCATCTTGTTCCTGATAGGCGCTGTTTCCATTGAAGCGATAGTATTGACCATATACGGAATATATACAAAGGTAAAGGGCGCGCGTATCATAGGTGTCGGCATCCTTTTTCTTACCCTCTTTTTGCTTTTCATATTTATCAGCGCGGTGTTCAGTATCGGTGTAGATCTTAACGACAGCACGCCATCGGGGCAAGTAATGATCTTTATCCTTGCACTGGCTATATTAAGTATGCCATTTTCTATGTCGGCCTACCTTGCCTGGAACTTCTCATCGGCCAATAAGGACCTGAAAAAGCAATTGGCACAGATACAGTCACTTTCCGAGCAGGCACTGCAGCAGGAGCAGGAAAAGAAGCAGCTGCTGGAGAACAGGAAGGAGGAGCTGGAAAAGGAAGTGCTGATGCGCACTGCTGAAGTGGTACTGCAAAAAGAGAAAATAGAAAAGCAGCATGAGGAACTAAAGACAGAGAAAAAGAAATCGGACGACCTGTTGCGGAATATATTGCCCGAGGAGATAGCGGAAGAGCTGAAAGAAAAGGGTAGCAGTGATGCCAAATATTTTGACCATGTATCGGTACTGTTCACAGATTTTGTGGCTTTTACAAAGGCAGGTGAGCGAATGACGCCGCAGGAGCTGGTGAATGAGCTGCACGCCTGCTTCAAGGCATTTGATGACATATGCTCGAAGTATAATATCGAGAAGATAAAGACCATAGGCGATGCATACCTGGCCGTATGCGGGCTACCTGTAGCGGATGACAAGCATGCGGAAAATATGGTAAAGGCCGCGCGGGAAATATTGGCGTTCATGATAGCCCGCAAGCAGGAACTGGGCGATAAGACCTTCGAGATACGCATAGGCATACATAGCGGTGCAGTGGTAGCGGGCATAGTGGGTGTTAAGAAATTTGCCTACGACATATGGGGCGATACGGTAAATACGGCGGCGCGTATGGAGCAAAACGGCGTTGCCGGGAAGATCAATATATCGGAAACCACCTATGAACTCGTGAAAGATAAATTTGAATGCAGCTACAGGGGGCAGATAACCGCCAAGAATAAGGGCGAACTAAAGATGTACTTTGTGGAGAAAGAATTCTAGTCCACAATATACCAGCGACTATCTTTATCTATTGAGTAAGACATGCCATTGCTCATCTCGTGCACTTGCTTGCCATCGGCAGGGTTGACGTGGCTACTTTTTTCATACACCCGTATCCCGTTGTTTTCCTTTGTGAGGTAATTGATCAGAGCATTAAGCGTGGGGGCCACATCGTGCAGCCATTGTTCGTCTTCCTCTTTTACAAATGCATGGCTCATGGGATTGTTTTATTAATGTTGCGAACAATTTTATGGTCAAGGTTGTTTAAGAGGTAAATCGTCAAATTTATGAAATACCTTCTGCTACTCGCTTTATGGTGTATAATAAGTATGCCAGCTATTGCGCAGCCATATGCCGTTGGGCATACCAGCACCACTTTTACAGACAGCGCCCGGGCCAACAGGCAGGTGACCGTTGATATATATTACCCGGCGCAGACTGCGGGAAATAATGTGCCCGTAGTGGCAGGCCAGTTCCCGCTTATCTCTTTTGGCCATGGTTTCGTAATGGTTTCGAGCGCTTATGACAATATCTGGCTGAACCTTGTGCCAAGGGGATATATCATGATGTTCCCAACCACGGAGAGCGGTTTCTCGCCGGTGCATGCCGACTTTGGAGCAGACCTGGCTTTCCTTATCAACAAGCTGAAAGCTGAGAGCGCGACAAACACGAGTTCGCTATTTTACGGGCACGCAGCTACCACCTCGGCCATTATGGGCCATTCCATGGGTGCAGGCTCTTCCTTCCTGGCGGCCGCTGGTAACAGCGGTATTACAACTATGGTAACCCTGGCAGCCGCGACAACCAATCCATCTTCTATAACAGCAGCCCCGGCGGTTACTGTGCCGGCGCTGGTGATAGCCGGGCAAAATGACTGCGTGGCACCCCCCGCTACCAACCAGGTGCCGCATTACGATTCATTGGGCTCCGCCTGCAAGGCATATTTAGAGGTCAAAGGAGGCGGGCATTGCTTCTTTGCCAATACCAACGTCAATTGCTCTTTTGGTGAGGGTACCTGCCAACCAACACCGACTATAACAAGGGCGGAACAACAGGATGCGGCGCAGGATGTGATGGTACTTTGGCTGGACCATTTCCTGAAAGATAGCATGCAGGCCTGGACGGCGCTAACTGATACGATAGCAAATTCGCAGCGTTACAATGCTTTGCTGAACTGCAGCCCAACGGCTATAGCAGAAGCAAAAGTAGCCTCAAACATTGAAGTGTATCCGAACCCGGTTGTTGATATACTGAACGTGCTGATAAAAACGGCGGATAATACGGCAAGTACACTTGAAGTATTTGATGTAAGGGGCTCGAAAGTGCTTAGTCGCAAACTTAGTGCCAGGGCCAATACTGCTACTGCAGATGTATCTATGCTGACTGCCGGTTTTTATTTGTGCCGGTTGTCGAAGGGAGTGGAAGTTAAATGGTTTAAGATCGTTAAAGAATAAACAATCAGGTTCTCTACAGTCATAAAAGCAAAAGCCCCCGTTAAGACGGGGGCTTTTTTGGTCATTCACGCTATATATTCAGGTTAGGTCTCTTTCATCCTAATCGGATAATTATCTTATCAGTGTTACGTCACCTTTTATGTACTGTTCTTTCTCACCTTCGCCGCATATGAACTTAGTATCGAAGAAGTAGGTGCCCATATCAGCCAGCTGCCCTTTGTACATGCCGTCCCATCCCTGTCCCGGTGTGCTGGTTGTATATACCTGCTCGCCAAAGCGGTTGTAAACGGAGAACCTGATCAGCTTCATATTGCCTTTAAACACAGGGCGGAACAGGTCGTTCTTGCCATCGTTATTAGGTGTAAAGGCATTTGGTAAATAAGGTATGCAGCATTCGCCACTGGTCATTGATGTGTCGGCAGCGTTGGTACAGTTGTTCGAGTCTGTAATGATGAGCCTGTATGCACCGTTAGCCAGGTTGCTGATAACTGTAATATCCCTGCCGGATATATCGTTGCTCCAAGCATAATTATATGGCTTGGTACCACCGCTTACTTCTGCGGTTATTACGCCCTTATCGGCAGTGCCGGCACATGCATTCGGTACTACCGAAAGCCTGATGCTTATAGAATCGGGCTGGATAACATTTACGTTGCCCGATTTCTGGCAGTTGTTGCTATCGGTAACGGTTACGGTGTGCGCACCCCCGGTAATACCGGTGAATAAGTTTGTACTTACCGGCGGATTAGGCTCAGCATCCACCTGGTACCTGTATGGCTTGGTGCCGCCTGATGCATTTACGATGATCGTACCATCAGCAGTGCCATAACATGTTGTAGGTGTGATGGTGGCTTCCTCGATGAGTATATGCGGGTAGCCTGTCAGCGTCATGGCGGTATCGTGTTTGCAATTATTGCTATCCTGCACATAGAAGGTGTAAGTGCCTTCAGGCAAGCCCGGGAAGTTGGCATTGGTTGAATAATTCGAACCATCTGCAGAGTACATATATGGCGGTGTGCCACCTGTGGCGTTCAATGCCACGTTGCCATCTGCATAGCCTTCACAGGTTGGTTTGGTAATGCCTGCACCGCTTATCCACAGTGGGGTAGGTTCGTGTATGGTGGCAGTTGTATCGGTAAAGCAATTGTGGCTGTCCACTACATGTATGGCGTAGGTACCTATTGGCAGGCTGCCGAAGGAAATAGAGGCCTGCAGCGGGTTGCTGTTCATAGCGTACTGGTAGCCCGGTGTACCGCCGTTGGCGTAAACCGTTACCGAGCCGTTGTTGTCGCCAAAGCATTTTTCATTTACCAGCAGCAGGCTATCTATGACAAGCTTGGTAGGCTGCGTTATGGTAACCAGCGTATCGTATTTACAACCGTTATTGTCCATTACATGTACCGTATCGGTACCTGCAGGGAGACCGGTAAACGTTGTAACGGCAGCGAAAGGCGAGTTATTGATAGCATATGTGTATGCCGGTGTGCCGCCGTTGGCTGCAGCAGTTAATGTACCATCGTTATAGCCAAAGCATGTAGGCTCCGTGGTAGTAACGATGCTTGTTATAGGCGTTGGCTCTATTATGGTAGCAACTGTATCTTTTATACAACCGTTGGCATCTTTGATGTGTATGGGGTAAGTGCCTGCCGGCAGTTGTGTAAACGTATTTGTATTTACGTAAGTGTTATTACCTATGGCATAAGTATAAGGTGCAGTAGCGTTTGTGCCTGTCACAGTGATAGTGCCTGTGCTTGCACCATGGCATAATTCATCTGTTACAGCGAGTGTGCCCGATGGGTGCAGTGAATCGGTGATAGTTACATTCACGGTTTTAACGCAGCCATGCGCATCTTTTACATGCAGTACATAAGCGCCCGCAGGCAATGGTGCAAATGTATTGTTGGCAGTATAAGGATTGGCGCCGTTGGCATAAGTGTAGCCCGGCGTACCACCAGTAGCTAATAATATTACCTGGCCGTTGCCGAGTGTAGCACATGTGGCGTTCTTCACCTGTGGTGTTACGTTAACCGGGGTGGGCTGGGTGATAGTAATAACCGTGTCTTTAACACAGGCATTGGCATCCTTTGTATGGATGGTATACGTGCCTGCAGCCAGGCCGGTAAATGTATTTGCCGGTGCATAAGCATTTGCGCCATTGGCATAAGTGTAAGCGGGTGTGCCACCTGCGCCGTTTATGGTGATACTACCGTTGGCATCGCCGTTACAAAGCACATTGGTAGCTGTTCCGCTCACTGTAAGTGGCGTAGGCTGTGTTATGGTAAGCACGGTATCTTTTATGCAGCTATTGGCATCTTTGGTATGTATGGTGTAAGTACCTGCAGCAAGTGCAGCGAAGGTATTGCTGTTGGTATAGTTAGCAGCTCCATTAGCGTAGGTATATGCGGGTGTACCACCTGTAGCTGCTATCGAGATGCTGCCCGTGCCGCCATTGCACAATACATTCGTTACTGTAGGGGTAACCACGATAGGTGTAGGCTGCGTTACCGTTACGATAGCGTCTTTTATACAGCTGTTCGCATCCTTGGTATGTATGGTGTAAGTACCCGCTGCCAATGGAGAGAAGTTGTTGGAAGGGCCGTAAGCATTTGCGCCGTTAGCGTAAGTATATGCAGGTACACCACCGGTTGCAGCTATCGAGATGCTACCTGTGCCACCATTGCATAATACATTGGTTACCGTTGGTGTTACATTGATAGCCGGCGGCTGTGTTATGGTAATGGTAGTGTCTTTTATACAGCCGTTTGCATCTTTTGTATGTATGGTATAAGTGCCTGCCGTCAATCCTGTAAATGTATTTGTTGGCCCGTAAGCATTTGCGCCGTTCGCATAGGTATACCCGGGTGTACCGCCAGCACCTGTTACAGTAATAGTGCCACTCGCATCACCGTTACACAGCACGTTTGTTGCGGAGCCGCTTACTGTAAGCAGTGGTGGCTGCGTGATGGTGATGACGGTATCTTTTATACAACCGTTCGCATCTTTAGTATGCAATGTGTAAGTACCTGCGGTGAATGAGAAAGTACTATCGGGGCCGTAAGCGTTTGCGCCACTTGCGTATGTGTAAGTAGCTGTACCGCCTGTAGCATGTATGGTTACGCTGCCTGTGCCGCCGTTACAGAGCACATTATTCACCGGTGCTGTTATTGCCAGTGGCGTAGGCTGTGTAAGGTTAACGATGGTGTCTTTCTGGCAATTGTTTGTATCCCTTACGTGCAGCGTATATGTGCCTGCCACAAGTGGAGCAAATACGTTGCCTGTACCGTAAGGGTTGGCACCATTAGCATATTTGTAGCCGGGCGTAGCTCCCGAGGCTGTAATTGTGATGCTGCCGGTACCTCCATTGCACAATACATTCGTTACCACCGGGGCAACTACCAGGGGACTGGGCTGCGCTATATTAATGGTAGTGTCTTTCTGGCAATTGTTTGCATCCTTGATGTGGATGGTATAAGTACCTGCTGCCAGTGGCGAGAAGGTATTGGCGGGGCTGAAAGGGCCTGCGCCATTTGCATAGGTATATGTGGGTGTGCCACCACCTGCAGTTATGGCAATACTTGCTGTTACATCGCCGTAGCATAAAGGCGTAGTTACTGCCGCCGCAGCCGTGAGCGATGGTGTCTGTGTTACGGGCACTATTGCGTCTTTCACACAGCCATTGGCATCTTTGGTATGTATGGTGTAAGTGCCTGCGGTTAATGATGTAAATGTATTGGATGGACCGTAAGGCGCGGGGTCATTAGCATAATTATAGCCAGGCGTACCACCTGTTGCTGTAATAGTAATTACGCCGGTGGCATTGCCATTGCATAATACATTGGTCACTGCAGGGCTTACTACTATAGGCGATGGCTGTGTTATGGTAATGATGGTATCTTTTACACAACCTGCTGCGTCCTGTACATGTATGGTATAAGTACCTGCACCAAGCCCTGTAAAAGTACTGTCAGGTCCGTAAGGGCCTGCGTTCTTTGCATAAGTATATGTTGGTGTGCCACCCCTGTTGTGCATGGCTATGGTTCCGGTAGTGTCGCCATTGCACATAGGGTTGCTTACTACTGCCGAATCCCTGATCTCTGTTGGCTGCATTATGTTCACCGAAGTATCGAAAGCGCAGGAATTAGCATCGTGTACGTGAACAGTATAGGTGCCTGCCGCCAGGCTGTTGAATGTGTTCGTTGCTGTATAGGGATTGAGGTTAAGCGCGTAGCTATATGGTACCACGCCGCCCTGGCCTGTAGCCATAATGATACCTGTCGCATCGCCGTAGCAGGATAGATTGCTGATCACTATATCGGCAGTAACTACTATCGAGTCGGTAAGCGTTATGGTAGTATCAACACTGCAGCCTGTGGCATTGTGCACGTGGAAAGTATACGTGCCTGCTGCCAAACCGGTAAATGTGCCGCTTGGTCCGAAAGGTCCTGCATTCAATGCATAAGTATATGGTGTAGCGGGGTTATTGTATGCTGCAATTGTTACAATACCATTAGGGCTTGTATTACACATGGGCCTCTTGGTCTGTATGTTCAATAATATGGGCAAGCCATCCGGCAGGTTCACTACCGTATCTTTTATACAGCCTGAGTTATCCTTCAGGTGCAGGGTATAGCTACCTGCTGCGAGTCCTGTGAAAGTATTTGTGGCTGTGTATGGTCCTGCATTTTTAGCGTAAGTATAAGGAGGGTTTCCGCCGCTGCCCGTAACTGTTGCAGTACCATCCGAGCCGCCGGGGCAGGTCGGAGGGTTGAGAGCAACCGAGATGCCGGGCAATACCGGTTGAGCTAAAGTTATCACTGTGTCTTTTGAGCAGCCTTCCTGGTTTGTTACGCGTATAGTATAAGTGCCGGCAACAAGGCTATCCACGAGTATGCCGTTCAGGTTGGTATTTGTATGTATGTTGGTATTTCCCTGTAATACAGTCTCAGTCCAGTTGGCCGCGCCTCCGGGGTCTACCGAGAAGAGTGCCTTCTTGGTACAGGTAGCAGGCGATATCAAGGCCACAGTGTTGCTGGCCGAATTTGCTATTATCACCTGGTAGGCTATCTGCTGGTGAGCATTCAGGGGGCATTCCCTATCGTCGTAATTAAGGTAGAAGGTATAAGTACCTACTGGTACGTTGGTCGTGTTCCATGAGAAAAGGCAGGTAGGTGCAAGCGTAGTATTATTTGTTATGGTAAAGGTAGCACCTGCAGGTATCCCTATGGGTGTAACCGTTATGGTATCGCCGTTAGGGTCTGTTGGATTGATGTGGAAATCGAAGGGCCCAACATCTTTACACACTTTAAGTGTTACAGAGTCGAGCAAGGTACCTGCCGAGGGGTTCGATATGATCCCGCTTGGTGGCCAGTTATTGCATGTATTCAGCACCACAACGGTCATTTCGCGCTGACTGGTGCCTACCATCACATTGTTGCGGTATTCCTGCACCTCCATCACTGCCAGCGACCTTTGCACCAGGTTCGGCGTAAAGCTCATTTGGCCTGTAGTGCCATTGAAGGTAAAAGGATTTGCCGCCAGTGGGGCTGTAGCCGTATAGGGCGCTATGTAAGTAACATTGGGTGGATTAGGAGGGAAACCGTTTGCGTCCTTTCCGGGTATCTGCACAAAATGAAGACTGTCATTGTCTACGTCTGTAGAACCCGGAGCATAATTTGCAGGTGCATTTAAGCAATAGAAAGGTGTAGGTATGGTTCCAAAGATCGATGAGTTGTTGGGCGATACTATATCGTTCAGCTTCGCATCGAGGGCTATGATGGTACTGCCCGGGTTCACTATGTTTGTAATAGTGCTGCTGCGGCCTGCCTGCGTGGCGGCACCCATGCTTCCCGTAAAGTGAAAACGCCAGTTAGCCGAAGTATATGGAAGCGTGTACTCGGCAGAATAAACAAATTTCTTGATACCGGGTATGGTGTTGTTTACATTGGTGCAGGTGGTATTGTTGATCTGCGAAGGGCAAACAGGTGTCACCTCGACCCCGGCTATCGGCGGCTCCTCTACCAGCGATAGGGTAGCAATGGCCGTAGTATTGGGGTCTTCATAAATTTTTACTTGCGGATTAGCATTTTGCAAAGATGCAAAGGCCGCGCCCGCGCAGTCGCCGTAAATAACTACGTATACCCTATAGGTATGCTCTACTACTTGTTTGTAATAAAGGTCTATGCCAAACACGTGGGTGGCATATGTTTTCAAAATCGGGATGGTGATTAAACTGAGGGTAAGGCAAAGTAAGCGGAATGAGCGTAAAAGTTTACTCCCCATAAATGTGAATTTAATAATTTAAAAATGTGTATAACCTGTGGGTATTCTCTCTCTTTCACAAAATTTAGAATTTATCTCGGAATATGCTATTTCATTAACATAGGGAAATGTTAAAGTGAAACCCCTGGCTGAGGACTTTAACATTTCGTATACAATATGTGGAAGTATTATTAATGTTAATGTAACATATAGGTGATATTCTTAGCAGTTATACATGAAGAATCCCTGCTATTGGAAAGCAAAGGGATGCTATGATCTTGTTTGTGCTTCAATAATAACTGTGTTATTTCCTCATTTCTTTGCTCCTATCCCGTATTGCTTTAAACTCAGAGCCTTCCTTCCAGTCTAACCATTTATGGCTGCAGGCCAGCCTTTTTCCGGTAAGGAAATACAATTGAAGATCTTGCAAAAGACCATCCATTCTCCAGTTACTACTGTATTCGTCCGATGGACGGTGGTAGTGTTTTGTGGTGAATTCATCACTTAATTTTTGACCTTCTACTTTGCCCTTACCCTCAAGGTCCAGTCCCGAGCCGGCCGACAGGGAAGGTACACCTGCTTTTGCAAAATTAAAATGGTCGGAACGGAAGTAGCCGCCCGCTTCAGGATGCTCGGATGGTGACAAGTACCTGCCTTGAGCTTTGGCTTCTTTTATAAATACATCTTCCAGTTCATTTTGTCCCTGCCCGGTTATGGAAATGTCCTTCATCTTGCCCAGTATGTTGATGCCGTCCATGTTGATATTAGCAACTGTTTTCTCCAGGGGGTATATTGGGTGTTGCGCATAATATGCCGAGCCCAGCAATCCTTGTTCTTCTGCAGTTACCGAGAGAAAGATGATGGTACGCTCCGGTTTTGTTTTCATGTTTTTAAACGTACGCGCGAGTTCCAACAAGGCGGCGCTGCCGCTGGCATTGTCCAGCGCACCATTGTAGATAGAGTCGCCTTTTTCGTCGGGTTTCCCTATGCCCAGGTGGTCCCAGTGGGCGGTGTAGATAATGTATTCATCGGGGTATTTACTACCGCTTATTTTCGCAATTACGTTGTGCGATTTATTATAGGTAGGTACCACGCTCATTGTGGTGCTTAATTTCACATTCAGCGGAACGCCCTTAAATCCTTTGTGATCTGCTTTTGCAAAAAGCGTAGTGTCCATACCCGCAGCATCCAGTATCTTTTTAGCAGCATCGGTAGTTAGCCAACCGGTAAATGGACATTTGTAAGTCTCATTCGCACCATGGTCTAAAACGAGTCTTGATGTATTGTAGTTGTTTTGTATCACCTTGAAGGGATAGCTGGCGCCCGCAGTAGTATGCACTATCAGGCAGCCTTTCGCACCCTGCCTTGCGGCTTCTTCAAATTTGTAGGTCCAGCGGCCGTAGTAGGTCATTTCTTTGCCTTTGAACAGGGTACTGTCCTTTGCATAAAAGCCCGGGTCGTTCACCAGCACCATCACGATCTTATTTTTTACATCCAAGCCTGCATAGTCGTTCCATCCATATTCCGGTGCCACTACACCATAACCGGCAAAGACCAGTTCCGCGCTGTTCATTATCTCTGTGCTGTCGGGGCGGTCGGTCCATATGGCGTAGTCGTCATAGCCTTTCAGTTCAAAGCTGCCTTTGGCGCTTTCCACCTTCATTGTTGGGGCTGCGGTTGCAGCGATGTTTACCAGCGGTACATCCTGCAAATAGCCGCTGCCATTACCGGGTTCCAGGCCTATTTCTTTGAATTTGCCTTGTATATAATCGATGGTCTTTGTTTCACCCGCTGTAAAAGGTTTTCTTCCCTGGAAATCGTCTGAGGACAGTTGCTTCACAATAGCCACGAAACTATCGGTGCTGATGGCATCGGCTCCCTCATTTGAAGTATTATTTTGATTACAGGAACAGGCAAAAAGCAAAACCAGCGCTATACGGAAAGCGTTTAAAGAACGGTACATATTGTTGATGTATTGAGCGGACAAGTTAATTAATAATAATATGCAAACAAATGCGGCGGGACGTCAAATAAGGGGGTATTTATATATTTAGGGTATTACCTTATTGTAGTTTCCTTGCTCCATTGAGTATTTGTGCAATTAATCATTAAATTAGCAGCCCAAATCCACCTGGCTAAATGAAACTGCTTGAGAATAAAGTAGCATTGGTTACCGGCGCAAGCCGGGGTATCGGCGAAGCGATCGCTGTGAAGTTCGCCGAGCATGGTGCCAATGTAGCATTTACTTACTTATCCTCCGATGAGAAGGCTAAAGCATTGGAAGAGAAGTTGGTAGGTTTTGGAGTAAAGGCTAAGGCTTATAAGTCGAACGCCGCAGAATATGCCGCGGCCGAGCAATTGGCTAATGACGTAATTAAAGATTTCGGTACCATAGACATATGCGTTAATAATGCCGGCATATCAAAAGATAACCTGCTGCTGCGCCTCACCCCAGAGCAATGGGACGATGTGATGCAGGCCAACCTGAGATCTGTCTACAACCTTACCCGCCAGGTGATAAAGCCCATGATGAAGAACCGCAGCGGCAGCATCATCAATATGAGCTCTATAGTAGGTGTGAAAGGGAATGCAGGCCAAAGTGCATACGCAGCCTCAAAAGCAGGCATTATAGGCTTTACCAAATCTATCGCTATGGAGATGGGTAGCCGCAACATCAGGTGCAATGTTATCGCGCCCGGGTTTGTTGAGACCGACATGACCCATTACCTTAAAGACGGGGGAGCTGAAAAGTGGTTCGAGAAGATCTCGCTGCAACGCTTCGGCAAGCCTGAAGAAATAGCGGATGTAGCCCTGTTCCTTGCCTCCGGCATGAGCAGCTACGTCACCGGCCAGGTAATAGGCGTATGTGGCGGCATGAATGGCTGATAACAAAATCTGTTAAACCTTTGTTTTTAACCGCAGTGCAAATTAAAAACACTTTAATTTTGCAGCTTTAAATAAAAATAAATGCAGAAAATACATGCTGCCATCACGGCAGTAGGCGGATATGTTCCCGACTATATAATGACCAACGCAGAGATGGAAACCATGGTGGACACCTCTGATGAATGGATACAAAGCCGCACCGGCATTAAGGAAAGAAGGATACTGAAAGGCGAAGGCAAGGGCACATCCGACATGGCTGTAGAAGCTGTAAAGGTGATACTGAAGAAAAAGAATCTGCAGCCCACCGATATTGAACTACTCATCTGCGCTACCACCACCCCGGATTATGTTTTCCCTGCGACAGCAAATGTGATCACCGATAAGCTGGGCATGACCAAAGCTTTTGGTTACGATGTGAGCGCAGCATGCAGCGGATTTCTTTTTGCACTTACTACCGCTGCACAGTTCATAGAGAGCGGCCGTTATAAAAAAGTGATAGTAGTGGGCGGCGACAAAATGAGTTCCATACTCAATTACGAAGACCGTACTACCTGCATCATCTTCGGCGATGGCTGTGGTGCGGTGTTGCTGGAGCCGGATACAGATGGCTATGGCATCATAGACTCAATACTGCGTGCTGATGGTGCGGGCCGCCAGTTCCTCTACCAGAAAGCAGGCGGATCGGTAAAACCGCCAACCTTGGAGACTGTAATGAACAAAGAACATTACGTGTACCAGGAAGGGCAAACCGTTTTCAAATTTGCAGTAAAAAATATGGCCGAGGTTGCCGCCGAGGTAATGGAGCGCAATCACCTTACAGCAAACGATGTAGCCTGGCTGGTGCCACACCAGGCCAACAAGCGCATCATCACAGCTACTTATGAAAGGATGGGACTACCGGTAGAAAAAGTAATGATCAACATAGACCGTTACGGCAATACCACCAACGGCACGCTACCTCTTTGTCTTTGGGAATGGGAAAAGAAATTGAAGAAAGGTGACAACGTAATTCTCGCTGCCTTCGGCGGCGGTTTCACCTGGGGTGCTACCTACATCAAGTGGGCTTATGATACCCCCAACCCCTAAAGGGGCTTTCTCTTAATTTAGAAGAACGGAATTAAAATAGCGCCGGCCCTCAGGCCGGCGCTAATATTTTAAGGCAGTGTCAGCACCGCTTTTTCAGCGGTCAGACGCGTTAATGGGCGCTTTCTTCCTTCGCCCCCGCACTCAAATTCGCGTGGTCCACATTGGCCAGTTGTCCACAAGCTGCATCTATATCTTTACCCCTGCTGCGGCGCAGGCGTGCATTCACTTTTTTACTTTCTAAATACTGCATAAAGGCCATCACTTTATCATCCTCAGGCTTCTCGTAGCTCGCAGCTTCTATAGGATTGTATTCAATGATATTCACCAGGTCGGCAGGTACCCTGCGGTATAATTTTACCAGGTCATCAGCATCTGCAATGCTGTCGTTAAAATCTTTGAACAGTATGTATTCGAAAGTTATTTCGTTACCCGTTTTTTCGTAGAAATAATTCAGCGCCTCTACCAGTCCTTTCAGGTGGTTGGTCTCATTGATGGGCATTATTTCGTTGCGCTTCTCATCGGTAGCAGCGTGCAGAGAGAGGGCCAGTTTAAAACGCACCCCATCATCACCCAACTGCCTGATCATTTTAGAAACCCCCGCTGTAGAAACCGTAATACGCCTCGGGCTCATTCCCAACCCTTCGGGGCTGGTGATCTTCTCAATGGCCATCATCACATTCTTGTAGTTCAGCAACGGCTCGCCCATACCCATGAACACGATATTGCTTAGTTTTTTGCCATAGTGCTTTTCCGACTGCTCATTCAGCAGCGTCACCTCGTCCACTATCTCATCATAGTCCATATTACGCTTGCGTGGTAAATAACCTGTAGCGCAAAACTTACAGGATAATGAGCAGCCCACTTGCGATGATACACAGGCGGTCATTCTTTTCTCGGTAGGTATCAGTACGCTTTCCACAAAATGTGCATCGTGCAGTTGCAGGCGGTTCTTTATAGTTCCATCACTGCTGTACTGGCTGTGATGTATCTTAACTTTAGGAATATAATATGCTTCGCTTAGCTTCTCTCTCAGCGCCTTGCTCAGGTTGGTCATCTCGCTAATGTCACCTGCAAATTTTGTCCATATCCACTCATATACCTGCTTTGCCCTGAATTTTGGCTCCCCCAATTCAACCATCAGTTCCTCCAGTTCGGGCAAAGTGCTGTAACGCAAATTCTTCATGCTGCAAAGGTAAGCTACATACAGGTTTATTTGCCATGCGATTTGGTCTTATCTGTTAATTAATTCGCAAAAGGGTATATATATGTCAGAAAGTTTTTTATATTTTTAAGTCCTCAAAATTTATACGTGCTTAAAAAATACTTCTTATGAAAAAATTCTTACGTTTTATCGGCATTCTCCTGCTGGTTCTTGTGCTCATTGTCATCATACTTGGCCTCATAGAGCCAAAAGAGGTGACTGTGGAAAGATCTATTGTCATTAACGGTCCGCGCGAAGTGGTATGGGACCAGATGGTGAAATTCAAGAACAGTCCTAACTGGGACCCATGGATGGCGGCTGATCCAAGCGCCGTACGCACCTATTTTGGTACCGATGGACAGCCAGGCAGCGGGTATAGCTGGGTGGGCAAAAAGCTGGGCGAAGGCAATATGACCGACACAGGCATAGACGGCAACAAAATGAAATACTGGCTGCATTTTGAAAAGCCATGGTTCATGAAGTCGGATGCGAGCGGTTTCTATAAAGTGGAAGATGCAGGCAACGGTCAAACCAAAGTGACCTGGAATTACTACCAGCATATGGACTTTCCCAAGAACGCCAGCCAGGTAATTATGAGTCCTGAGAAAATGCTGGGCAATATGTTCGATAGCGGCCTCAATAACCTCAAAAAATATGTGGAAAGCGGCAAAGCCGGTACCGGTTCAGCCGGAACAGTAAAGGAAGTTGAATTTCCTACTCATAACTATGCCGGCATACGTAAAACCGTAACAATGGCTGATATGATGAAGTTTTTCGAGGAGGCTACTGCCACACTTAATACTAACCTGGGCGGTATCATAGGCCCGGAAGCCACGCTATACTACACCTGGGATACTGTAAAACACACTACCGATATGGCGGTTGTTTACCCGATCGCCGATTCCATTAAATCTGCAAAAGGCGTATCTATTTTCCACATTAATGCTGCTAAGGCCGATATGATAGTGCACAAAGGAGGTTATGGTACTTTAAGCTCCAGCCATATGGCCGTTAATAAATACATGGCAGAAAAAGGCCACCAGATGGGCTTGAGCATAGAAGAGTACACCGTAAGCAAAAAACAGGAACCCGACTCGAACAAGTGGGTCACCAACATCTACTACATCACTAAATAAAATATTCGGTCCACAATTCCCTTCCTTTGCAGAAGGGCCGGGGCTGAGGTTTTTAAAGCTGCCATCGCAATGTATGGCAGCTTTTTTCGTTATTAGTTATCAGGCGCTTATCTTCGCAAACCCAAGCGGAATCATAGAAGAGGAATGAAGTTATCTGTCATAATAGTTAATTACAATGTGAAGTACTTCCTGGAGGTATGCCTGCATTCGGTATTCAAGGCCGCTGCAGCTGTGCCTGCTGAAGTCATCGTAGTGGACAATAACTCCAAAGACGATAGCTGTGCCATGGTAAGGGAGAAATTTCCGCAGGCCATACTGATAGAGAATAAGGACAATAAAGGATTCTCCAGGGCCAATAACCAGGGTGTGGCCATAGCGCAGGGCGAGTACATCCTCTTCCTGAACCCCGATACGGTAATGCCCGAGGATTTTTTCCGTCGCTGCATTACCTACCTCGATGCCAATCCCAAAGCCGGTGCCCTGGGCCCCAGGCTGATAGATGGCAAAGGCCAGTTTGCCCCCGATTCCAAAAAGTCATTCCCTACACTGTCCGTGGCCATCTTTAAGACCACGGGTATACACAAGATATTCAGCAAGAGCCCCTACTTCAATAAATACTATGCAGTACACATCAAAGAGCGCCAGACCGCCCCTGTGGAGGTGCTATCGGGCTGCTGCATGATGGTAAGGCACTCCGTCATTAAAGAGCTGGGCGGCGCCTTCGATGAGGATTACTTTATGTATGCCGAGGATGTGGACCTTTCCTACCGCATACAGAAGGCCGGCTACGATAATATTTATTTCCCCGAGGCCACCCTGATACACTACAAAGGTGAGAGCACCCGCAAAGCCACGCTCAAGTATGTGCGCATCTTCAACGAGGCCCTGGCACTCTTTGTGAAGAAGAACTACAGTGCAAAAGATGCCAGCCTGTTCATACTTTTTATCAACATCGGCATCATACTGCGTGCCGTGCTCAGCGTGCTGAAGCAGGTACTGCGCTTTTTGCGCATGCCCCTGTTCGATACGCTCATACTCCTGCTCACGCTCCTGTTTATGAACAATTTCTGGGTGGAGCACATCAAGAACATGATGCCCATACCCCTCAGCTCCATGTATGCCACCTTCCCGGTGTACCTGGCCCTCTGGATCGTGTGCATGTACTTCAACGGCGCTTACGATCAGCCTTACCGTGCCCTGCGGGTCATCCGGGGCATGCTGGTAGGCACGGTGGTAATACTGGCCTTCTACGGCCTGCTGCCGCCCGAGCTGCGTTATTCCCGCGCCATCATCATCTTTACGGGTTTTGCAGGTACCGTCATCATGCTGGCCCTGCACGAGGCCCTCTACAGGCTGGGCATCTTCAAGTTCATACCCTACGATACCCTGCCCAAGAAGGCGGTTATCGTGTCCGGACAGCATGCCTTCAACGAGACATCGGCCACACTGCGCCGGGTGCACTACGCCCCCCAGGTGGTGGGCCGCATAGCTACCGATGAGCATATGCAGGGCTCGCTGGCCACCATGCCCGAGATGAAGCAGTTCCTCTACACAGCGGGTGTCAACGAGGTCATCTTTTGCCTCAACGGGCTTAGCTACGAGCGTATATTCGAGCAGATGCAGCACTGCGGCCCTGCTTACGACTATAAGATACACCTGCCTGGCAGCCAGAGCTTTGTGGGCAGCAACTCCAGCCATACCAGCGGCGACCTCTATACCATCGACCGCCGTTTCAACCTAGCCGGCTTCTCGGCCCTGCGCAATAAGCGTATGATTGATGTGGTATCCGCGTTTATGTTATTGATCACATTCCCCGTTAGCATGCTGCCGGTGAAGCACAAAAGCAGTTTCATAGCCAATTGCTTCAAAGTGCTCATCGGTAAGGCCACATGGGTGGGCTACACTGCAGCCGGCGGTAATAATAAACACCTGCCTGCACTGCGGCCCGGTATAGTGCCGCCATATTTCATATTAAAGGCGTATGAGCCGTCTGATGCGGTAAAGCAGCACCAGGACATAGCCTATGCACAGCAATACACCCCCGGTGCCGACCTGCTTTTAATGCTTAAAAATTATAAATATTTGGGGGGCGCCTAAAAAAGATTTTGATGAAAGGGAAAAGTGGCTATTTTTGCAATCCCAAAATAAGCTTCCTTAGCTCAGTTGGTTAGAGCATNNGGTCTCAGGTTCAAGTCCTGAAGGGAGCGCAAAATCCCCGCGAATAGCTTCGCGGGGATTTTTTTATTTATATTCAATTATCACTCGTTGATTAAAAGAAATTGGGTCACCTTTGAGATAGATAGTCTTTTATAAATTTACTATTCACTAATAGTATAAATATAATAGTAAAATATGAATGGTGAAACTCCTAAACGTTTAGCACCGAAACTAGATACCCTAATAAGGTTGTTTGCAAAATCGGGGAATCAGTGTGCGTTTCCGGGATGCGAGGCTCACTTGATAGACGATGAAAATAACTTCATTGGTCAAGTGTGCCATATTGAAGGTGTAAAAGGTGAGCGGTTTAACGAGACAATGTCAAATGAGGAAAGAAGAGACTATGATAATTTAATTATTTTTTGTTACCCGCACCATAAAAAAACAAATAATGAAGCAAAATTCTCCGTTGAACTGCTTAAGGAACTAAAAAGAAAACATGAATCGATATTTCAAAATGAAAATCTAATAAATGAAAATGCAGTTAGGAATATATACGATGATTTTAAAAGTCATCTTGAAAGTATTAAAGATGAAACAATTGAAATCAATGCTAAAGTTCAATTAAACACAGAATATCTGGAAAAGATCATTTCTCATATGGAGAAAGATAAAAGTACGGAAGAAGGCGAAGATAACTTTATAAGGGAAATAGACGTTATTGAAAAGCTAAGAAGCACAAATAATCATCTGTCCGCAATAAGCAAACTCAAAGAACTGAGAGATGAAAAGTGGGATAAGCTTACCAAGATTGAAAAATATAAAGTACTAGCAAATCTAGGAATAAGCTACTTGGGAATAGATGAAAATGAATTAGCTGCGCAGTATTTTATTGATGCAGTACAATATGATTTGGAAAACTATAAAAGTCTCGCTTTCGCCTCCGTTGGCTATGCAATTCAAGAAAACGCCGACAAGTCTAAAGAATACTTTCAAAAAGCAATTGCATTACAGCCCGATAACCCTTTTGCATATGTTTCCATGATAATGTTGAGCAAAAGTGTTAAGGACATTGATGAGTTATTAGTTCAGATTCCCCCAACTCTCTTGGATAAGGCAGAAGTGTCATATGCGTTAGGAATGTTTGAAAAAAGTAAGGGGAAATACGAAAGTGCTATCAATTGGTTGCATAGATCTTTAGATACAATTGGTAACGATAAAGCTCAGGTGAAAGCTACCATCGCCGCGATAATTATTGAATCTTTAATCGACCAATTTAAATTGTTGTCCGGGCAAATAACTGCAAATGAAAAAAATAAAATTGCTTACGCAATAAATTTACTGGATGAAGCCTGGGATGAAGTAAAGCATACAGAATTAAAGGAGAATTCATCTTGGTTTTTAGTTGATAGAGGGACTGCCAAAAGGCTAATAGGAGATATTAATGGATCCTATCAAGATACCTTATTAGCATATGAGATAACCCCAAATTTAGAAATAGCAATTACTAATTTGATGGTTATAGCCTTTGAAAACGGAAACATTGACCAAGCTTTTGAGCTAATTGATAAGTGGAAGAATCTTGACAAAGATGGAATGAAAAGCGACGTTTTCAAAGCTGAGATATATTATAAGTTGAAAAAATATAACGAAGCAATTGAAATCCTAACTGTTGCACTTGAACACCCGCTAAATGATTCTACAAAGGATTTGGCTCAGCATTTATTGATTGACTGCTATTTACATATCAACAGAGACTTGGCAGTTGATTTATGTGAAAATATTGTTAGCAAGCAACCTGATCGTATACAAGGATATATCTATGCGGGTAAAGTCTATAGAGAATTAGGTGAAAAGAGTAAAGCGTTATCCTATTTAGATCGAGCATATGCCATAATAAATGATACCACTTTAAGAGTAGATTTACTAGGGCTGTTTCAAGAATTATTTGAATTGGGAGACTATAATAAATCAGTGGTAATACTTGAAAAAATAACTAATCCTGAAGTATATTCTAATTTGAATAAAGCGTTGCTAAAATGCTACTATAAACTCGGAGATATCGGTAGAGCTTTGGCAATATGTTCCAAATTAACTGAAATTTATGGCCCTGTTGCATTCGTTACTGACTTGCAAAGTTTTATTTACCAATCTATTGATGATATACCCAATGCTATTGCCGTTTGTAAGGAACATATAGCAATATACCCTGATGATTACGATATCGTATTTAATCTTGCTCTTGCCTATTCACGAATAAAGGATTGGGATAACGTACAGGAGATACTCGGAAAATATATTATCAATATAGATGAACTCGCAATTGAAAGTACTTTTCAACTAGCCCGAATGCATATAATAGTGGGGAATGTAGAACGAGGGTTAGACATAGCATATACTAAGAGGAAGGCAAATATCAACAACGGGCTTGTGCATAAATACTATGTGACTCTTATTGAGCACACAATTCATGAAATCAATAGCATTTATGAAATAGGTACGGCGAACATTAATACTAAAGTTTATTTACAAAGTACTTTCGATAATAACGAAATTTCATTTTTGATACTAGCGAGAAATTCGGATTTATCTAATGGTGAAATATCAATGAATAGTTTTCTGGCTAAGCAATTGTTAGGACGGAAAATTGGCGACGTTGTTGGAATTGAAGCAGAGGGTAAAACTGCTCAAGACTATATAATAACTAAAATAGTAACGAAGTATAAGTCTGCGGGGGAAGAAAGTGCCCTTTTATTAGACACGCTGTACTTGGAATATCGACCATATGAAAAATATATTTCACGTAAAACAGGTGATGTTAAGACAGACATGAAATTTTTGTTTGAGAGGATTGATAGTATCCAAAATTTTGACAATAATTTAATTGCACTTTATTTAACTCAAAGTCTGACAATTGGTGGTTGTGCCTACAGAACTGGACTTAACGAAATTAAGGTATGGGCAAAGTTCTATACAGATACTTCAATCGGTATTTTCTCTGATTATTGTTATCCCCAAGAAGTGGCCGACAATATTCTTAAAAAACTTGGTGAGGGCAACTCTATAGTTATTGATTTGATAAGTATCCTAACTGCCTCATCAATTGATAGCCTTTCTTATTTTAATGAAATAAAAAATAGAAAAATTGTTTCCCGTTCTACATTAGATATCATAGATGAGCTTATTCTCGAATTAAGACGAATAGTGCATGAAGAAGTTACTTCAATAGTTAAAGTTAAAGATGAATACTATAAAAATGAGATCAGTTCTAGTGAGTTACAGAAATCTTTAGAGCATTTTGAAAAATTATTTGAATGGATAAGTACAAATTGTGAAGTTCTTCCAGTGAACGAAGCACTGAAGATCAATTTGCAAGAAAAGCTAATGATGGGTAATGTACTAGGTAAAGCCTCGATTGACTCAATTTTAATTGCCAAAGAACATGGCTTTTTGCTGTTAGCCGACGAGGGCTGTATTAGAAGTATTGCATCAAATGATTATAAAGTTGAATCTTTATCTAGTTATTTATTGTTATTGTATTATCGCAAGCAAAGACTGACAACCGAAGAGAAGCATACCGAACAAGTTAGCGCACTAATTTGTCGGAATTATAAATATTTGCCTGTTAACGTCAATTGTTTAATTAAATGTCTCGAATATTCTAACAATAAAGTAGCCTTCCCTTTTACATTAGCAATACAGTCTTTGCATCCAGTCAGTACTGAAGATTCTGCTATAAAAGTTGCGTTATCGTTTTTGTACATTTTGTACAATAGAAGAGACACGAATTTTGAAAATATATTAGTGGCTGTTTTGAATTGTTTGATTCAAGGACGAAGTCCCGACATCATATTTGGAAAGTTAAAGGCAGCAATTAATCTAAACTATTCTAGACAACCTCTTGAAAGAGATAGATTGTTGCGTCCTATTATAACATACTTTCTTAAAATAATGCCTGACAGGTTAATATAGTTCCTCTTTTTTACTGCCCTATAATTTTCTCTCCAGTTCACTTAGCGTTTTATTTACATCATTGGGATCACTCCCTGTATTTATCGCAATTTTTGCGAGTAAACGTACCGTTGTTATTGATGTTGTCATTTGAGCTTGGATATTTTGTCTAATATTGAAAATGCTCCAAATAAGGGCGATGTTTATTACGATCGCAATTATCCCTAAAGTAATAAAGGCTGATTCCATATAGTTTAGTGTTTATACCGCTAAGTACTAAAAGATATTTATATAAAAAAGCAGTTGTTTACTAATATTCCTTTGGGAGAGCAATGTTTTTAATTGTGTTATACATCCCAGGCTTGTATTAATGATGCATTTTAGTAGTATTTTAGAATAAAAAAATGAGTGAAGAAAAGCTAATGGACTCTACAAGTTGCAGGGCGAAGCCCAGCAGAAATATGTTTACTTCATTTTAGCTGCCAATGGTTCTGCTATTGGATTTACTGTGCAATTTATCATCTCAAAGGGTATAACTCAAAACCTTTGGGTATTGTTTATTGCAATTGTTTGTTGGGGATTTAGCTTCTTTTTAGGATGCAGATACCTGATCATGGTATTGAAAATATTACTGCTTCAGCAAAAGTTAATAAGAACGCCGAATGACCCTGCTTATAACAAGTTATTTGATGAAGCAAATAGGAGAGGAGCAAAAAAATTCAATTGGATGTTTAGATTTTTAATGGCAGGCGTTTTTGTGTTTATCACATGGTTTTTTATCTGGTCATTTCCCCATATTGCAATGCGTTGATTACCCCCAGTTCCCCGCTCCCGCAAGTCTGTGACTTGTGGGAATAAATAATTGCAGTTTACAACTGCAGGCCGTAATGATGACAGTGTTTTTTACTTGTGCCAGGCATTGAGCATTTTTTTCGACTTATCATTTGCTTATTAATGCAGCTTTTTTCTCATGATAAATATAATCCCATCAGTCCCTCCTGTACCTGAAATTGAAAAATTATTATCTCGTGATTCGACGAATTCAAATTGATTTTCCGTCATGTAATTTAGTATTGCAGCGTACGATCTTTTGTTCGTGAGTATGTCAGAATATTCCTTTCCGGCTTTTATTTGTTCCGGTGAGTCTCCCAGGTCTACCTCTACTTTAAGTTTTTTACTAAACCCTTTACCTTCTACAGTGATATAGGCATAGGAGTATGCTTGAGTTTGATTGCTAAGTTCGCCCTGCTGAGTCTTTTGTGCATAAGAACAGTAGCCGATCGTTATGATGCACATTAATGTAAGGATCAATCGCATAGTTTGTTACAAATATTTTTGTCTTTGAAATTCTTTGCACTAGCTACTACTTCACAACCACATTCTTCCCCAAGGTCTTAAACTTCACACCACTTTTTTGCACCACAGTAATAGTGATGTGCCCGGTCTTACTCGTATTGATATCCCGCACGGTGCCTGTTTTCCCGGCATGGGTCCCTGCCACTACGGTACATTCATCGCCGTCTTTTAGTTTCAGCTCTTTGCTCATACAGCTAATTTAGTAAAAAGATAAATGCATTTTATTGCCCCGAATGCTACAGCCAATAGAAAAAGCGGGGCTTAGCCCCGCTTTTTCTTCCCGGTATTTTCAATTGCTCATTTACGTTCGTACAGCAGCAGCTCCACGCGCCTGTTCGCCTGCCTGCCATCTTCTGTGTCGTTGCTCATTATGGGGTTACTTGCGCCGCGGCCATTGGTCTGCATCCTTCCGGCATTTACACCGTTCGCCTCAAACAAGGTTTTGGCATTTTGTGCCCGTCTTTCAGATAAAGCCTGGTTCACATCTGCACCGCCTACATTATCTGTGTAGCCATTGATAACAAAATTGATGCGGTTATAATCTTTCAGGAGAACAGATAATTGCTGTAACGATACCTTAGCGGCAGGTTTTATCTCGTCCTTTCCAAAGTCAAACATGGTCAGTTCGGGGTATATGACCCTTAGTGTATCTCCCTTTAAGCGCATAACAACCGAATTTGCCTCGCAAATTTTGCTCCTATTGGCATCCTTGTAGAATTTCTTGATGTACGTTGTTCTGCATGAGCTGAATAGCAGTACCGAAAATACCAGTGCGATTGTAGCTTTCATTAATTTCATTTTATCGTTTTTTTGTTACACGGCGATAAGAAGCAAATTCGTGCCAAGCCTGGCATCCCCCGATCAATACACGCGCCCGCATCCTTTTCTAAAATATTGTTAACTGGCATAATTTCTAAAATTCTGTCAGTCCTCAAACTGAATTTTTTTCAATTTTCCTTGTCAATTTTTCAGATTTTCCAATTGGCATTTCTTTTGTTCCACAATAGAAAAACTGGAAAATATGAACACACTAATGAAAAACCGTAACGGTAATGGCAACATGCCCGCAGCGACTTTCAGCGGGCTAGTGGACAGGATCTTCCAAAACAACCTGGACCGCGTATTCAATGATGATTTTTGGGGCTTTAGCGGCGTGGAGCGCAGTACAAATGTGCCCGTGAACATTAAGGACACCGGCACGGCCTACGAGCTGCACATGGTAGCACCCGGCCTCAAAAAAGAAGACTTTAAGGTGGAGCTGGCAAACGATATGCTCACCATTAGCTTCGAGCAGCAGCAGCAAAACGAGGAAGGCAATGAGGACAAAGGCTGGCTGCGCAAGGAATATAAAACACGCTCATTCAGCCGCAGCTTCACCCTCGATGACAAGCTCGATGCTGGCAAGATATCGGCCCGGTACAGCGACGGTATCCTTCAGCTCAGCATACCTAAAAAGGAAGGTGCGCAAAGCCTCTCGAGGACCATCGAGATAGAGTAATTCATGTATCATTTAGGCATGGTATCATACAGGCGGCACCGGTCGATGCCGCCTGTATGCCTGCCGTTTTTAACCATAATGTTTGGCAATAAAAACTACAGCAATGTCTAAGCTTATTGAAAATTATCAACCCGATAACCGCATATTCAGGAATATACTATTATCCGTTCTTTCCATAATTGCCGGCGTCTATTATGCCTGCATCAAAAGCTATGTTTACCGCGAATTGCAATGGTACGATTGGCTGATCACCATCATTCTTTGCGTCGGTGTGGCGGGCTACCTCTTCCTGACGACCGGGAAATACGGTCCTCCCGGTGAAGGATAAAGGATACTTGCTACTCCTCCGTCTCCACTACCTGCCCAGGTTCGGCTGCTTTTTTCACGCGTTTGCCTGGGGCCTTCTTTGCTGCCACCTTTTTTTGCAGCCGGGGGCTTCTTAGCCGTCGCTGCTTTTTTGGCTGCCGGAGATTTTTTTACTGCAGGTACTTTTTCATCCTCAACTTCAGCTTTATTGCCGGTGCTTTTCTTTCCTTTCCCTTCAGCCTTATCATTTACCTCGGCCAGTGCCAGTTCGTTGAGCGATGTGTCGGCATTGTACTCTTCGCTAAGGGTTTCATCCAGTAGCTTAGCCACAGTGCCAAGCTTTAATTTCAGGGCAAATGCCTTTGCTGTCCCGTAGCTGCTTATTTCGTAGTGTTCTATTTTTTGTGCAGCGGCTATTATGGCTGCATCCATTACATCAGGGTCCATCTCCGCGCGCATGATGGCCTTAGCTTCCCGCACCAGCCCTTTCATGGCCCTGCAGTGCTCTTCATCTTCGCTGCTGAACAGGCTGCCCCAAAAGCCTTTCTTTTTGCTGGTATCCATCTTCAGCAGCTTGCGCATCTCGTCGAGGCGTTTCTTCTGGTTTTTGGTAACCGCGAGGTGTTCTTTTATAGCTGCCTTCAATTTGGGATTTGTGGCTTTTTCGGCCATTTTGGGCAGCGCCTCTATTAATTGCACTTCTGCTGAATAGAGGTCATTGAGCTCATGTTTCAAAAGTTCCTGTAGATCATTGATCTTTTGCATAAAGGGATTTTGGTATTATGTTATAAATACCATGCCCTGTTACAACACTTAGCTCAGGCCTATTTATTTCATCCTAATATGGCAGCAATGGCATGGTTTTACATAAAACAGTACCAAACTAAAATATGGAAAACCAGACATCAGACTCCCGTTTAGTAACAGGGATGTTTACAGACAGGGACAGCGCGGAGCGCGCGTACAATGCATTACATAGCCGTGGCTATACAAAGGATGATGTGAACCTTATCATGTCCGATGACACGAGAAAGAAACATTTTGCCGATGGTGTGCATGAAACAGAATTGGGCAATAAAGCTGCCGAAGGTGCAGGTACTGGCTCAGTAATAGGTGGTACCGTGGGTGCAATTGCAGGCGCAGTAGCAGCCATAGGCACATCTCTTTTGATACCCGGCCTTGGCGTGGTAATAGCAGGCCCTTTGGCAGCAGCAGTTGCAGGCCTGGGCGCAGGCGGCGCAGCAGGTGGCATCATAGGCGCACTGGTAGGCTCCGGCATTCCTAAGGAAAGGGCCGTAGTGTATGAGCAAGGCATCAAAGATGGCCACATAGTTATGGGTGTACATGCCCGCAACGAGGACGACGTTAAGTATTTCGAAAACGATTGGCGTGCTAATAACGCACAGGAAATTCATTATTGATCAGCAGCTAAACAAATTCATATGAGATACTTGAAGATTTGCCTGCTCATCATTTCCTGCTCGGCTATAATGTCCTGCGGCGAAACAAAGAAACAGGATAACACTACCGGCAGTGCCGATACAATGGTGATAAAAGAAGATAGAACAGACTCTGCTACTAACTCTATATCCACCGATACGACACAGCGATAGATATACAACTTATAAGATGGCTGCAGGGGCATTTTCCTGCAGCCATTGCATTTACAAGCGATTCCGCGTCTTAGTGCCATAAAACAACTTCAATCTGGTTCACAGAGCTTACCCTGTAATAGATAAGGTCTTTAAATACCCTTTTCGCGGTATTTTCTCGGTCTCGATGATAGATACCTTTGAAGGACAATCTAAATGCGTGCATATATGAGAATAATTATCCTTTTGCTTTGGTCCATTATAGCCACTACAACGCTGAATGCGCAAGCCCCTGTTTTATTTCAAAACCTGTATCCCGGCAATGCCACCAATAGCGGTGTTAGCAATCTGTATTATGGTACTGTACATAACGGCAACCTGTACTTCAACATTCGTGATTCTTCGGGCACATACAACGTATACCGCACAGATGGCAGCATAGGTGGTACCCTCTTACTTAAAACCATTACACAGGTCGCCAATTTCCAGGTATTTAATAACGAGGTTTATTTCGGTTTTGTAGACGTAGCTAACGGTGGCTCTCAGCTATGGAAGACTGATGGCACGGTATCGGGAACCCAGTTGGTGAAGGCATTTGGTGGCAATGCAGTGGCTCCAAATACATTTACAGTTTTTAATAATAAATTGTTTTTTGTGGCCGACACGGCCACTACCATGCAGAAGCGTCGCCTGTTCGTTTCCGATGGCACTGCTGCCGGCACCCACTTGCTGGATGCCAATCTTTTTGAGGCGGGAAATTACTATGGTATCATCAACAACAAGCTGATTTTTACTGCCAGTGCCGAACTGGATTCTCCGCAAAAGAAGGAACCATACATTACAGATGGCACACTTGCAGGTACATCGTTACTTAAGGATATCAACCCCGGGAGCGCAGGCTCTAATCCAACAGGGTTCATAGAATACAATAATAAAATCGTTTTTTCGGCAACTACTGCCAGCGAAGGTTGTGAGCTATGGATAACGGATGGCACAACCGGCGGCACTACCCTTATCAAAGACCTTAATCCCGGCACGGGCAGTGGCATACCGTTTGTCCTCAGTTCATGTGTGGTGTTTAACGGCAAACTGTTTTTTGGAGGCGATGATGGTGCTACCGGCAAAGAACTCTTCGTTACCGACGGTACAGCTGCAGGCACTCAATTGGTTAAAGACATTGATCCCGGTACGGTCGGTAGCAATGTTAGTACAATCATATTGTTGAACAATAAAATGCTCTTTCCCTGCAATGATGGAACCAATGGTTTTGAGCTATGGACCAGCGACGGCACTGCCGCTGGCACAACCCTGTTGAAGGACATCAATACAGGTGTTAATTCAGGAGTGTATTCGATAAGGGCAGAGAATAAGCTTTGTCCCGATAAGTTATATTTCGATGCGGACAACGGTAATAATAACATTGAGCCCTGGATCACCGATGGTACAGTTGCCGGTACGGTGACCCTGGGTGAAATTAATCCGACAACAGGTATTCCTGCGAGCTTGGATTTTGAAACAACCTATCGCAAGCTGAATGAGAAAGTGTACGTAGCAGCCTATGAACCTGTTAATGGAAGAGAACTATATAGTGTAACAGATAGCTGCATAGCTACGGGTCTCGCTACTACCAATGCGTCGTTTGCGTTCGACATATACCCCAATCCGGCTGGCAATACGTTAAAGGTCAGTTTGCCTAACAGTGCACAGCATGTTAGCGTTTTTATCTACACGTCAATAGGTACTCTGGTCTACAGTAACACTAATGCAAGCGGTATCCTTAGTATCGATGTAGCTACCCTTGCACCGGGGCTGTATACAGTCGTGTTGAAGTCAGGTTCGGGCAAGCTGGCAAAAAAGCTTGCAATAAATTAAGTATGTAGATATGCGGCTTCGGTCTGGATAGCCCCCACTAGTCCTCGTTTTCAACGAGGACTAGTGGCATGCGTTTGCAACGCAATTTCAAAAATGCCTGCACGGCTGAATCATCGTGTGGATATCATTATTTGGATTCGCCCTGTTAACGAGTGTATATTGCAAGGTTGCCCAAAATTTCAGCTCCCCTCTTTTATTTTCAAAGAGGGGACAACTGATTCAGACAAAAGACTCTTTCCATTGAATGAACCAGGCCGGGGTGATTTGGTTCTTTGACATATTGTAAACCTTATCGGGTTAATATGGGGTTATTTCTGAACAGGAACTCATTCGGTAAAAATGGGAAATAACGAGAAATAATTATTTCCACGCATATGGTAATATGGATAAGCCTTTCCGGCGATGGTCACAAAAAAAGAGGAAATTATAGATTTCGATTGGAAACAGGAAATAATTATTAAACATAATATCATTGCTGCCCAGGCCTGGTCCATCCATAGTCAATGTATAGTCAATGCGTTTCAGTCGATGGTTATATCTTTGCCCGAATAAGGAAAAAATCATTAATGAGCTGCCAGCATAAATTCTACAAAGACCTGCACCTTGAGCACATCGACTTTGAGCCAACCACCCTCATCGTCGGCACTTTCGATCCCAAATGGCCTGCGGACAATACTGCGGAGTGGTTCTACGGCCGCATCAAGGATAGCTGCTTCTGGGATGTACTGCCCAGGCTCTATGGCGAAGCATCGCTCATCAACGCAGGCCCCGCCGAATGGAAACGGTTCTGTCGTAACAAGCAGATCGCCCTCACCGGCCTCATCTCATCCATAGATGATGCCGACCCGGCCAACCCTGCCCATAAGCGCATGCTTGGCGGCTTCCACGACAACGCCATTATCCACAACTTCGAGGACCTCAACTATGTCAACATAGTACAGCTATTACAGCGCCATCCAACGATCAGGAATGTGTACATAACGCGCAGCATCACCGAAGCATTCTGGCGCCACCTTTGGAATCCTGTAATGCATTACTGCAATGCCAATAGCCTCTACGAGCGAAAATTGCCAGACCCTTCGGACGAGGACGCATCGTATCAACATAAGGCCCATAACCGCGATAATCCCGGCGATTTGATACCGACGTTGGAGGACTATATTCTAAAGCGCTGGAAGCAGGAATGGCACTTTCGGGAAGCTAACCGGGAAAACTCGAGTGCGCCTTAATTGCCCTTATCCTGCAGGGTTTCATGATGCCTGATAGACCCTTGTGGCATGGATATTTTACCACCGCCGAATATGTTGTGTAAATTTTTCCATATGGGACATTTCGTAGTAAATAAAGACATAAGAATTAAAGCAGAACCGTCCACGGTCTGGGATGCCCTTACCAACCCCTTGAAAACCCGGAAATACTTTTTTAACTGCAAAGTTGTTTCAAATTGGCATGTCGGCGACCCGATCACTTTTAAAGGCAGGATGTTCCTTATAATACCTATAGAAATGAACGGCAGGATTCAAGAAATAGAACCGGGCAGATTATTGAAGTACACCCTGGAAAACAGGCATAGCGGCACCTTTTCAACCGTAACCGACCGGCTCAATTACGAGGACGGGGAGACCGTGCTTTCTATATCTGATGATGTGGGAGAAGGAGACGGGGCAGAGCAAAGATATAACAGGTCTCAAAAGGGCTGGGATAAAGTACTTACAGGGTTGAAAAACTTATTAGAGAGACATTGATGTGCTCATGAAGGGACCATTATTGCCGCATGCCTCACAACCTCGCGGCAACACTTCTTTAAGCGCCTTACGTGCATAGTATTCCACAAAATGATTTCTTTTTAAACACAATAGTTCGCAGGCAGGGAAATTAAATACACAAAGCCTGGTCCGAATATTGCCCTGTGTTTCAGTAGTCGTACAGACCTGTGTTAGACAGCCTTGTTTCAAAATGCTGATTTCCAATAAAATAAACGCCAAGCGAAATATCATTCAATAGTTTTTAGGATTTCCCTTTCTTCCCATGGTATAGCTTTTGCAAAAGGGAAGATAAAAAACGTGAATCATGAAAAAAGTGTACAACCTCCTTACGAACAAATTGGTACTCGGCGCATTTATGCTTGGCCTTGTTAGTACCTCAGCTAATGCCCTTACCTACACTGCAGTGGCTTCGGGTAATTTTAATGCGGCAGCAACATGGGGCGGCGTAGCCCCCGGCCCCATATTGACTACAGGTGATATTGTGAACATACCTTCAGGTATCACAGTAACGCTTACTACTGATGAGACATTCAACCTCACGTCTTCTTTAACAGTTAACGGTACGCTTACATCGGCTGCCAATACTACCGCCTTGATCATGAATAGCGGTGGTACACTGGCGGGTAACGGTGTTATTACTGTTGATAGCATGGCAACCGGTCTTACAACCGGCCTTACTTACGCAGGTACACTTACTGTACAGAAAATGACATCCCTGATCTCTACTTTCAATGGCGCAGCAAATGTAACGGTTGCTAACACCCTCCATCTTACTGCAGGTGCACTAAGCATTATGAACGGATCGCTTACACTGGGTAATAATGCCACCATCGTGGTGAACGGTGGTACCTTGTCAGTAGGTGGTACAGGATCTTTAGGACTTAGCGGAAATTACAATGTTATCTATAATGGATCTTCAGCAAACGCCAGTCTCGAGCTATCAGGTGCAGGCTTGCAGGATGTTACGCTTAACCTTGCTTCAGGTGCTGTCACCCTTACTTCTGATCTGAACCTGAACGGGACATTAACACTTACTTCGGGCAACCTGGTTTTGAATGGCAATGACCTTAACCTTGGTGTTAATGGTAATATCGCTGCTTCAGGTACAGGAACTATTAGCTCAAGTGCAGCTTCTAACATCTCGATCAATTCAACTAACAGCCTTAGCGGTGGCCTGACATTTGGCACAGGTAATAATACAGTGGGTAACCTTACCATTAACCTCGGTAACTCAAGCGCAAATGTAAATCTCGGTTCGGACATCAATGTAAGCGGTACACTAACACTTACACAAGGTACGCTGACACTTAACAACAATGACCTCACTTTGTCTGGCAGTGCAAACGTTGCAGCAGGCGGCATGGGTTCCATAGTAACTACCTCCGGCTCCGATATCTCTGTTACCGCCAACAATAGCTTCACCGGCGACCTGCGCTTCAGCGCATCAGGCCATGCAGTGGGTAACCTGACCATCAATATGGGAAACAACACCAGTTCGATAAACCTGGGTTCAAACCTTACTGTGACAGGTACACTTACACTTACTTCAGGTAACATCAATGTTGGTACGAATGCCCTGAGCCTTGCTACCGGCGCGACTGTAAGCGGCGGATCTAACACAAGCTATGTAATAACAAGCAACGGTGGGCGCCTGACCATGAACCTGGCAGTTGGTGGTTCTAATACTTACCCTGTAGGTACAATGCTGCACTACGCACCTGCAGTAGTAGGCGCTAACACAGGCTCAGCAAGTGGCGATGTGAGCGTAATGGTGATGGATTCTGTATATGCTAACGGCATGACAGGCGTGAACCTTACAAATGCAAACTCACTGGTTAATGCTACTTGGGATGTAACAAGCACTACAACTACAGGCCTTGATCTGAACCTGCAACTGATGTGGAGTGCAGCAATGGAATTAAATGCCTTTGACAGGACACATGCACATATTGCACATTACACTGCAGGCAATTGGGACGCAACTGCTAACGCCAGCGCAACAACTGCAGTAAACGGTATGTATACCATTAATCGCGACCATATCATGTCACTGAGTCCATTCACTGTTGCTGACCAGAATTCAGGTTTGAAGGTGAACAACATTGCAGCCAATGCAAATGCAGGTACATTATATCCTAATCCTGCTACAGATGTAGTATATTTTACGTCTTCTGGTAAAGCAACAACTGTTAACATCTACGATGTATCGGGCCGCAACGTAAAATCTGTATCTGCAACTAATAATAGCTTCCCTGTGGGTGATCTTACACCGGGTTACTATACCGTCCGTATCGGTGATGCAGTTCAGCATTTCGTTAAACAATAGGTTATTCGTTAATAGGTAATCAACAAATAGGGTGCAGCTTTTAGCTGCACCCTATTTCTGTTAGCCGTATTGTTATAGTTATATAAACCTACTTCGTTTAAATATAACTACCTTGCAGCCCTAAAAGAAGCGGAATGAATAAGTCGGGACCCATAATAGTTATAGAAGATGACCAGGATGACCAGGAGATGCTGATGGAGATATTCCTGAAGCTGGATTATAAAAATGATATTGTTTTCTTCGCGGACGGAAATGAGGCCCTGGAATTTCTCAACCAAACGGATATACATCCTTTCCTGATCCTCTCTGATGTGAATATGCCACGTATTAATGGTTTCGAGCTGAGAAGCAAGATATTCACGAACGAACTATTGCAAACAAAGTGCATTCCCTACCTGTTCTTTACTACGAGCACTAATAAAAAGGCAGTGGTAGATGCTTATGCCCTGTCGGTACAGGGATTTTTTGTTAAGCCAAACAGTATGCAAGGCCTGGAGAATACTATAAAGAAAATAGTGGAATACTGGCAGGAGTGTATCGCTCCAAGTCAATACGACTAGAGCCCGGCTACTTGCCGCAACTTGTAATGGCAGTAGATGTCACCGACTGTCCATTTACCACAAATGTTTGGCTGCCGCTTCTTTCAGCTTCCAGTGTCCTGATCTCCATTTCTGTTTTGTCGCAGTAGGTAGTTTTGCCTACAGTAGTGCCTGCGCCGGCAGTTGTGGTTTCTTTGGTTGTACAAACCCAGCAACCTTTTTTGTTGCATGAGCTTAAGGCTAAAACAATGGTCGTCGACAGCAATAAATATTTCATAAACGGGTATGGTTTATACTAAGATAAACACATTTTCTATTTCTTCCGTTTAGCCTCCAGCGCTTTTTGTGCTTCTGCTATCAGTTCTTCCAGTTCGTGTTCGCTAAGATCAGCATCTACACTGTCGGTTGTTGCGGTTGCTTCTGTTAGGTTAGGACCTTTATTGCCTTCTTTTGCCTTACGTTTGTAATAGCCGCGAAAGAAGATATTGCCTTGCAGCGCCTTCATATTCTCACTAAAGCCATAGGCTGCTTGCTGTACTGTCGACACCGCTTTATCCAGCCTGTTGGAGAGCGTATCAGTATAGATAAGACTGCCGATAGAACCTTTGCCGGCCTGCACCTGGCTTGCTATGCCGGACAATGACGCCGTAATGTGCTCCGCATTGTTTGCAGTGCCTTCCAGGCTTTTGGAGAGCTTGTCGGTATAAAGCAAGCTGCTGATAGAACCATGCCCTGTGCTTATCTGCACGGCCATGCCGGCCAGTTCCCGCGTTATGATCTCTGCATTGTCTGCAACGTTTGTGAACTTTGCCAATACTTTTTCAAAATCTACTGGGTTAACCGTGCGGATACGTGAGCCGCCGCCAAGTAACCTTACTTCGTTTGCCGAACCGGATGTGATCGTGATCAGCTTATCGCCCATCAGGCCGTCGGAACCTATGCTCGCCAGGGCATCGGCCTTAAGGAAGGGCTTTACCTTCGTTTGCATCCGCATGTCTATACGTATTGTTGTGTCGGATACGATATTGATGTCTTCAACAGTACCTACGTTGATACCGGCGAAGCGTATATTGTTGCCTATTTCCAGTCCCCCTACATTGCGGAACGTACCATAGATGAGGAAGGTATCATTGAACATATTTTTCTTGCTTCCGATAAGGAATATACCGACCACGAAGAGCAGGATGCCTGCTATAGTGAAAATGCCGATCTTTATTTTTTGGGAGATGTTTGCTTTCATAAAATTTTATTTAAAAAAAGATTGGACCAGTTCATCCGGGCCATTTTCCAGGTCTTCGTAACTACCTTCTGCTATAAATGCACCTTTGCTGAGTACAAGTATGCGGTCGGCTGTGATCTTGGCGCAGGCCATATCGTGGGTAATGATAATAGAGGAGGTGTGGTATTTTTGCTGCATTTGAAGTATCAACTCACTTATCTCGCGCGAGGTAATGGGGTCCAGGCCCGTGGTAGGCTCATCATAGAGCATGATCTCGGGTTTTAGTATCAGTGTGCGCGCAAGGCCTATGCGTTTACGCATGCCACCCGACAAGTCTGAAGGCATTTTGTCTATCGCATCCAGCAGCCCAACACCTTCCAGCATTTCCTCTATCCTGTGTTGTATGTCATCCTTGTCGCTTAGCTTAAGTACACGGGTGAGGGGGAATTCAAGGTTTTCCTTTACTGTCATGGAATCATACAAGGCCCCGCTCTGGAAGAGGAAGCCTATTTTTATGCGCATGGCTTTCAAGGCATCTTCCTTCAGCTCGCTTACTTCATCGCCAAATATTTTCAGGCTGCCTTCATCTTGCGTAAGTAAGCCCACCATGCATTTAATAGATACAGACTTGCCGGAACCCGATTTGCCCAATACTACAAGGTTCTCACCCCTATTTAACTCCATGCTCACATCAGTAAGCACCTCTTTAGTTCCAAAAGATTTCTTCAGGTGGCTGATAGACACCACCGCTTCTTTTGCATTGCCGGTCTTTTGATCGGCCACCTGTTCATATTTATTGTTCGTATCCATTGTGTTAGCTGTAAGCGAATACCGATGTTAACTGCACTGCTATAGCGTCAAGCAGGATGATCCACAGTGAAGCGGAAACAACAGCGGAATTTGCTGCTACGCCTACGCTCTCCGTACCCCTGTCAGAATTATAGCCCTTGTAACATCCCACAAAGCCTATTGCAAAACCAAAGAATATGGTCTTACCCACTGCGGGTATGAGATCCACAAAACTTAGTGCAGCAAATGATTTATTAAAATATAATACAGCGCTTATCTTATTGCTGATATTGGAGGCTGTGAAACCGCCTGCTAATGCGAGGGCGTCGGCCATGAGTGTAAGTATAGGTATCATCACGATGCAGGCGAGCACCCGGGTCACCACGAGATATTGTATAGGGTTGGCACCCGATACTTCCATGGCGTCTATTTGCTCGCTCACTTTCATACTACCCAGCTCGGCACCGATGCTCGAGGCTATCTTACCTGCGCAAATCAGTGCAATGATAACGGGGCCTATCTCACGTATAATAGAAATAGCTACCATGCTAGGTACAAAACTCTCGGCACCAAATGCCTTCATAGTAGGGGCCGACTGCAATGTGAGAACAAAACCGAGTATAAAACCGGTTATACCCACGAGCGAGAGCGACTTATAACCAATGATATAGCACTGGCGCAACAGCTCATTCCACTCGAAACCGCGGCGGAAAATATTACGGAAAAATGTTCCCATAAAAACCACCTGGTCGCCTGCGGCAATAAATTGCTTGTTCCAGGTAGCTGGTACTGATCGTGTCATATATGCTAAGAAAAAATTTAGTGCGGCTTTAGGCTTACGTACTAGGTAAAATTGAGCCAGGAAAGTGGCACGGGATGCTCTGCGCACTTCTTTTAGCGCTGTAAAGCAAGCCCCGCGTACATATGGTATCGGAATCTTATTTATTTATTGTTCCTTGTTTCCTTAAAGGGTAGGCTCAATTGCAGGCTCTTATTTGGCTTTTCATGGGTTACTTGTTCCCCAAACTGGGATAAGGAAATGCCAAGCAACCTGATCTTAACGTGCTCAGGTTCAGTGTGTCGCAGCAATTGTTTGGCAGTTTCGGCTATGGTTTGCAGATCATCCAGGCCATGAGGAAATGATTGGTTGCGGGTTATTTGTTTAAAGTCGTTGTATTTTATTTTCAGCGTAATGGTGCGGCCTTTCAACTGGTACTTCTGTAGGCGCTTATGCACGGTGAGCGCTATCTTGTCCAGTTGGGCGTCCATTTCTTCAAGGGTAGTAAGATCGTAGGCGAAGGTATCTTCAGCACCAAGTGATTTTGTTTCGCGGTGCGGCTGCACTTCGCGTTCGTCAATACCACGTACTATGCGGTAATAGAATCTGCCTGTTTTCCCAAAGTGTTTTACCAGTTCATCTTCCGTAAGTTTCTTCAGGTCAGCACCTTTATGCAGGCCCATACCTTTCATTTTTTCGGCAGTTACCCTACCCACGCCGAAGAATTTTTCCACTGGCAGATCTTCCATAAAGGCTTCTATCTTCGATGGCCCGATGAAGGTGAGCCCGTCCGGCTTTTGCATATCAGAGGCGGTTTTTGCAACAAATTTATTGATGGATACACCTGCGGAGGCGGTAAGGTCCAGTTCATCGCGGATAGCTTGTTTTATCCGTTTCGCGATCTCTATGGCTGAACCAATGTTCAGTTTGTCTTCTGTAACATCAAGAAAGGCCTCGTCCAGCGAAAGTGGTTCTATCAGGTCGGTATAGCGGCTGAAGATCTCGCGGATGTGCCGCGATACTTCTTTGTATACATCGAAGCGGGGATAGACGAAAATAACATGGGGGCAAAGCTGCTGTGCTTTTTTCGAGGGCATTGCCGACCTGATTCCATATTTGCGGGCCTCGTAGCTGGAGGTGGCCACCACGCCACCCCGGCCTTCGGGTGAACCACCTACTACGATGGGCTTGCCTCTCAGCTCAGGATTATCGCGCTGCTCCACAGATGCATAAAAGGCATCCATATCAATATGGATGATCTTTCGCTGTATTGTATTGCTTTCACTTTCCATGTAATTGCCTCTATGCAAGTTAAGATTTGCCCAGTAAACTATTTAAAGTGCCGGGGGAGGGATACCCACATTTTGGCTTGATTTTTATGACCTCAGCCCATATTGACAAGGCATTTACTTAACAGGCAACAGGCAGAGGCATTCTGCGAAAATTTTCAAACCCTCGTTGGGGAAAGTTTTGAGGGAAATAATGGATATACCTCCCATATTGAGTGCGTGACCGTTTGTCCCTTCGACGATATCAGTAAATATATCTTTGTTACAGAGTACCATAAATATAAGGATGCAGCGAAGGCTCTGGAAATGTACATAAGCCCTTTGTACGATGTACTGGTAATTGCAGAAAAGGGGCCTGGGGATATGTTCCCGGTATATATGAGGCTCACCGACTATCTTAATCTCAAAAAAATACATTACCAGATAATGAACGCCGACACCCTGGAAACTGAACAATAAGGATTTGGCATTAAGTATTTTTAAATATTTTTGGCTAAATATCCTCTTTTTCAAAAAAATATTCTATTTTGCCCAACGAAAGACGATCATGCATCGTCTATTTCATAACAAGCCCAAATGGGTTTGCTATTATTTTTCTCTAAAACATAGTCTATAGCATAACACTTCTACATTACCAATACTAGTGCATGGCCTGAGCCGTACCTAACTTAAGTAGAAGTTTATGCAAACAATCCACCATCTGTCCGATGCCGAGCTGATTCATGATTTCCTTCATGGCAATGAATCTTCATTGGAAACCCTGATCCACCGCTATAAAGACAAGATCTACACCGCTATCTATATGTTGGTAAAAGATAAGTTTATAGCGGAAGATATATTCCAGGATGCTTTTCTTAAAATGATAAAGACCATGCGGGATGGCCGCTACTCCGAACAGGGCAAATTTCTGCCCTGGGCTATACGGGTAGCGCATAATCTCTGTATGGACCACTTCCGCCGCTGCAAGCAGCAGGTAAGGGTAACACTGCCTGACGGCGCTGATATATCCGAACTGCTGGGCATGCACGACGATACTACCGCCACAAGGCTGGAGCGAAAGCAGGTGCACGACAGTGTGCGCAGCCTCATAGAGTTGCTGCCCGAAGAGCAGCGGGAGGTAATAGTATTGCGTATGTATGGCGATCTTAGCTTTAAACAAATAGCAGATCTCACGTCGGTGAGCATAAACACCGCACTGGGCCGTATGCGCTATGGCCTGATAAACCTGCGCAGGATGATAGATGAGAAGCAGATGGTGCTGCGTTAAAGCGGTACAACATAAGATACTGGATGCCGGGCGGTATGAATATTTTTCATAGACAATATTCGTGATCCTTCGGCATCCTTCTATTTATACCGGTTGAGACTTGGCAACCGGTCCGGTGTTCAGTATCAAGAATCCCTTAGTATATTGCAGGATGGCTTTACCGCAGTTTTTTCACAATGTTTTATTGGCTGCAGGCAATGAACTGGCCCTCGAAGAGGATACCGCCAGGCATGTGGTACAGGTACTGCGCATGAATATGGGTGAGCAGCTGCAGCTTACGGATGGTAAGGGGCACGTGGCGACGGCCACAATAGTGGAGACGGGGAAGAAAAAATGCTGGGTGAAAATTCAGTCGGTTGTATTTCACGATGCGCCGGCTGTTGGTTTGCATTTGTGTTTGGGCTTTACCAAAAACGCCAGCCGCAACGAATGGCTGCTGGAAAAGGCTACGGAACTTGGGATAAAGAGCATTACCCCTTTAATATGCACCCGGACCGAGCGCGAAAAACTAAGGTACGACCGGCTGGAAAATATACTGGTATCTGCACTCCTGCAATCGCAGCAGTTTCACCTGCCGGTATTAAACGAGTCCATGACCTTGAAGGCTGCTCTTGAACATTATAGAGATGTACCGCAAAAGCTGGTTGGGCACTGCATTGCCGCTATGGAAAGGAAACCTTTGGCAGAATTGTTAAAAACAGGTAAGGAAACCGTTATTTTAATAGGCCCCGAGGGCGATTTTACCGAAGAGGAAGTAAATTTGTGTATGAGCGCGCAGTGCGAAGGCACCACGATGGGTACACAAAGGCTACGCACGGAAACTGCAGCTATGGCTGCATGCGCTTATTTTAATTTGATCAATCATGCTTAAGTATAAATATTGCTTTGTTTTAGTTCTTGGTTTGGTTTTAGGTACAGTGGCAAAGGCTCAGAACATGAAGCTGGCCTTGCTGGTATATAATGGCGGTGGCGACTGGTATGCCAATCCTACATCGCTTAAGAATCTGGCTACCTTTTGTAATCAGCAACTGCACACTAATCTGGACCCTGTTGAGGCGCATGTGGAAGTGGGCAGCAGCGATATCTTTAATTACCCCTTCATACACATGACCGGGCATGGGCGCTGGGCGCTGAGCGATGAAGAAGCACAAAACCTGCGCAAATATTTGGAGAGCGGGGGTTTCCTGCATATAGATGATAACTACGGGCTGGACGAATATGTGCGCCCTGCTTTGAAGAAAGTTTTCCCGGAGCTTACCATGGTGGAGTTGCCCTTTTCTTATCCTATTTATCACCAGAAATTTAATTTTCCCAATGGCCTGCCGAAGATACACGAGCATGACGGCGGTGTACCTAAGGGTTACGGGCTAATCTATAAAGGGCGCTTAGTTTGTTTTTATACTTTTGATACCGATCTTGGCGATGGCTGGGAAGACCACGAAGTGCACAACGACCCGGTTGAAAAGCACCAGGCCGCATTGGAGATGGGTGCGAATTTGATACAGTATGTATTCAACGGCCCACAACAAGGCAGCTAATCATGCATATGAGTCTGATATTATTAGATGCTGCCGCGGGAACAAACGATATGATCTGGTTTGTGGTCGTTTCTCTGGGTGTATTAGCGGTTGGTGCTGTCCTCGTGATCCTGCTTGTAAAATTTCTTAAAAGGCTTGGCAAGTAATCGGGACAATGCGACTAATGTTGCTTAAAGATGTCCAGTATTTTCTTTGCTATATTGCCCCAATAATAACTGTCGTAGAAGGCTTTCGGTATGTCAGGTATGGTGAGTATCGCCGTATTGATATCAGCTACAAATGCATACCAGTCCTTATCTTCTGAGATCAGCAAATTATTGCCACAAGCCTGCGGGGAAATACCTGCAGCTCCGCTGAATGTACTCACCACAATTTTATTATAGCCCAGTGCCTCTATGGCTTTGGTTTTAATACCGCCGCCCAGTACCACGGGGTTCAGCATTATATCGCAGGCTTTTAAGAAAGTATCCAGTACAGGTATGAAGCCCGTATATGTAATATTGGGAGTCTCTTTTATTTGCTGCTGCAGCTTTTCCGAAAGGCCCTTGCCGCCTACTAGTATCTCGTATTGAGTATGCGATTCATTAAGGCGACGTATCACTTCATCGAGTATAAAACTTACAGCCTGCTCATTAGGGTAATAGTCCAGTGCGCCGATGAAATAAAGCCATGGTTTTGCAGGGTCAAGGCCCATTTCTGCGGCTATTTGTTGCTTAGCTGCATCATGCCCATTGGGGGCTTGCTCCAGTGTGGTTCCGTAAGGTATCACGAAGCTTTTATGCTCATGCAAGCCAAAGTTTTGCATGGCCCATTCCTTTTCCTCTGGTGTAATGAAAAAAACACCGTTAGCATTGCGCATCGCAAAGCGTTCGAAAGAACGCATGACAGGCCACCACTTCTTGCCGAAAGCGCGGAAGCGCTCGGACTCTATATTATGGCTGCGCAGGTACCAGGGCACTTTGAGCTTGCGCGACAAGGCCATGACCGTAGGCGCCATATAAGGGTGATCGCAATAAATATGGTTCACATCATACTTCTTTGCTATGCTGAGTAAGCTGCGATAGTTGTACAGGGGTATATAGCGTTTGGCATCAGCAGGAAATACTTTATGCAGGTCGAAAGCATAGTTATCAGCCGGTCCATTGTCCACAGTACTCACCAGGTGGTCCTGGCACAGCTTACCCAGGTAATGGTGTAGCGTTACAATACCCAGATGTCCTCCCGAAGTAGGGGGCAGGATCTTATAAGGCGCTATGCTGAGTATATTTACTTGCCTGTTTGGCATATGGGCAATAAAAATAGTGATTAGGGGCTTATAAATTCACTACGCGTAAAGCTTTATGATTTTTTTGGATAGGGTTGGCCTCTTTTTAATAGTTTTGTGCAGGAATTATGAGGATATTAATGGTTTGCCTCGGCAATATTTGCCGTTCGCCCATTGCAGAGGGGATACTGAGGCATAAGACAAAAATGAAGGGATTAAACTGGACAGTGTCATCGGCAGGTACCCAGTCTTACCATATTGGGGAAGCCCCGCATAAGTTTTCGCAGAAGGTTTGTGCGAAGAACGGTGTGGATATTTCGCAGCAGAAGGCTAAAAAATTCAGCGCTGCCGACCTCGATAAATATGACAAGATATACGCCATGTCCGATGATGTGTGTGAGGAGATAAAAAGAATTGCCGGCCCCGGGGCGGATATGAGTAGGGTGGACCTGTTCTTAAATGAATTTGAGCCGGGCAGCAATGCCTCGGTACCCGATCCCTGGTATGGCCCTGAATTGGGTTATCATGCAGTCTATGATATGATCAATAAGACCTGCGAGGCCATAATAGAAAAGTACAAGTAAAGAATTATGTCAAAACCATCGATACCACAAGGAACAAGAGATTTTTCGCCCGCCGAAGTGCGCAAGCGCCAATATATATTTAATACACTCAGGAACATATTTGAGACGTACGGCTTCCAGCCGCTGGAGACACCTGCTATGGAGAACCTGGTAACCCTTACCGGCAAATACGGTGAAGAAGGTGACCGCCTGATATTTAAAATACTGAACAACGGCCTGCACGAAAAGAAAGAAGATGATAAAGTCAAGCTGAACGATGAGTGGAATAAAGTTTTAAGCAAGCCATATTCTTCACCAGTTGTTACAGAACGCGCGTTGCGTTACGATCTTACTATACCTTTTGCACGCTACGTGGTGATGCATCAAAACGAATTGGCATTCCCCTTCCGTCGCTACCAGATGCAGCCAGTATGGCGCGCCGACAGGCCACAGAAGGGCCGCTACCGTGAGTTCTGGCAGTGTGATGCAGATGTGGTGGGCAGTACTTCGCTTATTAACGAGGCAGAGTTGTTGTGCATTTACCAAAGTGCATTTTATCAATTGAAAGTCCCGCAGGTGACTGTGAAAATAAACAGCCGCAAATTGCTCGCCGGCATATCAGAACTATGCGGCACGCCAGAGCTAATGATGGACATAACCATCGCGCTTGACAAACTGGATAAAATTGGCTGGGATGGTGTAGCTAAAGAATTGCAGCAGCGCGGCATAAACGATGAAGGCATAGCGCAAGTGCAAAAAGTAATAGCAGTGGCAGGCAATAATGAAGAAAAGCTCGCGGCGCTGGAGACTATTATGCAAAATAGCACAACAGGCTTGCAGGGCATTAATGAACTGAGGCAAACACTGGCCTACCATAAAGAACTGGCCGATGATGCCTGGGATTCAAAGGTAGAAGTAGATATCAGCCTCGCACGTGGATTGAATTACTATACAGGTGTGATAGTAGAGGTTACTACAAGTGCCGTGCAGATGGGCAGCATAGGCGGTGGCGGAAGGTACGACGACCTTACCGGTTTGTTTGGCCTCAAAGACCTCTCCGGTGTTGGTGTATCCTTCGGTATCGACAGGATATATGATGTGATGGAAGAGCTGGATATTTTCCCAAAACAGCTTAATACCGGTGCCAGCGTGATGCTCGTAAACTTTGGCGGTGCAAATGAACAATATGCACTGCAAATACTTAAAACACTGCGTAAAGAAAACATTGCCGCAGAGCTATACCCCGATGCTGTGAAGTTCGACAAGCAAATGAAATACGCCAACAAGCGCAGCATGGCTTACGTACTGCTGCCCGGCGATGAAGAGCGTGAAAAGAATATGATCAGTGTAAAGAACTTCGCAACGGGTAAGCAGGAAATGCTAAGCATCGAAGAATGCATCGCCATATTGGGAACTGTTTAAGATATTACAACTCAGGCAATACAATAAAGGCTGCCTCATGGCAGCCTTTATTTATATTAAGATAGATTTCTAAAATTAATGGTAGATCTTGAAGAACCTTGGGCAGTGTATGTATCCAAGTCGACGGTTACCTAATGCCCTGAAGTAAACTGCGATACCTACATTACCAAACCAGTACCAGTCGTTCGATTTGCTGTCGCCGCGCTGGTATTTGTAATCAGGATAGTAATCAGGATCAGCACCCTGTACGGTATTACCGCGGTAGGATAGCTGTGCAGATTGCTTGCCTTTGTACTTGGTAAGTGTGTCCAGGTTGACGTATGATTTACTAACATCATCCAGGTAGTCAGTATTAGTATAACGGAAACCAATTTCAGTGGTAACCACCAGTGTCTGGCCTATCAGGAATTTAAGACCACCACCGAAGGGGAAAGCAACACTTAAATGGCTGTATGTTTTACGGTCGGGATAGTTAGGTACACCTTGTCCTTCAGTACCAAGCGGACGAAGAAAAACCTTTTCATTCTTTAGCCCAAGGGTGTATGGATCGTAATAGAAAACCCCGATACCACCAAAGATATAAGGAGTAACCTTCATCCTGTCTATGTCAATAGGCAACAGGTTTATTTCCAGCGCGCCATATCCTTCTGCTATCGGGCAGGAAAAGCTAAGATTACGATACTTGTTCACCTGCACGTCAGAGAGGCTGTCGGCCCCTGTGATCTCGGTAAAATTAAAGCCAAATCGCACACCCACATGCGGGCTCATAAAAAATTTATAATAAATGCCCCCCATGGCCTTATAGCCGGTAGGTGCGAATATTTTGTTCTGCAGGTCCCCGTAATAATTAGACACCCCTGCGGTCAGACCGATCTCATGGTGCTGCTGCGCCATGGTACAGAAAGGGAGCAATAGTGCCAAAGAGAATAAAATGCGTTTCAAGGCCTTAATATTTAGGTAAAGATGAATACCGAAAGATAAAAACAATTTTCGAAAAACAAAACATATGCTATTCAGTACGAATTCAAAGCAGGTACAAAGTTATTTAATTATAATGTTATATATTTAAATATCAGCGCATTATATACATTTTACCATAGCCGTTTTTGAAAAATTTATCCGCACCGCTCTCCCTGTGCTCCACATTATTTCCATTTAGCGAGGTAACTACCCGGTATAAATACACCCCATTCCCTAGCATTTGGCCATATTGGTCTTTACCGTCCCATTTATATTCAGTGATGTTTCGGCCAATATGCAACGGCCCAAGCTCGCCTTTCGTCACTTCTTTTACCACTTTGCCCGTCACAGTCAGTATCTGTATTTTTAGCTGTGAAGGGATTTGCGAACCGGTAAGGGTAAACAGGAATGCTGTTGAGGTAGAGAAGGGGTTGGGATAATTGAGTATGTTGGTAATACTAGGCTTATTCACTACCTCGAAGGAGATGCGGTAATCATCGGCCCCGCTTACGTTCCCGGTTTTATCTTTCCCGTTCAGGAACAGTTCATAAATGCCATCCTCGGTAAGGTTGGGCCTGTATTCAATAACCGCCTCATTCTTGCCTTTATTCAGCGCCGCAGGAATGAATTTGCAGACACTGTTATCAAAATTAATTGCACGGCGCGATGTGAGCGGATCATCAGGGTAACGTATGGAAAGGCTCAGCAGGCTGGTATCATCCAGCGCCAGGTATTTATTCTCATCGCGCAGCGATATTTTGATGAATGGTTTAGCGGAAACAATGTCCTTATCCAGTATATGCACCCCGTCGAACGTCACATCAAGGAAAGGATTGAGCTCATCCCTGTTCACTGCGAACGTGATGTATCCCAAATTGTTCGGGTGATACTGCTCAGGCTGGTTATTATCAGGATTAGCCTCTACAAACAATACATCAATACCGGGATAAGATCCGGGGTTAAATGACAGCGAGGCATGCAGGGTATCATTGCCCGATAGTTTTTTATACTTCTTATCGGCAAGCAGGTGCGAGTTGCCGTTGGCATCTATAAGCCTGTAACGTACCAGCATGCTATCCATAGGCTGTCCCGAAAGCTCTTCGATAGTTACCGAAAAATCAGCTTGCTGCCCCACCTGCACGGTGTCTTTAAAGCTATAGTACGCAGCAGGGTTAAGGGCTGCTTCAGGTACCGGCACATAATAGATGCGCCAGTAATCCAGTTGCGGTGCTGTATGCGTATTGGTATCAATGTTGAACCACTCCAGCTTAAGGTTTGGGTATAATGCGGCATTAATGCCCGCTATACTCGTATCCCGGTTGGCGGTAGTAAAGAGCGGCGTGCTGTTGCCGGTATTGCTTATTCCGCTTACACGCAGGTAAGAGCTATCGTTCTGCGGAAAATTATCTGTTGCATGCGTCCTCCACTTAAGTTGCGTCCATGCTTTTGCAGGGCCTATCGTGCGGCTTGCAAGTGTACCGCTGTAGCGTAGCGTCTGGATATTAATATCCAGTTCGATCTTATCACTGGTATCCGCCGAAAATTTTTGATAAACAGGAAAATTGCTGTTCCCTTTTTTGCGCATCAGTATGAACACTCTTTTTTTGTTAAAGGAGTCTATCATATTAAAGCCCATGTTCTTCAGTGTATGATATAGAGATTGGCCGGGGCCGTTAACTGCTGTGTCCGCTTTCCATGCATCTACATAAGCAGCCTGGAACTGGTTGGACGGCTCGGATAAAATAAAATTGCGCAGCAGCACATAGTCATTGTTCGGTATGCTATCCAGGAAGTGGCGTATGTTGTTTCTCGAAGCAGTTGTATTCAAAGGAAATTCAAAAGCCACTACGTCCCTTGACAAACAATGCCCGTATGCACCACTTTGCCCAGCTGGCGGGTTCACCCATAATTGTGCGTCCGATGAGTCGAACACCATAACCTGTAGTGTGCCTACAAATGGGCTGCAGCCTGATTTTTGCACTTCTATATCATTCACCAGCACGTTGCAGTCCGATGCTGTGAATGGCCAGTCGGGGTCTGCGCTAAGCATCGCATTTCGGGCTATTACCGCATTGGTTACCAGCGGGTAATTAAATGCCCGTCCAGTGTTGAGATTCAAGGTAGTAAAACTGTCCTTCAGGTATTGATAATAATGCGACTGGTTCCAGCCGTTCTTTTGGGGTATGTATATGAAGGAGCTGTTCGTCCATGAGTAGTTACCGTTTACAAGGCTGTCGAAAGACGTACGCCAGTAATAAACCGTCGAATCGGAATACGTAAGTGTGGGTGTCCATTTAATAACCCCGGCCGGGCCTGTAAGAACAGTTTGCTGTTTCAGCGGGCTGTTAAACAATTCAGTTGTGTCTATTTCCATCCGGTAGCGGCCTGTAGTACGGAATGAATTAAGCGTGGTAGCCTTTAAGGTAATGCCTTGCTGCCCTACTATGCTGAACTCCTGTGGGTAAACCGGGATAAGGTTATTAGAGTAAATGAACAAAGTAAAATTGCCCTGGTTGTTTGTCTCGCTCATCTCGTCCACAAAATTGTCGGGGTCTATGGTCACTTTATACCTGTTTAGCCCCAGGTCGCTTAGCTGGTTTACGGGCACACTTACATAAAGTGTATCGGTATTATACAAGTTAATAACATTGAAGGTGCCAATGGTACTGCTGATCCCCGCGGGATTGATATGCTCTACCGAAACTTTTACCGTATCGTTTATTGCCTTTGCAAGGTTGTAGCAAATTATTTTCAGCTTAAAGGAATCCAAAGCTGTGCTTACATTGTAAGGTATTGACGAGATGCTGCTGTCGGAGATATGATAATCGGGTTTCGGGGTCGAGAAGGGGCTTATCGCGGGGTCGCCCTGGAGTATGATGCTCTCCAGTTCGGCAAAATTAAAGTTGTTGCTATTGTGTACCATGTTATACACATTCAGCACACTGTCATACGCCATTTTATACTGCGTGCCAATGCTTCCGTTATAGTCCAGGCTGGCTATCGCTGCGTAGAAAGGCCGGATGTAGGTAGCATGAAAATTGGTATAGCCCAGGTTATCCTGCGCTATCATGACTATCGATCCGCCGTTTGGCGCGTTTATATAGCGCTCGCTGATGGTGCGCTGGCTGCTAAGCTCATATATCTGTGACACATCACAGCCAAGGGCGGTGAATATAGGCAGGCGGGGGCTGTTATGATATTGCTCCGGGTTATTGAGGTTAAAATCAAAATTACCCGATGAGGCATGCCCGTGAAAAGTAAGTAAACCGATACCGCTGTTTATCATTGAATCCACAAAGACGCTGCCTGCAGCATCTATCGGGCTGCTGGTGTTTTTTGCCACTGTGGTTACAACATCGCCTGCATATGGCCTTTGTATCAGTGCCGCGCCGCTGTTAAGTGTGCTCAGCAGTATTGTTTGCAGGCTTATATCGCTGCCGCCCGCTATATGCAGCACGTTCTTCTTCCACATTTCAGTTGAGGCTATTGGCTGGATAGCAGGTTTTATTGCTGTCTCGTAGGCTTTTACTTTCTCCAGGTAAGTGCCTATTTCCAGCCCGTTCCATACGGATATCCTGCCGATGCTCATCTTTTGCTTGTAATCGCTGCCAAAGTTCACAAAGTCCACGTCCGATCCCGGATTGCCATACGTAGGCACTATGGGGAAGGGGTAAGTGTTGGGGCTTTGCAGGTAAGCTTTGTATTTGTTGTATAATATACCCCGGCCCGCAAGCAACACATGTTTTGGCTTCAGCGTCCAGTTGTCATATGCATACCGCAGGAAGTTCTTTATCGCCAGCGGGTGTATGTCGATGCCATAAGCAAATTCATCATACAGGTTGGTAACATCGGCTACCGCTACTGTATAAGCACCGCCGCTTGCAGAGCTGCGATAGTCTTTGTAATCCTGTACATAATTATGTCCGTTATAGTCTGTAAGGCCTTTGTGCGTAATGATCAGGTAGTTTGCCTGGTTGGCCGCTATACTGTAATTGGTGAACTGGATCGTTTTTACAGGCGATATGTTACTGATGTTGGCACTTGTGGATGCGTACAGCACCAGGTCGCGGTCAATAAAAGAAGGATCAAGGTAAAATTTTACGATGCCCGGCGAATCAATATTGCCTGTATACCATTTTTTGTTGCTCAGGTCGTACAGGCGCGGCGGGTTGCCGCCGTAGTTAAAATTAGTGAACTCCAGGTATTGGTTGTTTGTATTTGCGCCAAGGCTGAAGCTGAAATAGTCATGCCCGCTCATATTATAGTCATGAGGGTATTTTAATTCAACGAAAGTGCAGCCGTATTGGTTCAGCCCGCTTGCATTAGCAAGGCTGGGGGTAAACATGATATTGTTGTCCAGGGCCAGCATCGCTGCAGGTATCGAAAGATCGAATTTTTTTACAACGCCCGAAATAGTAGCAAGGCTTATGGTGGAGTCAGCTATATCCAGGTTATTCAATGCTATTTTAAAATTTACGGGATTGCCGGTTACAGCCTTGTTCACGATAAGTATATTGCAGCGGAATCTCGCATTGCCGCTGGCAACAACATTCGGCGCACTTATATAAGCTCCTGAGGCAAAATTGAGGTTGGTGCCGTCTTCGTATACAAAGCCTTCCGTCACATCAAATTGGGAGGAGAAGAACTGGTCCTCCGATGAGTAGGTCCTGCCGGACATGAAATGGTCTTTGTAATGCAGCACGGAGGTGGCAGTGCAGATGCCTTCCGGGCTTGGCGGGGTGGCCGGTATGCTGTTCGTGTTTTGCAGGTAACGCAGGTGGCCCGCCAGGTTGTCGTAACTGAGATAGTAACAAGCCGTATCCGAGAAGAGGCTCGAGCCCGGGTCCGATTGCCAGGATGTATCGTTGTATAGTGTCTTGTCCAGCTTACCATCAGCCTTCAGTCCGTAGAACTCTATATAGTCTGTGCTGCTGAATGCGCCCGTTGTAGAAGTGTACAGTGGTATCTCCTGCCCGTCACGGTACATGATGAACTGGCTTCCGTTAAGCGTTGCCGGTATGCCGGCTGCGTCCAGCGCAGCTTTGGGTATGCGGTATATGCTTTCTTTGCCCACCTTGAATTTGTAATAGGTCTTATTGTAGTCTATCCACTCATTGCCATATAGCTGCGCCTTTGCGCTGGTACAGCACAGCAGTAGTATCGGTAGGAAAGATATGGTACGTAGTATTCTATGCATTGATATCGTACGGACTGTTATTTACTTTTTTCGGTTTTTACTTTTTTTGTTTTGCTGGCCTTGTCCTTATGTCTCCGCTCTCCTGGTTCTGTATATTCTGCTGCACTTTGTGCTTTAATTTGTTTGGTCTGTTTCTTGTTTACATCCAGTCGCAGTGAAATGATGTGTGTATAAAGCGGGTTGGCCTGCGTCTGCAGGCTGGTGAAAGCATAATCGACCATCAGGCCCTTTATCTTTAACCCAAGGCCTACTGCTGGCTGGTATATGGTGAATTTCTTTTTGTTGGTTGTGTCCCGGTCATCCAGCGCACGCTGTATGTTGCCCACGCCCAGGCGCAGGAAAACGGTATTTTTATAAGAGCCTTCCACACCCATGTGTGGGTCCAGGCTTATGGGCTTGCTGCTTATCAGGGTATTGCGCTTGCCATCTGTGGTCATGTCAATATCCAGCTCGGCCATTACCTGTATCTTCTTTTCAGGCGCCATCAGGTAGCGTGCAAAGCCAAAGTTCAGCCTCGGCAGCATTACCTCGTACGATTTTACAGGGATCTCGTTTCCAGTTTTCCCGAATACGATCTTATCGCTCTCGGACAGGTGAAAGCTCCACGATGTGTATGTAGTGGTGATGTCCTTTGCCATCAGTCCGAAACGCCATTGCTTGTATGCACCCTGTAGGCCCACATCTACGCCCGCGCCCCATGCATTGGCCAGTGAGCCCAGTTGACGGTAAATGATCTTCACATTGGCGCCTATACTGGTCTGTATATCCACGTTCTTAAATATTTTTAGTCTCTGTGCATAAGATAGCAGGAAGGCGTAATCGCCCGCGCTCATCGATTTCAGTTTGCTTTCGTCAAATGAGCCGTCGGGCTGCACATAGTCTATGGTATTGGGTATATCGTCTATAGCAAAGCGTAGTATCGAGATGCCAACCGTGTGGTTCTTGTCTTTAAGCGGCATAGCGGCACTGCCGTAGTCATACTTGGCATTGCCCGAGAAATATTCCGCGTGCATCAGGCCTACCTCGAAGTCATTATCCACCTTCATCAATCCTGCCGGGTTCCAGTAGCCCGAGGTAACATCGCCCACAGTGGCCGATTGCGCCCCGGCCATACCCAGGCCCCTTGCACCCACGCCGATGTTCAGGTACTCATTTACATAGATACGCGTCTGCGCCAGCGCACCGCAGCTCAATAAAAGGAAGCACAACAAGGGGGTAATGCTTTTGCTCATTTTTTGCATATTGCCAATAGCTTATAAAGTTAATACATTATCCCCGAAGCCCTGCTTTAAGCCTCTATTACCAATAACGAGAATATTTTATAATATTTCCAGAAACTAGTCAACTAATGAACTAATCAACTAATCAACTATTTTTGCCGCAAATGAACCTGATAGCAGATTTACAGGCCCGCAACCTCATCCAGGACATAATGCCGGGTACTGAAGAGCAATTATTGAAAGAGATGACCTCGGGCTATGTCGGCTTCGATCCCACTGCCGATAGCCTGCATGTAGGCAGCATGATGCCAATAACCTTGCTGATGCGCCTGCAGCGTGCCGGTCATAAGCCTTATGCCCTGGTTGGCGGAGCTACAGGAATGATAGGCGATCCCTCGGGTAAATCCGCGGAGCGTAACCTGTTGGATATGGAGACAATTCAGAAGAACTGTGATGGCCAGCGCAAGCAACTGGAGAAGTTCCTCGACTTCGATGAGTCGAAACCCAATGCTGCGGTGATGGTAAATAACTACGACTGGTTCAAAGATTTCCGTTTCCTCGATTTTATACGCGATGTAGGTAAGCATATCACCGTGAATTACATGATGTCGAAAGACTCCGTACAGAAGCGCCTGGAAACAGGCCTGTCGTTTACAGAGTTTACTTACCAGCTCATACAGGGCTACGATTTTTATTATCTCAATACCCATAATAAGGTTAAACTGCAAATGGGCGGTGCCGACCAATGGGGTAATATAGTAACAGGTACTGAGCTGATACGCCGCAAAGGTGGCGATGATGCATTTGCCTTTACCTGCAAGCTCATCACAAAAAGCGATGGCGGTAAATTCGGCAAAACGGAAAGTGGTACCATATGGCTAGATCCTGACCGCACCTCTCCCTACCAGTTTTACCAGTACTGGCTTAAGCTGCCCGACGAAGATGCGGAAAAGCTATCCATGTATTTTTCATTCCGCCCTGTCGAAGAAATTAAGGCGCTTATCGAAGAGCATCGCACAGCGCCGCACCAGCGCAAGCTGCAGAAGGCCCTTGCAGAAGAGATGACCATTTTAGTGCATAGTAAGGAAGATCTTGAATTTGCGCAAAAGGCATCCGAGATACTATTCGGCCAGAGTACTGTGGAAGGCCTTCGTTCACTCAACGAAAAGCAGCTGCTTGAAGTGATGGACGGCGTGCCGCAGGTAACAGGTGCAAAAGACGCACTGGGCGATGGACTCGACCTCCTTACCTTCCTTGCAGAAAGCGGAGTGTTTCCCTCAAAAGGCGAAGCAAGGAAGATGGTGCAGAACGGGGGTGTAAGCATCAACAAAGAAAAAGTACCCGGCATAGACCATAAGCTAACCAGCGAGCACCTGCTCAATGGCCGCTACATGCTGGTGCAAAAAGGCAAGAATAATTATACCTTGGCTATATTTAATTAGCAAGCCGTCAGCACCGCTTAAAGCGGTCAGACGGCTTATGCCTGGCCTGTATTCAGTTCCCTTAGGAACGAAATATCGGTAGAAATGAAAAAAGCAAAAAAGACGAAAGTCCCGTATGGGACGAAATATAATTCACGCTTCGGGAAGCCGGTGGGTCGTATTTACTCCTTTAGTCTCTCGATAGAGGACTCAAGGGCATCAGAGAGCTGAAGCTGGCCTGAATAAAATGCTAAGTTCCGTTCGGAACGAAATATCGGTAGAAAATTAAAGAACAAAATACAAAGCCCTGTATGAGACGAAATATACTTCTCTTGCAGGAAAAGCCCGAAGGGCTTTAATATGAATAGCCCCGGATGCAATCCCGGGCTATTCATATTACACGCAACCCCGAAAGGGTTGAACATCCTCGCTTATTGCTGCGGATTTTTTTGTTCCCAATCAAATTCCTCTTCACTCACATACTCCTCCAGCAGCTCCATTTCACCATGCTCGTCCTTTACCAGCTCAATGGTTATTTGTTTTAACTGGCTGGGCATTTCACCTGCTTTCAATATCCATGTGCGCGTACTGCGGCCGCCTTTATTGGTATTAATAATGGCATGCCCGTATTTCGCTGTTATTGTTTTTTCCAATTGCTTAAAGCGGCTTTTTGTACCGCGATAGTCTGCTATCACATATTTCCCCAGCTTGTTCTTATAAAAGGTCAGGAACAAACCACATGAATTGCCTGCGTGTTGGTAGTTCTTATAGTTTATGTACAGCTGGTCATAATATCCATTCGTTTGAAAGCTCATCTCAGCATTTTGTCGGGCGAGAATAGCCCTTACAGAATCCTGGTACAAACCAAACGGGATCTCCGGCGATCCATCATTCACCTTTGCCACAGCCCCGGCACAAAAAAAGAGATGAAAAATGCAGATGAGTATGATTTTACAGGCTGGGTGCATATCGCTAAGGTATTTATTTTTCTTCATCAGAATGAACAACCTATTGACCGTGACCCTTAGCAAAGCCCGGAGGGCTTTAGCATGAATAGCCCCGGATGCAATCCGGGGAAATAAAATACATAGTACACGCAACCCCGAAGGGGTTGAACATCATCGCTGTCGAAAAGTAACGACTAATGCTGTCGGATATTTTGCTTTTCTTTACCAAGGCTATCCATAATTTCTATAGCCGCAAACTGTCTTTTTTCAGCTGCTATAGCTAGATATTCTATAGCGATTTTTCTTGTCTTATCATCCAAAGAGGTTACGTCATATATGTCTTTCCCATTCGATTCTAGCAATATGTAGTAGACGTCATAATAAGCTTGCGGATAATCATATTTATTTGCCATCAATAATGACCAAAAGAGCAGGCCGTCCAGCGGGCGTTCCATATAAAGAACCCTTAAGGTTTGATAACAGTTTGTGTCGCCTTTTTCAACAATGCTTTTTTTGCAATCAAGTTCCTCCTTTTCGCTAGCAACATCATTCATGCTTTTAGTTATCTTCTTTTCTTCGTTTGTATTACATCCCAAAGCCAGAGAGAGGCCCAATATTATCATCAATCTTCCTGCTTTTAGTTTTAGATTTTGCATATGATATCAATTGCCATACAAGATACTGGCCATGAAAAGAAAAAAGCATGATACCCCTTCAAAAGGTTATGGTACCCTTTCAGAAGGGTATCATAAAACTTTTATTTTCCAGTCTCAATATCCCATCCGACCTTTGTGAAAGTTCAGCTCCCCTCCTGTTTTTAGGAGAGCCCGTCCCGCGCTTCAGCGGGAGGTGGCCCTAGGCCGGGGTGGTCAGCTCGCGCTGGAGAAAGCTAAATGCAACCCTTAAGTTCTTTGACAACATTTAAACCATATCAATATGAACGTTCACACTTCGCCGATTACAAAATGCCCGACATCGGGCACAAATCGGGCACCCCGGAAATCATCAAATATTTCATTTTCAACACTTTGCAAAATAAAAATGCCCGATTTTTATTTCCATGCCCGATCGGGCATAATGAAATAGCAATTCCCCCTCTCCATTTATGGAGAGGGGTTAGGGGTGAGGTCAACCGGAAAAAACCAGAAATGATACGAAAACGCCATATGGCAATGCCGACAAGTCTTTCCGCTGAACACCCCACCAAAAACCGGAAACGGAAATTGAACCGGAAACCGGAAATCTCCCCCCAAACCCACTTTTAGCTTTTCACTTTTTACTTTTGACTTAATTTTAGAAAATGTCCCCCCGCTTCCTGCGCAACATATTGCTTTCACTGGTACTGGTAGCCATCACCCTGCCGGCCTTCTATTGCAATAGCCCGAAGCAGGATAAGGAGGAGGAACAAGCCGGCTCCCCATGGAAGAGCGTCTACGATAGCAGCGCCCATTACGTAGGCATGCAAACCTGCCGCACCTGCCACGAAAGTGTGTACCAGACCTTTTCCCAAACAGGTATGGGCCAGTCCTTCGATCATGCTACAAAGCAAAAGTCTGCGGCGGACTTTTCTCCCGCACACGCTTTGGTGTATGATAAAGACCTCGATTATTATTATAAACCCTACTGGCAGAACGACTCCCTGTATGTAATTGAGTTCCGTACCGAAGGCAATGATACCGTACACAAGCGCATCCAGAAGATAGACTATATAGTAGGCTCGGGGCAGCATACCAATTCGCATATCTTCAATAAGAATGGCTATTTCTACCAGGCACCCATCACCTTTTACACTCAAAAGAAACAATGGGACCTTGCACCCGGTTTCGAGAAAGGGGAGAGCAGCCGCTTCACGCGGATGATAGAGATAGAGTGTATGAGCTGCCATAACGGTTACCCCGACTTTGTAGACAATAGCCAGAACAAATATGTGAGCGTAAAGACAGGCATTGACTGCGAGCGCTGCCACGGCCCCGGCAGCCTGCACGTAGCCGCAAAGCAGGCCGGCGATATTGTGGATACTTCCAAAGGCCCCGACTATACAATTGTCAATCCCCGCAGGTTGTCGACAGAATTGCAGAACAATGTTTGCCAGCGCTGCCACCTGCAGGGTATAGCAGTGCTGAACGATGGCAAGAATTTTTTCTCTTTCCGCCCCGGCATGCACCTCTCCGAAGTGATGAATGTCTTTATGCCTGAATACGAGGGCGCTCGTGATAAAATGATCATGGCCTCGCATGTGGAGCGCATGAAGAAGAGTGAGTGTTACGTTCAATCAGGAAAGATGAGTTGCATTACTTGCCACAACCCGCACGTAAGCGTTAAGTTCACACCAAGGGCGCAATACCTCACTGCCTGCCAAAGCTGTCATGGTACAGCGAATGGACAAAAGCAATGCACGGAAAAGCCAGAAGTAAGGGCGAAGAAAAATAACGACTGCGTTACCTGCCATATGCCGCACAATGGCAGCATAGACATTCCGCACGTTGCTGTAACAGACCATTACATCCGCAAGCGTCCCCTGAATGATACCGCAGAGAAAAAGATCACCGCCTTCCTTGGTCTGAAGTGCTTCAACAATGATAAGGTAGACGCCATCACGATTGCAAGGGGCTACATGGAGTTCTACGAACGCTACAATCAAAACAAAGGCTTGCTCGATTCGGCAATATTTTATCTTAATAAGCAAAGTGATGCTGAGGCCAAACAAAAGCAGAACCGTGATTACATACGTGCCTACTACCTGCTCAAAGATTTTGCAAAGGTGACCGGCTATGCCGATCAGCTACAACCGGCTAGTATAAACGATGCATGGGCTGCATACCGTGCGGGTGAAGCATACTTTAGCCTTGGCCAATTCGATAAGGCCCTGCCATGGTACAAACGCTCCACCGAAATATGGAAATACTCGCTCGACTTCCAGAACAAGTACGGCACCTGCCTGCTGGCGCTTAAGAGGCTTGATGAAGCAAAAAAGGTGTTTGACTTTATCTTGACCGAGAACCCCGATCATGTAAGTGCCAATACCAACATAGGTTTCCTGTATATGCAGCAGGGCAACAAAGTAATGGCCTATGACCATCTCATACATGCCAACGACCTTGACCCCGACTATGAGCAGAACTTAATAAACCTCGCCGTCTATTACCACAATAACCTGCAAAACGACCGTGCTAAAAAATGCCTGCAGCATTTGCTGGTAAAACATCCGGCAAACGCGCAGGCAAAGGCTATGCTGGCAGATCTCGCGGCCTCTTAAAACCGGTAGCAGATAAAGAAACGCTGGTTGATATTGCCCGCATCAAAATCAAAGCTGCTGCCACCGGGCTTGTTGGTATTACTATAGGTTGCAGGGTTCGAGAATTCCATACCGAATGTAATTCTCTTTAACGGCACTTTAATACCCACCGAAGGACTAAAGGCCATGAAGAACATATTGGCGCCTGGCCCCCTACGGGCAGTTCCGTATTCTGCATAGCCCGGCGAAGATGTAATGATGTTGTCGGGATAGTGTTCTGTAATGCTGGTGTCAATATGGCCTTTGCCATAACCCGCTTTTACTTCAAAAGCGGCAAACATGTACACGTGCTTGTACAATGGGTGCTGGCCTTCAATTCCCGCCCCCACCATAGGCATTGACACCTTTAGCGAAGCGCGTCGCTCTATAGTGGTATCACCTGATACCGAGTAGATACTGTTGAAATTGGCATTCTGCACTTCCCCGAAGCCGGCGAACAGGCGGTAGCCAATGTTCTTCTTGCCAAAATGCTTGAATTGCAATGCCGCCAAAGATGTTTGGCCGTTTAAATTGCCGGTAATGTTCGTTTCGCCGGCCAGGCCCAGTTCATTATACTTTACAGCAGCTTCCTGTGCATATAAAGAAGGTGTAGTGCTGCTGAGCAGCAAAGAGATAAGCAGTACGTTTTTCATAAAGAGGTATTTTCAAATAAACGACCGCATTTAAATATTATTGCCCAAATAAAAACCCCCGCAATAAGCGGGGGTGCAAAAAAATATCGGTTTGGCTACTTAGAGTGCCGCTTTATAACGCCTTGAAACCTCATCCCAGTTGATCACGTTCCATATGGCACTAAGATAATCGGGGCGCTTGTTCTGATACTTAAGGTAATAAGCATGTTCCCAAACATCAATGCCCAGTATGGGGTGACCCTGGATATCAGATATATCCATCAAGGGATTATCCTGGTTAGGAGTAGAGCATACTTCCAGTTTGCCATCCTTTACTATAAGCCATGCCCAGCCGCTACCAAAGCGGGTGGCGCCTGCAGTGTTCATCTTCTCTTTCAGCGTATCAAACGAGCCGAAGGCATCATTGATAGCAGTAGCAAGGTCACCTGTAGGAGCGCCCCCGCCATTGGGGCTCAGTACAGTCCAGAACAGTGTATGGTTGTAGTGGCCACCACCGTTATTACGCACTGCCATCGGGAAGGCTGAGATATTGGCCATCAGTTCTTCAAGGGTCTTGCCTTCGCCATCTGTACCGGCAAGGGCTTTATTAAGGTTATCCACGTAAGCCTGGTGGTGCTTATCATGGTGTATCTGCATAGTTTGTGCGTCAATATGTGGCTCCAGTGCATCAAATGCGTAATCCAGAGGAGGAAGTGAATGTGGCATAATTATTTATGTTTAGTTTGTTTAGAATTTCAAAGATAAAAGTACAGCGTTTAAACCCCAAATAGGTAATTGAGTCATAATTAAATAAAATAGTGCCATAGAAAATAGATTTCGATCTTGTTTTGGTATGTCTCTCATTAGTAAAGAGTTACCGTTTCGGTGCATTTTTACAGAGTATTGCAGGCCATTTCAGAAGTATATATCGTTATATTTGACTGCACGCTACGAAAAGAAACTGAATGAGTCTCCCCTCCATTTCGCTCCGGCGCCCCGTGATGGCCATAGTGCTAAGCATTATTATTGTCGTATTCGGGGTGATAGGTTTTAAATTTCTCGGCGTAAGGGATTATCCTTCAATAGATCCGCCCATTATCAGTGTGCGTACTTCGTATGCCGGTGCCAACCCCGATGTAATTGAATCGCAGATAACGGAACCGCTGGAGAAATCCATCAACGGCATAGCCGGCATTAAGAATATATCTTCCTCCAGTTCTTTAGGTACCAGCAATATAACTGTTGAGTTTGACCTCAGTACCGACCTGGAAGCCGCAGCCAATGACGTGCGTGATAAGGTATCGCAAGCGGTGCGCAACCTGCCCCAGGATATAGATGCCCCCCCGGTGGTGACCAAAGCAGATGCGAACTCTACAGCCATTATCTCGATGACGGTGCAGAGCGATACCCGCAACGCGCTACAGTTATCGGATTACGGGGAAAATGTGCTGCAAGAGCGCCTGCAAACTATACCCGGGGTGAGTAGTATACAAATATGGGGACAAAGACGATATGCTATGCGTCTCTGGCTGGACCCTGTAAGGATGGCGGGTTATAATATCACTTTCCAGGATATACAGGCTGCGCTGAATAAGCAAAATGTGGAGCTACCCTCGGGAAAGCTAAGCGGCTACCGCACCGACCTGACCATACGCACCTTTGGGCGCCTATACACAGAAGATGATTTTAACAACCTGATCATTAAAAATGTAGACAGTACTGATATACACCTGCGGGATGTAGGGGAAGCACTGCTGGGGCCTGAGAATGAAGAGACCCTACTAAAAGAAAGTGGTACAGTTATGATAGCTCTTGCCCTGGTGCCCCAGCCGGGCGCCAATTACGTAGCCATCGCTGATGAATTTTACAAACGCCTGGAGCAGATAAAGAAAGATGTACCCAAGGACATTAAGCTAAATATTGCAGTTGACTATACCACATTCATTAAGAAATCGATAACGGAAGTTGAAGAAACTTTGATGATCGCCTTTGGCCTGGTGATCATTATCATATACCTCTTCTTCCGCGACTGGCTGATAGCTATACGCCCACTGATAGATATACCTGTGAGCCTGATAGGTGCCTTCTTTATCATGTACATCATGGGCTTCACGATAAACATACTTACGCTGCTGGCAATAGTGTTGGCTACCGGCCTTGTAGTGGATGATGGTATCGTGGTCACGGAAAATATATTTAAGAAACTGGAAGCAGGTATGGAGAAGCACCGCGCGGCGAAGGAGGGCAGCGAGGAGATATACTTTGCCGTCATCTCTACTTCCATTACGCTGGCAGTTGTATTCCTGCCTATCGTTTTCCTCCAGGGTTTTACCGGGCGTTTGTTCCGTGAGTTTGGTATTGTAGTGGCGGGCGCAGTGCTCATCTCGGCTTTTGTATCGCTTACCCTTACACCTGTACTTAATGTGATGCTGACCAGGGATGTGCACAAACGCTCACGATTTTATGTAAGAACGGAGCCCTTCTTTGAGGGCCTGGAACGCAATTATAAAAGAGCGCTTACATGGGTAATGGGCCGCAGGTGGATGGCCCTCGCGGGTATCGGGGTTTGTTTCCTGATCATATTTCTAATAGGGCGGGGTTTGCAAAGTGAGCTGGCGCCCCTGGAAGACAGGAGTCGCATTTCTTTTTCCACCGTGGCACCGGAGGGCACCTCTTACGATGCTATGGAGAACTACATGGACAAGGTGAGCCAGATGCTGATAGATAGCATACCGGAGAAAGAAGTAGTTCTATCCATAACTGCACCCGGTTTTGCAGGTTCCGGTGCAGTGAATACAGGGCGCGGCTTTGTAAGGCTAACAGAACCTGACAAACGGAAGCGCAGCCAGGCCGATATAGCCAAAATGGTGAACAAGAATTTTCAGAAACTGAATTTTGGTAAGGCCTTTGCCATACAGGAGCAGACAATATCGGTAAAGCGCGGTGGCAGCCAGTTCCCTATAGTGTATGTGTTGCAAAACATCAATTTCGAAAAGCTCGGGAAAGTGCTTCCGGATTTTCTGGACAGGGCAAATAACAGCCCGGTCTTCCAGGGCGTGGACGTGGACCTGAAATTCAATACGCCACAGCTTTCTATAACAGTGGACCGGGACAAAGCATCGCAGATGGGTGTTTCGGTAGGCGATGTCTCACAGTCATTACAACTGGCACTGAGTAACAGCCGCCTTGGTTATTTTACCATGAATGGTAAACAATACCAGGTAATAGGGCAGGTATACCGCGCAAACCGGGAAACACCCGTGGACCTGAACAGTTTTTATGTTCGTACTGCGAGTGGTGAGCAGATATCACTGGATAACCTGGTGGACATAAAAGAAACAACCAGCCCATCGCAGATATATCACTATAACCGCTACAAATCGGCCACCATATCAGCAAACCTTGCCCCCGGCAAAACCATAGGAGATGGCATAGCAGCTATGCAGGCCATATTTGATGAAATGGTGAAAGAGAAAAAGATAGATGAAACCTTTTCTTCGGCCCTTTCCGGTTCCTCGCTTGACTATGCTGAAAGCGCGTCAAATACTTCCTTCGCCTTTATACTGGCGCTGGTGCTCATCTACCTGATATTGGCGGCACAGTTCGAGAGCTTTATTGACCCATTCATCATTATGCTTACGGTGCCACTTGCTATTGCAGGTGCTGTGTTGTCGTTATGGATGTTCGGACAAACGCTTAATATATTCTCGCAGATAGGCATGATCATGCTTATAGGCCTTGTTACAAAGAATGGTATCCTCATCGTGGAATTTGCCAACCATACGCGTGATAAAGGCATGGCAAAAGCTGACGCTGCGATACATGCTGCCTCCATGCGTTTACGCCCCATTCTTATGACCAGTCTTGCTATGATATTTGGCGCCCTGCCACTTGCGCTATCGATAGGTGCAGCTTCCACGAGCCGTATGCCATTGGGTATTGTAATAGTTGGGGGTGTATTATTTTCGCTGATACTTTCATTGTTTATTGTGCCTGTTATATATACTTACCTGTCGCGCAGAAAGGATGTGGTCCCTTCTGCAATAGCAAAACTGGATGAATAGATGATTAAACGATTAACCATATTATTATCGTTCAGTTGCAGCATAGCGGCTGCACAGGAGCGCCTCACGCTGCAGGATGCAATTAACCGTGCCCTCCAGTACAATTTTGACGTACGCATAGCAGATGCTGCCGCGAAACAGGCTGCGACAAACAATACTCCGGGCAATGCCGGGATGCTCCCCAATATTGGCTTTAGCGGCAGCCTTGGCGGCAGCGCCTATAACACACACAACCAGCTTGCTACCGGTGGTACGCAGGATAATCCATCAGCAGAGACTTATAACTACAGCCTTGGGGCTACTTTGGGCTGGACCCTGTTTGACGGCGGCAGAATGTTCATTGTAAAAAAACAACTGGATATACAAGAACTGATAGGCAGTGAGCAATTCAGGCTGCAATTACAGGCGACCGTGTCGCGCACTATACAGGTGTACGCCCAGGTGGTTTGGCAGCAAAAGCAATTGGTCGCTGTTGACACAGCGCTTGCATTATCACAGCTCCGCATGGATCTGTCCCGGCTGAAATTTGAAACCGGTGCGTCGCCGAAGACCGATTTCCTGCAGGCGACTGTGGACCATAATGCCCGCCGCTCGGACTCGCTTGCCCAGGAGGCAAATATCACCCAATCATTTGATTCGCTGAATGTATTGATGGGTACGGATCTAAGCAATACCTATGTGCTGGATGACAACCTGGAGCTCAACACAAGCCTGCAGCCTATAGATAGACAGCTGCTGCAAGATGTGAACCTTTCCGTTAGCATTTATAAACACAGCGCTGCTGCGTCGAAATTAAATGAAGGAGTAGCGCGCAGCTACCGCCTGCCAACACTGGGTATTAACGGGGGTTATTATTATAATTATACAAGGAGCGCTACCGGTTTTTTACTGTCGGGCAGAAGCTACGGACCATCGGGCACCGCAAGTTTGAACATACCTATTTTTAACGGTGGCAATATCAACAGGCAGATAAAAGTAGCTGCGCTGCAAACAATGCGCGATGAGCTGCTATACGAAAAGCAACAGTCGATAATTAATAATCATTATCGTACAGCATGGCGTGATTACGAGCTGTATGTTGCCTCTTATAAGCTTCAATTTGACAACATCAAATACGCAAAGGAAAATGTTGACGTGCAGGAAGCACGTTTTAGAGTAGGTGTAGGTACCACGCTTGAGGTGCGTGAGGCAGAGAATAGCTATATACAGGCCTTGATAGCCTTCTACACAGCAGCATACAACCTGAAAGTGAGCGAAACAATAGTGCTGGAACTGGAGAATAAATTAGTGAAATAAGCCATTTCATTACTACAATTCGCCATCCGAATTATCAACAGTATTTATTACATCGCAGCCGGTGAAAGTGTGTCTCCTATGTCCGCTCAATCTTCCTGCCTGTACCAGGACGATCAACCCTGAATATCGTTGATAAAACGATCTGGTTTTGATGCCCGATGCTAAAGCTATTGCCCCAAAATGGTATAAAAAAAAGAGTCCCCCGGTTTAGCCGGGGGACTCTTTTAAATTATCGTTTAGCTAATTATTGCTTAACTATTTTCTTAGTACCTATGAGGTTGTTCTTAGCATCCATAATGGTTACGATGTAAACACCGTTTGCTATGTTACCCATTGGTATTTGTTTTGCATTCTCAGCATTTACCACAACCCTGCCTGTAAGATCTTCGATCCTTACATTAACTGCTTCAGCAGCTTCAATGTTCAGGACGTTAGTTACCGGGTTAGGATACAGCTTAACTTCTACAGGAGCAACATTAGCTACAGATGTAGGACCATGTATGGTGATGGTGTCATAAATAACACAACCATTATCATCAGTTAACATCAGGTAGTAAGTCTGGCCATCGCAAAGGTTAGAGATAGTCTGAACGAAATTACCGCTCAGGCCGGTGCTCCAATCGTAGTAGTAATCAGGAACGCCACCTGTAACATTAACTGTAACGCTACCTGTGCAATTGCCGAGGTCGTCAGTGATGTTCTCAGTGATAACGATCTGTGGAGGTGACATGATCTCAACGTCCATGCTGGTGTGGCAACCGCTGTCATCATAAGTAGTTACATTGTAAACGCCGCTAGCCAGGTTGTTGAGATACCAGTTTGTATCAGGAGGAGTTGTGTTCCATACGTAAGTATAGCCACCCCAGCCACCATTGGCACCATCGAGGTAAATATCGCCTGTTGAATCACCATAGCAATCATTGTCGTTAGTATACCATACATAAGTGCGGATGCTATCTGGTTCGTGGATATCAAAATTCACTGCTTCAAGACAGCCATTCGTATCGCGAACACCAACTACGTGATTGCCAGCAGCTAAGTTATAAACAGAATCCTGTCCGGTTTTGAATGAACCATAAGGGCCCAGATCCCAGCTGTACTGGTATGGAGGTGTACCGTTAAGGGCGAAAGCTACGCCGTAACCATTGCTGCCACCGGCGCATGTTACCATTTTAGATTCGTAAGCACCTATAGCAACTGCAGTAGCAGGCTGAGTAAGTGTGCGTGCGAAATAAGTTACAGTACCGTCGTTGTCCTTCACCATGATGGTGTGGTTGCCGGCAGCAAGACCTGTATAAGTATTAGTTGTAGAGAATACCGGAGGGTTAGGGAACACGCTATCCACTGCATAAGTGTAAGGAGGATTACCACCAGCAGCAGCTATGTTGCTATATGAACCTGTAAGGCCACCAAAGCAAGGAATGTTTGTAGAATCGTAAGTAATGGTAACAGGAGGCTTACCTATCCATGTCATCATAACATCATCTATCGCAACAGTTGGGTAGATCAATGTACCTGAAGCAGGGAAGAAAGCTGACACCCTGATCCATACTTTATGAGACTGGTTGTTTACCGAAGAAGGTAAATTCACAGAAATATTAGTCTGGCCGAAAGTGTTGTTACCTGTATTGTAACCACCAGCCAAATAATGGAAATTGGTAGGAACAGCACCGGTATCATAGCTTACGTACCACCTTTTAGTCCTTGCAGCGTTCAGATCAAGAGACTGAAGATTGAAAGAAAAATTGATGGCAGAAAGCCCCAGTGTATTAGCTACGCAGAATACAAAAGAAGTTCCTGTATCGTTAGCTGTACCAAGCTTTGCGCCCAGTGCCCTGTTTGGAGATGCATTTTGTGCAGCGGCAGTTGCTGAAGCATAAAATGTGTCTTTGGCAGCATAGTTGGCAAAAGAACCAGAACCCTGATCCCATGGAGTCGTCGCTGAGGTGAAGGCAGCCGGGGTACCCAGCGTATCGAACCAGGCATTTGTATAAACCTGCCAACCTGTTGGTAAACCCGTACCTAACGAGTTAAAGTCTTGCGAATAACTATGCCCGACAAGGACATAGGGGGTTTGGGCAACTGCCGTCGCATATATACCCAAGGTTAAGAGAGAAAGTGTCAAAAGTTTTTTCATAATCTTCATAGATTTTTTGATTAGTTAAATGGCTATTAATTTAATGGGTTAGCATTAGATGGTGCAAATGTAATACTTTAAATGCAAAAGTATGTTCATAGTTGTTCTCAAAAAATACCCATTACGTGGTATTTTGAAAATTTATAAAATATATTCAAAGCTGTATTTTACAGGTTAAAACCGCGACATAATAAATGTCAAATAATTAATAATCAATCAATTAGAATGGTAATATGCAAAAAAAACTTCCCGAATGGCGGGAAGTTGTAAAGTTCATTTTATCTTATTATTAACAAATTTATATGTGCTCTTTGAAATATTCGAGTGTACGTTTCAAACCTTCCGCCCTTTCAACCCGAGGTTCCCAGCCTAAAATGTTCTGTGCCTTGGTGATATCGGGTTGTCTTTGTTTAGGATCATCTTGCGGCAAAGGCTCGTAAACGATCTTGCTTTTTGAGCCTGTGAGGGCGATTACTTCTTCGGCAAATTGCAGCAAAGTGATCTCGGAAGGGTTGCCAATATTTACCGGCATATAATAATCGGACAGTAAAAGGCGATAAATACCTTCCACAAGATCATCGACATAGCAAAAGGAACGGGTTTGTGAACCGTCGCCATAAACTGTTACGTCTTCGCCACGTAATGCCTGGCTCATAAATGTGGGTAGCGCACGGCCGTCATCGAGGCGCATACGGGGACCGTATGTATTGAATATGCGTATGATCCTTGTTTCAACATCGTGAAAATTATGGTAAGCCATTGTGATGCTTTCCATAAAGCGCTTAGCCTCATCATAGACACCGCGTGGGCCTATTGGATTAACATTGCCCCAATACTCCTCCGTCTGGGGGTGTACCAGGGGATCGCCGTACACCTCTGAGGTGGAAGCAACGAGTATACGAGCACCTTTGGATTTAGCGAGGCCTAAGAGGTTGTGTGTGCCTAATGCGCCTACCTTGAGGGTTTGTATAGGCATCTTGAGATAATCAATAGGGCTGGCCGGCGAGGCAAAATGGAGGATATAATCTATTGGCCCGGGTACATGCACGAATTTGGTGATATCGTGATGGTAAAATTCAAACTCTTTCACAGGGAACAGGTGCTCAATGTTTTTGATATTGCCCGTAAGCAAGTTATCCATCCCCACCACAGTATAACCTTCTTTTAGAAAGCGATCGGACAGGTGAGAACCCAGGAAACCCGCAGCGCCTGTTATTAAAATACGTTTAGCCATTTTTTTCTTTGCCAACCAGTTGATCAGCCGGTGTTTTTATAAAAGTGTATAAATTATCAATGTTGTAAGCCCGTCCGGACAATATACCTAATCAAGACTGCCGCGCTCGCGTATCATTGTAACTTCAGGCACCTGTATGGTAGCCCTAAGCTGCTCGTGCACTACTTTCCGGCCGATGCTCTCGTAGTAGAAACCAAGATCTTCCATTTTTTCCAATGAATAGACATTACGCCCATCAAAGATAACGGGGTTTTTAAGTGCCTCGTTAATACGTTTAAAATCCGGGTTGCGGAATTCGCTCCATTCTGTTACGATAACGAGTGCATCTGTACCTGAGATGGCATCGTATTGGTCGACGGCGAACTGCACCTTATCTCCATAAATACGCTTTACATTATCCATAGCTTCGGGGTCAAATGCTCTTACCCGGGCCCCTGACTCAAGCAGTTCATCAATAAGATATAATGCAGGTGCTTCACGTATATCATCCGTTTCGGGTTTGAATGCCAGGCCCCATAGCGCAAATGTTTTGCCACTAAGGTCTGAGCCGAACAATTCTTTGATCTTCTTACCCAGTCTTGTTTTCTGGCGCTCATTGACTTGCATCACTGTATTGACAATACGGAAGTCGTAGTCCATTTCGCGCGCTGTTTGTGCCAGGGCCTGTACATCTTTGGGGAAGCAACTGCCGCCATAGCCGACGCCGGGGAAAAGGAAACGCTTACCTATACGGGAATCGCTGCCCATGCCCACGCGCACATTGTCTACATTGGCACCGGCTTTTTCGCAGAGGTTGGCCATCTCGTTCATAAAAGATATGCGCATTGCCAGGTAGGCATTTGCTGCATACTTGGTCATTTCGGAAGAGCGTTCGTCCATAAAGAAGATAGGATTGCCCTGCCTTACAAAAGGCTGATACAGTTCATCCATCAATTTCTTTGCTTTATCTGATGAGGTACCGATGACTACGCGATCGGGCTTCAGGAAATCTTCCACTGCCACGCCTTCGCGCAGGAATTCGGGATTTGATACCACGTCAAAAAGGGAGCGGTCGAGCTTCTGCGCTATAACAGCCGTTACTTTTTCGGCTGTGCCAACAGGTACTGTGCTTTTGTTTACAATAACAGTATATTTTGTAATTATCGTGCTGAGCTGTGCTGCTACATCGAGTACAAACTGGAGATCGGCGGAGCCGTCTTTGCCGGGCGGGGTAGGCAAAGCAAGAAAGATAACCTGCGCCTCACTGATGCCGCTTTCAAGCGAAGTGGTGAATTGAAGGCGCTTTTCCTTGATATTACGCTCAAGCAGAATATCGAGACCGGGCTCGTAAATGGGGGACTTGCCGTCTTTCAGCTGCCTGATCTTATCTTCGTTTATGTCAATACACATTACATTATTGCCAGTTTCGGCAAAACAAGTACCTGTTACGAGCCCTACATAACCTGTACCGATGATAGCTAGTTGCATATATCTTTCCTGAAAAATTTTTGCAAAAGTAGCTATTATTCTCTCAGGTGGTTCAGCTGCTGATGTATTAATAAAAAAAAGTTCTATTAATTTTAAACCCTTGTACAGGTAACAGGTCATAGGTACTAAAATCTGCAATTATGATACGCAAATCAATCATGGGTAAATTAATGATGCTTATGGCATCGGCTATGTTGTTGTTTGCAGCATGCAAACGGGCAGGCAACAGTAATAATGATATTTCGTCATTAACAGACGATGACAAGGCCTATGGTGCAGACCAGGCCGCCATGGAAAAGGAAAATAATGATGTGATATCAATTGCCGATGTGGCGGCAAATACCGGTTCGGGTGGCCTTTTGAAAGGTGCGCCGAGCGACCTGGCAAGCTGTGCAACGGTAACAAATGACAGCGTTAGCGGGATATTGACCATAGATTTCGGCACAATGCTATGTACCGGAAATGACGGGCGCATCCGCAGCGGTAAAATAATAGTGCACTATACAGGACACTATAAGGATGCAGGAAGTGTGCACACGATAACTTACGAGAACTACATTGTGAACGGCAACCAGCTTACCGGCAGCAAGACCGTGACCAACATGGGTATGAACAATGCAGGTAATTATTATTACAATATTACAGTGAACGATACCTTATGGATGGGCACTGCAGCCAGCAATAACGGATTCAGGAGCTGGACAAGCGAAAGAGTGCGTACATGGGTTACCGGGTATAATACTCCGCAACGCAGCGATGACTCGTATGACATAACTGGCAGCGCTACTATACACCGCAGGAACGGGCATGTTTTCACTGCGAATATTACATCGGCACTACGCATAGCAACAAACTGTGAGTGGATAGAGCAGGGGACCGTTCAGATAACACCTCAAAGCGGTAATAATGTACGCACCATAGATTACGGGAACGGTAATTGCGATTCGGAAGCAACGCTTACCATAAATAGCAAAACGTATCATATAACATTGTAGCAAATTTTTCATATATATAATAATATAAGAGGCAGCGTATAAACGCTGCCTTTTCTTATTTTAATGAGCAAGTAATGTTTAGTTAACATTTAGGACATGATTTGGTAACAAGCGGGCGGTTATTTTGCTCCTGCAAATTTCCTAATATGTATAAATACTTATTTTCTTTAGTTCTTGCCTTTATTTCAATGACATCTTTTGCAGGCAATGTGACCGGTATTGTAAAAGATTCTACTGACAGCTCCCCTCTTCCCGGTGTTGTAGTAAATATTAAAAACACCAGTTTTGTGACCCAGACCGATGCGGACGGGAAGTATGAGCTAAAAGGTGTGCCTAACGGAAAATTCGAGGTAGTATTTTCCTACATCACCTACCAAAAGACGACGCTTCCGCTTGTTATTAAAGGTGGTGCTGATGTGACACTGGACCTTCTATTGAAGCCGGAAGATAATAAGCAGTTAAAAGCAGTTACGGTATCGGCAAATCGAAACACGCATACAGAATCGGCAGTGCTACAGGAGATCAAGAATAGCAATACTGTAGTAAGTGGCATAGGCTCAGCCCAGATATCCAAAACGATGGACAGGAACGCGGCTGACGTAGTGAAGCGTGTGCCCGGTGTAACCATACAGGACGACCGCTTTATAGTCGTACGTGGCCTTGCTGACAGGTACAACAGCGTGTGGCTGAATGACGCGGGCGCGCCAAGCAGTGAGACTGATAAAAAGGCATTTTCATTTGACATTATACCAAGCGGCTTAATAGACAGGATACTGATCTATAAAACACCATCACCTGAACTGCCCGGAGATTTTGCGGGAGGGATGGTGAAGGTTTATACAACCTCTTTGGTGGACAGGGACCAAATTAGTGTAGGGTTCCAGACCTCAAGCCGTGGATACACTACTGGCAGACCATTTATTTATACCAAAGCGTCATCCACAGATTGGCTTGGTTTTGATAACGGCGACAGAGAAATGCCGGCAAATACCCCCTATAAAATGCCAACATCAAAAGATCAGGACTTATTGAATTCAGTGACAAAATCGTTTAAGAACGATTGGCAGTTAAAGACGAAAAATGCATCGCCTGATTATAGGTTCGGGTTAGCAGTATCGAATGCTTTCAACTTCGGTAAGGTAAGGTTGGGGAATACACTTGGAGTAGCGTACAGTAATACTAACGTGAATTACCATATACACCGTGAAGACTGGGACGTAAAGAGCAAAAGTGTGAACTACACGGATCAATACTCTGCTAATACTGCCAGTGTAGGGCTGATGGACAACCTGGGCGTGGCAATAGGGAATTCAAAAATAGAATTGAAAACACTGTACAGCCAGATCGGAAAATCAAGTGCAACTGCAAGGGCAAACAATCGCGATACCGCAGGATCGTTGGGCAGTGCTGCTGACGAGCGATCATATTCCTTTGCTTATGAAAGCAGGGCCACTTATACCACGCAACTTTTAGGAACACACAGAAGCAAAAATGACAAACGGAAATACGTATGGGGTTTGGGCTATACGGACCTGTTTAAAAATCAGCCTAACCAAAGGCGTATCAAATATACTAAAGACCAGGCCGCGGATGATTCAACATACCAGGCGGCAGTGGCCAGTGGTGTGGATATTTATAATGGTGGCGGGCGTTTTTATTCGCAGTTATTTGAGCACGTATACAGTTTCAACCACCAGTTCTCGCAACAGTTTAACCTTGGCGACAAAACTAAAATTGAAGTTAATGCGGGCAACTATGTTGAATACAAAAGCAGGTACTATTGGGCCCGTGAGCTAGGTTACACACTGAAGCTTGACCCACACAACCCTACAATGTACGATCACCTTCGGAAATTGCCATTGGACCAGATATTTGGAGATACAACAGTAGGTGAAAAGTATAAATTTCAAATGGCGGAGGCAACAGGTTTTTATGACAGGTACGGCGCTACAAATATGTTGATAGCAAGTTTCCTGTCGGCTAATGTTACCCTTTGGGATAAGCTGCATGTAGTGGGCGGAGCAAGGTATGAGGATAATGAACAGGAACTGTCCTTATATAAATCCATTGACACATTTGGAGCGGCGATCACTAAGATCCATACAAAATTCTGGCTGCCTTCAGTAAATGCTGCATATAACTTCACGGACAAAATGCTGATACGTGCGGCGTATGGCAAATCATTGAACCGTCCAGAGTTCAGGGAAATAGCACCTGCACCCTACTACAACTTTGATGATAGGGAATTGATATCAGGCTCGTTATACGCAAGTAATTTTACAAAAGACGGATACCTGCTGGATGTAGCGCAAATAGATAATTATGACCTGCGTTGGGAATGGTACCCCTCGGCGGGTGAGATGGTACAAGTAGGCGGGTTTTACAAGCACTTTGCAAACCCTATACAAAGGGTGATCGCAGGCGGCGGTGTGGATCAACGGAACATAACATTTTTGAACGGGCACTCAGCTGAATGTTCGGGCATAGAGGTTGATGTGCGTAAAAGTTTATCCTTTGCCGATGATCTGCTGAAGACAGATGTATTTAAGGACATAATGGTGGTGGGCAATGTGGCGCTTACAAGAAGCAAATTAAATATGGATACCACGGCCCTGGCCGGCCGCTTTGGCAAGTCGACAGGCTTACTCGAGAATACCGCTATGCAAGGGCAGTCTCCTTATGTGTACAATGTTGGCCTTTTCTATGGCAACGACAAAAATGGCTTCCAGGCTTCAGTGCTCTATAATGTTTTCGGGCAAAGGATATATGCATTGGGTACGACAGAAGCGCTGGAAGAGACAATAATCGAGATGCCTTTCAGGTCGTTTGATATGACCGTTTCAAAAACATTCTTTAAACATTACCTGCTGAGCTTTGGCGCGCAGAACATGCTGAACTCTACCACGCTGTTTATGAAAGATATGGACCATGATGGTAAAATAGATAAGCTGAATGACAAGGAGTTGAAAAGCTTTAAGCCAGGAAGCTATTTTACTGTGGGCGTAAAAGTGAAGTTCTAAAATTACATTTTGGTAACATGGCGGTAATATAACAGTAACATGGCACTTCTACTTTCGTGTTCAAAATAACGCACTATTATGAAAAAACATTTCCTTTTACTCACGCTTTGCCTGGTGGCCATTACACAGGCATTTGCGTACACTACTGTTACCGTACAGGACAGTATTTCTACAAACACGCACTGGACCTGTAACAATCAATACCTGATAAAGGGTTGGGTATATGTTACGGATGGTGCTACTCTGACTATTGATGCAGGTACTATCATTAAAGGTGACCACGATTCTAAAGGTGCCCTGATAGTAGAACGCGGCGCAAAGATCTATGCTAACGGTACTGAAACTGCACCAATCATTATGACATCGAACGAAACTCCCGGTAACAGGAACTATGGTGACTGGGGCGGACTTATGATCTGCGGTAAAGCAAACGTTAACTGGAATGGTAATGACCATATAGTAGAAGGTGGGCCACGCTCACACTACGGTGGTACCAACGATGCTGATAACAGCGGTAGCCTGACTTATGTACGTATAGAGTTCGGTGGTATTCCATTGACGCCTAACAACGAAATAAACGGCCTTACATTGTGTGGCGTTGGTAGCGGTACAACCATAGATCATGTACAGGTATCATATAGCGGTGACGACTCTTACGAGTGGTTTGGCGGCGCAGTTAATGCGAAACACCTTATTTCTTACAAATGCTGGGATGATGATTTTGATAACGATAACGGCTGGCAAGGTAAAGTACAGTTTGGTATCATACTTCGCGACCCGAACATTGGTGACCTGAGCGGTTCTAAAGGTTTTGAAAGCGATAGCTACCAGTCAGGTACAGATACACTGAGGCTTACGAAGCCTGTGTTCTCAAACATCACAGCAGTTGGACCGCTTGTAAACCAGACTACTACACAGTATGCTGATAATATCAGGGCTGGCGTTCACATCCGTCGTGGTAGTGCAATGACACTGGTTAACAGTATCCTGGGTGCATGGCCTTGCGCAGTGCTTTTAGACGAAGCTGCTGTAGCATATACAACTACTTCGGGTAATATAGGTACTGACGAATTACAGTTCCGTCACAACATCATAGCCGGTACAGGTACACAGGCGGGTTTCCCAAGGGATATCCTTTACGTGAAAGACGGTGCACGCAGCCTTACAGCGATCACTGCAAATGCTGATACTACAAATACTATAACACCAACACCAGCTGCACAGTTTGCTCCATTTGCAGGCCCATGGGATTTCCTGACTAGCGCAACTAATGGTAACAAGGTGTATAGCGGTAACTTCCAGAACAATGTTGGCCTGGTTAATCCTTTCGGTAGCGCAGGCAATCCTAACTTTGCTCCATTGCCTACCTCGCCTGTATGTTATAACAGCAATGTAGCACATCCTTTCAACCCGATGAATCCTATTAACCCGGATACTTCTAACAACTATGCTAATTACAATATGCCTAACGTTGCTCCTGATTTTACCAACAATAAAGCAAGCGATGCATGGTTTGATCATGTGAACTACGTAGGTGCTATACCTGGTACACAGATCAGCGCTGATGATTGGTCTAAAAAGGCATGGGTAGAGTGGAATCCACAAGATGCTAACTACGATTATGTTTGCCCACTTGGTGTAACAAACGTTAACAACTATGTAGAAACTGCACATGCATATCCTAACCCGGCTTCACAGAATGCTATGATCACTTACAATACAATTGCTGATGGCAATGTACAGGTGGCAATAGTTGATGTAACAGGTAAAGTAGTTGCTAACTTGTTCAACGGTACACAGGCTAAAGGTGAGCACAACTTTAATGTTGACCTGCACAACTTCGCTGAAGGCATCTATGTAGTGACTGTTAAGACTAACAATTCAGTTAAGACACTGAAACTGTCAGTTATCAAATAATTACAAACAACAAAATGGTTTTACGCCGTCCCGCTTTATGCGGGACGGTTTTTTTATAGAGATTCCAATATGATGCTACAGGCCGTTTCTATCTCCTGAGTGGTGATGGTAAGAGGCGGAGCAATGCGGATGCAATTAGCCGCGAACAGGAACCAATCGGAAAACAGGCCTTTTGCGAGGCAGGTTTTTAATGTGCTGAGCACATGTTCAACAGTGTCCAGTTCTGCGGCGATTAGAAGGCCCTTGCTGCGGACTTGCCTGATTGCCGGGTGAATGAGCAGGGAGTGGAATAAAGCTTCTTTTTCTGCCACCTGCGTGGCGAGTTGCTCATCCAACAATACTTGCATGGCTGCCATACCTGCAGCACAGCAAAGCGGATGACCACCGAATGTGGTGATGTGGCCCAATACAGGATCGTGGCTAAGCGTTTGCATTAATTGCCCTGAAGCAACAAAAGCACCCAAAGGCATGCCGCCGCCAAGTGCCTTGCCCAGCAAAATAACATCGGGCACAATGCCATAGTGCTCAAAACCCCATAGTTTACCTGTACGTCCGAAACCGCATTGTATCTCGTCCATTACCAGCAAGGTGCCAGTTTCGGTGCAGCGTGTCCTTAGTGCATTGAGCCAGCCCCTGTTTGGTTCTATTACTCCGGCCTCACCCTGTATCGTTTCAATGATCACACAGGCTGTTTCTTCGTCAATGGCCTCGATTAAGGCTTGACTATTATAATCAAAGTGCTTTACCCCCTGTAGGAGTGGGCGAAAGGCGTTGCGCCAATATTCATCACCCATTAGGCTGAGCGCGCCAGTGGTGGAACCGTGGTAACTTTTATTGCAGCTTATCAAGCGTGGTCTGCCCGTGGCACGACGTGCGAGCTTAATGGCCCCTTCCGTCGCTTCGGCGCCTGAGTTAGTAAAGTATACGCAGTTAAGCGAGGCAGGCAAATGTTGGGTCAATAAAGTGGCATATTGTACCTGTGGACTCTGTATCAGCTCTCCGTATACCATTACGTGCAGGTAAGTTTCAGCTTGTTTCTTTATGGCAGCTACCACTTTTGGGTGGCAATGGCCAATATTACAAACGCTTATACCACCAATGAGGTCGAGATACCCGTTATTGTCTGCATCGTACAGGTAATTGCCCGATGCGGAGGCTATTTGGATTCCTATAGGCTCGGGAGAAGTTTGCGCAAGATGCTGCTGAAAGAGTTGCCGTTCATTCATAAAGCAAAAGTAATTTATAATACCCCAATACAATAATTGGGCACTAGTTGCGAAAAAGCCCCCGGTTTAAACGGAGGCTTTTGAATTATAGTACCTTAAATTGTATTAACCATTCTCCTGGTGTTTCAGCACTTTGGCCTCTACGAAGAATATTATTTCTTCGGCTATATTTTTTGCCTGGTCACCAACACGCTCCAGTTTACGTATGATGGATAACACATATAGTGCTTCAGCCATACTATCCATATGTGCTTTTATGTATGTGGCAATATTCTCGTTGGCATTTTTATTGATCACATCCAGCGCCTCATCTCTTTTAAAGATGCTGCGTGCCAGGCTGGTATCTTCCTTCTCGAATGCTATACGCGTGTCCATCAGGATATTGATGGCATCGTTATACATGGTGAGGAGGTGGGCACTCTCCATCAGGTCGTGGTCAAAATTAACCGGCGAGTCGATGATGTATTTGCAGATGCCGTCGGCGATATCGCCAATGCGCTCCAGGTTGTTATTTATTTTAAGAATAGCCAGCAGGAAACGAAGGTCGATAGCAACGGGACAATAAAGTGCAAAGATATTTTCGCAATCGCGGTCTATTTTCAGCTCGAAGGCATTGACACGTTTTTCTTTCAAGACCACCTCGCGGGCAAGGTCCTTATCGAAATATAGCATGGCCTCACGCGCCTTGTTCAGTTGCGACTGAACAAGTATCCACATACTGGTAACTTCAGCCTTGACAGATTCTAATTCAACTTCTAACTGTGTCATGGTCAATTTAATTTTAAGCTTAGCTAAAACGGCCTGTTATATAATTTTGGGTCCTTGTGTCCGATGGATTTGTGAACATTTGCTTGGTATCATCATATTCTACCAGCTCACCCAGGTAAAAGAAAGCGGTCTTATCGCTTACCCTTGCAGCCTGCTGCATATTATGCGTCACGATGATCAAGGTATAATTTTTTTTGAGCTCATGCAAAAGCTCTTCAATACTTGATGTGGAAATCGGGTCAAGCGCTGAAGTAGGTTCGTCCAACAGCAACACTTCCGGTTCCATGGCGATAGCACGAGCAATACACAGGCGCTGCTGCTGCCCGCCGGACAGGAAAGTACCTTTCTGGTGTAATGAGTCTTTCACCTCGTTCCATAGTGCAGCACGTGTGAGCGATGACTCCACTATCTTATCCTTCTCTGCTTTAGATAGCTTTATGCCATTGAGCTTGTAACCGGCTATTACATTGTCGTAAATGCTCAGGTTAGGGAAGGGGTTGGGGCGTTGAAATACCATGCCTATTTTAAGGCGCACAAAGATCGGGTGCATTTCGTACACGTTCTCTTTGTGCAGCATCATGGTGCCTGAGCAGGTAGCATTGGGTATAAGCTCATGCATGCGATTTATACAACGCAGGAAGGTTGTTTTACCGCAACCGGAAGGGCCCATTACCGCTACTACATTATTGTGGGGTATTTCTATGTTAACATTCTTTACTACGTGGTTATCGCCAAAATACGCGTTAAAATCCTTCGTGCTTACAATTGTATGTTCCATCTCCGTGTCGTAATTTTTGTAATAATATTTAGCAGCAATACCCACATCAGCAATACCAGCGATGCACCCCATGCAAGGTCGTGCCAGTCGTCATAAGGGCTGGTGGCATAGTTGAATATAAGCAAGGGAAGGCTTTGCATGGGCCTGAAGATATTTGAACTTAAGAATGGGTTGCCGAATGCCGTAAAGAGCAGTGGCGCAGTTTCACCCGCAACCCTGGCGATAGATAGCATGATACCCGAAAGAATACCGCTTATGCCACAGGGTAATATTACCTTCAGCATCACCCTGTGATAAGGCATGCCCAGTGCCAGGGCAGCTTCCTTTAAAGAAGGTGGAAGCATTTTTAAAGTTTCTTCGGTTGAACGAACCAATATTGGCAGCATCATTATCGCAAGGGCTATGCTTCCTGACAAAGCTGAGAAACCGCCGAGTGGTTTTACCAGCCAGAAGTAAATAACAATACCGATAACAATCGAGGGAATGCCTTGTAATATATCTACCGCAAGCCGGCTCCAATAGGCAAGCTTGCTTGTTTTGTTTTCGCTCAGGTATATTCCGCACAGGATGCCTATGGGAATGGCAATTACAGAAGCTACTAATACTATAAGGAAACTGCCAAGTAGTGCGTTTGCAATGCCACCTCCTACCTCGCCAACAGGCTTGGGTATATGGGTAAGGAAATGCCAGTTGATCTTGGTAAGGCCTTCCTTAATAATGTAAAAGAGTATGGCAAGCAGCGGCAGTATGCTTATGCACGCCAGGAAAATAATTAGCCCCTTAAACGCTGTGCTTTTTCCTATCCTGTATTTTATCTGTACACTCATAAATTAATCGTTTGTAAAGCGCTTAATGATCCTTTTCCCTATCATGTTTATCACTACCGTTACCAGGAAGAGTACGAGTCCCAGTTCTATAAGTGCTGACAAGTACACTGTCCTGTCGGCTTCTGTAAATTCGTTCGCGATCACACTGGCCATAGTATTGCCCGGTGCGAAGATGCTTTTGGGTATCAGGCTGGTATTGCCTATCACCATGGTTACTGCCATTGTCTCGCCAAGGGCACGGCCGAGGGATAATAGCACACCTGCAAAAAGCCCCGATTTAGTATAAGGTAGTACGATGCTTCTCATTACTTCGTAACGTGTAGCTCCCAGTGAGTAGGCGCCTTCTTTCAATTGAGAAGGGACCATACGTATCATTTCCCTACCCATAGAAGCAGCGTAAGGAATGATCATAATGGACAGGATAAGCGCAGAGGAAAAAATGCCTATGCCATATGGTGTTACGCCTATTTTGCTTTCGAATGCCCTTACTATGGGCACCAGTACAAATAAGCCCCAGAAACCGTAGATTACTGACGGTACTGCCGCAATGAGCTCAACCGTATTCTTGATAAGATTGGAGAACCATCCCTTGGGGTAATATTCACCCAGGAAAATAGCTATGCCGAAGGAGAAGGGGATAGATATGATCAATGCCAGGAACGAAGTGAGTAGCGTGCCCAATAAGAATGGGAAGGCACCGTAAACATCAGCTACAGGGTCCCACACTTTACCCCAGAGGTAACTTACCCCCAAAGCTTTAAGTGACGGTATCGACTCCACGGTAAGCGTTAGTGCAATGCCCGCTACTATCACCAGCATTAAAAGCGCCATTGTAAACAGTACACGCCTGAAGACATTCTCGGCTTTAATATGCCGATATGAGCGTTTGATCCGTTTCAGTTTCAGTATCTCCGGTGTTTTAATATTAATTACCCGCAGCATTGGTTGCTTGCGGGTAATTGCACTATTATTTGAGTTCGTTTCCATGTACTTACCTGGTTATGTTACTATACTCTTCACCCTTCTCTTATAATATTGGCTTGCCATCATATGTGGCCGACTTCAGGATCGCTTCAGCAGTTGTCACAGCATTTTGCGATAATGGAGCATAGTTTAAAGGCGCGCTGAACTGTTGGCCTTCATGAACCTGCCACCAGATAAGCTTCAACAGCTTTGTAGCTTTATCCTGTGAACGGTCGTTGTATTTTTGTTCTTTGTAAATAAGCACCCATGAAAGACCTGAGATCGGGTAGCCGTCTGCAGCCTCTGTATTAGTAAGCGATACCTTAGCATCAGCAGGCAGCTGGATATTGGCGGCAGCTGTAACAGAAGCTATGCTTGGCGTAATGAAATTGCCCGCCTTGTTCTGTATTTTGGCGTAAGCCATACCATTTTGAATAGCATAAGCCAGCTCTATATAACCAATGGTGCCCGGCGTCTGCTTAACAAGGCCTGCAACACCTTCGTTCCCCTTTCCGCCAAGGCCTACCGGCCAGTTAACTGAAGAGCCTTTACCTACTTTACTTGTCCAATCCGGGCTTACTTTGCTTAGGTAGGTAGTAAAGATGTTGGTAGTACCGCTACCATCGGAACGGTGTGCTATCACTATTTCCATGTCAGGCAGTTTAACACCTGTATTGATAGCCGCGATCTTTGGGTCATTCCATTTTTTGATGTTGCCCAGGAATATATTGGCAAGGATATCCGGTGTTAATTTCAACGTGTCTTTTACATCAGGCAAATTGTAGCTTAATACTACTGCCCCTGCTGTAACAGGTATATGCAGGGCAGGAGCACCTATTTTTTGGGTCTGCTCATCATTCAAAGGAGCATCAGAAGCACCAAAATCAACTGTTTTGTTGGTAAGCTGCAGGATACCGCCACCTGAACCAATTGACTGGTAGTTTACTTTAAGGCCGGTCGTTTTGTTGTAGTCTGAGAACTGTTTTGAGAACAATGGATAGTCAAACGTGCTACCCGCGCCCAAAACAGTGTTGGCATCGCCTGATGTGCTGTCGGTGCCGGAGGCATTGCCGCCGCCATTACAGCTATATAGTGAAAGACTTCCCGCGAGGGCCAAAGCAAGGCCGGCGAAAGTGAGCGTTTTAATTCCTTTTATTGCGTTCATTTTATTATTTTTTTGTGCGGTTTTTTTTAATAGTTGTTTCTTTTATTTTCCATATACATAATAGAGCGTAACGCGGTATACCATATCATAGCCATTATTCGCAGCACCATAATTGTGCGGGCCTACATTGGTGTATGAATTGTACCAGATGTTTGGCATGATATGTACATTCTTGATCGGTGTATAATCGATACCTGCTGTAATGAATTGTTCTTTTGTATTAGGATCGTACTGCGATGTGAGTGGTATATCGGTATTGTATTTAGTGTTGTCTATGTTACCCGATGGAGCGAAATTGTCGTAACGCGCAAAGAAGCCTAATTTATCTTTATAGATGCGGCCACGCACAAACACCGATGCCGCCATCGACTTATTACTTACTGTATCTTTCCCCCCTGCCACTTTTGTGTCAATATCATCGGCAGTTATCTGGTTGTAAAAAGCTTCAACACCCACTGTAAGTTTAGGAGTAGTATAAGCTACAAAGCCCTTTATCATGTTCCTGGCATGGTGAAAACCGGGTGACCAGTTGAGGCGCTGATAATCGGCATAAACATCTACAACTATCTTTTTCTTGAGAAATTTGGCATACACATCGCCATAAAAAGCTTTGAACTTGTCTGTTTCGGGCCTGGCGCTGCTGCCATTACCTACCATTATATTATAGCCGAAATTGTCGTTCTTTGGTATGAATCTTCCCTGTAAAGTAAGACCAAGGTCAAATGAAGGTGTGCGGCGTATATCCGCTACCGTTCTTTCTATAGAGCGGTAAGCCCATATAGATTCGGACATCATAGGGAAGGCCGGGGTGGATACCTGGCCGGCCACTAAATCCGCACCCGGGAATATGTTTTTCCAGCGAAGATTTGCAAGCTTTACATAAGGGGCAAATTTGCCGTTTGCCAGCAGGTCGCCACCACCAAAATTGTCTTCAGCAGCAAGCAGGAATTCTGCCGCGAATTTTTCGCTGATGTCATAGTTATAACCAAGATAAATACGGCGGAACTGGAACATACTCTGACTTTGTGGCACCTTTGTATATTGGTTGGCGCCTCCGCGCCCGCCCCCCACGGTGTCAGCATGGTCTTTATAGGCATAGTCGCCAAAGGCATATCCCCATAATTGTCCATGCGGTTTAAACTTGTTTTGGCTCATTGTATCGGGTGCCGATTGCGCTTGAGTTTTAACGCAGGGAGCAGCACAGGCCAATACTAAAGACAGGAGGGCGATTTTAGTAACGCTCGTTGTAGATTTAACCATATCTTAATGGAAATTTAATTTTGATGCAAAAAAAGGATGATGTTATTATTGTAATGTTACCACAGTATTAATTTAATGTTAACACACATGTGCGTTTATTGCATGTACAGGCTGGGAGCGCAGGTAGCAATAAAGCGGCTATCGCCACTTGAGCACTAAGAATTGTCTTTAAGTAATTGGCGGTATATCTCGTAATTCTCATGATCGAAACAGGTAAAAAGTATTTCGGTGAGCGCAGCAGGGTGCGAATCACAAAAGCCGTTGACCGCTTTCAGTGCCAATGTTGCAGCCTTTTCCTTAGGAAAATTATAAACGCCGGTGCTAATATTAGGAAAGGCTATTGTTTTGATATAGCATGTTAGCGCCAGCTCAAGGGAATTTCTATACGCACTTGCAAGGAGTTGCTCTTCATTTTCATTGCCGCCCCGCCATACAGGCCCTACGGCATGGATTACGTACTTTGCAGGTAAAAGAAAAGCCGGTGTTATTTTAGCCTCCCCTGTTTTGCAGCCATTCAGTTTACGGCATGCTTCCAGGAGTTGCGGTCCTGCCGCGCGGTGAATGGCTCCGTCCACACCGCCACCGCCAAGCAGCGAACTGTTGGCAGCGTTCACGATTGCGTCAACATCCATTTTGGTAATGTCAGCCATTTGCACGCTGAATATTGCCATTAGCTTTTATTCACAGCTTGTAATCCTAGCCCTGCTGCTATATCGAGGACATACTTATACGCGGCCTCGCGTTCGTTGGGTATTATGCCGTCCAATATGGCCTCACGTAATGCTGTTTTGATTACCCCCACCTGGCGCGACGGCGGGATGTTGAACATTTGCATGATCTCATCACCGTCCACCGGCGGCTGCCAGTTGCGCACCTGGTCTTTTTCTTCTACTGCCTTCAGCCTTTCTTTCACCAGCTCAAAATTCTCCAGGTAGCGTTTTACTTTGAGCTTATTCTTCGAGGTAATATCACTCTCGCAAAGTATCATCAGATCTTCAAGATCATCGCCTGCGTCAAACAGGAGACGGCGCATTGCTGAATCGGTAATATCTTCTTTGCTGAGGCTGATAGGGCGTAGGTGCAGTGCCACCAGCTTGGCCACATATTTCATCTGCTCGTGCTGCGGCAGTTTAAGCTCACGGAAAATCCTGGATGTCATTTTTTGTCCCACAACTTCGTGGCCGTGAAATGTCCATCCGTGGCCATCTTCGAAACGCTTCGTTGCTGGTTTGCCGATGTCATGCAGTATTGCTGCCCAGCGCAGCCATAAGCTATCACTGCGGTTGGCTACGTTGTCCAATACTTGCAGCGTGTGGTAAAAATTATCCTTATGCCCTTTGCCTTCAACGATTTCGACACCTGATAGATCCACCATTTGAGGGAAGATCTCTTTCAGCAGCCCGCTACGAAACAAAAGATCAAAACCAATTGAAGGTTTTACAGCCATTATTATCTTGTTCAACTCATCGGTAATGCGCTCTTTCGATATGATGCGTATCCTTTCTTTATTGCGTGTTATTGCTTCGAAGGTTTCGGGGTATATCTCAAAATTAAGCTGTGTCGCAAAACGTATTGCCCGCATCATCCTTAAGGGGTCGTCCGAAAAAGTGATGTCAGGCCCCAGTGGCGTACGTATTATTTTATCTTCAAGGTCCTTTATGCCATTAAATGGATCAACCAGTTTTCCGTAGTCGCTTTTATTGAGGCTTATGGCAAGCGCATTTATCGTAAAGTCCCTTCTTAATTGGTCATCTTCAATGGTTCCGGCTGTTACATCAGGTTTGCGTGAGTGGCTGCTGTACGATTCCTTTCTTGCGCCCACAAACTCCACATCAAATCCGTTCATTCTGAATTGAGCCGTACCAAAAGTTTTAAAAAAGCTCACTGTAGGCTTGGGTCTGAGGGTATCCGCTACAGCATGTGCCAGGGCAATGCCATCGCCCGTGCACACAATGTCCACATCTTTGCAGGGTCGGTTCAGCAGCTTATCGCGCACAAAACCTCCGATAAGATAACAGGACACCGCCATTCTATCAGCCGCCTTTGCGACCCGTTCAAATAACTTTTCTTCTTCAATTGTGCAGGCAATATCCATAAAGGTGCAAAGCTAAACAGTATTGAAAATTATCCCCGCAATATTTCGAGGCTTCCGTCATCCTGCACCCGCACTATTCGCGATGGTTTGCGTATTGTTTTGTCATCCTGCCTGTAGGTTGCCACGTAATCGCAAGCGGCAATTATCTGTGCGTCCACCATATCAAATGTAGCCGGAGTAGGCATGTTACTCAGGTTGGCCGAGGTAGACACGATAGGCCTGCGGTACCTTTTTATCAGTGTTTTGCAAAAGATGTCGTCTGTTACCCGTATCGCTATGCTGCCATCTCCGTTTATAACGTTAGGGGGAAATCCTAATGCACCTGCATAGATGACAGTCGTAGGCTGGGTAAAACTTTCAAGTATGTCTATTATGTCAGGAGGAGGGGCAGCAATATACTGTATGATGTCCCTGGCGTCAGCAAGCAGCACGATCATGCTTTTTTCCTTAGGCCTTTGTTTCAGTTCAAATATCCTGTCAACCGCCTTTTCGTTCAGTGCATCACAGCCAATACCCCATACAGTGTCGGTGGGATATAATATAGTACCCCCGCCTTTCAGCACTTCTATGCAGTTTTGTATATCGTTTTCAAATTCTGTCATTATACTATACTTCAAATAGCTGTAAAAATACCCTCTTGGAAGCCAGTAGCCAATAAAAATAGAGACAATTAATTGAGCTTTTTCTTTATATAATGATGGAATTGCTTAAATTTGTACTCCTGAGTCAAATTAAAATGGTTTTAACAAATTATATTGTTGAAATTGGCAATTCGGTATTAAATTTGTTATCTATCATTATCATCGCTAAAAAGAACAGTAAAAAATGAAAAAAGTACTATTTTCTGCAGCACTTGTTTTGTTGGTTTCAGGCATCACCAATGCCCAGGAAAAACAAAAGAAAGTGACCAGTAAGCCGACACCTCAAACGACGACCGCTGCTCCTGCACCGGCTCAGCAAGCTCCAGCTACTACCTTGAAGCCGGAAAATCTTGCGTTTAAGACCGAGGTGCATGATTTCGGCACTGTGGAAGAAGGACCTGCTGCAGAATATGAGTTTGCATTTACCAATACCGGTAAGGAACCGCTTATATTGCAGAATGTGCATGCTTCCTGCGGTTGCACAACACCTTCGTACTCCAAAGACCCGGTATTACCCGGCAAAACCGGCATAGTGAAAGCTTCGTTTAATACCGTAGGCCGTCCCGGACAGTTTACAAAGTCCATTACTGTTGCCACTAATGCAGGCACGAAGGTGCTAACAATCAAAGGACAGGTGGAAAAGGCGCCCACAAGTTCTGTGCCCGAGAATAATTCAATGATTAAAACCAACTAAAGAGCGCCGGTAACGGTCTATTATATCGTCTAACAACAAAACAAGCATATCCAATTTAAATTATGAAAAAGCTATTTATCACACTCATCTGCCTGTCAGTAGGTGCCTTAGGTGCAAATGCACAATCAGGAACACATACAACGGCAGCACCGCAAACAACTGCTACCCCTGCAAAAGCAGACAATCCCAACGGTCCTAAATTCAAATTCAAGGGCGAAGAAACCCATGACTTTGGTGAACTGCCTGAAGGTCCTGATGCTCACTACAAGTTCGTGTTTACGAATGTGGGTAAAGAGCCATTGATCATCCAGAATGCTTCCGGTTCATGCGGTTGCACGGTCCCTGATTGGCCAAAGCAGCCGGTACTGCCAGGCAAGACAAGCGAGATAAACGTTACTTATCATACACAAGGCCGTGTAGGTCCGTTTATGAAAGATGTTTACATCCAGTCAAACGCCGGTACAGATCGCTATACACTGCACATCAAGGGTACAGTTAAAGCGAATCCTAACCCAACCGTTGCGCCTGCAAATGGTGCTACGCCAGCTAAGAATTAGGTTAAGACTTTTAAATATAGAGATCGTCCCGCCTGAAGCGGGACGATTTTTTTTGCCCTCATGGTATTGTTTTTAAGGAATTACCCTAAAATGATCTTTGCATGAACTTAAACAATGTTGAACCATATGTAAAGGGCCTGGTGAACGTAATAATTGAAACACCAAAAGGTTCCCCCAATAAATATAATTACGACCCTGAATTGCAGTTGTTTAAGCTCAAAAAGACACTACCTCTCGGCATGGTCTTTCCTTTTGATTTTGGGTTCATTCCCAATACAATGGGTGGAGACGGAGATCCGCTGGATGTACTCGTTTTGATGGATGCACCCGGTTCGGTGGGTTGTATGGTGGAATGCAGGTTGGTGGGTGTTCTGCTGGCAAACCAAAAGGAACTAAAGGGCAAAAAAACAAGAAATGACAGGATAGTAGCTGTTGCAAACGGCTCTCTGCTATTTGGCCAGGTGAAAGAACTTAAAAACCTAAGCACCGCATTACCTCAGGCGATAGAGAATTTTTTTATTGATTACAATGAGCGGCAGGGTAAAGTGTTTACTCCTATAAGGTGGATGAATGCTGCAGCGGCACTGGAACATCTAAAGAAGAATGTATCAGGCAGAGGTAAGTAATTATTCATCTTCCTTTTTTATCGCACTTATCTCCCCGTTCCGCTCCATATAAACGGCCTGTATCTTGTTCATATCTTCAGTGAGTGCTGTTTTCCGGATGCCAAGCATAATATCTTCCTTGCTTACCAGGGCATTATTCATATTTTCCTCCCGGAATTTTTCATTGCTGTAGAGAACGATCTTTTTGCCTTCTATGATCTGTGCTATTGTTTTATTGTGAATGGTAAGCCATCCCAAGGCCCGGTGTAGCAAAACAATTACCAGGCTGGTTACGATTATTGGTAAGAAAGGTGATACTCCTACTATAGCCCTGCTTAGAACAGCCCCCAGTGTTATGACGATGATGTTATCCAATGGAGTGCGCATGCCGAAGGAGCGCCTGCCGGAAATTCTTATTAGCACTAGCGCAATTAAAAATACCACGAGCCCCCTGCAGCTCATTTGTAAAACGCTCAGGTCTTTTCCCTCTCCAAATATTTTAATAAGGATATCCATAATGGCGTATGTTAAAATAGTGAAGCACCGAAATTATGCCAGTGTCCCCCCGCATTATGCACATGCTAAGTTGGGAAAGAAAATCAACATAAATGATCTATGCTTAGCAATTTGCAGGCCTGATATTTATAGTCACAGCTATAGTATTCCAAAACCAACTTATGAGTACCCATAAAAAAGTGGATTTAAATTTCGAAATAGGCGAAACGGCGAAGTATCTCGAAAGGGTCCGTGATCATTGTTTGGCACACCGCGAAACAATTGCCGTCGCCGAAAGTGTGACCTCGGGCCTTGTACAGGCATTTTTTAGCCAGGCAAAAGATGCGATGTCCTTCTTCCAGGGGGGCATAACAGTTTATAATTGTGCTCAGAAAACCCGGCACCTTGATATTGAGCCAATTTATGCGGAAGACTGTAACGGTGTCTCAGCCGATATTGCTGCCCAACTGGCGTTAAAGGTCAGCGCCAAATTTTGCAGCCAGGTAGGTATTGGCATCACAGGCTATGCCTCTCCTATACCCGAAGAGGGTATCCTTGACCTGTATGCCTGGCTTGCTATAGCACACAGAGGTAAGGTAATAAGTAAGAGCCGCATAAAGCCTGCATCGGTCGATTCAGCGACCGCCCAGATGCAATACGCTTTCGCTGTAATAAAAAAGCTGGCTGCTGTTTTAAGATAGGCTTATTCGTACAATACCTGGCAATTACTGCAATAAAAAGACCTGCGGTCGGTTTTGCCCAGGTTTCCTTTTATGAATGGTATATGGCAGCGGGGACAAGTTTTCTTAGTATGCGCCAGCCAGTGCTTTTTTAGTACAAATTGTTTTTTCCACTCCAGGAAATCAAATGCGTAATCGTGAGTTTCTTTAACCAACTCTTTCAATTTTTTTGCGGGTAGGGCACCGATCTTACTCAATGGATGTACTTTTATCCGGAACAGTACCTCGTTTTTAAAGATATTCCCCGCCCCCGCAAATATATCCTGGTTTAATATCGCATCACAGGCCAGCATTTCAGGCTGTGCCTTCAGTTTCTTAAGTGCTTTATCCCCATCCCAGTCCGGCGACATAATATCAATGCTCCAGTCATACACCTCGTCCAGTGGTTTCTCTACCAGTTTTACCGAGCAGGCATAGAAATTCAGAACACCATTCTTAAATTCCAGGCTTAGTCGCGGGCTCATATCCCTATCCTCGTTTATCCTGTAGGAGCCGAAGAGCATAAAATGAATGCGTATGGTAAAATCACTAAAGCAAATAAGAAAATGCTTGCCCCAGCTCTTAAAGTCCACAACCTTCCGTCCGGTCGCTTTGTCCTTATCTATTTTGGAGTTTCCACCGGTTACAATTACCTTCTTTCCTTTGAAGTCTTGTACCAGTTCCTTAAGTATTACTATCGAGGGGCCTTCAGGCATAAACTATAAAATTGAAGGCCATACCGCTTTAGCAGTATGGCCTGTTTGTAAACTTGCTCACACTAAGGGTCACCTTAGTCTCCTTCTTCTTCACTTGCTTCATAGTTTACACCATTCTCCGCTATGTCAGTTAGCAGTGTATCTGCTTCTTTCTCTTCAGCCAGTGTAGTTTCCAGAATTTCTGCCGCGTCATTGTAGCCAAGGGTACGTGCCAGTTGTGCCAGCCCCCCATATGTTGCTATCTCGTAGTGTTCCACTTTTTGCGCAGCCAGTATTAGACCTACATCACGTGTGGCCGTGCCCTTTTCTGTTTCTTCTATGATGCCTGCGCCTTCCTCGGTGATGCCGGCCATCGCATCGCATTTTTTAGCCTGGGCTTTTTTGCCTAATAGTTCAAAAACCTCCTCAAGCCTTGTCACATGTTCTTTAGTAGCTTCAAGATGGTCGGCGAATGCCTGTTTCAGGTCTGCCGATGTAGCAGCTTTTTGCATTTTGGGCAGTGTTTTCACAAGGTGCTTCTCGGCCCAATAGATGTCTTTCAGTTCGTCCCCAAAAAAGTCCGCTAGCATGGAGTCATTGGTTTTTGCTGATGAGCCTGCAGATTGCGATGCGACAGATTTTTTAGGGGCTGCTTGCTTACCCGGGCTTGCTGCCTTTTTGTTAGCCGTTTTGCCTGCGCTTTTCCTGGAAGTTGATGCTGTAGTTGCCATAGTTTTTTTGCAAAACACTAAGAAATATCATGCCAGCCCTCCAACTGACTTTAATCCGGTAATAAGGAAATAAGTTAATGTAATCCTATTTATCGCCAATTACATTATTTTTGCGCCATGCCGCATATATCGCAGCGTGGCGTGCACATGCCGCCATCACCCATTCGCAAGTTGGTCCCTTATGCTGAAGCAGCTAAGAAAAGAGGGATAAAGGTTTACCATCTTAATATCGGTCAGCCCGATATTGAAACGCCCCCGGCTATCCTGGATGCTGTAAAGCATGCGGACTTCAAGGTACTTGAGTACAGCCATAGTGCCGGCTTTGAAAGCTACCGGAAGAAGCTGGTAGAGTATTACAAACGCAATGATATCATTGTAAATCAAAACCAGATCATTGTAACAACTGGTGGCTCGGAAGCCATACTTTTTGCAATAATGAGCTGTATGGACCCGGGTGATGAGATCATCATTCCAGAGCCTTTTTATGCAAATTATAACGGATTTTCTACCAGCGCAGGTGTGAACATAGTGCCTATTCCATCCGGCATAGAAGACGGTTTTGCCCTGCCACCCATCGATGCATTTGAAAAGGCCGTTACGCCACGTACCAAGGCCATAATGATTTGCAATCCTAATAACCCTACCGGTTATCTATATAGTGCTGATGAATTGGAGGTGCTGAAGCAGATTTGCCTGAAACATGATCTTTTCCTGTTCAGCGATGAGGCTTATCGTGAGTTTTGCTACGATGGACGCAAGCATATTTCTGCATTAACGCTCCATGGCCTTGAGCAGCATGCCATAGTACTGGATACTATATCCAAGCGCTATAGCGCCTGCGGTGGCCGTATAGGTGCTTTCGTTACACACAACCAGGAAGTGCTGGATGCCGCTATGAAATTCGCACAGGCCCGCCTTAGTCCGCCTACATTCGCACAAATACTGGGTGAGGCCGCTGTGGACCTGCCGGCTGATTATTTTGATGGCGTGCATGCCGAATACACTGCCCGCCGCGACCTGCTGGTAAAACGCCTGCAGGCCATGGATGGCGTAACCTGCCCATTGCCCGGTGGGGCGTTTTATGCAATAGCTAAACTACCCGTTGACGATAGCGAAAAATTCTGCCAGTGGTTACTGGAAGGCTTCTCGCACAATGGCGCTACTGTAATGATGGCTCCTGCTGCCGGCTTCTACGCGACAAAGGGCAAAGGTAAAGACGAAGTTCGCCTTGCCTATGTACTTAATACCGACGATATTAATGCTGCTATGGATTGCCTGGAAGCTGCTTTGAGGGAGTACAATAAGTAATGTTAGACCTCTGTACTTGTAAACCGGAAGGCGGTACCGTCAAACAGCCCCTTGTCGCTCAGCTTCAGTGCCGGTATGACCAGCAACGCCATAAATGACAGTGTCATAAAAGGTGCTTTTAGGGGCGTGCCCAATTCTTTTGCTTTTTTGTCCAGCACCGAGTATTGCTCTGCTACTTGGTAGCCATCGTCACCACTCATCAATCCGCCTATAGGCAATGGCATGCATTCCACACCTTCCCCATCGGTAGCAACAGCCACGCCTCCCTTGCAATCTATCAGTGCATTCACCGCTGCACAGATAGATGAATCATCAACTCCTACAACTATTATATTATGGCAGTCGTGCGCAACTGTTGAAGCCAGCGCCCCTTTCTGTAAACCAAAGTTTTTAATAAATGCCACAGCCACAGGCGCATCGGGCTCGTATCTATTCACAACAGCTATTTTCAGCACATCATCAGCAATGTCACTCACAATAAAGCCATCTTCCACCCTTCCGGGCATCACCAGTTCATGGGTTATCAATTGCCCTTCAAATGCCTCGATCACGCGTATAGATGGATTGTCCCTTGTGGCCTTTACGCCAAAATCTTTAATATTTTTAGGTTCGGCAGAGAAATTATTTATTGTAGTACCCTGTATGTGTGGCAAAAGTGTCTTCCCCTCTTCAGCTACAAGCTCACCGCCAATATAGGTCTGATGGACATTCCACTCTTTAATATCTTTAACCACGATAAAGTCAGCAGCATCACCTTCGCGCAATAATCCCACAGGTAGTTTGTAATGCAGCACAGGAATTAAGCAAGCAGAACGCAACACATCGTACATGTCGTGCCCTTTATCCATAGCGCGTTTTACCAACCTGTTTATATGATGTAGTACTAGTTCATCAGGGTGCTTGTCATCGCTGCAAAACATTACCCTGTCCGGGTGCAAGCCAATAATATCTGCCAATGCTTCAAAATTCTTAGCTGCGCTGCCTTCACGTATCAGTATGTGCATGCCGGCCTTTACTTTGCCCAGTGCCTCTTCCAGCGTAAAGCATTCATGGTCAGTTGTGATACCGGCAGATGCATATGCCATGGCAGCGTCCCCTTTCAACCCGGGTGCATGCCCGTCCACGGGTTTGCCGCCTTTTTTTGCTGCGTCTATCTTGGCCATTACCTCAGGGTCTTTATGCAATACCCCGGGATAGTTCATCATCTCGCTCAGGTACCAGATATCAGGCATATTCAGCAATTCCGTTACAGCTTCAGCATCCAGCTTTGCCCCTGCTGTTTCAAATGATGTGGCAGGTACGCATGATGGTGCGCCAAAGAAAATTTTGAAGGGTGTTTTCTTGCTGTTGTCTATCATGTATTGCACGCCCCCTTTACCACATACATTTGCGATCTCGTGCGGGTCCGACACTGTTGCTACGGTACCATGCACTACCGCCAGTCTTGCAAATGCGGTAGGTACCAGCATGGAGCTTTCTATATGCACATGCGCATCGACAAAGCCGGGTAAAATATATTGAGCGGGGGCCTCATGTATTTCCCTTACAGATTTAATAATCCCACCGGCTATTTCTACGATAGCCGGATAAGTACGTCGCTGGAAAAGATCAATGAAATGCCCGGAAATTGAAAATGACCTCATGTAATAAATTTAGGAATAAGTACATAATTATTCAATGCTTTTATCAAGTCGTGCCCACTCCACTTTCATGCTTATCAGGTTCATCATAAGGAACGCTTTGTTCTTTATTTCGTCGGCATTCGGCCCTTCAAATAAGCTATCCGTGGTATCGCGCCACAACTGCAGCCAACGCTCGTAATGTTCTTTTTGCAAAGCTTCCTTTTTATCTACTTCTATATGTTTTTTTATCGGGTTCCCGCTATAGCCGGGCTTGTTTAGTAACACAGTTTCCCAAAACTGGTACATTACCGGCAGGTGGTGGCTCCAATCATCACCGATGATATTCTTGAAAATGTAACCGATAGTGTCATCCTGTCTTACTTTATCATAAAAAGTATCAACCAATAATTCAATCTCCTTTCTGCCTGCGATGTCGTTTTTCATTTCATTGTCATATATATACACAAAGGTACGCTTGTCCTAGCTTTTCAACCTATAAGAAGTATATTGTAGCTACCTGGCGCCTTATTGATATATACTGGGGATATCAGAGAATGGATATACGCCCGCAGTACACAGTAAATGAACCGGAGTAACCGTCAAATTGGTCATAAAAAATATAAAAGACATCGCTTAAAACAATGGCTAAACGTGTAGGTGTCATATTGTTTTTTCATTTGTTGTTCTGTATAAAGCTAATAGCAGCACCAGATACAGCTCACATGATGCATTTTAATATGAATACCGGCTTCCCCTCAAATAATGTATATAGTCTTATCCAGGATAGAAACGGATATCTGTGGTTTGCTACTGATAACGGGATCGTGAAATACAACGGCTACTCCTTTAAAATATTTAATAGAAGTAATGGTCTTCCCGCTAACGACGTATACCAGCTTTATGAAGATAAGCGAGGAAGAATATGGGTGTACACATTAAGTTACCAATTTGGATACATCCAGGGTGATAACTATGTCAGTATTAACATGAGTGGATTGGATAAAACACTCCATGTAAAGGATATGGCCGATAATGGAGCTTTTCTTTTTTTCTGTTTTTGGGAGCATAACCATTATTCTATGGCAATTGTAAAAAACGATCTTGTCGCTACTCTTCCTTTATATTATCCTATTGAAAAACAGGATGTAGGGGAAGTGAAAAATGGGGTTAAAATAAGCTTTTGCATGATCAGCCCTAATTGTAAAATGTGGTTTTTGGGCTTTGATAACAATTTGTACGTGTGTGATCTGCTAAATCCCTCAAAAGGTTATAAGAAGGTATGCACTTTGGTGCAGTTCCATTCTAAGTATAGGAACGACAACGCGGTTACTTTGGCCAATAGCAATGACAATATTGTGTATTACAGTTTTAAGGCTTCACAACTGCTATATATAAATACTAAAAATTGCTCAGCGAAGTATGTTCCATTTAACAATGCTGAGGGTGAGAGCATATATACCATTATAAATGATGACGAGACTATGTTGGGGAAAAAGATGACCACAGTTATCACGAATACTTCTATTTACACGCTGGACGCAAACTTTGATATTATAAAAACAGAGCGATTAAGCGACTTGGTAAAAACTACATCACAAGTATCTTTTGCATTTTATGACCAGCTGAAAGGTTCTTGGTATCCCACTGCCAACGATGGGGTGTGGCGCAACTATAAACAATACGGTATCTTCCACTCTGAAGACTCGCTCAAAATACTGGACAATTGTAAATTCGTCGGGTCTGTACCGGGTGGCTCTACATACTGGTGGGACAAAGCTAAGGGAAGTTTATACGGCTTATTACCTAACGGCAATATCCGGAAAATATCATTTTCTAAGAATATAGGATTGCGGAGCATCTCGCCGTACAATGATTCGACCGCATATTTTGCGTTAATTGACGGCATATTTAAATACAACTGGGCCAGCGGCCGTTTAACCAGCGTTACTAGCGGTATCAGGAACACATTCGTGTACCGCAACGATACCCGGGACAAACAAATAATAAATAGTGATACACTTGAAAAGATTGCCTTCGGGAATCACCAGGCCTTGCTTTCTTACGATACAAATACATTTTTCTCTGCTTTTTTCAGTTTCCATTTTTTTAAGCGGTATGGTAATGATTCGCTGGTATGCCGGGTACTCAGCAATGAGCGTTACACACATATGCTAAGAGATAGCGTTAACAAAAGCATTATAGCTTATAACTTCCAAAAGATTTTTATCTATCACCCGGAGAATGGTAAGGCTATAACTATTAATGCTGCTCAACTTGCAAAAATTGGAATAAGTAATGTGGCCAATATAGAAGTGGATAAATACGGGAATATTTACGTGCAGGACGACGATCATATTGCCCTATACAATCCCTTGACAAGGGTCGGTAAGAGGTTAAATTGCCCTTTTAATCTGCTCGATGCCATATTCAGGATTTGCGATGACCAGATTGTTATAGCGGGCAAATTTGGTATCGCTACCATACCGATCAATGGTCTGGCTCATAGCGAGTTCAAGGTTATTCCCAACATCAACTTTTATTACTACAATCGCATTTATGATTTTGTGGTAAATAACAATAACGAAATAGTGTTAAATACCGATAAAGGTTTGTACAGGATGAGATTAGATCACCTAAGAGCAAACAATGATTTTCTTAAGCCATTTTCTGACAATTTTTTTAGCATTGTATTGAAAACTCCATATGAAAAAAAGGTTCGCGAGAACGATACTATTATCATTGAACAGAAATTGGAAAAAATTAACCTTGATGCAATAAATTTATACGGTAATGGCAACATAACATACAAATATTATGTTCCGGGGTACACAAAAAACTGGCAACAATCAAAAGGCGAAATATTTGTTAGCAATTTTCCTCCGGGCAAGTACTATCGATTCAGTTGCGCAGTGTACGACGACATATGGAACAGCAGAGTCGTCAATTTTTACATTTACCGTAATCCCTATTGGTGGCAAACAGGCATCTGGCAGGCCATATTTTGGATAAGCGGTAGTATAGTGTTTATTGTTTTGCTGCTGCTTGTAGTGTTTATTACCAGGTTAATAGTAGCAAGGGGAAATGAAAAAAAACGGGCTCTGACAGAATTAGAGTTAAGAGCGATACATGCGCAGATCAATCCGCATTTTATATTTAACACTCTAAGTGCAGCACTGTTTTTTATTAACAAAAAGCGTTTCGACGATGCGTATGCACATGTAACTAAGTTCTCAAAATTACTCCGCGCATATTTAAAATCATCGCAGGACCGTTATATTATACTGGATGAAGAAATACAAATGCTGAAGAATTATATCGAATTGCAGCAGGTAAGATTCGAAAAGAAATTTGAATACAATATAGAGGTCGATAATAAGATACCTGCCCGGAACATACAGCTACCATCGTTACTATTACAGCCCCTTGTTGAAAATGCTATTAATCACGGCTTATTTCATAAAGAAGGGCACGGTTTCCTGGCTATAAAATTCATACAAGGTGAGAAAAGCGACGAGTTGATATGCATCATAGAAGATAACGGAATAGGCCGGCAACGTGCGCATGCAATAAACAAAGAAGATAAGACCAGGAAAGAATCATACGGCACCAAGCTTACCCAGCAGCTCATTGACATATACCGTGAATATGAGCGAATGGATATCAGCCTGGAATACACAGACAAAAATGGAAATGACACAGGGACAACCGTCAAATTGGTCATTAAAAATGTAAAGTACATAGCATAAGCTAATGGTTAAACATGCATCCATCATATTGTTTTTATGTTTTTTGCACTGTGCATTGCTCAAAGCTGCGCCCGGTAATGCCGGTATGTTGCATTTCGATATTGACAATGGCCTCCCCTCAAACAATGTCTATAGCCTTATCCAGGATAAACTTGGCTATCTATGGTTTGCTACAGATAACGGGCTTGTCAAATACAACGGGTATTCGTTTAAGACTTTTAATACAAGCAATGGCTTACCTTCCAACGACGTTTATCAGCTTTATGAAGACAAGCGAGGCAGGATATGGCTCAATTCCATGAGCTACCAATTTGGGTATATGCAAAATGATAAGTACCACGAAATAAGCCTGAGAACGCATGATAGGATACTGAAAGCCTGTAACTTTTGTGATTATGGTCAATACCTGTTTCTTATTTACCTGGAATACAATTATTTCCGTTTAGCTGTTATAAAAGACGATCTGGTATCTGTATTCCCGCTTTGCCCCTCTGCTGAGATCGCAACTGAAACGCCAACCGGTAATTTGGCTATTAGCTACGCAATGCTCAACAGGGATTGCAAAATGTATTTTGCAGGTACTGACAGTGCCCTGTACCGTTACGATCTGGTACACACGGACAGGCGGTTCACACGTTTTTGCGACAATACATTTTCCGAGCTAGCGCTTTCCGGTGGCACAATTAACGGGGAGAATGATAATATTTATCAATATGCTATTAGGGGCAAGGAGTTGCTGATATTCAACCCTAATAGCTGCTTTAGAAAAAGATTGTTTTTCGACAGGTCACCCGGTGAATACATCTATACTATCGTCACCAGTAAAGAAACGCACGCAAAAGATAGAACAACCGGGGTGCTCACTAATTCATTTCTCTATAAAGTTGATAGCAACGCTAACGTATTGTCCAGGCTGAGGATCGACTCTTTTATTAAGACAAATGCGCAGCTGGCATTTATATTTAATGACAATAATGGAAATGAGTGGTTCACGACCAATTCTGATGGAGCCTGGTGTAAGTTAAAAAAGTACTACTCATTCGATGGCGATCCCGCCCTCGAGCCGGTTCGAAATTCAAAATTTGTTGGCGCATCTGTTGACGGTAGTATGTTCTGGTGGAACAAAAAAGGCTCCCTGGTTCACAAGCTATCCTCCGGCGGCAGCTTGGAAAAGCTGGACTTACCTTTAAAGACTACTTTGAAGTGTGTAGCCGATTATAATGATTCTGCAATGTTCCTTGTTTTATCAACAGGCATATATAAGTACAATAAAGTAACCGGGAGAATTCATGACATAATCCAGGAAAAAAAGCATGTTGTCATCAACTTTTCAGACAGAAGACATACCGTTACTAAGGACACTTCGGAAACGATATTTATGGGCAACCAGTTTGGGATACTATCTTACTCAAAAGATGAGTTCTTTACTGTTGGCTGGAATGGTTTCCACATATTTAAGCAGTACCCCGACTCATTGATTTGCAACGTCATTACTAATGAGCGATTTACCAACATTATTTTTGATAGTGTATGGAACTACTGCATGGCATACAATCACCAAAAAATTCTTCTTTTCGACCCGCTTACCGAGAAATATCTTGTCTTGCCGACAGCTTACCTCAAGAGCCTCGGAATAAATAATATTCAAAATATTGAGATCGACAGGTATCATAATGTATACATTAAGAACAACGATCGTATCATTATTTACAACCCCGAACGCAATTGTTTAAAAGACCTGTCGCTTAATTTTAATTTGGCGGATGCAATTTTTCATGTATGTGGTGAGCAATTAGTAATTGCGGGGAAGTTTGGTGTAGCAGTGGCAAACATTACGGGTCCTTTGTCAATAACCCTGCGTCACATAGCCCCCAACATAGCTTACTATAAAAGGGTTGAGGATTTTGTGATAAACGCTAAAGGGACCATCCTGCTTAATACCGACCAAGAATTTTACAGATTTCAATTGAAGGATCTGGACTCAAACAATGATTTTATCGGCCCTGCTGATCCAAGGTTCTTCAACCTTGTCCTTAAATCCCCCGGCGAGCGAAAGCTTGAACGTAATGATACTGTAAGGCTTGACGAGCATGTAGAGAGAATAGATCTGGATGCTATAAATTACTTAGGAAAAGGCACCCCCGGGTTTAAATATTCTATTGCAGGAAAGTCAGGTGATTGGCAACATTCTGACGGTGAGATATTTGTGGGAAATTTGTCTCCCGGTAGATATTACCGCTTTACTTGCATAGTGTCGGATGATATATGGAAGGGGAATCCCGTGTTTTTTTATGTATACCGCTCGCCGTATTGGTGGCAAACAACCTTTTGGCAGGTCATATTTTGGATAAGCGGCGGAGTCGTTATAGTAATAATGCTGCTACTTGCAGTTTTTATAACACGGGCAGTGGTTGCAAAGGGAAATGAAAAGAGAAGGGCATTAACCGATTTAGAGCTCAGGGCAATATATGCCCAGATAAACCCTCATTTCATATTTAATACCTTGAACGCCGCGCAATTTTTTATTAACAAAAAGCGGTTTGATGACGCCTATATCCATGTGAGCAAATTCTCCCGTTTACTGCGCGCATACTTGAAATCATCGCAAGACCGTTATATCACACTTGACGAAGAAGTGCAAATGCTTAAAAACTATATTGAATTGCAGCAAACAAGGTTTGAAGAAAAATTTGAATACCGGCTTGAAATTGAAAACAAAATACCCGCCAATAGCATTAAAATACCCTCATTACTTCTTCAGCCACTCGTGGAAAATGCAATTAATCATGGATTATTTCATAAGGAAAGTGGCGGGCTGCTGATATTGAAGTTCCTGCAGGGCGCAAAGAACGACGAATTGGTATGCATTATTGAAGACAATGGTATAGGCAGGAAACAAGCAGAAATATTAAAAAAAGAGAGCTCGGCAAGCCGCGACTCATACGGTACGAAACTTACCCAGCAGCTAATAAATATCTACCGTGAATATGAGAAGATGGACATCTACCTTGAATATATAGACAAAACTGAACCTGAAACTGGGACTATCGTTAAACTCACTATAAAAAATGTAAAGTATGTTGCCTGAAATTAAATGTATAATCGTCGACGATGAACCAAAAGCTATCGATGTGCTACGCGAAAGGTTGAATTTACTTTTTCCGAACATCAGCATTACAGGTATGTATACCGATTGGAAAAAAGGCCTGGAGATTTTACGCACTACAGCCGTCGATCTGGTCTTCCTCGACGTTTCAATGCCCGAAAAGACCGGCGTTGACTTTTTAAAATTATTTCCCTCACTTCCTTTTCAGGTAATATTTGTCACCGCTCATAGCGAATTTGCGATGGACGCTATTAAATTCTCCGCCACAGGCTATGTGCTCAAGCCTATCGACGATTATGAACTGTCATTTGCTGTAAATAAAGCAATTGAAAAGATTAAGGGCGGGAAAAATGTTCAACCGGTACCTACGGTGAATAATAAAAAAAAGATAGGGGTGCCGAACATAAAAGGTATTGATTATCTTAATATTGACGACATCCTGTATTTCGAAAGCGTCAACAAATATACCAAAGTGGTTACCAGGGAGTATAGTATAATGAGCTCATACAATCTTGGAGAATTCAAAAAAATAATTGACGAAACAATATTTTTCCAGGCCCATCGCTCATACATAGTAAATTTAAATCACGTGATGAGATATGAAACATCAGGTGCTATAATAATGGAAGATAACATGCAAATTCCGGTTTCGAAAAATCTGAGGAACGATTTTATTGGCTTATTCAATAAGATCAGCAGGACCGCAGGCTTAAAAAACAAGTATCTATAAATAGTTAATATTTTATTCCTCCGTTTAAAACTGTCTTTCGTCCGACCAAAGAGTCATTTAGACAAATTGGGGGTAATCTTTTTATTAATTGGGGCTTACTTTGTGGCAGGTAAAAAGTTTCTAAGGACACGCTTACCATTTACGGCAAGGGCCAGCCCTTATGTACCCTCAGAAGGCAACAACATTTTACCCTTACATCCTCTAACTTATACCCGTCTGAATGCCAGGATACCTTATTGCAGATCGCAAGAATGTATTTTGGCATTTTTTATTTTTCGGCATCCACCAAAAAGCAAAATACTTCGCTGGGGCCATGTACTCCCGTAACCAGCGTCTTTTCGATGTCGGCCGTGCGGCTGGGTCCTGTATTGATGTTGACCATTGAGGGCCACTGCTGCTTGTAACGACTGCTTATCAGTTCCAGCCCTTGTGCAATATCATCGGTTACTTGGTTGGCGTATGCTATTACTATATGTACCGGGTAATATACCGTTGAGGTACGCCCCCTGAACTGCCTGCTGCTGAAGATTATTGACCCTGTGCGTGCTACGATGGCTTCGCAACCCGTAATGCAGGCATCAGCCTCGTCGCTGCATTCTTCAATATGCTTTACGTAGGATATTTTATTATTCCGAAATAGTTGCAGAAAGCGTTCATCGGTGCACACTACTTCTTTCCAGCTCTTGTTTTCGTAAAGGGTAAGGATGTTTTCCAGCACCTGCTGCTCATTGTCACAAAACACAAACCTGCCGCCTGCATTTATGAATGCCTCCGCAAAGTTTTCCTCGTCCGAAAAGGTATCCAATTCATATATCCCAGACAAAGGTTCTCTATCGGCTTCCGGGTAGGGCATGGGTATTGGCTGCCCTGCAAGGTTCTTGCGTATTTTGCTCAGTATATTTTCGCGGGATCGGGATGTCTTAAATATATGCATCTGTCCGGTTGAGGTACTAAAATTAAAAAAGCGGTGATTTTTTCACCGCTTTTTTATTAACTATTTTCCTGTGGTACCACGCTGCCGGGTAGTGGGGGTGTAGGTTCTACTACATCAGGTACTTCTTGTGCATCCTCGTATGGGCGCACACCAATCAGCCTGTCTAGGTCGTCCTTATAGAGTACTTCTTTTTTCAGAAGCTCTTCTGCTATTATTTTCACCGACTCGATCTTATCAGTCAACAACGCTTTAGTACGTTGGTAAGCTACTTCCACCAGTTTACGCACCTCGTCATCTATCATCTTACCCGTTTCTTCCGAGTAAGGTTTTGAGAAGCTCTGCTCGCTTTGAGGGTCGTAGAAAGATATGTTGCCTATTTTGGCGTTCATGCCATACATAGATACCATGGCGTAAGCCATACGGGTTACATGCTGCAGATCGCTGAGTGCACCTGTAGATATCTTATGAAATACCAGTTCTTCCACAGCCCTGCCACCGAGGCTCATACACATGTCATCCATCAGGTGGTCTTCATTCCGTATATACATTTCCTTGGGCAGGTATTGCGCATAGCCTAATGCCGCCACACCACGCGGAACGATCGTTACTTTAACCAGTGGGTGTGCATGTTCCAGGAACCAACCTGATACTGCATGCCCGGCCTCGTGGTAAGCTATTACACGCTTCTCATCGGGCGATATGATCTTATTCTTCTTTTCCAGGCCGCCTATTACGCGGTCAATAGCATCGTTGAAGTCGCTCATGTCTACTTCAGTCTTGCCTTTACGTGCAGCTATCAACGCAGCCTCGTTACAAATATTGGCTATATCAGCACCCGCAAAGCCCGGTGTTTGTACTGCCAGCTTCGCTATGTTCAGGTCTTTCGATTTTTTGATCGGCTTCAGGTGCACGTCAAATATCTTTTCACGGCCTTTTACATCGGGTATGTCAATTGATATCTGGCGGTCAAAACGGCCCGGGCGCAGCAGTGCCGTATCAAGTACATCGGGGCGGTTAGTAGCCGCCAGCACTATGATACCACTGTCGCCGCTAAAGCCATCCATTTCCACAAGCAGCTGGTTAAGCGTATTCTCGCGCTCATCATTGCTCATTACTACATTCTTCCCGCGTGCGCGGCCTATAGCATCTATTTCGTCTATAAATACGATACAAGGCGCTTTTTCGCGTGCCTGTTTGAACAGATCGCGTACACGGCTGGCACCCACACCTACGAACAGCTCCACAAAATCAGAACCGGACATAGAAAAGAAAGGTACCTGCGCTTCACCGGCCACAGCCTTCGCCAGCAAAGTTTTACCTGTACCCGGAGGGCCGACAAGCAGGGCACCCTTGGGTATCTTACCACCCAGCGAAGTGTATTTTTTAGGATTTTTCAGGAAGTCGACTATCTCCATCACTTCTACCTTGGCTTCATCCAGCCCGGCAACATCGTTGAAGGTAATAGTAACGCGCGTGCCTTTTTCAAACAACTGCGCTTTTGACTTGCCAATGTTGAAAATGCCACCTGCGCCACCTGCACCGCCTGCACCGCCGCCCATCTTGCGCATGAGCAGGAACCACATGCCAACAAGTAATATTAATGGCAGGAAAATGGAGTTTAGTATGGAATGCAGCAGGTCGCCACGGGTATCATATGTTACTGTTATATTCCTGAGGTTTTCAGGTAGTGCTTGCTCCGCATCATGCAGCTCGTTGTAGAACTGGTCAACAGAACCTATCCTGAACGTGAAGGCAGGGCCTTTTTCGTTGTTCATGTTCAGCGATGGTATCTTGCTGTCGGGCTGCACGGGAGCAGGCATGGCGCCGGGTTTCAGGAACACCTCTACATAGTCGTTATTCACCACTACGAGCTTTGTTACTTCACCTTTAGCCATAAATGGCGTTATCTCCTGGAAGGAGTGCTCGTGGGTGGGGTTGTTTGAGTTGCTCACAAAGAACTGCAAGGCCAGTAGCGATAATATGATGATACCGTATATCCAGTATATATTAAATCGCGGTCCCTTACGCTTCTCATTCCCCGGCCCAACCGGAGGCCTTTGTTTGTTATCTTCCATTGTGTCTTTAAAAACGAATTAATCTATAAAACTGAGTTTCAATCGTTATGCTCTGTACGCTCCGCATCAGCCCACAGGCTCTCGAGGTCGTAAAACTTACGGTGCTCATGGTCAAATATGTGCACTACAATATTTACATAGTCCACCAGCGTCCATTGGTCGCCACGCTCCACATGATACGGCTTTTCACCACATTCCTCCAATACAATTTCTTCTATATTATCGGCTATTGCTTTTATCTGAATATTTGACCTTGCTTCGCATAGTATAAAAAAATCAGCCACAGCCTCATCTATTTTTCGTAGATCCAGCGATACGATCTTGTCACCTTTCTTATCCTGTATTGCCTGTAGGATGGCTTTAAAAAGTTTGCTGTTTTTGGTTAGGCGGGTTGCCGATTTTTTCCTTCCCTGTAGTGCCGTTATTATTTTCTCCAAATTGGTGTTATCTATTTTAGTTTCTCAATATCTTTACAATCAATCAAAATTATAAAATTCTTTTGGCACTTGACGTAATAGACTTATTGGATGCCCCTGTCATAGAGCTTGATTCTATTGATAGCACCAATAACTATGCCATGCGCCTTATAGATGCCGATACGGCACAGGCGGGGCTGACAATAACCGCCACGGAGCAGACCTCGGGAAAGGGGCAAAGAGGCAGGCATTGGGCGGGAATGCCCGGGCAAAGCCTCTTAATGAGCCTTGTGGTAACGCCGCAGCAGCCTTTGGAGCAGCAATTTGTCTTTAGCGCAGCAGTAGCCGTGGCAGTGGCAGAGGTGCTGGATGCCCTGTATGAGGGCTGGAATGTTAAGATCAAATGGCCAAATGATATTATTGTTAATGACAAAAAGGCAGGAGGTATTTTAATAGAAAATATATTAAGAGGCAGTAACTGGCTTTACAGCATAGTAGGCCTGGGGCTTAATGTTCTGCAAGAATCCTTTCCTCTCGAGTTGCTGAATGCCACCTCATTAAAGCTTGCTTCGGGTAAAGAGTTTAAGCTTCCTGTCATTCGCGATATGCTAAGGCACAATATACTGGATGCCCTATATCGCAAAACTGCGCCGGAAGAGACGATGCGTTTATACAATCAGTATCTCTTCCGCCGCAGCGAAGAACAGGCATTTAGCAACGGGCATGACGCCTGGAATGGCATCATTGTCAAGGCAAGTGCCGATGGCAAGTTAATGGTACAACTGCAGGATGGCAGTATAGCTAATTACACACATGGCGATGTAGCATGGATGTGGAGTAGCTAATGTTGTTTCTTAACTCAAGGCCTGGTCTTCAAATATGCCTATGAATTTCCCTTTCAGGTTCCCGAACATCTTTTTAATGCCGTGCTGCCGTTTCTTTGGTATTTCGTAAACCAATGTGCCATCAGGGTCAGCAAGGATGTATCCTTCCTCCTCGTGCACTCCTATAACTATTGTATCTGTTAACGGTGCTATTTCAGTATGCTGGCGCGATTTCTCGTCATTCTTGTATCCGTGTAATATCAGGCCTATACAGGTTGCATACATTGGGTTCATAAGAGTTTCTTTCTGGCCCTCGGCAAAATGTGCATCGGCATAACCTACGCGCACGGGCAGGCCTGTGAATGACTCGGCAAGCTTGGTTATGTGTTTTAACTGTGCACCACCGCCAGTGAGTATAACACCTCCGTGCAATGGTTTGCTGAGATTGGCTTGTTTCAGGTGATAAGCCACATAGTCCAGTATCTCGCGCACCTGCTGCTGTATAATGGCACTCAGGTCTTTTATGGGTATGTCTTTCGAAGGCAAGCCGCGAAGCCCCTGAACGGTCACAAATTCTGCCGACTCTTTCTCGTCTGATATGGCCCTGCCATATTGTATCTTTATCTGTTCCGCCTGTGCATGCAGCACACCCAGCTCATTACATATCCTGTTTGTGATATTTACACCGCCGTACGGTATTACAGCAGTATAGGCCAATATACCATCCTGGTAGATGGCAATGTCGGTCGTGCCGCCGCCAATGTCCACCACAGCTACGCCTGCTTCCATATCCTCCGTGTCTATCAGGGCCTTGGCTGATGCGAGCGATTGCAGGAGCATCCCTTTTATGCTTACCCCTGCCCTGTCCGCACAGCGTTTTATGTTCCGTATGGCACCGCTATTTCCTGTTACTATATGAAAATTTGCGCCCAGCTTATCTGCCAGCATTCCAACAGGGTCAGCTACATAAGCAGTATTGTCAAGAATGAATTTCTGGGGAATGATATCTATGATCTCATCGTTGGCAGGTATGCTTGTTTTGAATTGCTCGTAGGTGAGTTGCTCTACTTCTTTTGCATTTATTTCTTCATTAGGCATTGTCCTTGCCTTGTTGCCGCGTGTCTGGAAGCTTTTGATATGCTCACCGCCCACACTCATGTATATGTCTTTAACGTCAAGACCAGGTGCCGAGTCTAAGCATTTTTTCATAGCCTCGTCAATGGCCTGGGTACACTGCTCCACATTCAATATCGAGCCGTTCACTATTGCTTCGAATGATGCATGGCCGTTGCCGATTATCTGCAGTTTGCCGGCGCTGTTCAGCCTGCCCGCAATTACCGCCACTTTGGTTGTGCCGATGTCCAGTCCCACAATTATAGGTTGTTCTTTCTTCATCATAGTTGGCTGTTTTTAAATTTTTAAGGATTGTTGTTAAAACTATTATGGCGATTTATTTTTAACTTAATGCTTACTCTTTCCTTTTCTCTTCAGCAAAAATACGGTAACCACGATCCTGTGAAGTGACGCGCATCAGTTACAAATATGATGCTCATTGCGACGAATCCTTGTTATAGTTTCTTTTCCGGCAGGGATGTCTTATGCTTTGTCCTGGTGTAAGTATTGATCTTCCTGATCGTTTCGTCCAGGTTTTCCGCAGCTTCTTTCACCTTAGCAAGAATTTCTGTGTTCAGCGGATCGCAGGGTGCCTCGTTATTATACAGCTCAACGAGCCCTAATATACTTGCCACAGGTGCACGGAACTCATGTGATTGCGCCCAGGCTATTTTCCTGAATTGCTCGTTTTGTTTTTCGATGGTCTCTATATGCAATTGCTGTTCCGTTATATCTCGCGAAAAACAACTCAGGCCGGTGACGTTTCCTTTAAGGTCGTACATAGGGTTGAAGCATACTTCCTCATAAGTGGTTTTATCCTCGTTGGTCTCTGTCCATGTTGTGCTGTATGCGGCACCTGTAAGAGCCTTTTTATAGTACTGTTGCCATGTTTCAAACAGGTGCCTGTCAAAATCTTCTTTCGTTACTACCTCTGACTGCCCGCCGGTGATACGCGCTACCCGGGCCCAAAATGCATCGTTTGCCGATATGATATTCCCCTTTGTATCAACAGTCCAGATAATATCCCTCGTGTTGTTGACCATCGCCGCCAGGTCTTTGTTCATTCCCGCAAGTTCTTCCTGTATCTTCTTTTGTTCGGTAATGTCAGCAAAATAGACCGTAAGGCTGTCTTTAGCGGGATATGCTTTTACAGATATCCAGGTATTAAGACCGGGGTTGTACTCTTCAAATTGAACGCTTACCTGTTCAGCTAATGCGCGATGACATTCTTTATAAAACCTAGCGTTTTTTGAATGAGGGAAAGTTTTCCATATTGACCGGCCCAGCAGACTTCGCTTATCTTTTTTGAAATAGTATTCAAACTGTTGGTTGATGTGCGTGAACCTCCACTTACGATTAACTGCAAATACTCCGCCAGTAATGCTCTCCAATATGTTCTCTACATCTTCCTCTTTTTCCTCGTCCTGTTGCATGCATTTGGCTATCCTTCGCAGGGCAGTAGCATGTTGTATAGCTGCCAGCAACTTTTCGGCATAAGACCTTTCTTTTCCAACCAGGTCCTGTTCAGCGGTAGTTAGGGGGTTGATTACCACTTGCACCTCTAGATCATCAGTGATATACAAGACCGGGATGAAAGGCAGCTTGCCCTGCATTTGCTCAAAAGCCTCTGACAAAGCATTTGTTACAATGAGTTCTATTGCCTCATTGCCAACCATCCTTGCCTCCCCGGGAGATAAGTAACGGATTATCCTGTCTGGGGTGTAGCCTACGATCTGAAGCATAGTTGTGAGCCTGGTATAAACTTCTTCGCGGTGCTCTATTACAAGTGCTTTGCCTGCTTGCTGCCTGCTCGAACCTGTATGTTGTGTTTTGCTCGCTCCCGTATATATCATAATGTAGGTTTGTACTGCTTTGATAATTTTTGATTTAGCAGCGTTGCAAATAGACTTAAAATATAAACGCCCCTATATGACGACAGTCAATTTTAAATATGATCCTTATTGACTTGTGAATGTTTGGGCCGAAGGACTGAAAAAAAGGAGCTGCAAGGTTCCCCCAAGCTTCCTTTAAGCATCCCTGAAGGTTCTCTCAAGGTTCCCCAAAGTTCTCTCAAGGTTCCCCAAAGTTCTCTCAAGGTTCTCCAAAGTTCCCTGAAGGTTCTCCAAGCTTCCCTGTTTTTACCCCCTGGTGCCCGAAATGCCCGATCGGGCATAAAATTAAAATCGGGCATTTTTTGCGGGCTTCAATACCTGTAAGTCTTTACAGGCTTGTCATATAATGAATTTATGACCATGCCCGATTTATGCCCGAATCGGGCATTGGGCTTTTTGCGCCTTAACCGCAACGGCGCTAAGACGCAAAGTTTGTGTTGCCTGCGAAACTTTGTCGAATGTGCTAAGTTTTGGCAGGCAATGAAAGCTACCCTCGCTAATTGGGGTGGCTTTTTGCACAAACACATTTGCCGTTACAAAGGTCGGATAAAGGTGCAGACGGCGATAATTTTGTGGATAAAATGACATAAAAGCATAATTTTTTATATGATCTCCCGGAGCATTTTTATGACTGAAGGCTCAGGGCAGGGAGTCATTTGTTCAAAAGAAGTAAGCTATCTTTGGATATCTTGAAGCTGTTTACGCTCATATTGTCCTTATACGTACTGCTGCTCACGGGCATACCCTGCTGTGCATTCGACAAGTGTGAAAGCGATAATGTAAGGACGGAACATAAAGACAGTAAACAAAAGCCCGAAAAGGAAAAGGGTTGCGACAATTGCTCGCCCTTTTTTAGCTGCCATAGCTGCAGCGGTTTTGTTGTTGAGCAGGCTTTGTCTTTTGAGCACTCATCGCCTACTTATATGCGGGTAGCTTTTACCGGTTACAAACTGCGTTCTTATCCTCAATACATAGTTTCTGTGTGGCAGCCGCCGCAGTTAGCCCGTATTTCATAGACAGGCTATTTACAGAATGCACCTAAGCGGCTATGCCGGGACACACAGGGGCAAAAATTCATTGTTTCTAAAACAAAAAGATGAGATCAGCTTTTTTGATGTTGATGGCAATTGTTGCCTTTAACTGTGCATATGCACAAAATACGTTTACAGCAGTTATAAAAGACAGTAAGACAAAAGAGGGGCTTGCGGGCGTGACGGCGAATATCGTTGGCACGGCAACAGGCAGCAGTACCGATGCCAATGGCCTCGTGATACTTACTGCCGTGGCCGATGGCAGGCAGGTAGTACAATACAATAGCATAGGCTATATAAGCAAGACGGATACGTTTATATTCCCGTTAAGCAATAGCGATACAATTATTGCCTACCTGGAAGCCGAAGATGAAGAAATGGAAGAAGTGGTGGTGAGCACTACAAGAAGCAGCCGCACGATACAGGATATACCCACACGTATAGAACTGATAGGCGGTGAAGAGCTGGGTGAAAAGGCCAATATGAAACCGGGTGATATAAGAATGATGCTGAGCGAAAGCACAGGCATACAAACCTTGCAGACCTCGGCCACCTCGGGCAATTCGTCTATACGCATACAGGGGCTTGACGGACGCTATACACAGATACTTAAGGACGGCTTCCCGATGTACAATGGCTTTTCGGGGGGACTGGGCTTATTGCAGACGCCCCCGCTGGACCTGAAACGCGTAGAAATAATAAAGGGTGCATCATCGACATTGTATGGAGGTGGTGCCATAGCCGGGCTTATAAACCTGATCTCGAAAACGCCGACAGCGGAAAGAGAGTTGCGTTTCCTTATCAACGGGACCTCGGCAGGTGGTTTGGACATAAATGGTTACTATGGCCAGCGCTTTGGTAAAATAGGGCTTACGGTTTATGCGGCCCGTAACAGCAATAGTGCATATGCCCCATCGGGTACCGAGATAACGGCCATACCCAAATTTGAGCGCTATACACTGAACCCGAAATTGTTCATCTATTTCAGTCCTAAGACAGAAGCGGTAATAGGTGTGAACGCGGCGACAGAAAGCCGGATAGGCGGGGATATACATTATGTGAAGGGTGAAGGGAACAGCGTACACAGCTACTACGAGGATAATAAGACGCAGCGCATAAGCAGCCAGGTAGAGCTGAAACATAAATTCACAGGCGAAAAGCAATTGCTGATAAAAAACAGCATTGCCCACTTCGACCGCGTGATACATATACCCGGCTACACCTTCGATGGCACACAGACGAATACCTTCACCGAGATAAGCTACTCGACCCGAAAAGAGAAGCTGGAGTGGGTGGCCGGCGGCAACCTGCTTACGGATGGCTTTGCCGAGAAGCGACTGACAGCCTTGCCATTGCGGGATTACCAGCAAAACACCATAGGCGCATTTGTACAGAACACCTGGGATGTGAATAAAAAGCTGTTCATAGAAAGCGGCCTGCGCGGCGACTATGTTATGGACTATGGTTTCTCTTTGCTGCCGCGCCTGTCTGTCCTGTACAAGGCGAATGCTCATCTATCCTCGCGCCTGGGCGGTGGCCTTGGCTATAAAACACCAACCATCTTCACAGAGGAAAGCGAAAGGATACAGTATCAAAATGTGCTGCCTATAAGTACAGATAGTAATAAGTTGGAGCGCAGCTATGGCATAAACTGGGATGCAAATTACAAGACCTCCTTTGCCGATGGCAAGATATCTTTTTCGGTGAACCAGCTGTTCTTCTACACCCATCTTAATAATCCGTTGATGCTTATAGCGCAGAGCAATGGCTTGTACAGCTTCAGTAACATACCGGGGCATATTGATGCGCAGGGAGCTGAAACGAACATAAAGCTGGGATACAAACACTTTAAACTGTTCCTTGGCTACACCTATACGCACTCGCATATACACCAGGGAGGTATAACGCGGGAAACGCCGCTTACGCCGCAGCACCATACCAACTCTGTACTTATGTATGAGGTGGAAGATAAATGGCGGGTGGGCCTGGAAGCTTATTATTATAGTCCGCAGAAATTGGGTGATGGCAGTACCGGCCGGGATTATTGGTTGTGTGGCTTTATGGTGGAAAAGACAATACACGCGTTCTCGCTATTCATCAACTTTGAGAATATGCTGGACAGCCGGCAGAGCAGGTATGGGACAATATATACGGGCAGCCTGGACAATCCACAGTTCAAGGATATCTATGCTCCTTTGGATGGTTTTGTGTTTAACGGGGGATTGAAGTTAAAGCTATAAACTAACCCAATTCTTCAAAAGCTGTAGCCCATGCTCAGTACCGACAGATTCGGGATGGAACTGTACACCGAGGGAAGGGTATTTTTTGTGGGCTATGGCCATGATACAGCTGTCATCATTTGAGGTGGCAATGCATTCCAGTTCTTTATTGTCCAGCTTTTCGAGCGTGAGGGAATGATAGCGCATTACGATGAAAGGATCGGGGATATCATTAAATAGTGTATGGCCATTGTGCGCCACAAGGCTTGTTTTCCCATGCATGGGGCGGGGGGCTTGTGTGAGCTCTGCACCAAAGAACATGCCCAATGCCTGGTGGCCGAGGCATACACCCAGTATGGGTATCTTATCATGAAAGTAACCTATTGCCGACATGCAAATACCAGCCTGCAAAGGTGTTTCAGGGCCGGGGGATATGATGAGGCGTTCGGGACTCTTGTCTATTAATTGCTGCAAGCTCAGCTCATCGTTGCGATATACTTCGCAATCGGCGCCTACCTGCTGCAGGTAGTGCAGCAGTATGTAGGTGAATGAGTCGTAATTATCGATGAGTGCCCACATGGTCGGGTAGTTTTTGGTTCACGCCATCGAAGTAATGCTGCAGGTCGGTAAAGATGTTCTTGACAAATGGCAGCACTTTGCCAATATGATCAAATACCCATGGCGCAATTGGTGTGAGGTATTGGTATGTTTTTGAGGCCGCGATCGTTTCCGGCTCTATAAGATGCATCTGGTTGGATATCCATAAAAGCGAACTCCAGACCAGTGCAGCCATAAATGCATACAGCAGGCCGCCTATCAGCTTGTTGACCAGGCCAAGAAACACAGCCTGCATACTTTTTTCAATAAGCTTAGCAACAAAGCGTACCAGTATGACCACGCCAAGAAAAAGTACCACGTAGCTTATCAGCTGTCCCCAGCCTGAAGTGACGTAGCCTTTCTCCAGCAGCCATGCGGCCAGTGTGTTGGATAATTTAAGCGCACAAATAATGCCCAGCACGATAGCCAAAAGAGAGAACGCGGCTACAATGATACCTTTCATGTAGCCGCGTATAAAAAATATAATGATTATCGTGATCCCAAGGACATCAAGCACCATAGATGAAGATGAATTAAGACAGCAATTGCTTTACTGCTTCGGATATTGCTTTGCCATCGGCCTGGCCTGCAAGCTGCTTGCTGGCTACGCCCATTACCTTGCCCATATCGGCTGCGGAACTGGCACCCACCTGCGCTATAATGCCTTTAAGTGCTGCATGCAGTTCCTCGGTGCTCATTTGTTTGGGCAGGAAGCGCTCCAGTATGCTTAGCTCTTCGCGCTCTTTAGCGGCAAGGTCTTCGCGGCCCTGCTTCTCGAATATTTCGAGCGAGTCGCGGCGCTGCTTGGCCATCTTTTGCAACATTTTTGCTTCGTCGGCCTCGGTAAGGTCTTTACCGCCGGCCTCGGAAGTTTTTTCGATGAGTATGGCAGCTTTGATGGCCCTAAGGGTGCGAAGGCCTGCTTCGTCCTTGGCTTTCATAGCCGTCTTCATTTCTTCCATTACTTTTTGTTCGAGAGACATAATGTAATTGGTTAATTAGTTGACTAGTTAATTTTTGATCGGTTACTATTATTATTTATTCTCCGCCTCAAGTGCCTTGATCGCTTTCTCGTGGAAGGTCTTTGCAAAGGCTTTCATCTCATTTGCCAGTTCCTCGTTCTTGGTAGCGCGCAGGTATGTGTCGGACATTTGGTAAAATGTCTGGTAAAAGAAATCGTTCATTTCGTCCACCATCATCTTGCCCGTCCAGAGGTCTATGCGCAGCGCCGATTTTTCATCGCCATCCCAAAGGCCCAGCAGTATAGCCTTGGCTTTCTGCATGCCTTCCACACCGCCATCGGGTGCGTTCCATTCAATAGTGGCCGGTACTTTTTCTTCATCCAGCTCTACCTGGATATTAATGTTTGATCTGTGTCCCATGTTAAGTCAAAAGTCAAAATTCAAATTCAAAAATATAGTTAATTGCTTAAAAGGTCGAAATTAGAAGGTTTCTGTGGTTTCTTTAGTACCGCCGGCCCATTTGTTCAGTTGCTTGATGCAGGCTGCTATGTCTTTCGGTAGGGGAGCTTCTGCTTTTACTTCGGTACCGTCAGCCTTTTTAAACTCGAGCCGTGATGCATGCAGTGCCAGCCTGCTTAACAGCGGCCTTTCTGTTTCATCGTGGTCGGAGAGCTTGTATTTGCGTTTGATGGTGGACAGGTAGAAGGGTTTGCCGTCGCCGTATAGTTCATCGCAAACGATAGAATGCCCTATAGACTGCATATGCACCCTTATCTGGTGCGTGCGGCCTGTATGTATCTGGAACTCGACGAGGGAGTACAAAGGCCATTGTTCCACCACCTTGTAGTCGGTAATAGAGGCTTTACCTTTTTTGGCAGTCACCATCTTGCCTTTTACATGGGGATGCTCGATGATCGCTTTCTCCACCCTGCCTTCTTCCGGTATTACCCGGCCATTGAGCAGGCCCAGGTAGTATTTACTGATATTATGCTCCTGGAAGAGTGCTGACAGATATTTATGCGTCTCTTCGTTCTTTGCGAAACATATGGTACCGCTGGTTTCCCTGTCCAGGCGATGCACTACCCATACATGTTGCTTATAGTATGTCTCCAATACCCTGTTCAGCGATGGTAATGCAGAATTGAACCGGTCGGGTATCACCAGCAAACCGGCGGGTTTGTTCACGATCACCAGGTCGGCATCTTCGTATAGTATATCAGGTTGCATGTTTAGTTTTTAAAGTAAGTGCGCAGGCATTTATCCTCCATGCGGCGCATTTCTATTTTGTCTGCCTCTTTCTTATCGCCAAAACCGCAAAGGTGTAAGGCACCGTGAAAAATGACGCGATGCAGCTCTTCGTTATAGGTAACACCGAATTTTTCTGCATTTTCCCTCACTCTTTCCACGCTTATGTATATTTCCCCGTTCAGCTCGCCCGTCTTTTCACTAAGGTCAAAAGTAATGATATCGGTTAGGGTATCATGCTTTAAGAACTGCCGGTTCATTGTTAGCAGGTACCCGTCAGTACAGAAAATGTAGTTCAGGCCCACTTTTCTCACATCTTTTAAATGTTTATTTATCAGGCCATCCAGGAAAGCTGAAAGCATCCTTTTGTCCTTCAATTTAGCATCAATATCCAGCTGATGGAACCTTGCGGGCATTCAAAAGATTTTGCGCGAAGTTCGGAACATTTTTTAAGAGCAGGGGATTTAATCGTACTTTTGTGCTGATGAATGTGTTGGAAGATAAGGTAGTACGCCTTTCCCAGTTGCCTTCGGGCGTACGCGCGGTCATAAAATCGCATGAAGAGAGCGATTTTCAGCTTACATTGATGGAAATGGGTTGTGTGCCGGGCGAGCCGGTTTGGGTGGAGATGATAGCTCCCATGGGCGACCCATTGGCCATACAGATAGCAGGCTATTACCTGAGCATCCGCAAAAAGGACGCGGAGAAGATACTGGTGACCATAGTTTAATTCAAAAGTCAAAAACGGAAAGTTGTGACACTTCGGGCCAATACAGCCTTTATATTTTATTAATCTTGTTGCTTTAGCGGGATAAGGGCTTTTTAGTAGATTTGCCATTATGCATATCGGCTTGTACTTCGGCAGTTTTAATCCTATCCACACCGGCCACTTAATTATAGCCAACCATATTGTATCACATACAGAGATAGACAAAGTATGGTTCGTGGTATCGCCGCACAACCCGCTGAAGGAAGCCCACTCGCTGCTCAATGAATACGACAGGATACACCTTGTGAACCTTGCAATAGAAGGCAATCCCAAGTTCCGCGCCAGCAATGTGGAGTTTCATCTGCCCAAACCATCATACACGATAGATACCTTAACTTACCTGAGTGAGAAGTTCCCGCTGGAGCGTTTTTCAATCATCATGGGCTCAGATAGTTTTCAGAACATACACCGCTGGAAGAATTTTGAACAGCTTACCTCGCGTTATTCCTTTATAGTGTACAACAGGCCGGGCTTTGAGGTGAAAGATACCCATGGGGCTGACGTGAACATACTCAAAGCCCCCCTGCTGGATATATCCGCCACATACATTCGCGACCTGGTAAAAGAGCGGAAGTCGATACGCTACATAGTGCCCGATGCCGTACGGGAATACATAGAGGGCAACAGGTACTACCAGGCCAGGAATGACCTATGACGTTGATTAGCAATTGCCTAAAAACTGTTAAGTTTAGATGATATTGGTCATTTTGCGCTATATAAGGGCGAAAGTATGGCATGATATTTATTAGCTTTGTTGTGTTCAAGATCATTTACAAACAAAATAAAACTCAGAATCATGGCAAACACAGGTAAAACCGTAGCTACCTTGCTCATTGGCGCGGCCATAGGTGCGGCAGTGGGATATGTACTGGCAACAGATAAAGACACCCGCCAGGAAACAATAGAAAAATTGAAAGGCCGCCTTGGCGATCTGAAATCAAAGCTGAGCAAAAAAGGCCAGGACCTTGAAGAAGAGATCTACAACAGCTAAGTCGTAGAGCACACTAAACAGCTAACCATTAAAGATCCGTATGAATTTTATTACAAAGTGGAAAGACAAGATAACTGAGTATGTAGAAGTGCGCGTGCAGCTCGCTAAATTGAGCTTTATAGAGCGTACCTCGCATATATTGGGTTATCTTGTCTTCACCTTTGTTGTATTAAGCCTGCTGCTGCCTATACTTATATTTTTAGGTATTGGGCTTAGCGAATTTTTTGCAGAGCTGATCGACTCGCGTATGGGTGGCTATTTCATGACGTTCGGCGTATATGTAATATGCCTGCTCATATTGGTATCAGCCCGCAAATCGATCATCAATAGATTCGCGACCATATTCATCGCCAAGCTGAGTGAGGCTGATGAGGACGACAAGCCAAAAGAAGACAACAAATAATCCACCATTCTTTATGAGGCTATATCCTAAGAAACTGCACAGCATAGAAGAACTGAAGCGCGAAAAAGCTGCGCTGATGCTGCGCCGTGACCAGGCAGATATAGAAGAGCTCTTTTCATTTGATGGCGTAATGCCATCCCTGCCCTCCTTTGGCAAAAAGAATAAGAAAGAAAGTAAGAAAGAGAAAGAGCAAACTGAGGAAACTGCAGGAGATGGCGTACTGGGCATGCTATCAGGCTTGCTCGGGGTGGTTGATATCAGCGATATCTTCAAAATAGTGGCCAAACCGGTAGAAGCTTTCGCAGGCAAGAAGATCAGGAATAAGGTTATTATCCCCGTGGCGAAAGAGCTGCTGGGAGGTTACCTGAAATGGAAAGCTGCGGAACTTGGCTTTAAGGCAGCTAAGCATTTTGTGCAAAAGCGGAAAGAAAAGAAACAAGAAGAGCAGGAAAAAGATTAAGACCTCCCCCGACCTCTTACAAAGGAGGAGGGGAATATCCAACAATTATTTATCGTGCAATGCAACTAATGGTATGTGTGTCATACGCACCATAGCTTTTACATGGCTTTTATGAAACTCAAAGAAGGAATGCTTGTGCGGTATGGCCACCAGCCAGTCTACCTGGTTTGATGTGATGAAATCTTGTATGGCAGTGTCTATGTCCTTACTATCCACAAAATGGTATTGCGGATCGGCAGCTGCAAGGTACATATGCAGCTCTTCATTCTCCATTATGGTGTCGGCAGTTATCCCTTCGTTACTGTGGCCCACGTTCAATACATGCAACTCAGCGCCGGTTTCTTCAATGAGGCTAAGTAGCTGCTGCGAAGGCAGGTGATCGGTAACATGCTTTACATCGCAAGTGAAACAGATCTTTCTCACGGGGCTGTAGCTTAGGCCGGGCGGTATTGCCATAACAGGGCAAGGCATATTTTTAAGGGCATTGAGCACGGTGCTGCCCAGCCATACTGCACTATCATCATCCACATCGCTATTGCCCAATACGATCAGCCAGGGATTTACTTCTTCTTCCTCAATATATTCCTGCAGGCTATCCACCACATCACCATACATTACCCTGCCCGTAATTGGCAAGCCCGGAAATTCTGCCTGTAATTTATGAATGAGCGTCACCATCCTTTCCTCGGCTATTTCCCGTCCCTCATCCACAGGCATAACAGGCATAGGCGTATCACTAAAAGCCACCGGGATAATAAATGAATGTGCTACTATTACAGATCCCTCGCGGGCTTTGGCCAGGTTGCATGCATATCTTACTGCATTTTCTGCAATGTCGGAGAAATCGGTAGCTGCGATAATTTCAGGCATGATGTGTAATAATTTGTGTAAAAATTACCACGAAAAAACCATACCGCAAAGTATAGAAATTGTTAAGTATAAGGCGGTCACTCTTTAGACCTTATGAGCGACCTGAAAATCTTAAAAACAACGGCCTTTGCGGTGTGCAGGATAATATTGATGTCAAGTGAAATACTGCGGTTCTTCAGGTAGTAGATGTCCCACTGTATGCGTTTGCGCAGTTCCCGCTCCACGTTTATTTCACCTATATAACCTTTTACCTGTGCCATACCTGTAAGGCCGGGTTGTGCCTCGTGGCGTAGGTTATAATAAGGTATGTGTGTAGCGTAATAACGTGTGTGATACAGCATATGCGGCCTTGGACCAATTATGGACATATCACCCAGCAGGACATTAAAGAACTGTGCTGTTTCGTCGATATGGCTGCGGCGAAGGAACTTGCCTATTGGGCTAATGCGTTTGTCGTTGTAGGTAGCCTGCACCGTATCGGCATCATCATTTACATACATGGTGCGGAACTTATAACAGTCGAACTCAACCCCTTTATACCCTGTACGTTTCTGGATAAAGAAGATGGGGCCTTTGGAGGTAAGTTTTATCAACAAAGCTACTATCGGGAAGAGCCACGACATTACAAGTATTATAAATATCATGGAAATGGCCACGTCCATCACCCTTTTCAAACCCAGGTAATAAGGGGATGGCTTATAGACCATATACCGCTGGCTCATTTCGCGGAACATCTCGCGTATCTCGGCAATATCCGAGCTCTTCGCCTGTGGTTTTTGCGAAGTGTTACTCTCTACCGGGACATTAAAACTTATTGGATGTTCCATTACTTTCTAAAAACTGAGCCGTATTGCGAACTCAGCTTATTACCGCAAAAATCGTGTCAAAATTAAGCAGGGGCAAAGTTCTGAAATAATTTCTAGATTCTTTAACTAAGATAGTTAATGTTTTTCTAAATGTGTATTAGAATAATATACAGAAATGAATATTTGCATGAATAAAATGTAGTATACAATGCCGGCTTCGGTTTGCAGGGCAGCTTCCTGGAACAGGAAAATGGCGCTAATGGTGCAAAACGGCATATATAGCGGTCTGTATTTGTTGTTTTTATAATATAAAAAAGGTGAAAAGACGATGATAAGCAGGCATAGCAAGCCCGGTAAGCCGATCATGATCAGGCTCTCCAGGTACATATTGTGCAGGTTCACATTGTACAGGTTCGAGCGGCCTTCTTCTGTATAGATATTGCCTATACCATGCTGATCGAGCTTGGCATTCTGTAATAGCGACACATCGCCATTGCCGGCACCATACCACCATAAATTATGCTCGCGCACATTTTCCATACCTAAACGCCATAAAAAGAGGCGAAGGGTTAGATTGCCCGAGTTTTTGCTAACGGAGGAGTCGCTGGCATTAGCATTATTAAGGTCATGCTTCAATACATCGGTATACCGTTGCTTAACTGGATTGTCGGTAAAGACCAGCACGGCTACTATTGCGGCCCCAATGATAAGAACTGCAAGTTCCTTGAAGCCCAGCTTTTTAAAATTCAGGAAGCGTGGTGCTCCATATAGGACAAGTAAAAGGAAGAAAAGGGCTATCAGCGTTTTAGAGGCCAACAATACCAGGAAGCAAAGCTGGATAATAATGTAGAAGGTCTGCAGGTACTTGCTGCGGCCGTTGAAAAACTTATCCCAGGGAAAGAACAAGAGCAGCAGTAATGAGAAAATGGCATACCAGGACACATATACCGCATTCGCATCAAAGCCAAATACAAGCTCGTGGTAGTAGAACTGTGAGGACGTATGATGCACCAGGAAGGTAAATACAGCACGCCCCAGGCAGAATAATGCAAGGGCGCTGATGCCGGATGCAAAAGAGAAGAACACGCGCTCTGCAAGTTCTTCTTTGATATTCATACCCGCACCTATTACAATCGGCAGGATGATAAGGGAGAGCTTCTCCTCGAGATCAAAGGCGGACTGTGCTTTATCGGTACTATAAAAATAGCTGATGGCATGAAGCAGGTAGAATATGATGAAAGGCCAGAGCACCTTCCTTCGTTTCAGGTTCTCCCATGTCCCTTTGAAGTCGCCTTTCAGCAGCCAGGCAAGGCAAAGCAGTATTATGGAAATGCTGATGAGACTGAAGGAGAAGGGAATGCAGAACACCAAAACACACAAGAGGTAGTTTTGTAATTGTTTTGTCCATTCTGCTTTTAACATGATTGCAAATGTAGTAGATTTAGCAGTAAATTTGCAGCTTCTTTGCCTGCTACTAAAGTGAAACACAGCCTACTTAAAAGCTTCTTCTCATCAGGCCTGCAGGCCATAGCTGTACAGGTATTGGGGGCTGTTTTTTTTTATGTGGTATCGCTCAACCTGCCTAAAGAGGATTTCGGGGTAATGAGCTGGTACAATGCCCTGGCCATGTTCATTACCACGGCACTCAGCTTTGGGCTGGAGCAAATAGTCATCCGGCGGATAGCGGCTTCCAGAACATCGGACTGGGCTGCAAGTGCATATCTCTTTCATGCTGTCCTTAGTTCACTTATCGCCTTTGCGGTGTTATACGCAGCCAGCCTCATAATAGGCCAGCAAAAAACACTGAAATTACTGCCATGGTTTTTCTGTGCACAGGCTTTAGTCTATATCGGTACCCCCTTTAAGTCCTTCCTGAATGCCAAGGAACGCTTTACTCCTTATGGTGTGATAGCCTTTACCAGCAATGTACTAAAGATCATTACTGCCATATGGTACATCACCAGCAATATGCTGACCATTAAGGATGTGGTGCGCATATTGATAGGCTGCTCCATTTTCGAATTGGCAGCACTGGCATTTTATGTATTGAGGCGATCTGATTTTCATTTCGATTTTAAATTTGCCGCCTATAGGAAGCTCATCAAAGAGGCCCTGCCCACGTACTTCACCGTTATATTTAATTCCAGTTTATCACGCATGGACTGGATATTGCTGGGCGTATTGGGTACTAAGGTGGCCACTGCCGATTATAGTTTTGCCTACCGTGCATACGAGATAGCCACTATGCCCATTATGGTGATAGCGCCTGTAATATTGCCAAAGTTCGCCCGGCTATTATCGCAGGGCAATGGTCTGAACAGGGAAAAACGCCACCAGCTGAACCAGTTCTTTTCGGTGGAAGTATTTCTTGCCATGTGCATACCCTTATGCCTCAATATCATTTGGACGCCCTGGGTGGGCGAATTGACCCATGGCAAATACGGATTGTCAAATGCGCTGCAGTTTTTTATACTTTCCATGTGTATTCCATTCCAGTTTTTCATCAACCTGCTCTGGACCATCAATTTTGCCAACAAGAAGTACAACGATATCCTGAAGATCGCGATACTAAGTGCGGTGACCAACCTGGTACTGGATATTGTACTCATACCCTTGTATGGCAGCCTTGGCGCCGCTATTGCATATATGGCGACTGTATTGGTGCAAACCGGCGGGTACTACAGGCTGGTGCAGAAAAGCGTGATGAGTTTCTCCTTGCTGCCGCTGTTCATATTCGGCCTTATAGGTACTGGCACCTATTACCTGAGCGTTTTTGTTACGGACATCATCATACTACGCCTGTGCTTTGCATTGATCGTATACACCACGCTGGCGGTTGTATTCAAGCAGATTGGTAAGCGCCATATTAATACTGTAAAACTGTACATGAGGCGATGAACATCCTCTACCTCTGCGACGAATATCCGCCCGGCAGGCATGGGGGCATAGGCACCATGGTGCAGTCGGTAGCGCGCGAGATGGTATTGCAGGGGCACAAGGTTGTGGTCGCAGGTTTTTACGACTGGGGCTATGGAGGACAGGACAGTTTTGAAGATGAAGGAGTGAAGGTCTATCGCTTCAGGAGGGGATTGTCCTCAGCACGGTTTATTAAACAGGACTCTTTGCCTGTAAGGGCTGTATACAAGCTGTTCAAAATGTCGGGCATATGGCAGAAGGACATAGAGCGCAGCCTGCCTGGGTACAAAGCTTTCATAGAGGAGCTGATCCGGGAGCATCACATTGACCTTATCGAGATGCCGGACTATAACGACTACATGCGCTTCTGCAATTCCTATGTGCCTTTCCCGAAACTCTCAAAACCGGTGGTTGTTAAGATGCACGGCTGCATGACCTATATAATGAAGGAGAATAAGCAGGAAGTGCCCCGGCATATATGGCAGATGGAGCATGATGTACTGGAGCAGGCAACGGCATTGTGCAGTGTAAGTCAATACAATGCTGCAAAGACGGTAGAGTACCTGGAATGTAAAAAGGAAGTAACCGTTTTGTATAATGGTATCCATATTCCCAATGTGCCGGTTGTGGAGAAAGAAAGAGGTACTGTTATTTTCACAGGCACCATGAACGAGAACAAGGGCATTTACCAGCTTATGAAAGCATGGAACCTCGTAAATGCGACGATACCTGGTGCCAAACTGGTAATATGCGGAAAAGGGCCTGTAGAAAAAGTGAGTGCTTTACTGACACCGTCGGCGAAGAAGACCGTTCACTTCCCGGGGCACATAGGTAAGAGCGATTTGTATGAAGCCCTGGCAAAAGCAAATGTAGCAATTTTTCCATCCTATGCTGAGTCTTTTGCACTGGCGCCTATGGAGGCAATGGCCTGTGGAACGGCGGTTATTTATACAAGGCGCTGTTCAGGTCCGGAATTGATAAATGAGGACATAGACGGCCTGCTTACAGAACCGGATGACATTAATGATATGAGCCGGAAGATCATTTACCTGTTAAAGGACGCTACAGCCTGCGCCGAAATGGCAAAACAAGGGCAGGTAAAAATAACGGCCAGGTATGATATAAAGGCATTGATAAAGCGCTATATTGAGTACTACAATCACTTATACAGGTAATTGAAACAACATAGTATATCGACTGGACCTTACAGATCAGCGCCAACTACTATATGGACTGTTGCTGACTGGCCCCTGCTCCTGTTCCTTACAGGTGTTACCAATGTAAAGCTGTATGTGAAGATTGCCGCAGTAGCCTTATACTTCTGTTATTTACTCTACAAGAAATATCCATTACGCAAGGCCTCAACGGGGCTTACGGTGTTTTACCTGCTGATGCCAATTGTCGGGATGGCGGGAGCGCTTATCCATGGCTCCTTTCATGATAGTAATTACAAGTACGCGTATCTTTTTGGCACAGGAATATGGTTGCTTGCTGCCGCTGCCTCCTGGCTGACTTTGGTGTTTGCAAGGCAGGTCGGTTACGAAAGCTTAAAGGCAACTTTAAAAATATTTTTTGCGATAAACCTTGCTGTATCCCTCGGGCAGTTACTGTTCATTATGTACTCCTCGCAAAACATCATGCCCTATTGGTACCAGGATGCCGCAGAGCAATATGGCATATCAACGGGAGATTACATAAAAGGCCTCACAGGCAACACCTCTGTAGTAAATGGCGCTATAGCTACGCTTGGTATTTTATTCTTTTATTTTCAAAAACAGTGGCGCTGGCTTTTTGTCTGCCTGCTTACTATGGTATTGTGCACTACCAACCTTACGCTATTGTGCCTGCTCTTTACGCTAATGATCCTTTGCATTTTTGTGAAAGGGAGGCCTATGAAGCTTAGGGCTGCCGTCCTTTTCATAAGCACTATAGGCATGTACTGGTTTGTAAGCCCCCGAAACATTATCTATATAGAAGAGGTATTCATCAAAATTTTTTCGCAACGTGCGCATGGGCCGCTCAGCGAACGGGAACTTTATTATAAAGAACATAAGGAAGCTTTCTTCAGGCTTGCGGTGAAGGACAGTACGTATAAGTACTACAGCAGTGAGCTTGCTGCGCTTAAACAAGAGTCGGCAACTGATACTGCGAAAAGGCACAGCGTACTAAGCAGTGAAGCAATAGGCCGGGCAATGAATAAGTGGTATGGCCTTCCTGCTGATAGCACCCCCCTTCACTTTGTTGCCGGGCCTGGCAAGCTATATGGATTTAAACAAACGATCTTTTACATTTTTCAGGCCCCGCAAAACTGGCCGGCCGGGGCAGGCATGGGTAATTTCTCCTCACACCTGGCCATAAAAGCTACAGGCCTTGGCATTGAGGGCAGCTACCCGGACCAATACAATTATATAAGCAGGGATTTTTTTAGGTACCACCTGTATAATATCCTGTATTACTATTCCCTTTCGGCATCTGAGCACTCTGTAATGAATATGCCCGATAATGTATATGACCAGCTACTGGGTGAATACGGGCTGGCAGGCTTATTATTATTCTTTGTTTTTTATCCTGGATATCTTTGGAAACACCGCGGCAAGATGAGTTATGGCAGGTATCTGTTATGCATAGTGCTCCTGTTTTTTGGCTACGAATACTGGTTTGAGATGATAACGCTCACAGTTTTTTTCGAGCTATTGATGTTTATGGATATTTTTGTCCGCGAAAGAAAGAATGGAGACCCGGGTACCGATAACAGTATTAATGCCGGCATATAACGCCGGTCCCTACATATGCCAGGCTATTGACAGTGTATTAGCTCAGTCCTATGGCGATTTTGAGCTGCTCATTATCAATGACGGGTCGACGGATAATACCGAAGAATTAATTAACGGTTATAGCGATGGGCGCATACGTTTATATACGCAGGAGAATAAAGGGGTTATAGAGGCCCTGAATTACGGCCTGCAACTGGCCCGGGGGCGGTATATAGCCCGTTTTGATGCAGATGATGTGTGCTATCCCGACCGGCTGAAGATACAGTACGACTATATGCAGCAACATCCTGCCTGCGTGCTTTTAGGTGCAGCCTCCGACTATATAGATAAAGATGGCAATTACCTATTCGAATGGCAACCTCCCGCATACGATACTGCCGGGCTAAAGCAAAAAATACTGGAAATATCCCCCTTCGACCATCCAACCATAATGTACCGGCTGGACGTGGCTTTGAAGATAGGTGGCTACCCCAAAGGGGCCATTCATTTCGAAGATCATATATTCTGGACGCACTTTTTTGAGTATGGTGAAGTGAGGAACCTGGATAAGCCACTTATCAAGCACCGTTTTAACCCCGGTTCGGTGACTATTGATGAAAAATGGCGTGGCGAGCGCTTTATGAAAATAAAATACCGCTCGGTAAAGAGTGGGGTGGTGAGCGATGAAGATGCAGCTGAACTGAAAGAAATAATAAAGCACCAGGATATAAAAAAGTACAAAGAGGCTGCCTACTACAGCATGATAGGCAAGAAATACTTGTGGAACAGGCATGATCCTGTTAAGGCCCGTGCCCATTTTAAACAAGCTATTTCAATAATGCCGCAGAAAGCAGAACCTTACATGCTATATTTGTTTTCTTTCATGCCGCAGAAGCTGGTGGAAGCTGTCTACAATAGGTCAAAAAAATAGTAAATGAAGGTCGCTTTTATATCGCGCGCTACACTATATACTTCACCCGGTGGAGATACCAAGCAGATAGACATGACCGCACATTACCTGCGCGAGCTGGGTGTGGCTGTGGATATATTCACTACCGACAAGTCGATACCATACAGCGAATACGACCTGCTGCATTTTTTCAACATCATCCGCCCCGCAGATATTATATGCCATATGGAGCGATCAGGCAAACCCAATGCTGTATCCACGATCTTCCTCGACTACGGAGCATTTGAAAAAACTGCCCAAGCCGGGATCAGGAAATGGATGAACAAGGTATTCTCGGAAGACAGCATAGAGTATATAAAGGCTATTGCAAGGTGGCTGAAGAACGGGGAAAAAATAATGAGTAAAGAGTACTTCCTCTGGGGCCATGCAAAATCAGTAAAGTATGTGGCGCAGCATGCAGGCATTTTATTGCCGAATTCTGAAAGTGAATACAGGCGCTTTGCCGACAAATACAAAGTGCACCATAAATATCATGTAGTGCCAAACGGGATAGATGCAGCAGTGGCGGAAAAGCGTGACGGGCTGAATGAGAAGTATGCCAATGCAGTGCTTTGCGCAGCACGTATCGAAGGTAGGAAAAATCAATTGAACCTGGTTCGTGCCTTGAACGATAGCCCTTACGAGGTCTTTATACCCGGCAGGCCGTCGCCGAATAACATTGGCTATTTTGAACAGTGTAAAAAGGAGGCCGGGCCAAACATCCACTTTGCAGGATGGCTAAGTGAAGAAGAACTCTTTGAAATGTACCGCTCCGCCAAGGTACATGTGCTACCAAGTTATTTTGAAACAACCGGCCTTTCTTCGCTGGAGGCGGCTGTAATGGGTTGTAATATAGTGGTGACCGACAGGGGCGATACCCGCGATTACTTTGGTGACCATGCATGGTATTGCGAACCTGAAGATCCTGTATCTATCAGGCAGGCGGTCGATGCGGCCTTCAGTGCACCATATGATGAACAATTCAGGAAATATATTTTAACACACTTTACCTGGGCAAAAGCTGCTGAAGAAACACTGAAAGGGTACAAAGAAGTTTTAGGTATAAAACCTTCAGCCAAATGAGCCGCCAATTGAAAATTGGCATATCGGGCACGCGCGGCATACCCAACAGGTATGGTGGGTTTGAGCAGTGCGCAGAGTACCTTGCCCTGGGCCTGGTGGCAAAAGGCCATCAGGTATATGTGTACAATTCACATAGCCACGAATACCAGCAGGACAACTGGCGTGGTGTTCACATCATTCATTGCAAAGACCCCGAAGATAAGATGGGCACCTTCGGCCAGTTCATCTACGACAGGAACTGCTTTATTGATGCCCGCAAGCGAAACTTTGATGTGCTGCTGCAATTGGGTTACACCAGCAGCAGTATTTGGTACAAGCTCTGGCCAAGAGATGCCGTAAACCTTGTTAACATGGACGGACTGGAGTGGAAAAGAAGCAAGTACAATAAATATGTGCAGCAGTTCCTGAAACGTGCCGAGAGATGGGCTGCGGTAAATGCGGACGCTTTGATAGCCGATTCTATAGGTATACAGCAATACCTGCAGGATAAATACAAGCTGCCTTCCGTGTTCATACCATATGGTGCGGAGGTATTTGATAGCCCCGATGCAGGTGTGCTAGCAAGCTATTCACTCGTTCCTTACAGCTACTCCTTGCTGATGGCCCGCATGGAGCCTGAAAATAACATCGAGACCATTATAAAGGGTTACCTGCAAGCCGGGCGCCAGGAACCCCTGGTAATAATAGGTAAGACCGACAATAAATTTGGCCAATACCTGGTTCATACATACGGAGGCAATAGCAGTATCCTGTTTAAAGGCGGTATCTACGATATTAATATCATCAACAATCTTCGCTATTACTCATGGTTGTATTTTCATGGCCATTCAGTGGGTGGTACAAACCCTTCGCTGCTTGAAGCCATGGCTTCAAGCGCACTCATTGCAGCCAACGACAATGTATTCAACCGGACCGTGCTTGGTGAGGATGCATTTTATTTCACAGGTCCTGCTGATATTGCATCTGTCATACACAAACTCAGGGGGAAGCAGGCATACAACAGGTTTATAGAAAACAATCTTGAAAAGATAAGAAGCAAATACACCTGGCAGGGTATAGTAGACGCCTACGAAAAGGTATTCCTTGACACTGTTGAGAATAGGCATTAAAAAATTAGCCCCGTGGCTTTAACCGTGGGGCTGGAAATATATCAGGCGGGGCGTAACCGTTTTGACAGTTTGCTAAAGCTTTAGTTAGCTGCCTTCGCTTTGAATTTATTGATTGCATTTCGTGTAAAATCACTCAGCACCAGTTTTCCGCTTATCGCTGCCCGGTCCGAAAGGATCGTATCCCAGTGCTCGGTGCCGTGCCAGAATATTTTTTTCAATTGTGCCATAGCTTCCGGGCTGCTGTGAGCCAGCCTTTCGGCAAGATCCGCTACAGCCTGGTCCAGGTCGACAGTGGTTTTATGCAGTTCAGCGTAAAGGCCATGTTTTTTAGCCCATTCGGCTGAGCGCCATTCCGTAGCATCAATGGCCAGTTGTGAAAAACAGGATAGGCCTATCTTACGTTCCACTGCCGGGCCTACCACAAACGGGCCTATACCTATGGCAAGTTCACTCAGTTTTACCGACGCGTCCTCGCTGGCTATTGCATAGTCAACCGATGCAGCCAGGCCTACGCCGCCGCCCACTGCTTTACCCTGTATGCGCCCAATGATGAGCTTATGGCATTTACGCATGGCATTGATCACATGCGCAAAGCCGCCGAAGAATTTTTTGCCCTCTGCTTCGTTATTTATCGCCATCAGTTCATCAAAAGAAGCTCCTGCACAAAAAGCCCTGTCACCATGGCTTTTTAGTATGATCACTTTCACTTTTTCATCTATACCTATATCATTAATGGTCTTTGCGAGGTCTTCCAGTATAGCGCCGGGCAATGAATTACTGGCAGGGTGATAAAATTCTATGGTAGCGATGCCATGTTCTATTTCGCTACGCACGTAACCGTCGGGATGTTGCATGTGTACCTAATTGAATCACAAATATCCGATAAAAGTCAAAGAATGTAAAGGGACGAGCCGNNGGAGCCGCTAAAGCGGCATATTTATTTATCGAAGAACAATTCTCTATCTTTTGATATGCATGATGCCGTCACATAGCTGCCGTTTCTGTGTAAGTATCAGAAGAAATGCAGTATGATGAAAGCCAGCACTACTGCTACGAGCAGTAATATATAGAACCTCGTCCTGGCCTGCCGCCCACGCTTCAGCGATCCTGATATCGTCGCGACCACATACGCGATCAGCAAAATGAAGAAAACCGTTAGCAGTGCTTTGAACACTTACGCCTGGTCCAGTTTTTTCACCATAGTAAGTATAGTAGCGATAGCAACAGTCTCACCTGTTTCATCGTACACATCTACCAGCCACTTTACAATGCCTTTTGCTATGTCATCTTCGCTGCGTTTTTCCTGGTCTACCTTTTCTTTCACCGTCAGCTTCACGCCGATGGTCATGCCCGGGTAAACAGGCTTGGTAAAGCGGGCCTCATCTATACCATAGTTCAATAGTACAGGCCCTTTCTTCGCATCTACAAACAGGCCCGCAGCTTTCGATAGCACAAAGTATCCGTGTGCCACTCTGCGTTCAAATATGGTCCCTTCCAGCGATGTAGCATCCATATGTGCGTAGAAGTTATCGCCGCTCACGTTGGCAAAGTTGGTTATGTCCGCTTCACTTACGGTATGCTTTGCTGTGATCACGGTATCGCCCACCTTCAGTTCTTCAAAATGTTTCCTGAAAGGATGTACTGTTGTTTCTGTTTGCTTGCCGCCTTGTTGATATACATTGGTGATCCTTGTAATGGTAGTAGGTGAGCCCTGTATCGCCGTGCGTTGCAGGTAGTGCATTACGCCGCGCTTGCCGCCCATTTCCTCTCCGCCGCCGGCCCGGCCCGGCCCTCCATGCGTTAGTAATGGCATTGGCGAACCATGCCCTGTGCTTTCCTTTACACAGTCATTGTTCAGTACCAGTATACGGCCATGCATTATGGCAGTGCCCAGCACAAATTCTTTTGCAATGTCATCGTCCTGCGTAATGATCGAGCATACCAGCGAACCATTGCCCATCTTGGCAAGTTCTATAGCATCGTCAAATGTATTGTAAGGTATGATGGTAGATACGGGGCCGAAGGCTTCTATATTATGGCAGTCTGTTTTATTGAAGGGATCATTGTTCAGGAACACCAACGGTGGCAGGAAGGCACCCTTTTCTTTGTCCGCGCCTATTACTTCGAAATGCTCCATGTCGCCTATCACTATGCTTTGTGACCTGGCGAGCTGCTGCACTTTCTCGCGCACCTCGTTGCGTTGGCTAATGCCGGCCAGTGGCCCCATACGCACTTCCTTCAGCGATGGATCGCCTATCGTTGTGCCCTGCAGGCGTTTGCCCAGTGCTATCTGCACATCTTCCACCCTGTCGGCCGGCACTATCACGCGGCGTATCGCGGTACATTTTTGTCCTGCTTTGGTGGTCATCTCGCGTGCAACTTCTTTTATAAAGATGTCGAACTCCGGCATATTGATATGCACATCAGGCCCCAGCACGCAGCAGTTCAGCGAATCCGCTTCAAGATTAAAAGGAACGTTTTCCGAAAGCACCCTCGGGTGTGTCCGCAGGCTGTTGCCTGTGCTTGCCGACCCGGTAAAGGTCACCACGTCCTGCGCTTCCACTGTTTCCAGTATACCCCTTGCCGATCCGCAGATCAGTTGCATAGCTCCTTCCGGTAATATCCCCGATTTTATTATTTCCTGGAAAACCGCTTCCGTAAGGTAAGAGGTAAGCGTAGCAGGTTTCACGATAGCAGGTACGCCCGCCAGCAGGTTCACCGCCACTTTTTCCAGCATGCCCCATACCGGGAAGTTGAAGGCATTGATATGTATGGCAACACCCTCACGCGGTACCATGATATGGTGGCCTATAAAGGTGCCGTTCTTCGATAGTTTTGCGGCCTCGCCGTCTACATAGAAGCGTTCGTTCGGGAATTGCTTCCTAAGGCTTGCATAAGAGAACAGGTTTCCAATACCACCTTCTATATCTACCCATGAGTCTACCCTTGTAGCTCCGGTGTAGGCGCTTACCTGGTAAAAATATTCTTTGCGCTCCATCAGGTACAGGGCCAGGGCTTTTAGCATCAGCCCCCTTTCCTGGAAGGTAAGCTTACGCAGTTTAGGCCCGCCCACCTTGCGTGCGTATTGCATCATTGCCCCAAAATCCAACCCTTCGCTGCTGGCAGCGAAAATAGCATCGCCGGTCACGGCATTATATAGTAGGTCGCCTTCATTCTTTGCACTTACCCATTTCCCCTCGGCGTAGTTCTTCAATTGTGTTACAGGCATAACGGTTATCCGGTTTATTTAAAGGATGCAAAATAATTAATTCCGCGCTTATACCGTTTAATTATACTTAAGGGCTTATATTTCGGTTTTTCTGCCTTTTGAAATATCTTTCTCATTATTTTGCGGTATGCCTCAGTTGACCTTAAATAAGAATAAAACCGATAAGCTGCTCTTCTGGATAGCCATGTTCATCATGGCGGCAGGCATCATTACGCGCATCATTGTACTTATTCAGAACCGCAACCTTATTATTGATGAATGTAATATAGCACGCAACATTTACGAGCGGAATTTTGCAGGCCTGGTGCAGCCGCTTAACTACGAGCAGTATGCCCCACCTGTGTTTTTGTGGATGCTGAAGATATGTACAAGCTTGTTCGGTATGGGCGAGCAGGCCCTCAGGCTATATCCTTTACTTGCAGGCATAGGCGCAATTATTATGATGTACCTGGTACTTAAAGAGCTTACTTCTCTAAGGTCGCTCTGGTATCCCTTAGCCCTGTTCATAGTTGCACACACCTTTATACGGTACAGTACAGAAGTAAAGCAGTACATGCCGGATGCGCTTATATCCCTGTCTCTCATCTGGCTGTCCCTCAAGATCGACATCCGGCGCTGGCAGGCTTTCAAATTTATCGTTTTGTGGTCCCTCATCGGTTCGGTGGCTATTTGGGCATCCATGCCGGCAGTGTTTATGCTTACAGGCGTAGGTGCTTACTATGCCATGACCTGTATTCAGCATAAAGAATATAAGCGATTGCTTAGTATCATTATTGTTGGCATTATGTGGCTGGGTCAGTTCGCATTTTACTATTATAAAATACTTAAGCCACAGATCGATTCAGACTACCTGCAGAATTACCACCACGACTACTTCCTTTTCTTTTCACCGCATCTCGAGCATTGGAAGCACAACTATTATGTCTGTGTTGAATTATTGAAACAGGCCGGTGGCTATGACGGCAGGGCTGTAAATTTCAATAGTATCCTCATGCTGGCAGCTATTGCAGTATTGTTATACAAGCAAAAGGCCCGCGGATTGCTCATTACAATGCCGCTGCTTGCTGCCATTGTAGCCGCTATGGCGCATAAGTACTCGCTAATTCCGCGCGTAGCCTTATTCATGATGCCACTCTTGCTCATTTTGGTAGGCTTTGGTTTCGAGTTGCTTATGCGTATACGTTTTTCATTGTGGCGTGGCTTGCTTACACTTTTTGCCATTTTCTGTATTCATATGCACAATAGCGCATCCAAAATGATAGCGGTGCCCTTCGTAAGCGAAGAGATAACACGCGGTCTCAGATTTTTGGAAAAAGAAAATGTAACCGGCGATAGGGTATATGCCGAGAACGGCGCGCGCCCGGGCATCATTTATTACACGCAGATAAATCCCCGAAAAGACCGCTGGGCCCACTTTGCGGCTGCCCATCTTTTATCATGGGATGTTAATTTCGATGCCATTTCAGCGGCGGCGCCTACCGGCAGGATAGCCTTTATATATACAGGCATTTCCCCCGATGATCTTGCACGCGACAGGTCGTTGATCGGGGCGCACCTTAAGGAAGTAAACAAAATGGAACAGCCGGAAGCAAAGTGCTTTGTTTACGTTTACGAGAAGCAATGACCTTATTCCACTCCAAACTGCCTGAGGTGATGCCAGGCATGTTTGTGCAGTAACTGTATCGACTCTTCATAATTTAGCTCCCCGAAGAATGGATTTATTACTTTTTTGCCGGGTTCTTTTTCGAATGCAGCGAACAAGTGGTCCAGTTCGTTTTGCAGCTCATTAATAGCTTCTTCTTTGCTGCCGTGCTTTGTATCTGCCGGAGTGTCGCTCATTAGCGAGTTAGGCGTGTTTTCCTTGAAGGGCTTTTCAGTTGCCAGGAATTCCTTGTATTTCGGTAAATATTCTTCAGGGGTTTGCAATGGCTGTACTTCTCTGCCGCTACCCACGCGCACATAGTCGCTCATGTGTTCTATCATTTGCAGCACATTCATTTTACCCCATCTGCGCTCAGCGTTTATATCCAGCGCTGCCAGCTTTTTAGTGTATTCATGTTTTAGGAAATCTGCTTTCCCTGCAATGTTTTCCATTACTATAGCAATTGTTTTATAAGCGATTCTTGCGTCAGGCCTTCTGCCTCAGCCTTGTAATTCCTTATTATACGGTGGCGCAGTACGGGCAGTACCATTGCCTGCACATCTTCTATATCGGGCGAGTATTTTCCGTTCAGCAGGGCATGGCATTTTGCGCCCAGTACCAGGTATTGCGATGCACGCGGCCCGGCACCGTATGATACATATTGTGTGGTGATCGCAGGCGCATTGCCCGATCCGGGGCGTGTTTTATGTACTATACCCACTGCATATTCCAGTACATTGTCCGGCACAGGTACGCGGCGCACCAGGTCCTGGAAGGCCAGTATCGCATTTCCGTCCAGCACTTTCGGCAGGTTCACATTATTCGCACTTGTTGTATTGCGCACTATGGTTACTTCCTCGGCAAAGCTGGGATAGTCCAGCGTTATCTGGAACATAAAACGGTCCAGTTGTGCTTCAGGCAGGGGGTAGGTACCTTCCTGTTCTATTGGGTTCTGTGTAGCCAGTACAAAGAATGGTGCCGGTAGCTTATACAATACACCACCTGTCGTTACATTCCGCTCCTGCATGGCTTCAAGCAGTGCTGCCTGTGTTTTGGGCGGGGTACGGTTTATTTCATCTGCAAGTATGATGTTGGCAAATATGGGGCCTTTTATAAAACGGAACTGCCTTTGCTCATCCAGTATCTCTGCACCGGTTATGTCACTGGGCATCAGGTCGGGGGTGAACTGTATGCGTTTGAAGGAGAGGTCCATAACATCGGCCACGGTTTTTACCAGCAGTGTTTTGGCCAGCCCGGGCACGCCCACCAGCAGGCTGTGGCCGTTGCATAATATCGAGATAAGCAGCTTGCTCACTACGTCATCCTGTCCCACTATTACTTGTCCTATTGCCTTGCGTATAGCATCGTAATTCTCTTTCAGCGCCTTTGCTGCATCTATATCGTTCGCGTATGCCTGCATCTTTTTTCGTTCCTTTGGTAATAAAAAGGGAAGTTCTATTATTTTGTGTAAACTAACAAATCTTGCATTAATGGATATAACAATACGTGAAGCGCAGCAAAAAGTGGACGGCTGGATACAAACTGTTGGTGTGCGATATTTCAACGAGCTCACTAACCTCGGCATTCTTATGGAGGAGACAGGTGAGCTGGCGCGCATCATGGTGCGCAAGTATGGCGAGCAATCATTCAAAGAGAGTGATACGGATAAAGATCTTGCCGATGAGATGGCCGACGTGCTTTGGGTACTCATCTGTCTTGCCAATCAAACGGGCGTCGACCTCACTGATGCTTTGCAAAAGAATCTCGAAAAGAAAGCTACACGGGATGCCGCCCGGCATAAAGACAATGAAAAACTGAAATAGGATAAAATTTAAAAAGATAAAGGCTGCCATAAGGCAGCCTTTATCTTTTTGTGCAAAAAACTAAATTATTTGCCAACAGTGATTTGCTGACCAATACCGTCGCCGGCGCTGGTGCGCACTGATATGATGTAGTTGCCTGCTGCGAGATCAGATGTTTCGATAGGAACAACATGTTCTCCTGCAGATACATTGCTTTGTGCATATTCTTTAAGCGTGCGGCCTGTGATGTCCATGATTTTGATGGTTACACTTGCAGCATTCTTCAGAGAGAATTTAACATTCGTATTAGTTGTAGCCGGGTTAGGATAAGCACCGAAGTAAGTGAAATCGTTCCTGCTGATGCCATGTACTGTTACAGGTGCATGTATGATAACAACCGGGAAGATAGCCAGGTCATTCCTCAACCCGAATATGCGGTAGTTATCGCCCCACAGGCCGCCTTTGCCTATTACAGCCCTTTCGTTATAGATCGTATCAGGACCTACCACAGTGTACAGGGTGCTAAGACGCTTACCATCGCTGGATGACATTAATCCTATAGTATCTCCCTGCAATGGCAGTGTGTAGTTCATAGTAAAGCCAACAAAGAACGAATCTGTAAACGTTACTGGCGTCATCGGCGTGTATTTGCCGGAGTCAGCATGTCCGCCCGTTGGATCAATACCCAGGTGAGATATCAGGACGTCTATTGAATCACGTACAGTAGCAGGGAACCCGTTGTATTTAATTGGCGATGTACCGGTCAATGGACCTTGAGACCAGGCCTTAAGTCTAACCGATTTAGTAGTTGAAGGCTGGTAGTGGCCGGTAAATTCGCTAAGGATACCTATCATTTCCAGTGAACTGTCCGCTGGGTTGAAGTCATACCTTTCAGCTGCAGCATCATAAGAATGATAGCTCATACCATACACATAACCGGGAGTATCGGTAAATGAATAATAGAAGAAAGTATCCACGTGATTGATTAGAATAAAAGTATCTCCCACGGCAGTACCTTTTGCAGACAGGTTGTTTTCATAATTTCCGGCCTGTGCAACACGATTGCTTGGAGTACCTTTAACCTTGATGTCTTTTGCCATCCCGCTTATGCTCACAGCGGCGGCAACGGTAAATAGTAATAATTTTTTCATAAAGTGGTTTTTAAATTTCAGCTAATATATCGAATTTGGAAGTTCTGACAAACATAAATAGTCTAAAATTCGCAAAAAATACAAAAATGTGACTTTTTATCCCTTCCCATCTCTTTATTAGACGTAAATTTGAACTCTTTTGATAGAGTACAAAAGCGTATTCGCCCTTTGGGCAGACCATTTTCAACATGATTTTCTCGTCGAAGCTTATAGAAGATGCTGTGCAGGAGTTTTCCAAATTGCCGGGTATTGGCAAGAAAACCGCCCTGCGCATGGTACTTCAATTGCTTAAGATGCAGGCTGAGGATGTAGACGCTTTCACCGGTGCACTTTCCCGCATGCGGCATGAGCTTCAGTTTTGTAATACATGCCATAATGTTTCAGATACTGCGGTATGCACCATTTGCGCCAACCCCGGCCGCAACCATAGCCAGGTATGCGTGGTGGAGAACATACGCGACGTCATAGCCATAGAAAGCACCAGGCAATACAGCGGTTTGTATCATGTACTGGGTGGCATCCTTTCACCGCTCGATGGTATTGGCCCCGACCAGCTATACATCAGTACCCTGCACAACCGTGTTAAGGAAAATAATATCGAAGAGCTCATCATGGCGCTCAGCCCGACGATCGAAGGCGATACAACTGTTTATTACATTGCCCGCCAGTTAAAGGACCTGCCTGTTCGCATCACTACCATTGCCCGCGGAATAGCCTTTGGCGGAGAGCTAGAGTACGCCGATGAAATGACCCTGGCCCGCTCCATCGCCAAGCGCCTGCCCATCGACAATTACGTTACCATCCACAATAAGGCTTAGTCTTAAAAGTCAATATTATTCGCAAGTCCCGCCAGGGACGACATATTGGTGGAAAACAACCCAATCATCTACACGTCCCGTAGGGACGACATATCGGTAGAAAACAATACAACCATCTCATACAAGTCCCGTAGGGACGATATATAACTGATGTGATTGGCCAATTGCTGAATTATCAAATTGAAATAGCTCCTTCAAACACAAACTCGGCAGCTCCCTGCAATGTCACATTATCCGCACTGCCTGCTGCACTCTTCATAAAGCAAACTTGCAATACACCACCCGGTGTTTGCACTTTTATCTTAAAATAGCCGGTAGCATTTCCGGTCGATGCTATGGCGCTGGCAGTTACGCCCGTACCACAGCTTAGTGTTTCATTTTCTACGCCACGTTCATACGTGCGCACCCAAATACCATCTTCGGTTTGCTGCACAAAATTGGCATTGATGCCATTAGGGCCAAAATCAGGCCTGTAGCGGATCTCCCTGCCTTCAACCACCACATCTGTTTGCTGCACATCTTTCACCCATTTTACATAGTGCGGCGATCCTGTATTCAAAATGCAGTAATCGCTGTACACATCTATGTTGTTCACCTCCTGCATGTGCAAAGTGATCGTACCATCATCATTGATGCTCGCAGTATGGCTGCCGTCTATAGCCGTGAATGATGCCTTGTTATTTATAATACCCAGCCTTTGTGCAAAGGCAGTTATGCACCTGCCCCCGTTCCCGCACATGCTGCTTTCCCGCCCATCGGAGTTATAATATACCATATGGAAATCATAGCCATCCTTTTCCTCCAGCAGCATCAACCCGTCTGCGCCTATACCAAAATGCCTGTCGCACAAAAATGCTACCTGCTTTGTGGAGAGCTGTATGTGTTTGCTCCTGTTGTCAAGCAGTACAAAATCATTGCCCGTGCCCTGGTATTTATAAAAATGAAGTTCCATTCTTTGTTTTAGCGATTGCGTATATATTGTTCGGCTCTCGAGTTTGATGAATTACCTCCTGCACCATTTGATAGATACAAATAGTTGCGCCAGCTGGTATTCCTTACCTCCCCGTTTACGGTAGAGTGCAGTAAGCGGTAATCACTTACCATTTCAGCAGGCCTGTAAAACAAAAATACACCTTCCTGGTTTAGTTTGCCCAGCACCTTGTATTCCCATATTTCGTAGGGCCGGGTGCCGGCTTCATTTTCTACCGGCACACGTTCATCCGGTGGGCCATACTTCAGGTAAGTAATGCCGCGGTCAGTTTCATAACCCATGGTAGCTCCTGCAGTGAAGAGCTTATTCACTTCCTTCACCCTTTCTGAATATCTTTTCCATTCAGCTTCAGGGTTTTCCTTATTGCGCGCGGTCCAGAAATTGTAAATAAAATAACGCATGTACATATCGTCGGGCTTCTTCTGGAAACCTTTTATGGCCTGCGTTTCCACCATACTGCTTATGGGCGATATCATCTTCAGGATAGCCATAAGCTGCGGCAGGGTGAACTTCATCACAAATGTTTTGCTGATGTCCAGCACCACCACTTGTTCCATCGCTGAGTCGCGCTGGGTGGTATTCAATGCCTGCACAGGATTTTTATTTTCGCGCTGGAAGAAGTAGCTGCTGGCGGCTATCCTTTGCTTGTTCTTATCTTCAAGCACCATGTTCAGGTAGTAGTTGCCCGATGCAAGCGCTGTCATTGAAAAATCGCCGTAAATAGGTGTTACTGCATTCCTGCCAATGCTGTCAACTCTTTTAAGTCCGTACACAGGACTTTCCAATTCTCTTTTCGAGATAAAGGTGTGCTGTATAAGGGGATATTCATCCCCTCCCCGCATGCTGCTTTGGTACAGTTCTGCATAATAGTGCATTACCTTATGCTCATCATCCAGGAAGTTAGTGCACAGCGGTATGTGTTGCTTGCCGTTCTTCGTGAATACATTCTCCTGGCTTGCTGCATATGTCGTGTCCAGAAGTTGCAGCCCGCTGTAGAAAATATCTCCGTGCTTTTCAACGGTAAATGTATCTGTGTACCGGTACAGCCCCATATATCCCGGCTCCGATAATTTTAGTTCCACGCTTATTTTTCCTGTCGGCAGTTTATACCTGTGCAGGTCAGTGATGTTTTGTGCCTGTGCATTGGCAAGCGAGCTTGCCGGGGCAGTACGCAGGTTTAGCTCCTGTGCCATCACCACGCCCGTATCATTCCTGAAAACAATATTTGCGTTTATAGTGGTCCGCCATTTATCTTCCTGTTTACTGAAGTGCAGTCCGCCCGGCAATACCTGCCAGTATATCTCTATATAGGCATCCCCGATCTCGTTAGTGCCTGCATCTGCTATCCGGTATAGCGTATGTGAAACAATAGCATTAACAGCAAGCGCCCGCACACAAAACAACACAGCTAATAAACAAAGTCCTGCCCTGCGGCCCATTTTTTGTATTTTTCGCAAATTACTTCTTTTTGTTCCGATATGCATTTTGCAGTCTCTTCATATATTCCTTTTCCCTGTATTTCATGGTGGGCCGCCGTTTCCGCTATTGATACCCTTATGCTCGACAATGCCGAGCATTTTGAAAAAATGACTTATCGCAACAGGTACTACCTCGCCGGAGCTAATGGCCTGCTCACGCTTAGCATTCCACTGCGCCATGGCCGCGACCAGCGCGCTGCAATGCGGGATATACAGGTAGATAACCAAACAAAATGGCAAGTACAGCAATGGCGCACTATCGTCTCCACCTACAAACGTTCCCCCTATTTTGATCATTACGAGCCCTCCCTCGCAGCACTTTTCACACAGCATTACGATCATCTAAAGGACGTAAACCTCGCCTCGATACTTTGGTTGAAGGCCCAGCTAAAGCTGGATTTTAACATAACATTCGCTGAAAAGTTCGAGCCTCAATACCCCGGCGCTGCCTGCGATCTACGAAAAAAGTTGAAACGAAATGCCGGCACATCCTTCCCCAACTACTACCAGCTCTTCGCCGACCGCACAGGTTTTCTCCCCGATCTCAGCATCCTCGACCTCCTATTTTCGGAAGGCCCGCACACTATGGATTGGATAAATAAAAACCGAAAAGCATTATTGGAAAATTTGTAGGTTCTCCCCTTCAGGGGAGCTAGAGGGGTTACGAACCCCGCATCTTCCACACCCCGTACATAGCCTCTTTCACTATGCCCTTGGTCATTTTAGATATGCCTTCTTTGCGGTCTACGAAGGTGATGGGAACTTCTTTTATCTTAAAACCGGCTTTCCATGCCCGGTACTTCATCTCTATCTGGAAGGCATAGCCAATGAACTTCACCTCATCCAGCGCTATGGTCTTCAGCACCTTTGCCTTGTAGCATATAAAGCCCGCAGTAGGGTCCTGCACAGGCATCCAGGTTATTACTTTTGTATACAGTGCACCGCCTTTCGAGATAAATATCCTGTCCCATGGCCAGTTCACTACCTTGCCGCCCTTCACATAGCGCGATCCTACAGCTACATCCGCACCTTTTGCACAGGCTTCATGCAGCCTTTCCAGGTCATCAGGATTGTGGGAGAAGTCGGCATCCATCTCGAAGATGTATTCATAACCCTTTTCCAGCGCCCATTTAAAGCCATGTATATATGCCGTGCCCAGGCCCAGCTTGCCGCTGCGCTCAGCTATGAACAGCCTGCCCGGATAGCTTGCCTGCATATCCTTTACGATCGTAGCAGTGCCGTCGGGCGAGCCATCATCAACGATCAATACATGAAAATTGCCGGCAAGGGATAATACCTTAGGCACTATTTTTCCGATGTTCTCTTTCTCGTTGTATGTGGGTATGATTACAAGTTTGTCCAAGCGGGCAAAATTAGAAGGGGCAAAATACTAAATAATATAAAACCCTGCGTTTTAAATGAATACTAAACTTTCTGGCCCAGTTTCCCCAGCTTCATCTTGTTCAGTATTTCCGATATTTTTTGTTTGGTATGCAGTGCAAAATCGCTCTGCATCATCCAGTCATAATATTGCGGTTCTTCCGTGAAGACAGCGGTCACTTTCTTGCCCTTATGCTTCCCGAAGTTGAATACCGGCTCACCGTCCTTCATCACTATCCTGCGGGCATAGTCCACGTACTGCTCGGTATTGATGAGATCGTGTATGGCCTTCACATCCGTACCCAGTGCAGCATAGCGGTCCAGCTGCGCTTCCAGTATCTCAATAGTAGCCAGTATATCGGCCTCGGCGCTATGCGCGTTTATTAACTCTTTGTTACAAAAAAAGCTGTAAGCTGCACTCAGTGTACGCGCTTCCATCTTAAAGAATATCTGTTGTGCATCCACCATATGGCGCTCTGTAAAGTCCACGTTGATGCCCGCCCTCAGGAATTCCTCTGCCAGCACCGGCAGGTCAAACTTCGCCGAGTTGTAGCCGCCCAGGTCGCAGTTGTGCATCCACTCATACAGCTCGTGTGCTATATTTTTAAATGCAGGGCTGTCCTTTACGTCTTCGTCGGTAATGCCATGTATATCGCTGGCGCCCTTGGGTATGGGCATTCCGGGGTTTATGCGCCTTATGTAGCTTTCCCTTTTGCCATCGGGGTGTATCTTCACGAAAGCCAGTTCTACTATCCTGTCTTTTGCATTATCGGTGCCTGTGGTCTCCAGGTCAAAAAATACAATAGGGCGTTTTAATGCAAGTTGGGCCATCTCTCTCAATTATGATTTCTACTGCGAAACTACACTATTCCAGTCAATTCCATCGAAGGTGCCCGAACTCATCAGCAGCAGGCATACAGGCTTTTTCGTTTCGCCCAGCAGTCTGCGCACTTCGCTTTCCAGCTTGCCTTTTTCATCGGTCACACCCAGGTCCTCACGCATAAAATATTCCTTTACCGTCTCAGCCTTCAGTTCCGGCAGTCCCTTCAGCGATATGGCATGGTGGCTGAAGTGGACTATAGCTTTATCGGCCGAGTCCATGCTGTGTGCATACTCGCCCAAAAACTGTTCATTCAGGCTGCTATAGGTATGCAGCTCAAAGCAGGCTATCAATTCACGATCAGGGTAAGCCTCGCGCACGGCGTCCAGCGTAGCTTTCAGCTTACTGGGCGCATGGGCAAAGTCGCGATAGACTACCAGCCCTTCGCGCTCTGTTATCTTCTCCAGTCTTTTCGCAGCACCGGCAAAGGTGGCAATAGCTTTATAACAATCACTCTTGCTAATGCCCAACTGCTCGCACACCGCTATGGCCGCCTGCATGTTCAGCAGGTTGTGCCGCCCGAAGACCGATACAGGCACCGGCCCGCTATCGGTATCCAGCACCGCATCGCCGTTCTCATAATGGAAGGCAGGCATATTATAAGGCACCGCATCCAGCTTCTGCCCGGCTGAGGCTACTACTTTTTTCACTTCTTCATCCTCGCCATTGTAATACAGCTTTGCCCCCGGCTCCATCATATCGCGCAGGTAGGTCTCAAACTGCTGCAGGTATATTTCGTAGGTAGGGAACACGTTTATATGGTCCCAGGCTATGCCGCTCAGTACGCTTATGTGCGGGTGGTAGAAGAATATCTTCGGTCGCTTCTCCTCCACGCTGGCAGGGTATTCATCACCCTCCAATACTATTATCGGCGCATCGCTTAGCTTCACGCTGCTGTCAAAGCCCGCCACCTTGGCGCCCACCATATAGTCAAAGTCCACACCATTGGCCTGCAGTATATGCATGATCATCGAGGTGATGGTGGTCTTGCCATGGCTACCCGCTACCACTACGCGCTTTTTATTTTCGCTTACCTGGTATATATACTGGGGGAAGGAGTAAATAGGTATGCCCAGTTCTTTAGCCTTTAGCAGCTCCGGGTTATCCCCTTTTGCATGCATGCCCAGCACTATTGCATCTATATTTTTTGTTATTTTTTCTGGAAACCAGCCATATTCCGCCGGCAAAATGCCTGCCGCTGCAAGGTTGCTTTTGGCCGGGTCGTTTATTTCATCGTCACTGCCGCTTATATTTTGGCCCTGTTTTTGCAATGTTATCGCTAATTGGTGCATAATAGCACCACCTATTGCTATAAAGTGTATATTGTTCATGAATTTTAATTAACTTTGAACAAAGTAAATAGGTTTTTTTCTGTTTTTAAGACATTTTAAATCATGCGAATAATTCCAAAACTCCGCCAGCTTCTACCAGCAATTGCTATCATCGCTCTTGCCTTTATGGCATCATGTGTTTCCAGCAACAAGAAGTATGGCTGCCCGAACCACCTGTCGTCTTCTACGTCTGCAGGACTACGCTAATACCCCAAAAAAAGACATTATACAAAAGGTTGGTAAACTCGTTTTATCAACCCTTTGTTGTTTAAAGGCGGATTTGTGGACGGATGCTTGATGCTAGTGGGCTTGATGCTTGCGGCTAATACCCGCAAAACTTATCAACTTGTCAACCTATCAACTAATCAACTAATTGACTAATTAACCAATCAACTAATCCCTTGGTATCATCCCCGCCGTCTTCGGCAAGTATGCCTTCAGCCTCAGCACCGGGTGTATCTCTATGCCGCTGGCCGAATAGCTCTTTTTGTTCACCGGCATAGCCCAGAAGGGCACCCCTGTTATGTCCACCTTCACCACGTAGCCCTTATCGTTCCAAGTTTTTATATCATCGGCTACATAGCGCGCATCGGCATATTTTCTTTTTAGCTCCGGTTGGGCGTTCAGGCTCGTGCAGCGGGGGTTGGGTATAAAAGCGCATATTTTGTCGCCCGTGCCGTCTTTGTGCACGCTTAGCAGCAGGCGGTACTCCATGTCCTTCTCATTCACCTTCACATCATATACATAGCAGGTCATCTTCACTAGCTTCTCCTCCGCAGGCTGCCTTGCCAGGTCTGCATCGCCGGGACCTACAGGCTCGTACTGGTTAGGCACATCCTTGCGGTTGATGAGCTGTGTTATATCGGTGGCCTCAGCCTTTGCCTTCAGCCAGTTGATGCCGCTGCGGTCCAGCAGCAGCTTTACCCGCCAGCGCCAGGTACCGCATTCGTCCTGTGCATATAGGCTATGTGTAAGGGGTAGGAGCAGTGCCAGTAATAGTATCTTCTTCATGTAAATGATTTGATGTGGTAAAAATAGGGGAAATCATTATCGGAGAGGAAATAAATAACATTGGCCTTTAAAATACCTTTATTTATTATGATTCGAATCCAATCCGAGTCACAAAGCCTCGCAATATAGCTGGGCTTTTACTTTGTACGTCATTGACAAGCTGGAGATTCGCATCCACAAAGACGTAGAAAAACCCTATGCCAAGCGGGGCAGTTTCAATCTTTGAACCTGAACTTTAACAGTTTGTATTTTCTTTTTCACTTGTTCAGGTGTTTTCTTTTCATTCTTAATTGTTTACTAATTATCTAATTTGAACTAAAGTTCCCAAGTAATTTTTGTTTTCGTCTCTTGTTTTTTTTGTATAACCCAATTTGTCGCACATGTGTTCAATTTTTACGCAAAAAATATCAGCGTCAAGTTTAGTCATCCATAACTCAAAATTTGGTGCACCATCTCTACTTGTGTTATGCCATTCAACTTCGTCATCTAATGGATGCTCGGGTCGACCAGGAATAATATTAAATACTTTATTGTCAATTTGTGTTATCCAAGCAGCCCCTACTTCTGTTATAGCCCCCCACGATTTTTTAAAATTATCGCTAGTTACAAATAGTACATAAATTTTTTGCGTGGAGTAACTTTCAACAAAGAATTCTCTCAAATACTTATAAACAGGATATCCGTCAGGAATACGCGAAACTTCCTCATCGCAGTTTGTGTAAAGTATATCATCTGCAGGAACATTATTAAATATAAGCATGCTATACACTACATCTGACAACGGCTTGTCAGGTTTTGTTTGACTAATCAGGACTTTCTTCTTGTTTGAATCTACCACTGTTTTAATACCCAAGTCAGGGGTATTTTCATTGATGGAATCAGAGATAGCTTTTTCTATGATCTCTTTTGGAACGTTGGTCCCGAATTTCATAATGTTTTCAGCGGCACTTTTGCTTGCCTTATCTTTGAACTTTTCTATTTCTTTTTTTAATTCATCTTCCTTTTCTTTTTGTGCATTTAACGATTCCGTTTTTTCTTTCGCTTTTTTTAGGTCAACCCATAATTCTCTTTTCCCTATTATTTCAGGCAACAATTTGTCTCTTACATAACTTATTACAGCTTCATATCTTTTGTCATCTGACTTATATCCTTGTCGATTACTAAGCGCCATATCTGGTAATTCAGATAATTCAAACAAATCAACGTGGAGTTGACCTATTACAAATACTTCAATTAATTTATTTTGGCCTACTATTGGGAGAATGTTAAATTCTCCCATCTTTTTGTTGGCATAAAGTGAAATAAAATTATCTGGAAAATCAGTCACCTCAGCTTTTCTTCCTCTCGTTGTGAGATATGCTCCAATCCACCCAACGATCTCCAAATTGTATTCATAGTCCTTCCCTTCATTATCCTTTAGCGTTAATGATGTCGTATATGAAGGTCTCTTTTCTACTAGGTCATCTCTTCTCGTCGGGAAGGTGTGAGGGACTAAATCAGCCAAGGCAGAATAGTGATCCCCAAGGGTTATTAGCGCACATAACTCACCCATTATTTTATCGTCAAAACTATCTATGATTTCCTCTTCGGTTCCTCTTACTATATGAATAACAAAGTCTTTACTAACGAGAGGAAATATCTTAAGCAGATTACGCTTAACTGCACTAAGGGTTTTGTGTAATCTATATTGCGGGAACTTCATTACAATGGAAGTTCCATGCTCCTTAATGTGTTTAAAAGAAATATCATCATCATTGATTGGTTGTAACTTATTCCCGTTCGCAGGTCTTCGAGCTAAGACAAAACCAGATTTTTCTCCGTTTGTAATTGTTAATATGTCAACTGATTCGGAAACTGAAAGGGCTGCTAATTTTCCAACTCCCTTTCTGCCCATTTTCATGCGGCTACCTGAACGAGTAGACGAATCATTCTCATTTGTTCTTGAAACACCAGCAACATTGAGGAACTTTTTTATATCTCCATTTTCATAGGACATTCCATGTCCATCGTCTTCAACAATGATAGAATCCTTTTCAGAAATAATGTAAACATTTTTTGCATCCGCATCGTAAGCATTTGCAACTAACTCAGCTAATACATAGTAAATATTGGTGTATAAGTTCGGACCAAGAAGTTCTAAAATTCTTGGGTCTACATTTATTTCATATTCCTTATCGTTAGTTGACATACTGTTGCAAATGGGTTTTAATTGATTTGGCAATTACAAAACCTAATCGAGGTGGAACTGCATTGCCAATATGTTTTACTATGATTGAATGGTTGAATTCCTCTTTGGGATTAACGAAGCGATATTTTTTTGGAAATGATTGCAGTATAGCTGCTTCACGCAATGAAATTGCTCTGTCTTGTTCAGGGTGCCCAAATCTTCCGTTGCCCAAACCTGTGCATTGAGTTGTTAGTGTTGGAGAAACTTCATCCCAACTCATTCTTCCGTAAACACTTCCATATGATTTGCCTGATTCTTTTTTGTGGCAGTCCAAAACCAAATCATCATCCCACTCCTTCCAACCGCCACCTTGACTCGTTGCTCTCACTCTCCGCAAATTCAATTCTGAAAGTTCTCTTGCTCGATGCAGTTTGTCTTTTTGATACGATTCGCCAGCTTCAATTTCAGGTAAGTGACCAATTGCTTGCTTAACTGTCTTAATTCGTTTGCCTGTATGAGTTTTCTTAATGAGGGTTATCTTTCCATATTTTGATGCAAGCAGAATTAAACGCTTTCTTCTTTGAGGAACTCCATAATCTTTTGCGTCAACAATTTGGTATGAAACAAAATAGTCATTGGCCTTTAAAACACTTAGAAAGTCATTAAATACTTGTCCTCCGTTATACTTAAAAAGGTTTGGAACATTTTCCATGGAAACAATGTCAGGTTGAATTGCCGTTATAATTTTTCCGAAGGAGTAAAGCAGTTTCCATTTGTCATTATTTTTGTTGCCTTGTTGGTAAGTTGAAAATGCTTGACATGGGGCACATCCTGCAAGAATTTTTATTGAATTGTCAGGATAAAGATTGGCAATTTCTATCGGTGGATGTTTTGTAAGATCGGCGTGAATGAAGGAGGTAGCGTTGTTTTTCTCGTAAGCATATTTACAAGAAGCATCAAAGTCAAGTCCTGCACGAACATCAAATTTTGCTTTCACAAAACCTTGTGTCAATCCACCTACGCCACAGAACAAATCCACGACTGCAAAGTTTTGATTAGTATTATTAGTTTTTCTTTCCATTTTTATTTGGCAATAAAATATTATTATATCTTCAATGTTTGTTAATTACTTTGAAATGGCTGTGTAGTCCAGCAGTTTCGTATAACGTCTCAATTGAGATATTGTGTCACTTCGTTTAAAATTAATAAGCTTTACGAATTTAGAAATATTTATCTCAAACATAATCTTTAACCGCCAAAATTCTCAAATTGACTACAATCTTGTTCGAAAAATGTCAATGCCGTTCCCCGCGCTCCCCCGTTGGCGCATTCTATGGCTAAAACC
>DDET01000047.1 GCA_002336915.1 Bacteroidetes bacterium UBA1947 | reverse complement strand
CCTGCTGCATCCGTTATGCCATTATCTGCATAAGAGCTTAGCTTGCCTTTGCCGTAATCATAGTTGATATCCTTTGGCGCAATAAAGGTGTAGGAGAACTGCCCGTTGGTAACGGTCGATTTGCCTTTGTAGATGATGTTGCTCTGTGTCTGGAACGACTTTGCAATGTTGGGGTAAACCGTAACATTTGTGGTCTTGGGCTTATCATAAAATGCCACGTTGATCTTGCCGTTAAAGTCGCTCAGCACTTCGCCCTGGTCACCTCTTACACTGCCATACACTACATACGATCCGAGAGCGCTGACAGTATCAACCGCCGTGCCCGAATTACTTTTTATCGAATCGGTCACAATAGTATACTGCGGGAAATCGGGTAATAACGCCGGGTCTCCTAACAAGGCGAACTTCCTGAAATTGATCAGCGAACCGCCGTCCGGTATGGTTACATACGTTTCGTTCTTTCCTATACGGAAGGCATCACCGAACCGGTACCATTTATTGTTGGGCAGGTGCGTAAATTGTGCCCTCAGGAATGCCTCATTCAATATGCGGTTCGAGTATTGGTATACAAGCTGCGTAGTAGTAAGTCCTACAATAACGCCGCCATTATTTTTCAATACCAGTGCCTCGCCTGCCGATACATATGATGGTTGGTCGAAGCGGCCAAAATCACATGTGGCAGTTACCATAAAAGGCATGTGGTCGTAGCTGTTCCATTTGTTATAGTCGTCCGGTGTCAGTATGCGCTTTGCCGACCATACCGATGTATTGCCATGCCCGCTGTAGTTCACCAGGAAGCAGCCTTTATACACCTGGTCGTTTATTATTTTATTCGCTTGGGGCGATCTTGCACCACCGGGACTTGATACCGTTGGCAACGCATCAAGGTACACCTTGGTATGGTTATATATATTGCTGCCATTCGTTACGGTTTTAGACATCAATTCGGCATCGTCCATATGTGGGCCGGCGCCGTCTTCATTGTCTGCTACAACCATGTCCTGCAGCCTCCAGGGCCCCAGTGAAACAGTGCTTTTGTAATGCTTTATTTTATTAACCGCAGCCATGGCATCCTGCACGTTATTTACAGGCAGTCGCCCCACCCCTATGTCCAGCGTATTGGCTATGGTGGTGTTGCTTATGTTTTCATTATCATCCAGGAAGGCAAAAAAATCGTCATTACAGAAACTGCTTACCAGGTAATGCGATTCTTCTGATTCGTAAGTGGGTATAAAGTCGTTATTATTTGTTACCCTGTTCTTCGGGTCGTACGATGCATCGCCTACCAGCAGCATGTATTGCGGCATTTGGCTGGTATCATTGCCCGCACGCTTATAGAACATGCGCGCAAAGTCACGTATCGCGCTCAGGTCTTTTGCTCCCGATGAAAATTCATTGTACACCTGTTGCGTAGTGGCCACGATCACGCGCATATTATCCTGCTGACGGTGAAAATCGGCAAGCTGCTGGGCAGCATCCAGGTAGTTGGGGTGTGTTACTATTATCAGGTCCACTTGTCCCGATCCGTGCAGGTCTTGGTTCTCTACCTTGCTCATATATGCAGGCGCGCCCAGTTGGCTGCTATTCAATGCAGCAAACTCATGCAGCGCATCTGCATATTGGTAGAAGGTGTAAGTGCTGCCGCTCAGCGTTCCGCTCATTTTCACCGGCATCTGTGGATCAGTTACATCCCATACCTGTGTATTGCTGCTCGCATTCCCTATATGGTAAGCGGCTTTGCTGCCTGCGCCCACACTTTTCAGGTCCCGGAACGAAAACTGCGCACCGCTAAAGGCCAATGTTTTCCGGCTGTTGATCTCTATATAGTCTAAATAACCCTTATCGTCGGTGCCCGATGGATGGTAAGAAAGATTCACCGTAGCTGTCCCGTTTACTTGCATTGCAAAGTCTGCGTTCTTCTCCAGTATCTGGTTCATATCATCATTCTGCCCGGCCTGGCTGTCAAATAGCAGGCTGCTCTTCGGGTTGCCGTTTACTGAAATGCCAAGCGTATTGCTTACCGAAGCAGAACGTGAACCGAACACGATGTGGAATCTCGCAGAATCAGTTGTATTACCCAGGTCAAATGTGAATGAGCCGCTCAGCTGTTTTCCCGGGCTGTTGCTATATTCCTCACCCCACCATTGTTTGCCAAAGCCTGCCATATTTACAAGGTCAGCTTCATGTACCGCACGGTCATTAAAGTCGGTAACATCTGTATTGCTTACCGGTATGTCGGTTTGCGTGCCGATGCGAAGCCCCGGCTTATCGAAATTTATAAAGTAATACCCTTTATCGTCATACAGGTTCGACTGGTGATGAAAAAGCGCATTGGACGGTGTCCAGGCGGTAGGCCCCACAGCATAAAATACTACGTAGTCTCCCTGGTTAAAAGTATTATCGCCGCCGTCATTTACCCATATGCCATTTTCCGTAAGATCGTCTGCGCGCGGTATCGCATTGTTTTCAGACAGCATATTGCCTCCGTTACCAAATACCCTGATGTTGGCAGGGTTAATAGTAGAAGGATTCACTCCCATACTGTTTATAAGGTCGTAGTCTATTTTGTAAAAGCCGGTATTTGTCACCGATACTTTATACCAGTTGCCGGTGGCCAATGGCGAGCTCACAGCAGTTGCCTTTGCTGCTGCAGCAGTAGTATAGCTAAAGGCAGGCCCCTGCTTCGCATCTTCCTCCACTATCGCTGTAAAGCTGCTCAACTGCTTTACCTCCCTGCTCACCGCATCTGCATTGTACGCAGGTACATGTATGATCGCGAAAGGCCTTTTGCGGTCTTTTCCCAATATTATTTCAAATTTCATGGCATCAGCGGGTATCGCATCCACCGGTAAGGCTACGCCGCCTTTATAATTTATATCCTCAAGACGCACTTTGGGCATACTGTAATACTGCAGCCACACCTTCTTTGCTATGTATCCTCCCTGTATGTCGTCTTTTGCCACCTTAAATGCATGGCTGGAGGCAGCACCGGCTGAAAAAAACGCAAATGTTAATACACTAAGAATAGTTAGGACCCTTCTCATTTTTTTATTAGTATTACCTCGGTTAAGGATATAGCTCAAAGTTACTGAATAAACAGAAGCGGAGCTGATATTATTATATACGATAATATAGTAACGGGGGATTTAAAAATATAGTATAAATACCCTTAAAATGCTATAAAAAGCTGTTTTTTTTTATTCAAAACCTTGAAAGCTTGACATTTTGAAAAGAATGCTCTAACATTGTAACACTTTTAGTAGTTTATCAACAAATTTGTAGCAAAATATTTTTCTCTGATTATGAAAAAATCTGTCATCGGCCTGAGCTTGCTGTATTTAGGAGCAGCTACTCTTTTCTCGGCTTGCTCATCGAAAAAGTCTGGCGGTTCTAATATTTCTACGGCAACCGGCTGGGAGTATAACGATAAGCGCTTAGGTGGGTTTACCCTTGCAGATTATCAAGGGCAGCAAACCGGTCCGGGTCTTACTTACGTACAGGGCGGCCGTTTTACAATGGGTCAAACCCAGGATGATCTGCCTACTTACGAGCATAATAATATTCCACGCACTGTATCGGTTTCTTCCTTCTATATGGATGAAACTGAAGTTGCGAACATTCACTACCGTGAATATATATATTGGCTGAGGCGCGCTTATGGTTCGGATTATCCTGAACTGATAGCGAAAGCTTACCCTGATACTACTTGCTGGCGCCAGGCTCTGTCATACAATGAGCCACTGGTACAATACTATTTCGCACACGCAGCGTATAATTTTTATCCTGTAGTAGGTGTTAACTGGAACCAGGCAAGAGTTTTCTGCCAATGGCGTAGTGATCGTGTAAACGAAATAATACTTATCAGGGAAGGTAAACTGAAAAGGAACCCTAACCAGGTGAATGAAGACGTATTTAACTCGGAAACTTATGCTTTTGGCCAGTACGAAGGTACTGTAGGTCCTAAGCGCGTTAAAGATCTTGATCCGAGCGGTTCAGGTACACGTAACGCTAACTATTCTGATGGTTACCTTCTTCCTAACTACCGCCTCCCTACAGAAGCTGAGTGGGAATATGCAGCTATCGGCCAGTTAGGCAACAACCCCGAGCCGGCTACTAAACGCCGTCGTGGTGAGGAAGTTTATACAAACCGTAACACTTACGCATGGGGCGATAACGGTGGCAACACACGTTATGAAGTGCGCAACGAATACCAGGGCCAGTTCTTCGGTAACTTCAAACGCGGCCGTGGTGACGTAATGGGTATCGCAGGTGGTCTTAACGATAACGCAGATATTCCTGCACCTGTTTATTCTTTCAATGCCAACGTCTTTGGCTTGTATAATATGTCAGGTAACGTGAGTGAGTGGGTTCTGGATACTTACCGTCCTACTTATGATGACCTGAACGATTTCCGCCCATTCCGCGGTAATGTTTACGAAACTTACAAACGCGTTGCTGAAGATAACACGCTTGAAGAAAAAGACAGCACCGGTCACCTGCCTACGCGCACTCCTACAAGGGATGAACTCACAGCTACTAACAATTACGATTCAAGGGATGCTGACGCAAGGGATTTCAGGGACGGTGATACAATGTCCCAGTATGTTTACAGCTTCGGTTCTACTACGCTCGTAAGCAATGAAGCTAAAGTGATCAAAGGTGGTTCATGGGCCGATCGCGCTTACTGGATGTCACCCGGCACACGCCGCTTTATGCAGGCTAACCAGTCTAGCCCTACCGTTGGTTTCCGTTGCGTAATGGATCGCCTGGGTAGCCCTGATAAGAATGATGACCAGCAGGTTGGTGGTAATCGTTTCGGCAAACAAAAAAGGAGATAATACTACTACGATATTTTTTACAGCCCCTCCCAAAGAGGGGCTGTTCTTTTTTTACCAGGTAGCGTCAGTACCGCTTTCAGCGGTCAGGCGCATTGCCGGGGCACGCAGCACTCATATAACCTCAAAGGAGATCAGAAGCCCTACGGCCTTGAATGTACTGATGGATGTAAATTGAGATATTGGGCAGTATCAATCCTTGCTTAACACATCATCTATCTTCTTTGCCATGCCCGAAAGGTTATCCTGCAGCAAGGGATTGTGTTCTGAATCTATAGCATGATCGGCGGCATAGGAGAGCAGGCACATGGCTATAAAGTCCTGGTCGTCTTTGCCGGCATAGTGGTTGCGCATTTCCTGCACCTTGGAGTCGGCCAGCTTCACTGCCTTGCGCACAGCTTCCTCTTCCGTTTGCTTAATGCGTATACGGTAGCTGCGGCCCGATAGCCATACATTAATCGATATGTGCTCCTCTTCGCTCATCTTACGGAGTTACTGTCGCGGGACTTTCTTTTTTATGTATCAGCTTCTTCTGGAAGAATACCAAAGTTAATACACCTGTTGAAATAGCTGCATCTGCAATATTAAATACAGGCTCAAAGAACTCGAAATTTTGCCCACCCATGAATGGTACCCATGTGGGCAGTTTGGCAGTGAACAGGGGGAAGTAAAGCATATCTACAACCCTGCCGTGCAGGAACCTGCCATAGCCATGCCCCAACTGGGTTACATGCGCCAGGTCGAAGGTGCTTTCTGTGAACATCAGCCCGTAGAACATGCTGTCTATCAGGTTACCCAATGCACCTGCAAGTATCAAAGCGCCGCATATGATGGTGCCGCGGCTGTATTTTTTTACCACCAGTTTTTTCAAGAGGAAGAAACCGAATATTACTGCTCCTAAACGGAATAAGGTAAGCACCAGCTTGCCAATATCGGCCTGGCTCAGTTTCATGCCGAAGGCCATACCCTCATTTTCTATAAAGTGCAGGCGGAACCAATGCCCGATAACATTCACCTCCTGCCCGTAGTAGAAATGGGTCTTCACATAAAACTTGAGCAACTGGTCAAAGAAAATGACCAGCAGGACTATTATAATGGCGTGGCGATACTTCACAATCTGAACTTTGTTGCGCCAAAGATAACCAATGGCAATTTATGATGAATGTATTTTTGGTTTTTATTAACTGGCCGGCTGCGCCGCTTCATATATCACCTGCAGCAGGCTCTGGCCCACGGCATTGAGGGTATTTTTGTCTATAATGCTCATATTATCCTGGTGGGTATGCCAGTGCGCGGCAAAGGGGCTGGCAGTGGTAAGCGACAGGTTAATGATATCGATAGTAGGTATATGGATCAGCTTGTTCACATAGTCATGGTCATCGGTAATAGCTGAGCCTTTGGCATAAGTGAAATAGGAAGAATAGCCTGCACGCCCTGCGGCCGCCCATACGTTTTGCTGCACATCGCCCGCATACTGCGCCGATAGTTCCTCGAGGGGGAACTGTGCACCCTTAGCGCCTGCCATATCCAGCAGTATGCCAAAATCGGCCTTATAACCCGGTACATGCGGGTGTAGCGCCCAGTATTGCGTGCCTAAACAATAAGAATCGTCACCCCATTCGCTTTTGCCATAGTCTTCCACGTCTGTGAACAGTATATCCACGCCCAGTTCCGCACTTAGTTTATTGCTCTTCAACTGCCTTGCTACCTCCAGCAGTATGCCTACGCCGCTTCCGGCATCATCTGCCGCAAGTATGGGTTTGTCCTTGTCTTTGGTGTCCATATCCGCCCATAGGCGGCTGTCCCAATGGGTGAGGAGGAGTATGCGCCGGGTTGCTTTAGGATTGATGACGCCTATGAGGTTGATGCAGGGCAGCATTTTGCCGTCTCCGCCTTTTACTTTTGTTTCCTGCCGGTATACGGTATCGCAGCTTTCGTGCAGCTTCGCCTGCATCCATGCAGCACATTTTTGCTGTGCAGCTGAGCCCGGTGTGCGTGGCCCGAATGCCACCTGTACCGCCACGCTTTGGTAAGCGCTATCGGCATTAAAACGGGGTGCATTCAAGACAGGTGCAGCCTGCTCAGTTACCGGTTTGTTGTGCTCTGGCTGCTTATCTCCATTGCAGGCCGCTGTGCCCAATAAGCAGGCGCAGGCAATGATATATGTGCGGTAAAAAGGTTTTTGCATGGTTCCTTAAAAATATTTGCCTCATCGCTTAGGACAAGGCAAATAGCATTTTTTATAAAGAAGGTTGTTATGGTTTAAGCTTTGTAACAGCAGTCTGCAGCACATGTTTGTCTTCCGATTCGGCATTGGCAATGAAAGCCACCACTTTGCAGTTCTCAGGCTTCCATGCTGCATTCACCTTGTACAGGAAACTGCGGGTGAACACCCTGCCCGGTTCTTTTGTTGCCAGGCTGTCCAGCACGGTGCCGCCCAGTGTGGGCGATACAAAATCGCGCAGCACATTGGTGAACTTGTAGTCGATATCATAAACACCGTTAGGGGCGTCCGGGTCTTCCTGCAGGTCCAGCAGGTTGCTCTCTGTTATGGCTACTGTAAGCACGTTTTTTGACGACACTGCTTTGGTATAAGCAGCCTTGATGGTTATGAATGCCGTATCACCTGCTGTATTCAGTGAGCTGGTAACACTCAGGTTTACAGGCGGTACGCTGTCGAGCATGTGCGCAATGATGTCCGGCCACAGGCTGTAGAATGCAAGGTTGTCGTTGGGGGGATTAATAGTGCCGCCGCCAATATGCAACTGCCTGTCAAACCCCGCGCTGGGCATCGCGCTTACACCACCATATATGGTATTGCCGATGTCGGTGCCTGACTGCGTGCGAAAATCGTATTTGTGCACGTATGAACCACCAGGGGCGTCATAAGGCGATGATTGGCCAAAATTAAAAAGATGTATGCCCAGTACGGCTATGCGCTCGGGGTGGGCCGCTTCCTGGGCGTCCAGTATTACGTGTGCCTTAGGGCAGTTGGCGCATGAGGCACCTGTGAAGTCTTCCACCAGGATCACATGCTGCTGTGGTGTTTCAACAGTAGCGGTATAGGTGGAGTCTTTCGCTTCGCGGCCTTCACCCATGTCAATGATCGGCCCCTTTTCTTTACAAGAGCTGAATGCCGCCATTGCAGCCATGCTACCGATGAATAATATTTTTTTAGACACTGATATGTTTTTGAAAGAACGAATTTATGAAACATTGTACAAATAAGCTTGTTGCGGCGGTAAAAATCCTGTCATAAAGCCCAATTTCGATTAACTTTACCCGTCGGTAAAAAGGGCAATTATGGAAGAAAGCAAGCGGCAGAAACAGGTGGCCAAGCTGGTAATGGAAGAGATGAGCGCTATTTTTCAGCGCGAAGGAATGAACATAGTGGACGGCGGTATGGTGTCCATCTCGAAAGTGATGGTAACCCCCGACCTTCTTGAAGCACGCATATACATCAGCTTTTTCCAGGTGAAGGAACCTGCGAAACTGCTGCACGAGATACAGGACAGGGGCAAGGAGTGGCGCAACCTGCTGGGCCGCCGCGTAAAGGACCAGCTGCGCCGGGTACCGGAACTGGCCTTCTTTAACGATGATACCCTCGACCATGTGTTCAGGATGGAGGAGATCTTTAAAAAGATAAACGAGGAGCGTGCAGAGCGTGGCAACAATACTGAAAGCCAATAAATGAACAATACACTGGTATGGCAACTGGCACTCAGGTACCTGCGGGGCAAGCGTACGGGAAATGCCGTGCCCGTGCTCTCGCGCATCAGCATGGTAGCCATAGCGGTGGGCAGCTGCGCCATGATCGTGCTCTTCTCCGTGTTCAACGGCTTTGAGCATTTGGTAAAAGATCTCTACAAAGCTTTTTACCCTGATATAAAGATAAGCCCGGCGAAAGGCAAGTTCTTCGCCTTCGATGAGCAGAAAACGGCACGCATAAAAGCCCTCAAAGGTGTGGAAGGCATCAGCTATGTACTGGAAGACAAGGTGCTGGTGCGCAGCGATAACAGTGATGATAATGTGTGTACGGTAAGGGGCATAGACCACAACTATTTTAAGGTGAACAATGTGCTGCCCTATATTGTAGAAGGGCGTGACTCTGTAAGTGCCGGCACCGTACCCACCGCAATAATAGGGGCGCGCATAGCCAACAAAATGGGCATGGACCCCAACAATGCTTTCAGCAAGCTCACACTTTACTATCCCACTGCTCATGCTAACGCTTCGGTTTTAGATCCGGCGTCTGCATTCACTTCAGCGGAGCTGAAAGTGGATGGGGTGTTCCAGGTGCAGGAAGAATTTGATGATAAGTATATACTGGCAGCGCTGCCGCTGGCGCAGTACCTGCTGCAGAAAGACGGGCTCTTCTCATCGGTAGAGATAAAGCTGGCCGATGATGCGGACCGGGATGAGCTGAAGCGGCAGATACAGCAAATAACGGGCAGCAGCCTGCGCATAGAAACAAGGTTTGAGCAGAACAAGACACTGTACATGGTAATGCGTACCGAGAAGTGGGCCGTATATGCCATACTGCTGCTGGTATTGCTCATAGCCTCCTTTAACATGATAGGCGCCCTCTCGCTGCTGGTGCTGGAAAAGCAAAAGGACATGGCCATACTAAAGGCTATGGGGGCACAGCCGGGCGATGTAAGAAAGGTCTTTGTACTGGAAGGCATATTATGGTCAATGATAGGGGGGCTAAGCGGCCTGGTCCTTGGCCTGCTGCTGTGCCTGGGGCAGCAGCAGTTTGGCTGGATAAAGCTGCCGCTGGGTGCTTTTATCATCAATGCATACCCCGTAAGAGTACAGCCCCTCGACCTCCTGCTGATCATAGGTACCATTGCATTAGTAGGCTTAATGGCTGCCTGGGTGCCTGCAGTACGCGCCATGAAGGGCGGCATGCCCGGCTTGAAAAGCTAGAAATCCCTGTTCCGTTTGCATTTGTTGGGGCGAAAAAGTGCATCATATTCTTCTTTAGAAAAGGTTTTACGAGTTCTGTACCTGTAGTGGACACCACTGCCGGGGTAAATTAACTTGGGGTCAATGGGGTAGTCGGGGTTGGAGCGGTTGTTTTTAGCCTGTTTCGGCTTGACCGCAATAGATGTAGCCTACTGGGTGTAGGGGTGTCATTAGGCGGATCGTCCGGCGCGAGTGAGGCCTCAGCCCGGCCCTCTCCAAAGGAGAGGGAGGTGTTATTAGAAAGGGGAGGAGCTTCTTGTTCGCCTTCAGCGTTTGCCCGATTTTCGTGAAAATTATTTTCGGGCATTTCGGGCATATTTGTATCGGGCGTTTGTGGTTGTTCAGATTGATTTTCAGTTGATTGTACAGGATTTTCGTTGTTTTTTTCAATGCCCGATTCGTGCCCGATTGGAGAGGAGACCTCTCCCGACCTCTCTCCCGCTGGCCGCGGGACATGCTCCGGAGAGGAGGTGTTACCGGACATATTCGGGAATGGGAGTTCGAGTTGGTTGGGGTTGTAGTCGGGCGCAGGGGAGGCCTCACCCCGGCCCTCTCCGAAGGAGAGGGGGACGCGATTAAGTTCTGAAGGCTGTTCACCGTACTCGATGTCGTATGGATGAAAGCCTTTGATCTCGCTGCCATTTAAGAATGCGCTGCCGTAGTGGGTGAGGAGTTGGGCGAGGTCGTGATTTAATGGTTGAACATAATCTATGAAATTCATCATGAACTGGATGTTCTGTCCCTGGGAGGTTTGCTTTTGGACCTTTCCGATGCAGTTCATCAGCCGATTGATGGTGAGGGATTCGTCTTTGGTGGGGTGGCGCTGCCCGCGGTCTCTTTGGGAGATGCTGTAGTTGATGTCGTCGAGTTGCTCGTAGATGTTTTCAACTAAGACGGAGGGCATGCGGCGGGTGGCGGATTTGAGCTGCTGCCAGTGGCCTTCCTTTATCCAGCGGTAGAGGGTCTTGGGGTCGATGCCTAAATGCTGCGCAATTTCTTTTTGGGATTGTTCGGTGTTGAGGAATAGATTTTCGGCTTGTTGTTTTTGATTTTCGATCATCTTAATAGTGTTTATTGGACTTTAGTTTACATATTTCAGCTTCAGTAATTCTCTTCAGCTTGTTACTTTCTTTTGTCTTGACACAAAAGAAAGTAACCAAAGAAAAGGTCAAGGCTGTTGGAAAGAAAGCTAAAAATATTTGCTTAGCCCTAAAGAGGGAAATAAGTTCGAGCTTTGAACATGCCCTTTCTTTAGCAGGACTTTTATAAGTCCGATTTACTTTAAACTTCAGTAGACGGTTCCCTCTTCTTAACGGTCTAAACAAATATTTTCTTCACGCTTTCTTTCCAAATGCCGGTCGTTTTTCGTTGCATTTTCGTTTTTTTCCACAAAGGTCGGATGGGAATTTGGGATGGGGAAATTGAAGTTTTATGATACCCTTTTAGGAGGGTATCATAACCTTTTGAAAGGGTATCATACTCCTATTTTTGGGCTAAAAGTCAGGCTGGGTGCGGAATTTGTTGTAGAAAAAGTTTGCATCCTTTTTCGGGCTAGATTTCCTGGTGAAAAACGTCCACAAAGGCGAAAGTTGGGTGTTTTTCACGCAGGTAAATGCAATATTTTTTGTATTATTTTGTACGTAAATATTAAATACATTGCAATGAATAGTGTGGTAAAGATGATTTTAATAACGACTTGTGCACTGAGTCTAAGCCCTTCGTGCACGCTTGCACAAAAAATTTTCCCCAACTCCTTTAAAATATCAACAGGCACCTTTTCTATAAAAGACAGGAATACTCTGCGTTCCCCATTTCAGCAAATAGGTGCTTGCTATGAAAGGAAGGTATATAAACATTGGTATGCCGGGTTAGGGTATTACCAGTGGAAACGATGGCGTAGAGATGCAGGCAGCAGAGCATTTATTGTTGCTGAACCGTGGGAAGTATTTTTGAAGAGGGAAATTGGCGCGTTGAATTATAGAGCTGACTACAGGATTGTGGATGCTTATGGATCTTATAAGGCAAGCCTACATAAAAATCACTTCATAAATGCGGGCTTAGGTATCTGTTACTACTGGGGATATAATACGTATTTGAAGGAAATGCTAATTTATTGGCCTTCGGATGCACAGATACTATATGATTATGCAAAAGGAAAGTATTGGGGAATAGTACCACAGGTAAGCTATGAGTATATGTGTATTAAGGGCCGATTGAATATAGGGGTGGATGCAAGAGCGCGGTACTTTACTGACAATGTGCCTGCACAGTATGACCTGGGGGTGCATGCAGGGGTGAATTTTTAAATAGGTTCTAAGTTTGCTTCAGCCATGGATACAGACACCTTCGCGCACAAGGCCACATACATATCCACACATTACAAACAGGCATTTTAATAAGAAGGGCCAAATTCCCTGATTCTGTTATTTTTGCCGCGTTAAGCATCGTTAAATGATATATCATATAGTAGTTGGAGACATAGCGGCAGGCCCGCTGATGGAAGCAGTAAGTATGGAGCCCGAACTGAAAGGTGAGGTGATCGTATTGAAAGATATACTGCATGTGGGCCCTATACAAAAGGGGGAAGGACAGTCGTTCAGCGAGCTGCGCTCGGCATACTGGCAGGAACTGGTGCCCAATGCAAAAGAGCCCATACAGGTGGATGATATGGAAAGGCTGCTGGAAGTATCGAAGGCTATGTATGATGATGAAACCGCTGTAGCATGGTTCTGGATGGCCCCATGGCCGGCTGATGTAACAGCCTATCACTGGATGCTGCCTTATTTGGCAAAACACCCCGGCCGTTTTTACCTGCTGAACATAGCAGGCCTCCCCTTCCTGGATGAGAATGGAAAGGTGTACTACCCCAAGAGCATAGGCGAGATACTGCCCAAAGAGCTGGTGAAGGCACGCAAGCTGGCCAGGCAGGTGACACTGGCCGAAGTAGAGGTAGATGGTGAGGAATGGAACAAGCTGGTGCAGGAGAATGCCGGCGTGCGCACGCACGAAGGCGGTAAGCGATTAAGCTCGCACCCTGAGGACTATTACGATAATCAACTCATCAGCTTCTGCTCGCAGCAATACCAAAAAGCATCGAAGGTGGTGAGCCAGGCATTGAATAAATACCGCATGCCCACCGGCGATCTGCACCTGGGCTGGAGGCTAAGGAAAATAGCCGAAAGCGGCCGACTGCAAATGCAGGGCGATGTGAATAAAACACTGAAGGATTTTGATGTGAAATTACCGGGTGGGGACAATGTCATCCTGAGCGATAGCGAAGGAACCGCCGGGCAAGGATCCTAAAATACTAAAGCCGTCCTTGCGGGACGGCTTTAGATAGAGCGGGGTATTTTTCAATTATTTCATTATAGTAAAACGTTCCGAAGTAGTTACAGCGCCTGAGCTGATGATGACATTGTAATTGCCCGCCGGCAGGTCAGCCACAGGAATCACGCTTTTGTAATCCTTGATGTTGTGCTCCATATAGCGCTTTAATATCCTGCCCTGTATATCTATAACTGCCACGCTGAATGAAGTTGCCTTTTCCCAGTTAACGGAGAGATTGACAACTGTATTTGCAGGAGAAGGGAATAACATTACCTGTGGCTTATTTACAGCAACCGAAGGCACTGCAAGGTTGACCAGCTCGTAGTAATATTTATAGCTGTAGTCGTTGTTGGCTCCTTGCCATGCCGATGCAAGGGTGTTCCAATGCTCGGTGATGCCCGATGTGATCTGGTAGTAGCTGTTGAATGTACCTGTGCGGCGAACGTCGTTAACGAAGGAGGAGGTAGCTGCATCCCATTTGAGGCCGATGGCCGTATCTGTGTGGTTAACGCTGTCCATAATATGCTTTATTGCGGTTGTGGCATCCCAACTGTTGGTAGTGGTATTCCATACACCGGCCGAATCGGCTACGAGCTGGTAGCTGGCATTGTAGGCATACACATTCCTGTCGGAATTGACGAATGCATTTGCCACCGTATCCCACATTTGGTTGGTATAGGAAAGCTGCTGGTTATTGGCATTATAAACGTAAATGGTTTTGTAGTATGGCCTGTAGTTATTCAGCCAGCTATACCACTGGTCATATTGGCTGAAGGTGTTATTGTTGTTGGCGTCATACACAAGTATGTACCTGCTGTAATGGCTCCAGGTATGCGTAGCATAGTCGTGCGTATCGAATGCGCGGAAAGTTGTATCGCCGGAGTAAGAATAGGTATTGGCGCTATTATAGTACCAAACTGAGAGTGTAGCATCCCAGAATTTTATGCTATCCTTCATCAACTTATTGTTTGTATAGTACCGACTGTCGAGCCCCATGTTCTTCCAGGCATTGTTTACATTATCCCACTCCTCTGTTTTTTCGGAAAGCATATTGCCATTGGCATCGTAAGTGTAGGTAACGTTCTGGTAATTTATCCAGTTTCCCGATAATGGGGGGCTTTGTGTAAGCCAAAGGTGTTGGATCACCCTTCCCTGCGCATCGTAAGTATAAGCATGTTTGTACAGCCCATAGTACATTGATGCATTGTAGAACAGGGCTATCGTTGTATCCTTCTGCATGCTATAGATAGTAGAGGCATCGCCGGGGTTATTATTGCCCCAATTGAAGATGTACCGGGATGAGTCGTAGTGCTGCCACGAGGTGCCATCGTGCTTATCCGTTTGCGAGGAAACGATACGAGAGCTGACCTGCGCTCCCGCATTGTTAAAGCCCAGAAAAAGCGCCGATACGGCAATAAGTTTGTACAGTTGTTTCATGATATGAAAATTTTATACAAACCTAGGTAGATGCAGAGTGCAGGCAGATACCCTTAAAGGGGTAATTTTATGTACGTGGTAGTACGGATGATTATCGTTCAATGAACAACTCAGCAGCTATTTTATCGGCGAAAAGCTTGCCTTTGTTGGTGAGAATGAGTTTGCGGTCTTTTTCATCGAGCCAGTGTTTTTCGCGGAAGAGGTGGTTGCTCTTTTCCACTTCGTTCGCATAGTCGTTGCCCCATTCGCGGGCTATCTTATCCAGGTCGCAGCCCCACATGGTGCGCAGCGAGGTCATGATGTATTCGTTGAGGTGCTGTACTGGCGTGAGTATTTCTTCTTCGAAAGGAATGTGATTTTGGAAGAGTACACTTTGCGTGTAGAGGGCGTTGTTGGCAACATTCCACCTGCGGCGATCGGTACCATCGAAGGAGTGTGCTGAAGGACCGATGCCTAGATAGGGCAGGCCGCGCCAGTAATTGGTATTGTGCACAGCATAGCGGCCGGGTAAAGCGAAATTAGAGATCTCGTAGTGTTCATAACCCATGATGGCTGCCTGCTCCATGAGTATCTCAAATTGAGTGGCTGCCTGTTCGCTGTCCAAAGGCGAGGTCTTCTTTTTTTGGATGTTGCTGTACAGGGCAGTGCCTTCCTCAACAGTTAATGCATAGGAAGAGAAATGGGGGATTTTTAAGGCCGCTACCTGTGCAAGGTTGTATTTCCAGTCGGCATCCGTGAGGCCGAGGGTTCCGTAGATGAGGTCGATGGTAAGGTTGCTGAAACCTGCATCCTGTGCGGCCTTGATGGCATAGTCGGCCTGCTGCGTGTTGTGTGCGCGGTTCATGAATTGCAGGTCGCTCTCTTTGAAAGACTGCACACCAATGCTAAAACGATCGATGGGTGTATTGCGCAGTGCTTTAAGGTAGGTAGTGCTTAGGTCATCGGGGTTTGCTTCGAGGGTACATTCTTTTAGTTCCCGTACAGGGTATAGCTTATAGATGAGGTCGATGAAGCGCATGATCTCATCGGCACTGAGCAATGAAGGTGTACCACCACCGAAGTAGATGGTTTCGACAGGCTTACCCTGCAGATAGTCCTTTTGCATATCCAGTTCGCGCAGCATGGCCCGCAGCAGATCATCTTTCCCATTGAGTGAAGTGGAAAAGTGGAAATTGCAGTAAGTGCATTTCTGTTTGCAAAAAGGTATGTGCAGGTAGATGCCGGCCATTTTTTTAAAGTCAAAAGTTAAAAGTCAAAAGCCAAAAGTTGCTTGCTTAATCGTTAATTTTGGTGAGTTCCATGCAAAGGTTTAGCGGGTTTACAGCCCTGATGTTTATTGTTTTGCAGGTGTTTTGCCAGCCGGTGAAAGCGCAAATTTACGTAGTGCAACTGCATTCTGTAGATAATAATGAGGCTTTGCTGCAAAAAGAGGCGCAGATGCCTGCGAAATTCGGCTCGGGGACGGAGATATATGAGTATTTAGGCAACCTTGTTCCTGCTTTGCAGGCGAAGGGATATTTGGCGGCGTCGATCGATAGCCTGGGTATAAGAGATGAGCACTATGATGCAAGTATCTACCTGGGCAGACAGTATAAGTGGGCAAAGGTGTCTTTTGATTCCATACCACAAGCCTTGTGGGCCGAAGCGGCTATAAACCCGCAACAATGGGAAGGGCGTGTGCTAAACCCCAGGCAGATGGCGGGCCTTTGTGAGAAGCTATTGCGCTGGTGTGAGAATAATGGTTATCCGTTCGCAAGGGTATGGCTGGATGAGGCGCATATTGCAAAGGAAGGTGGTGTATCAGGGAGCCTGATGCTGCAAAAGGGAGAGCTGAGGAAGATAGACTCGGTGCATATAGAGGGTGATATCGTGGTGACGAAAGGGTATTTGGAGCGCTACCTGGATATTTTTGAAGGAAGCAATTATAGCGAGAAGAAGCTGCGGAATATAAGTCCGCGATTGCGGGAGCTGCCGTTTATGCAGGAAGCCGCGCCATGGGAGGTGGCATTTAAGCTAACCGATACAAGACTTAAGATATACCTGAAACAGAAGAAGGCAAACCTGCTGAACGCTATAATAGGGCTGATACCTAACAGTGTAGAAACAGGGAAATTCCTGCTGACGGCTGATGCTACACTGGCGCTGCAAAACATACTGGGCTATGGTGAAACTATTGGCGTTACCTACCAGAACCTGCAGTATAAGTCGCCGAAGGTGAATGCTGACCTGGTATGGCCGTATTTGCTGAACAGCCCGGTAGGTGTAGATGTTCACTTTAACCTGTTCAAAAGAGACACTACATTCTCGAGGACCTCATTGCAGGCAGGAGTGAGGTATCAACTGAATGCGACAGACCATATCAGGGTATTCTACCAGAATATGAGTAATCACCTGATAACAGTTGATACTGCTTTTATCAGGTTAAATAAGCGGTTGCCGGATAATGCCGATGTACAGGCGAAGGGTGGCGGACTGGAGTTTGTAATGAACCGGACGGACTACAGGCTGAACCCGCACAAGGGCTGGCAGCTCAGGCTGAGTACCAGCGCATTGGTCAGGCATGTGCAGCGCAGCGATGCGGTAACAAGCCTTGAGGATGCAAGCGGATTTGACTATGCATCGCTATACGACAGCCTGGAAAAACAGAAATATCAGTACCATGCGGAAGGTGGCCTGTCCTATTTTTTGCCACTAGGAAGGAAAACGACGCTGATGGCAGCTTACAATGGTGCATGGCTGAGCGGCAGGCATTTGTTCCAGAATGAGCTGTACCAAATAGGGGGTTTTAAGCTGCTGAGGGGATTTGATGAGCAGAGTGTTTATGCCAACCAATACCAGATGCTGACGCTGGAGTTAAGGCTGCTGCTGGACAGGAATTCCTATGTGTACCTCTTTAGCGATAATGCTTATGTGCAGCGCTATTATAACGGCTATGGAAAAGAAGGTATATATAACGGTTTCGGGCTGGGTAGCACGCTGGAGACAAAGACGGGCTTGTTTACGATCAGTTATGCTTTGGGCCGCAGTGACAATAATCCTGTGCAATTCAAACAATCAAAAATACATTTTGGTTACTTAGCTTATTTCTAAGTTGTAAATTGCAGCGTAAACATATGCACCGCATTCGGAAATCTTCATTTATAGCCTTACTGTTTGTCCTGCTTTTAGCCGATGCCGGATATGCGAAGGTGCAGCCTGCACATTACGGGCTTAGCTTTACGCCCGACAGCGCAGTGATCAGCAAAATGGCCATACACGGCGCTGATAGCATGCTTAGGGTACAACCTCAACTTGCCAACACGAAAGTGGTAATGGATATAGAGCATGAAAGGCCTCCATCGGACCGCACTGCTGACTTTTACCTGCTGCTTTCTTTGTGCATTATGCTGGGTTTTATCCGTACCAGCGACCCACGATATTTCAGCAATCTTTTTAAGGCATTCCGCAATACCACGCTTAGTAACCGGCAGTTAAAGGAGCAGTTGCAAAGTGCAACCTTGCCCAACCTGCTGATGAATATCTTTTTTGTGATAGTGGGGGGTGCCTATATCTATTACATAGTACGATATTTTACGCCCCAACGCCATAGTGCCATACCGCCGTCTTTACTGATTATCATGTTGATAACAGGCATGGCGATCATTTATCTCTCGAAATATGCGGCGGTGCGCTTTAGCGGATGGGCCTTCAGGGTGGAGGGGATAACGGAGCATTACCTGTTCAACATATTTTTAATAAATAAAATCATTTCGATATTACTGTTGCCGTTCATTATCCTGCTGGCATTTGCCGGGCCTGTATGGACCGAACCGGTGGCTATACTATCTTTTATATTGACAGGCATACTATTAATTAATCGTTATACCCGTTCATGGCAGGTGTTCGGTTCGTTTTTCCAGTACAGTAAATTTCATTTTTTTACGTACCTTTGCGCCTCGGAATTACTGCCACTGGCAGTTTTGATGAAGTTACTGGTACGCGGATTACTTGATTATTAGTGTGTTAGGAGCGTTAAAACAGTAATATTATATTAAAAAACCCGTTACGATCATATATGGCCAAAGCAGTTCGTACAACGAGTAAAGAGGCGGTTAAAAAGGAGACAAAGGTCAATACAGTTTTAATTACCCAACCGCGCCCTGATACGGATAAGTCACCGTACTTTGAGCTGGCGAAAAAGTATAACCTTGCGCTCGAGTTTCATCCCTTTATCCGCGTAGAAGGCCTTACAGGCAAGGAGTTTCGCAAGCAGCGCATTGATATCACCGAGTATACCGCTATCATCTTTAACAGTCGCAATGCAGTAGATCATTTCTTTCGTATTTGCGAGGAACTGAAGGTGAAAGTATCGCAGGATATGAAGTACTTCTGCATTACGGAAGCTGTAGCATTATACCTGCAGAAGTTCATACTGTACCGCAAGCGCAAAGTCTTCTTTTCGCCGGATGGTTCGACTGAAGGACTGCTGGAAGTGATAGGCAAACATAAGAATAACGAAAAATTCATATTGCCTACGGCTGATAACGGCAAGATAGATGTGGCGCAGTACCTGATCAAAAACAAAGTAACATTTGTTGAGGCAACGCTCTACCGTACCTTATCGAACGATATAACGCGTGTAATGCAGGCAACATTTGATATGATCGTATTTTTCAGCCCCTTCAGTGTTCAGACCTTGTTTGAGCAGAACCCTTTGTTCAAGCAGAATGGCACAGTGATAGGCGCTTTCGGGCCTACTACATCGAAGGCTGTGGAAGAAGCAGGGCTGAGGCTTGAAGTAAAAGCACCCGCACCTAATGCACCTTCCATGGTTTCCGCATTGGAACATTTCCTTGCAGCGTTTAAAAAATAGAAGATCAAAACACATTCATAGTTCAATGTCCCGGCAACCAGGCCGGGACATTTTAGTTTAATTCGCAGCCGGAATGCATCGGGGCATTTTAGCTTAATTTAGCGGCATGGCAAACAGACTGATCAATGAGCAAAGCCCTTACCTGCAGCAGCATGCACATAATCCCGTAGACTGGTATGCATGGGGCGATGAGCCCTTTGAGCGTGCGGCAAGAGAACACAAGCCTGTGTTGGTAAGCATAGGCTATTCGGCCTGCCACTGGTGCCATGTAATGGAGCATGAGAGCTTTGAAAATGAGGAGATAGCTGCGTATATGAATGAGCATTTCATCAACATAAAAGTGGACCGGGAAGAGCACCCCGATGTGGACCATATGTATATGGATGCCGTACAGGCAATCAGCGGCAGCGGTGGCTGGCCTTTAAATGTGTTTGTGACACCTGAGCGCCTGCCCTTTTACGGGGGCACCTACTACCCTCCAAGGCCCGCATTCAACAGGCCATCATGGATAGGGCTGCTGCAGCGCATGAACGAGGTATGGAATGAGCAGCAAGACGAAGTGAAATTGCAGAGCAGCCAGATGCTGCAGCACCTGCAGCAAGCATCGAAAACGGGAGCGGGTAGCGGAGTGCGAAATGGGAGCGAGCCTGATATGGAAATGTGCCGAACGATGGCGGAAAACCTGCTAAAACAAGCTGATACGATACATGGGGGCTTTGGCAATGCTCCGAAATTCCCGGGCACGATGGCCATCAGCTTTTTGCTGGAGCATTACCATTACACAGGGTATGAGCCAGCATTGAAACAAGCTTTGCTGAGCCTTGATAAGATGATACAGGGAGGTATCTACGACCAGTTGGGCGGCGGTTTTGCACGATATTCGACCGATGCTGAGTGGCTGGCACCGCATTTTGAGAAGATGCTTTACGATAATGCGCTGCTCATCATGTCGATGTGTGATGCATACCAATTGACCAAAGAAGAGCGGTACCGTACTGCAATAAAGGAGACCATAGCATTTGCAGAACGTGAGCTGAAAGATGCGTCAGGCTTGTATTACAGCGCCCTTGATGCGGATAGTGAAGGAGTGGAAGGGAGGTTCTATACATGGGCCTGGCAGGAATGGACCGATGCACTGGGTGCTGATGACTATATAGCGATGGCATGGTATGATGTAAGCGAGCATGGTAATTGGGAGCATACCAACATTCTACGCATCACAAAGAGCGAAGACGAGGTGGCCGCGATGTTCAACATCACAACTGAAGATGTGAGGCTGCATGTAACAGCAGTGAGGGAGAAATTATTTGCGGTAAGAAGCAAAAGAATACGGCCATTAACCGATGATAAAAGCCTGCTTTCGTGGAATGCTTTGATGAACATTGCATTAGGCAAAGCATCGGTAGCATTGCAGGAGGAAAAATACCTTGACCGGGCTAAGGAACATATGCAATGCATGCTGCAATATTTTGTTAAAAATGATGAGCTGCTGCATACCTGGAAGCAAGGACTGGCAAGGATATCAGCCAAACTGGATGACTATGCATACCTGGTGCAGGCGCTATTACAATTAGGCTCAACAGCGCGTGAAAACCACTATATAGTTGAGGCAATAAAATGGACAGAAATCGTGGTGAAAGATCTCAGGCATGAAGAAGGGAATTTTTTCTACTATACATCGGTAAAACAGACCGATATCCCGGTGCGTAAAATAGATATTTATGATGGTGCGCTACCCTCGGCAAATGCAGTAATGGCGCATAATTTACTGATATTGGGGATTTGCGCTGAACGCAGTGAATGGACAGAGCATGCCACGTATATGCTGCAGCAAACAGCCAGTAACGCTGTGCGATATACCTATTCCTTTGCGTACTGGGCTATGCTGCTGCAGCGCTATGTGAAGGGGATAAAAACAGCTGTTTGCAGTGGTAAAGAAGCCTCAAATGCAGCTAAACATATTTTAGAACAATTTATACCACACGCATATATAGTCACTTCAGAAAAAGAAATATTTGAATTGCCCTTATTGCGGGGCAAGTTTTTTACGGGCAAATTGTATATATTTGTTTGCAGGCAGGACGCGTGTTTAAGCCCTGTAGACAGTACAGAAGCAGCACTACATTTACTTAATCATTAGAGATATTGTTACAAAAAAGACATTTTCAATGCCTGAATAGGTTTGTGAAAACTGACAAATTTTTTTTCGAAACTTGCATTTTTGGAAAAATCTTTAAATATTGTGCATCGGTTTAGTGGTAAAAATTACTTCTTGACCCAAAAATTTACTTTATTTGCCTAATCGCAAAAACAATAACAACAGTAGTATGAAACAACTTTCCCTGAAGATCTCGGCTGTAGCACTGCTTGCACTCGCTGCGGGCTGCGGGAAATCGGGCACTGGAGGACAACTGGTAGGACATCCGAATACGTTGAACTACAAGCCGCCTGTGCCGATTGGCATGGTATATGTACCCTCCGGCGTTCTGAAAATGGGAGCAAGCGATGAGGATATTCGCGGTAAGAACGATGAGCCTATACGTACGGTACAGATGACCGGTTACTATATGGATGCTACCGAGGTGTCAAATGCGGAGTACCGTCAGTTCACTGATTACGTTCGCGATTCGATTGCTCACACCAAATTGGGTGATTTTGTTGATAACCCGGATGGCACCCAGCGCATTGATATGAAAAAGCGTATCAACTGGAAAGACCAGGACCTGCAGGAGCAAATGTCAGATTTCTTCATTCCCGCCGATCAGTCGGGCTGGGGCAAGAAAGAATTTGACAACGGCAAGAACAAGCTGGTGTATCATTACGAGTCATGGGATTACGGCGAAGCTGTAAGGAACCCTGACCAGGCACGTACTACATTCATTTCAAAACACGATGTACCTGCATATCCTGATACGACAGTATGGGTTAAGCAACTGACCTATTCATTCAACGAGCCTATAGCTGTACAATACAACTGGTTCCCGGCCTTCAACAACTACCCTGTAGTTGGCGTTAACTGGAAACAGTGTATGGCATTCTGCGATTGGCGCACACGCTCATGGAGAAACGAGCGTGAAAAGAATAAAATGTTCTTTGAAGGAGACTTCCGCCTGCCGAATGAGGAACAGTGGGAGTGGGCTGCACGTGGTGGCCGTAACGAAGCTCCTTATCCATGGGGCGGCCCTTATGTGCTGAACAAAAAAGGTTGCTACCTGGCTAACTTCAAACCACAACGCGGTAACTACGCAGCAGATGGTGGTTTGTACACTGTACCGGTTGATAAATACTGGCCAAACGATTATGGCTTGTATAACATGGCAGGTAATGTATCTGAGTGGACCTCTACTTCTTATTTTGGTAGTGCATATGAAACGGTTTCTGATCTTAACCCCGAAGTTCAGCATAAAATGAACGAAGCAGATCCTCAGTGGATGAAGCGTAAAGTAGTACGCGGTGGCAGCTGGCGCGATGTGGCTTTCTATTTACAAGTTAGTTCACGTGATTATGAGTATGCTGATACGGCGAAAGCTTACATAGGTTTCCGTTGCGTTATCCAGCAAATAGCCCCCGCATTGACCAACAGGCGCGGAATGCACTAGAATTGAATAAGAGGATAAACTAATAAATACTATTTTTTAAAACACGTTAGAAAACACAATAGTAATATGAATTCTGTAATTCTGTTTTTCGAAACCAAACAGGGTAAATACGTAAAAAACTTCATCATTGGTTTGGGTGCCTCTGTGGTACTGTTGGGAGCCCTTTTCAAAATTCAGCACTGGCCCGGTGCAGGTGCAATGCTTACAGCAGGTATGTGTACAGAAGCCTTCATCTTTGCGATGCTTGGTATCCTGCCTCCGCATAAGGATTACTATTGGGAGCGTTTCTACCCAGACATTGACGAGAATCCACACGTGGAAGCATACCGTAAGGGTATAAAATTCGAATCAGGAACCAAAGGTTCTCCAACACTGTCTCTTGACAAAATGATGGAGGAAGCCCAGATGACACCTGCCAATATCCGCAGACTGGGAGAAAATTTCATGCGTTTTGGACAAGCAGTTGACCAGATAAAAGACATGAGCGATGTTACAGCTTCTACAGCTGAATATTCTCAGAGCGCACGTGAAGCAGCTACAGCTTTAGGCCAGATGAAAGATACATTTGCGGGTGCAACCCAGACGATGGCATCATTCAACAATGCAGCTGAAGATACTACAAGGTTCCACGAGCAGGTACAGGTATTGTCAAGGAATTTAGGTTCTCTAAACCAGATATATGAAGTTGAACTGCAGGATGCAAACAACCACCTGAAAGCGATGAACAGGTTCTACAGCAATCTGGTAAGTGCTTCGGATGCTATGGCTGCAAGTGCAGAAGATGCTAAAGCAGCTAAAGACCAGATAGGATTGCTTGCCAAGAACCTGGGCACACTTAACCAGATATATGGCAACATGCTGTCTGCAATGCAGGGCCGCTAATATTCGTATAGTCGGAAATAAGTAATTATTTAGGACGATTTTTTTAAAAATATTAACTTAGTAAACGTTAGAGAATGTCTATACCTAAAGAGACGCGGCAGATAATGATCAACCTGATGTATCTGGTTTTGACGGCACTGCTGGCCCTAAACGTATCGAATGAAATTCTGCATGCTTTCAAAGTAATCAATGAGAGTATCCTTAAGTCCAATACTTCAATTGAGTCTAAGAATAAGGATATGTATGAATTGATAGATGCGAATGAAAAGATGGCAGGAAAGTATGAGAAAGTGCATCCTTATAAAGTTCGGGCTGATGAAGTAAAGGCACAGTCTGAGCAGATGGTTAAATATCTTGAGAACTGGAAGGACCGTATCATAGCTGAGACAGGCGGAAGAACAGAAACCGGTGAACCCAAAAGGGAAGATGATATCAATGCGACTACATTATTACTTGTTGAGAGAAATGGTGGGGATTCGTTGAAAAATAAACTTCAGGCACTTCGCGAATTGCTCATTAGCAAACTTGATGCTCCTGACCAAAAGATCATTGAGCCGCTTATACCTTTGAAGATCGACAAGCCTAAGCCTTCGGATAACAATCCGCAGGGTGATTGGAAAGTAGCATACTTCCATAGTATGCCAACAGTTGCCGCCCTTACGCTGATATCTAAGTTCCAAAATGACGTACGTAACAGTGAAGCTTTGATCGTAAACAAGTTATTTGATGAGGCGCACAGCACTGATCTTAAGTTTGATGCGATACAAGCGATAGCGGTTCCTAAGACGAGTTATGCACTTGCAGGCCAGAAAGTTGAAGCTTCTATTATGCTTGCAGCTTATAACAGGACGATACAACCCACGGTAACTGCAAGCAGTGGTAAAGTAAACCCTGCGAAAGATGGTGTTGCCTCATGGGAGACTGTAGCGAGTGGCGTTGGTCTTCAGACAATTAAAGGTACAGTATCTCTAAACATGGGTGACCACATAGAGACCAAGCCATATGAATTCCAATATATGGTGGGTTCTACCGGTGCGTCAATGCAGCTTGATAAGATGAACGTGTTCTATATAGGTGTACCTAACCCGGTAACAGTATCGGCAGCGGGTTATTCTATACAGGATGTTTCTTTGAACATACCCGGCGCTACAGTAACGCCTAAAGAGCTGGGCCACTACGAAGTAATGGTAAAGCAACAGGGCAAAGTTACTGCTGAGATCATGGCCAATGATAAGGCGGCGGGCGGTATCAAGAAGGTAGGTAGCATGGAAGTTCGCGTTAAATTTATTCCAGATCCGGTTGCTGAAATAGCTGGTAAGCCAGGTGGCGTGATAAGGGCTGATATCTTTAAGGCACAGCTGGGTGTGGTCGCTTCCCTGAAAGGATTTGACTTTGATGCAAGGTTTGTTGTTCGTAGTTTTAACTTTAGTATGTTGCCGAAGCGCGGTGAGTATATTGGACCGTTCCCTGTAACAGGCCCATTGTTCAAAACCAACGCACAGGTAATGCAAGCTATTGACAGGGCTCACGCAGGTGATAAAATATTTATAGAAGATATTAAAGCTGTTGGACCAGATAATACACCACGTTCGTTACCTTCAATGTTGATATCATTAAATTAATTTTAACTAAGCAAATCATACAAGGATCATGAATATCCTAAGATCATACAAACTTGCAGCTTCTACTGCTCTACTTTTTGTCGGCGGTGTTGCATTTGCTCAGAATAGCGATCCTGAAACAGGTTATATGCCAGGTGGAGCTGTTAACAAGAACTGGCAACCATCGCTTGTACGCGACGGTGTAATAGATCGTGTTGCACATATCTCCAAGTCACTTGACTGGCAATCGGTTCGCGAAGCTGACGTTCTGTGGAAGAAACGTGCATGGCGCGAGATCGATACCCGCGAAAGGCAGAATGTTGCTTTCCGTTATCCCGGCGATGAAAATACCGGTGGCGGTTATTTCATAGAAATACTGCTTGATGGTATCAAGAAGGGTAAGGTAAAGGCCTATTCTAACTTTGATGATCGCTTTACAACGGCGCTTACTAAAGACCAGATAAACGAAATGCTGCAAGGCAAGCTGGATACTACATATGCTGAAGACCCGGTAACAGGTGATATGCAGATGAAAGTAACCCGCAAGGAGTTCAACCCGGAAAGCGTTACCAAATACAGGCTTAAAGAAGACTGGATATTTGACCGCAATGTGGGTAAAATGGTAGTGAGAATAGTGGGCATAGCGCCACTGCAGGATATTTATAATGAAGACGGAAGTTACCGTGCATCTAAGCCAATGTTCTGGGTATACTTTCCTGAATCGCGTGAACTATTGGCCCAGTACGAGGTATTCAATCCTGAAAACGATGTGGCACGTGTAACCTGGGATGATTTCTTTGAGTCCCGCAGGTTCTCCAGCCATATTGTTAAGATCAGCAACCCTTACGATATGTCATTCAGGGAGCAGAACTACAGCCAGATGGAATCACTTTACGAAGGACAACGTGCTGGTGAAGACATCTTCAATAAAGAACATGACATGTGGGTATATTAATAACCTGCTAACGATACGAAAAGCGCCACGTACATTACGTGGCGTTTTTAATTATATCCGCGGCAGGTAGCTACCTGTACACGATTAATTTTATCTTGCAGGCGATCATAAAAAGTAAAGAGATATGCCCGGTAGCCGGCCAAAGCTTGAGGTTTGTTTATCACCAGCCCTGCTCAATCTATACGATACAAAAGATACGGTAGTAGTCATTATTGATATATTCCGTGCTACATCCACCATTGCTGCCGCATTGCACAACGGCGCGACGCGGGTGATCCCTGTGGCGAGTGTAGCTGAATGTATAGATCTCGGCAAACAAATTTCTAATAGTATCACTGCAGGCGAACGCGACGGCAAAATAGCTGAAGGCCTGGAACATGGTAACTCTCCATCCGAGTACCCTGCAGATTTTGTAAAAGGGAAAACACTGGTACTGACTACTACCAACGGTACACGGCTGCTGCATATGGTTAAAGATGCTGCAACGATAATTACCGGATCCTTCCTTAACCTTGAAGCTGTGTGTGATTTTCTTGCAAAGCAAAACAGGAATGTATTACTGGCTTGCTCGGCATGGAAAGACCGCTTTAACCTGGAGGATACCCTGTTTGCAGGAGCTGTTGCGAGCCTGCTACAGGATCAGTATGATATTAACTGCGACAGCACACGTGCAGCAATGTATATTTACAATGCCTCCGGCGGAAAGGATATCATCTCGTTCTTAAAAGAGTCGAGCCATTATAAGCGCCTTGCAGCATATGGGCTTGAGCAGGACATGGAATATTGTGCCAGCCTAAACCTGCACCCCGTAGTGCCCATATTGAGGGGTACGGAACTGGTGGTCTTTTAGGCTTGCCCGAGCCGTTATTTTTTCTTGTTAAAAAAGTCCTTTAGTTCGCGGCTCATTTCTTCGCCGCGCTTTTTAAGATCCTGTAATTCTCCGCTCATATTGCGGGCCATGCTGTGGATATCCATGGGCGTGCCGCCTGTCATCTGTGCGAATTCCTCTGGTGTCCTGGGCGCGGGTATTACCGCCCAGGCAATAATGTATGCAATAAGGCCCACACCCAAACCGAAGAACAGTGCTGCAAAAACAAGGCGTACTATTACCGGGTCGATATCAAAATAATTGGCCAGACCGCTGCATACACCGCCTATCATCTTATCGTTGGTATTGCGGAACAACCTGCGGTGGGAAGATTGGTATTGCTGCTGACCTTGTTGATTGTTCGCAGGTCTTGAATAAGGTACAGGTAAATTGGTGGTTTTGCCCGTCGCAGGATCTTCGTTCAGTTCATGGGCAGGCCCGAGAGTGTCTATTACTTTCTGCACGTCGCTGCGGTCGATGGCGGGGATATTGTTCTGCAGGCGGATACTGAATAATTCGGCGATACGGAATTCAATATCCTGTATGATCTCGTCATTACCTTCCTCGGCTACGAAGAGACGTTCCAATGCATTCAGGTAGTCTTTTAGGACCTGGTAGGCATCTTCCTCTATCGGGATAACACTGCCGGCTATATTTATCTGTATGATGCGTTGCATAAAAAATTGATTTATAAAGATGTGGTTAAATGATCTACTGCTTTACTTAATTCATCCCAGGTATGGCGCAGCTGTGCGTAAAATTTAAGGCCTGTTTTGGTGAGCGCATAATACTTACGCGGAGGGCCCGATGTCGATTCTTCCCAGCGATAGCTGAGCATACCCGCATTCTTGAGCCGGGTAAGCAATGGATATAGGGTGCCTTCAAGCACTACTAGCTTTGCCTCTTTGAGCTGCTCAAGGATATCACTGGGGTAAACTTCTTTCTGCCTTTGTATAATGCCCAGGATGCATAACTCCAAAAGGCCTTTTCTCATCTGCGATTCTGTATTGTCCACATTCATATCATTCCTTTTACATTACAAAGGTAGGTAAAAAATAGTATTATGCAATGCATGGTACCTGTTTTTGCACTTAGGTGGCCAATGATTTTGGAAAAACTACCGGTAAATAAGACGGTCCTGTGGCAGATAAATACAGCTAAACCTGCATGAATTAACTTTTCTGCCACATAAGCAATCGAAAATTTAACTAGGTTTGCAGCAATAATAAAAACCACCCGGATGAGATATAGATCTTTACTTTTTTTACTATTTACACTGTTTTCGCTTGCAGCCTGTAAGACGAACAAGAATAAATTTACTGTGATAGGCGAGCTGGCAAATATGCCCGGGCAGACGGTGATGCTGGAGGAGATAGGTATTAATGAGATCCGGGTAATAGACTCTGCGAAAAGTGATGCCAAGGGTCATTTCGAGGTTTCGGGCAGCACGCCGGAGGATAACCTGTATCGTCTCAGGTTTAACGGTAATCGTTTCATTTTATTGGCTATTGATAAGGGCAATGTAAAAGTAACGGGCGACTGGAACAGTTTTGAAAATTATGACGTGGCAGGATCGGCCGGCTCATCGAGCATGAAGAAATTCATCACGACAGTGAGGGAACACCTGCGTGATATCAATACAATGAGTATTATAATGGACAGCTTGCGGGCAAAAGGCAATGACAGCCTTAGTGCGACTGCAGAAAAAGACATGAATGACTTTAAGTTCAAGTTCACCCGTTTCATAGAAATGTATGCAGATACCAGCAAATTTTTCCCTGTAGCTATTTTTGCGGCACAGATGCTGAACCCGATGGTGGAAAAGGAGTTTCTTGCTTCATTCACTGATGGTTTGAGTAAGCGCTTCCCGCAGGCAACACATGTGAAGGAATTTGAGGCAAGGCTGAACAAAATGTTGGCTGAGTCGGGCCAGGCTGCGCCTGCCGAGGCAAGCAGCGGCCCTGCAGAAGGTTCGCCGGCGCCCGATATCGATCTCGCGACACCTGCCGGCAAAAAAGCGTCCCTGTCTTCCCTGAAAGGGAAATATGTACTGCTCGATTTCTGGGCATCCTGGTGTGCACCCTGCCGCCACGAAAACCCGAATGTAGTGGCCGCGTATAATAAATTCAAAAGCAAGAACTTTACGGTATTCAGCGTGTCGCTGGATAGCGATAAGGATAAATGGGCCGAGGCCATAGCCCATGATAAGCTGGAGTGGACACACGTGAGCGACCTGCAGGGATGGCAATCGCCGGTGGCAGCTACTTATGGTGTACAGTCGATACCTTCCAATTTTCTTATTGACCCATCGGGCAAGATCATAGCACACGATCTGAGAGGTGATGACCTGGATGCCAAACTGGAAGAGGTGTTGAAGTAGGAGATGCAGAGCACCATTATACCTGAACCTAAATAATATCTGTATAGGCAGGTTGTATAGGCCCGGGTTATTATTTAGTATTTACCGGGAAATATATTTAAGCGGTTTGTTATAAAGTACCATACGCCCTGCAAAAATTACAGGTTTAGCGTCTTTGGCATAGCTATTGCCCCTTATATTTGCCTTCCTCTTTAATATAAACCGGGGAAAAGATTGTCATAATGTCTGAAATAAAGTCGATGTTGAATATGTATCTGAACCAGTCGGAACAGGAAATGGAGTTCATGCCCATAGTACCACTGGGTGAAGAAGAATTTGATGAAAGCGAAAAAGGCAGCCTCCCCACAGAATTGCCGATCATAGCCCTGCGTAACACCGTATTGTTTCCTAATGTAGTATTGCCTATCACAGTTGCGCGTGAAAAGTCCGTAAGGGCTATTACGGAAGCGCAAAAGAATGGTAAATGGATAGGTGTGGTGGCACAGAAGGATAGTAACGAAGATGACCCGATGCCGGAAGATATCTACCAGACGGGCACCCTGGCAAGGATAGTGAAGCAAATAAAAATGCCCGACGGGAATACCACTATTTTCATAATGGGCCGTATGCGCATACACATTGAGGCTTATACGCAAGTGGACCCATATTATACGGCGCAGATAAGGTATTTGGAAGATAATTTCCCTAAAGAAGATGCGGAGTTCGAAGCAATGATCTCCTCGGTTAAGGATTACTCCGAGCGTATAGCACAGTCATCGTCAAACATGCCCAATGAGACGAGCATAGTATTGCGCAATATTGAACAACAATCTTTCCTGATGCACTTTGTAGCGTCCAACCTGAATGCAAAGCTGCTGGACAAGCAGGCGCTGCTGGAGGAAAATAATGTAAAAGTACGTGCTGAGCGCCTGCTGCAAATGCTGCAGGCCGAGCTGCAGCTGGTGGAGCTGAAAAACGAAATCACAAATAAAACCCGTGCAGACATAGACAAGCAGCAGCGTGAGTATTTTTTGCAGCAGCAGATGAAGTCTATCCGCGAGGAACTGGGCGGAGACCCCAACGAGCGCGAGATAAGAGACCTGCAAAAGCGTGCTGAAGGCGTAAAATTCACGGAAGCGGCAAAAGAGCTTTTCCAGAAAAATATAGAGAAGCTGGAGCGTATGCATCCCAGCACGCCCGACTATTCGGTTATATACAATCACCTGGACCTGATGCTGGACCTGCCCTGGGGCACGTACACGCAGGATAGTTACGACCTGAAGAATGCCCAGAATGTGCTGGATGCCGACCACTATGGCATGGACAAGATCAAAGACCGCATACTGGAATACCTTGCTGTACTGAAGCTGAAGGGCGATATGAAATCGCCGATATTATGTTTTGTGGGTCCTCCCGGTATAGGTAAGACATCGCTGGGGCGCAGCATTGCCAATGCTATTAACCGTAAATATGTGCGACTGAGCCTTGGCGGCCTACATGACGAAAGCGAGTTGCGCGGGCATCGTAAGACCTATATAGGTGCTATGCCGGGCCGTATCGTTCAGTCGTTGAGAAAGATAAAAACAGCAAACCCCGTTTTTATACTGGACGAAATAGATAAGATAGGCAAAGATTTTCGTGGAGATCCAAGTTCGGCATTGCTTGAAGTGCTGGACCCTGAGCAGAACAACTCATTCTATGATAATTATCTTGAGCTGGAATTTGATCTCTCGAAAGTGCTGTTCATCGCCACGGCAAATAGCCTGAGCGACATACAGCCTGCACTGCGCGATCGTCTTGAGATCATACAACTCACCGGATATTCTATCGAAGAAAAAATAGAAATAGCCAAACGCCATCTTATCCCAAAGCAAAAGGAACTGCACGGGCTTTCAAAGATACCATTGCGGATATCAGATAAGATATTGAGTAAGCTAACACAGGAATACACGCGCGAATCGGGTGTGCGTGAGCTGGACAGGGTGCTGGCTGCCATAATGCGCTCGGTAGCCAAAGAAGTGGCTATGGATGAGGTGGCACCGCAAATCACTGTTGAGCATATAGAAAAAGTTTTAGGCAAGCCTAAATTCAATAATGATATTTATACCAAGGGGCATCCCTCAGGTGTTACTGTGGGCCTTGCCTGGACACAGGTGGGTGGTGATATCTTGTTTATAGAGGCAGGACTTTCGAAAGGTAAGGGTGGGCTTACGCTTACGGGTAACCTGGGCAATGTAATGAAGGAAAGCGCATCAACGGCTTTGTCGTACCTTAAGCAGCATGCTGCCGAGTATAATATCCCGCCGGAAAAATTCGAGGAGTATAATATTCATATCCATGTGCCGGAAGGTGCTGTGCCTAAAGATGGGCCAAGTGCGGGTGTAACCATGCTTACCTCGCTTGCTTCGGCATTTACCGGGCGCAAGGTAAAGCCATACCTGGCGATGACGGGCGAGATAACGCTGCGCGGGCTGGTGCTGCCCGTGGGTGGGATAAAGGAGAAGGTACTGGCAGCAAAACGCGCAGGAATTAAGGATGTGATACTCTGCAAGCAGAATGAAAAAGATATCGAGGAGATCAATAAAGAATACATCAGGGGCCTCAGGTTCCATTATGTGAGCGAGATGAACGAGGTGCTCGATTTTGCTCTTACAAAAAAATAATAGGCTATTTCCAATGCTATTTGAACGATATCCTGCACATTTTGCAGGATATCGTCTTTTGGGGGGTATTTGAGGGGTAATTTTTATTCCTAATTTAGCATACGTTATATGTCTCGCTTAGGAACATTATTGCTTGTATCGCTACTCTGCATCTTTAAAGCTGCCAGTGGCCAGCCTGTGCCTGTCGATACGGTTTTGAAGCATATCAGGGAAGAGAAAAATATAGCACGGCAATCGCGCTTGTATAACTACCTGGGTGTTACGCAAATGAACGAGAATGTGCCGGCTGCCACGGGTTTTGCGCGAAAGGCGATCGAGATAGCACAAAAGGGGAAGTTCTACCGCGAGCTATCGGACGCCTACCTTACACTGGGATATTGTTACGAGGCCGCAGGCAGGATAGACGATGCATTTCTTGTAGTGGATTCTTCGAAACGCGCGGCCGATAAGGTCAACTATTATAAGGGCCAGTTCTTTGCAGAGTCATCCTACGGCACACTGTTCCGCAGGAAGGCGAAATATGACTCATCATTGCTGCATTATATGAATGCAATGGCCATTGCCGATAAAAATGGGGATGATACACTAAGGGCGAAAGGTTACAATGGCCTTGGCAACTACTATGCCACTGTCAAAGACATAAAAAAGGCCGAAGAGTTTCATTTGCAGGCTCTGGAGATCCGGAAGAAACTGGGTAATCCATACGACCTTTATTCGAATTACGAGAACCTGGGCATCCTATACCGTGAACAGGAAAATTATGACAAGGCACTCTTCTATTATTTTAAAGCCCGGGAATATGCAGAGCAAACCAAAGACTCTTCCAGCCTTGCTTTTTCCGATAATGATATAGGGGCTGCCTATTCAAAGAAGAATGATGTGGTGAAAGGCGAATTTTTTCTTAAGAGGTCTATCGCCATTCGTGAGCGTATGGGTGAAATGAATGAGCTGGCATATACATACAATTACCTGGGCGAGAATTATGAACGTAAGGGCGATCTTGCGAATGCAGAGCTGTACATAAAGAAGGCTCTGAACTTTGCAAAAAGTATAAAAAACAATAAGCAGATCTATGAAGCGCTGGAAAGCCTTTCTGATTTCTATTCCAGGAATAAAAAGTACGATTCTGCCTATGCATATTTAGCGCAGTACCGCTTCTTCAGGGATTCATTGTCTAAGAAAGACAATGCAAAGGTAATAGCAGAGCTTAACACCAGGTATGAAACGGAAAAGAAGGAACGGAAGATACAGGCACAGCAATTTGAAATAAACAAGCGCAACGGTTTCATAATAGCCATATCAGGCTTGCTTATCCTTTTAGCTTTGCTGGGATATTCGTTATACAGGCGTTACCGGTTAAAACAGCAGTCTAAATTGCAGGCGGAGATATTAAAGCAGCAGGAACTGGCCTCCAAAGCGGTGATAGAAGCGGAAGAAAATGAACGTAAACGAATAGCCGGCGACCTGCACGATGGAGTAGGGCAACTGATGAGCGCTGTGAAACTGAACTTGTCATCTATCAGGAACGATATTCCATTCCCCTCGGAGGAGCAGAGCAATGTTTTCGATAAAGCGATCGCGCTTGTGGATGAGGGCTGCAAGGAAGTGCGCAATGTATCGCACAACATTATGCCAAATGCCCTGCTGAAATCGGGCCTGGCGACAGCCGTAAGAGACTTTGTAAATAAAATAGACAATAAGGCAATAAAGATTCACCTGTATGCAGAGGGACTAACAGAGAAGATAGATGCGAATGCAGAAATAGTTCTTTACAGGGTGATACAGGAAAGTGTGAACAATGTAATAAAGCACTCCGGCGCCAACCAGTTGCACATCTCACTCATCAAGGATGATGAAGGCATAAGCGTAACTATCGAAGACAACGGAAAGGGCTTTGACGCGACTGACACAAGCAGATATGAGGGAATTGGCCTTAAGAATATCCGTACCCGTATCGAATACCTAAAGGGGACTGTAGAATGGGATTCAGCTCCGGGAAAGGGTACAGTAGTAGCAATACATGTGCCTGTATAAATACATATACCATGACCGTTGCGGAGCTATTAAAATACAGGCTGTACAACCAGCAGATCACTCATCAAACATTTACCAGGCCGGGCGAATTGGTGAAATGGATGGGCGCAGTGCAGGCGCAGGACTATGCAGCCGCTAAGTGGGCGTTGGGGCTGCGCTTAAAAGAAAATACTGACGCAGCTATAGATACGGCGCTTGCAGAGGGTAGCATTGTCCGTACACATGTAATGCGGCCTACCTGGCACCTGGTAGCACCGGACGATATTCGCTGGCTGCTTGAACTGACAGCGCCGCGTGTTAAGGCGATCAGTTCTTACCAGCACGACAAAATAGGGCTTGATGATAAGATACTATTAAAGGCAGAAAAGGCAATGGTAAAAGCGATGGAAGGAGGCAAGAACCTTACACGTGCAGACTTGCTTGAAGTGTTCAGGCGCGTTAAGATCGACGCAGGTGAACTGCGATTCGTCCATATAATGATGCGCGCAGAGCTGGATGGTATTGTAAGTAGTGGTCCTAAAGTGGGAAAGCAATTCACATACGGCCTGCTGGATGAACGGGTGCCGAGAGCTCAAACGCTCAGCAGGGATGAAGCCAGGGCACAACTTGCGCTCCGGTATTTTACAAGTCATGGGCCGGCAACCGTTAAAGACTTTGCCTGGTGGTCAGGATTGACAATGAGCGATGCCAAAGCAGGACTGGAAGCGATGAAAGGGGAGCTTGCGGAGGCTCGGGTTGGCGATACAAGCTATTGGATGAACAAAGAGCTTGCCGGTATCGGCAAACAATCAACTTATTTGTTGCCTGCTTATGATGAATACCTGATCAGTTATGCTGACCGTGGGGCGGCGCTTGCCTCGGGGCATACTGCTTTTGTGGCCACGACCAACGGGATATTCAAGCCTGTGCTTGTAATTAACGGTAAGGTAGCGGGCACATGGAAACGCGCAATACACAAGGATAAACTGGAAATTGCGATAGGGCCCTTTGAAAAAATACCGGCTGCTAAGTATGCAGGGCTGAAGGCTGCTGCAGGCCGATACGCTAAGTTTATCGACCTGCCACTTACATTATTATAAATGTCCTGGTAATAGATTTTGACCATCACGCTTATATTTGCAGTATGAAGAAGCTGCTTTCCATTGTATTCATATTGCTTGCAAATCCCGCATTTACGCAAAACCGGCTAAGTGAGCATAACAATATAGCGTGGTTCACCACTATTATTACTCCCAAAATAACTGATAAGTTAAGTGGGCACATAGAGTACCAGTGGCGCCGGACCGACTGGGTGGCAACATGGCAACAGAGCCTGCTGCGTCTTGGGTTTAGTTACAAAGTTCATCCCCAGGTAACTGCGCAACTGGGCTACGCCTGGACACTCACCTATCCCTATGGTGATAATACTATAGCTGCCATACCGAAGACCTTTCCTGAACACAGGATATATGAGCAGTTGGTTATTAATAGCCCCATAGGGAAAATAGGTCTGATACACAGGCTGCGCGTGGAGCAACGATGGGTAGGCAGGCTAAAGAACTTAGCGAGCGAAAAGCCCGATGAGTGGGTGATGCTGAACCGGGTACGGTATATGCCAAGGCTCGATGTGCCGCTGTACAAAAAGCTGTACGCAGCGGCCTACGATGAGATATTAATAGGCTTTGGGGAAAATGTGGGTGAAAACATCTTTGATCAAAACCGCCTTGGCATTTTGCTGGGTTATAAGTTCCACCCTTCGGTGCGCGCTGAGGCCGGATATATTAGCCAGGTGCTGCAGCTGGGCAGGGAATTGGCAAACAAGAACGTTTATCAATACAATAACGGCTTGATGGTAAACACTTACCTGCAGCTTAATTAGGCTTGCTTGTGCAAATCTTAAAGGAGGCTTTGTATATGTAAGCCTCCTTGTGCGATGTTAAATTTAACCTGGGCCAGCAGGCGCAGTAACCTCCCTCCTGCGTGTTCTTCGGTGTTTTCAGATATTCAAATCTCCTCCCGGACATTGTGTACATAGCAAGGAACTCAAAGTACTTGATTGGGTTCCATTCTATGCCTGCCTCGTATTCGTTAGCAGTATAGCTGTGGGCATCAAGCTTATGATCTTAAGTGGCCTTAGTCTTTAACAAAGGCATACTGCGCTTTTTTATAGGCGGGCGTGGTCACCAGTTCCTTTAAACTCTTAAAAGTTTCAAAAGGCCCCTTAGTACAAAATGTATTGACGATCCAGTCCGGCACGGAACCGCCGGGATCAGCCTGCGCGATGTAGTCGATATTCAGCTGGTTGTTACCGATGGGTGTTATTACCCAGGTCGATTTCGACATGGGCACCCGCACTATGCCATCTTTTGCCGGCACATAATTCGCTATAGTATTTGCGGTAACATACATTGTCTTTCCACCGGCCGGCTGCCAAACGTTCATATCAATAACTACATCCCGGTTGCTGAAAGGCCATGCAAGGCTTACCTCCGAGTAGTAGACTACGTGGTTATCGCTTATTTGCTTTACAGTGTAGGAGTTCGTAGTGTTATATACCCATTTGGTATGGGCCTTGGTATCAAGGAGCAATGCAGCCAGCTGTGAAAGGTTTGCATCTACGGTACAAATTACCCGTACTGCCTGCACATTTGCATCAGGTACATGCCCTGTATACACCTTGATGCCGTCTTTATCTTTTTTTAGCTCCCATGTCGGCTCCGCATGCACCATGGTGTATGCAGAGAGGGCGACAATGAGCGTGATCAGTTTTTTCATGATTCATTAATTATGCCTGCTGTTTGAGAATAGGGTTTAACTTGGGTACTAACCTCCGGTATATAACAATACCGTACCGCAGTAAAAAAAATAAAATGAGCATAACAATACCTTTAAGATATGATAAGAAAATGAGATTATGATTATTGGTTTGAAACGGGGATCAGTTTGGGTATCCTGATGACATGCAACCAGTTAAGGAGCAGGATAATAGGGTACACAGGGTCTATTTCGTGCCACCTGAAACCGAAGTTGATGGATGATGGCCTTTTGTGGTGATTGTTATGGTAAGATTCCCCTAACATGAGTATATCTATTGCAAACAGGTTCTCTGAAGTGTTCTTCAGGATAAAGTTCTTATACCCATATTTGTGTGCGAACCAGTTGATGACAGCACCGTGAAAAGCACCCATCGTTAAAATAACGGGAAGGAGGAGATACACCCATGGCGAGGTAGCGAAGATCACGAAGAGCGAGATGTAGAGCAAGCCCCATAGGACCCTTGACAGCGTGGAATTTGCCCAGCGGTCAAATGCAGGCCAGTCGGGCAGGTTCTTCAGGAATTTTTCTTCCACCACCATTTTGCCTTTATAGATATTTGTGTAGAACTTTTTGGTGCGCCACATCATCGAGAAGATGTTGCGTGAGAACGCGGGCGAGTGGGGATCCTGCTCCGTATCTGTATAAGCATGGTGCAGCCTGTGCATAATAGCATAAGCGCGTGGGCTCATGTAGTGCGAACCCTGTGTGATGTATGTGAAAATGAAAAAGAAGCGTTCCCAGCCTTTGCTCATCTTAAATGCACCATGCGATGCATACCTGTGATGGAAGAAGGTTTGGGAGAATAGCGATAAATACCAAACCGCTATAAAGAAAAATAGAATAAACATAACCGTATCTTAAAAAATGATATCAAGATGCGGAAGTAAAAAATTCGAAGTAGCTACTGGAAGATAGAAACCTTGTGCAGGAAGCCGGAAAGAAATTAAAAACGTACTTGATCGTTACAATGGTAACATAGTGAAGTTACGAAAGCAAGTGTTAAGGAATACGATAAGTATTGTTAAAAGAAATGCAACTAGGGATTGACAGTCACACTATCCCTGCCGCTTACTTTATTGACATGGCAACAGTCGGCGGAGATGGTGTATGATTCATCAACTACCTGCACACCGTTTTTTATACCAATAAACTCGAACTGTTCTGAAGTATTGGCGATGATGCTGCGGTAATTATCATCGAGCACGTTATAACCGCCGTCGGCCATGTTTTGTTCAGGCCTTATTTTCTCGCCTGTCTTTTTACGAACCGTATATGCATCATCCAGCACTACAGGTTGACCGGAGGTATTGCTAACGTGCACGGTTACACTGGCGAATATAGCAGTGCATAGGGCATCTCCGCAGTTGGTATTATTGCCATTATTTCTCCTGTTGCAGGCTGCATTGAGGAAAAGCGATGCTGAGAACAAGGCTATTACTATGATGGTTAGTTTGCGCATACTTAGATTGCACAATTTCTATGCCATTTTAGGGGATGATCTGCACACTAAAAATAATAAAGCAGGCCTTTTAAAGGCCTGCTTTTCAGTCGGGAAGACAGGATTCGAACCTGCGACCACATGACCCCCAGCCATGTGCGCTACCGGGCTGCTCAGTTCCTTACCCAGTAAAGACTTAGTCATATTCCTGTTCCTAATATTTCTGCTTGGTCTCACTTTTTGGATGCTCCGGTCTACGTGGTGGACTACATTTTAACCTAACTGGGTTGTTTTTTGGTCACAATAGGGATAACAATAATTACTCCTAACCCAATGATTACTGCTGTTATGATACCAATTTCTTTGAACTGTTTCTCCCTCTTCCCTTCCTCACACACACGGTACATCTCTTCCTGTCTATTGACATCCATGAATGGGTTAAAGCCTAACTCCCCAAAACAAGGAGATTTCACAAATCTGTCCCGGTGAGTCGTTACCGGATCATATGATCTGGGCTCCAATGAAGCCTGAACTGATGGCCGGTTACGGTCAGTTTCAAATTTGGACAATACTGCATCAACCTGTTTAGTATTATCAATAGTATTGCTCGATGGTTGTTTCGGTGAGCTGCCATATTTTTCCGTACCATCGATGGGAACAAACTGATGCTCGGTCCCTGGGCCAAGAATTGCATCTATTGAGCGTGGAGTTTCATTGGACTCTGGATTTGGAAAGTCCTGCCCCTTCACTGAGTTTATAAACAATAGGAGGCCTATTGATAAAATGGCTACTTTATTTGTCATTTGTAAATGATTTGATTAGGAAAAGGATCACTAACGGTCCGGCTATGTAAACTATCCACTCTGATATGTCATATACCCTAATGTCAGTACTGCCAAAGGGCCAGAAGTCTGCTTTAGGCTCCGAGTCAGAATGACCTAATAACAGGAAAGTATGAAGCAATGACCAAGCAGCAAATACTGCCAGAAATTTCTTGTTCTTAAAAAGTTCTTTCATAAAATCAGTTTTAAGGATTTCCGTCTTTGAAATGCTTTCAGTGTATTCAACGAGGTTATCATATTCGATAACCACAAAAATATTAATTTCCTGAAACTTGGTTATCTATTCTGATAACTGATGAGGGAAAAGGTCTTGTTAAAAAAGATTGGTGTCCGGATTAAGGAGATCCGGCAACAGAAAGGCCTTACTCAGCAGGAATTAGCCGCTGAGCTTGACTATGAGAAGTCAAATATGTCGAGGCTCGAATCGGGCAATATTGACCCAAGGGCATCCACTTTGAATAAAGTAGCCAAAGCTTTAGGGGTAACACTGTCTGAACTCATGGATATAAAATGAGGAAATAGAACCCAACTATCCGTCAGGCTCTATCATTCCTCTTTCCATTAGCAATCCTTGCGAAATAGCCAGGTCTTGTGTTGTCCATCTTGTTTTGCCATACCGACTGAATAAGTCATTTATCCTATACAGGAGTTCTTCAGGGGCAAAGGGCTGGTTCTCGTTCAGCGCAATCAAGAGCAGTAAAGTGTCTTCATGCTGGTCAGCCTGAACACTCAACTCTGTTAGCTCCTGCAAATACAGCTTTTCTAATTCATCCATGGGGCCTGTTTTTACGTTTATAGAACTTTATCATACAGGAAACCCATTGTACGAACTTGCCGATCAACCAGAAGATCAGGACTGATAGCCAAAACCAAAGTAATTCCAAAGGACTGCTATCGTGCGAAGTCCTCATAAAGGTTTGCTTTTATGCCTGTACAGTTTCGTTTTCAGGGGCATTTGAGATTAAATAGAGATATACCGTCTCAAAAGAAATCCTGAACCGGCAGGCAACCGTGTCCAGGGAAACAAAATACAGCAGAACTCTATCGTGATAGCATTAAACTACTGTGGTGGGAGCGTGATGACAATGTGGAAATGCTTATGGAAGTATGCTCCATCCTTTATAAAATAGATAAGCTCATCCCTGTTTCCTTGAGCTACCTCCTCAACCTGAACAATAGACCCCAGCTTAATTATACCTACATCCTCAATGCACCGTACACTAAATGGCGTGTACAGGTGTCCTATCTTACCATTCACATTAATGATGAGTATGCTGTTTGAATCACAGAACTTTAAGGATATTTCACCCATAGAAGAAAAGGTTAGTATAAATACCAACAGGTGCCATTGCTCCGCAGCCCTGCTTTAATAGTATTAATTAGCTGGTAGGCATTGACACTCCGGTCAAGGAAGGAGTCTATGTAGCTGCTTTTATTGGCGCCGGTGAACAGGTTAAAAAGGTTCCAGAGATTTAAGCTGCCATCTTCGCTCCTGCTAAAGGCTTTGTCCTTGTAATAATCATTACAGACAGCATTCAATTGGCCTTCTCCAAACATCAGTTCGGGTATGTTCTGTTTATCTACATCAGGAAGAAACCTGTACATACGGCATCGGCCAATAAGCTGTGCGAACTGCTGCTCGGTGAGCTGGTGGTTGTTAAACTCACGGAACTGCCGGGATAATTCCACAGCATCAAAATCCTGTAATAGTACCTTGACAGAACTTCGAAGCATATCAAGATTCTTTACCCTTAAATTGGCCTGGTAGCCATCGGTAGCAACGCACAGGTTTGTACAGACGGTATTCTTAAAGCCAATGAAGATCTTAAAATGTTGGTCTGCTCCTGACTTGTTACAGAGGTTATCCAGGTTATAAGCCTTTACCCCACCAACTGACAATGTAAGCCGGTTGCCTCCTATGTCCGTATAAATAGTAGGTATTTCAATGATAAAGGCCATCCTTTCATAATAAATGGTCTTCTCATGTTCCAGCAGCATATTGGCTGGTTTTAGCTTGGCTTCCGGTATGCGACCTTTGATAGGATGGGATAACCGGATATTTGGCTTCAGAACTCCTTCTCCCGAAAATACCTCCATGGCCACGCTAAGGGTGGTTTCAATAAATTCCGAATGAGAAATGACGGGCTCATTGTCTTTTATGAAAACAGGGATAATATGTCCCTGCTTTATTTCTGACAAAGAACCGGAAACGGTATTAGCCTCTATGAAGGGACTGGCGGGTGAGATTACCTCGATGTCATCCATTATTGCAGGCAAGGCTTCTCCTACAGTTTTGATATCCTGATTGGTTTCAATGAGTTCCATTTGTTGAAAAGTTTGGTTGAGTTGAATGTTGTTGATTGTCAATTTCCTTTCTTCTTGTAGTGAAATCCAAAGAGAACGACTCCTGTAGTAGTGGGTACGTATTATAGAGGGACAAAAGTTCCTCGGTCGAATTACATGCCCTGATTTTGCCAATGATCTCCTCGGGGGTTATCTCCTTGTAGGTATCGGTTCCCTGGCTGCACCATTTAAGAACCTGAGCTCCGGTATCAACAGAAGGTATAAATTCTGGCTTGCCAAAAAATAGCTGCGTTCTGTCCTTAGAGGCTTTGGCCTTTAAAGTGATGTCAAGGTCGAAAACCAGGGTGAATTCATAGTCCATCCCATCTCTTGTTATGCCTTTTAGCCCAACCTTTTCAGGAACTTGCTTACCATTTTTCTCAGACAATACATATTCCTGCTTGGCCCTAATTGTACCAATTACATGAGCATCGGCCTGTAGTATAGCCTGAACGAATGCATTATGCCTGGGTGTTAGCTTTGCCCAGTTAGTAAACGAATTGCCCAGCATTGCTGAATGAGTTTCGAGTATGCCGCCAACACCCTCCCACTCATGTGAGACACTGTCCAGGATAATTACCTGAATACCTGCTTTAAGGCAGACATTCATAGCCTGTACATACCGCTCGGGCGTGAACGGAGCTTGTAGCGGTAATACTTGATAGTCTCCCAGATCAGCATATAGGTCGGCACTGCGGTTTTCACTATCTATGACCGCTATTTTTGACCAACTGCCACATAGGCCGTATGCTATCAGCAGGGCACTCTTAGTCTTCCCTGAACCACTTGGGCCTTGCAGAGCCATCTTGATCTTTACTTTCTTACGACTGGCTGTTTGAAGTTCCATAAACGTAAACTTTGAAGGTTTAGTAAATAAATATTTAAGGTTTACCGAAAAGCCTTACAAAAAAAGAGAGGTGCTTAAAGCACACTCTCTCTTTCTATCCTTCTTTTCATCAGGTCCATCTGCAGGTGCTTCCCCTCGATGTCCAGGGCTTGCAGATACTTTTCAGCATTCAGCCTTTCTATAAAGGCTCTGCCCTTGTCACTCAGCTTTATAGCCGAGTCCGGGACATCGAACTTATCACCTACTTTTTTAGAACCAACATTCCAGTCGTACCAGGAACTGTTAGTTTTAGTGAAGTTTACCACTTTCCCGTCAGTGGTCTTAGCCTGGGCTGTGTTCATGCCCTTCTCTGTGATTTCCAGTACCATAATTTTTATGATTTTAAGGCAGGGGGTCATTCCCCTCCAATGAAGAGGTAGGGGTGGTTTAACGGGGCAGTAGTTAGACTGTCGAATGCGGGCGTAAAAATTTGGTGGGGAAAATTTTATCATATGGCCAGATGGTAGGAAAAGTCAGTATATTGCATATAGTTTAATGCAATTTATATGGAACCAAAGTTTAAACTTGGACAAGTAGTAAAGTTGAAATCGGGCGGTCCTGAAATGACTATTTCGGGACTCGTCAAAAAAAGAAACATGACGGCAAATGGAAGAGGGTTTACCGATGATTTTGAGGGGAACTATCGTTGCCAATGGTTTGTAGGTGATCAACTAAATGAAGAAGTCTTCCAGGAAGATGGACTAACGGAATAGTTACGCTTCCACACATAGTGCAAAATAACTTGACTGGCTACCTAATTGGTAGCCTTTTTCTTTAGATGTTACGTCTGTCTTTATGTACCCTAAAGGCTTAGAAATACACTTAGTCACTTAATAATTTATTACTAAGCAGGCAAGGTGAGGACAGTATTACCCCGAGAAGTACCGATCAAGTAAGGCATCTAAAGTTGTCATGGATTCAGCTCGATAGGCCGCAGGTAAAGTGATTATGAATATATGGGTTTTAAATGGCTCCATATCATACCTTGCTAAATCCTTCCCCATAATAGTTATAAAATCTTCAAGCGAGTGATTATATAGTAAGAAAAGGCCAAATTCATACCAACCTTTATGCACCCAGTTTAATAGGGTCTCAAAATCCTTAATAACTCCACCTTTATGGGAGAGTTTCCCTTTTACCTCCATGACAATCGTATTCTTGGCAGTATGACCTGGGGAATAAAAAACAAAGTCTGGGTTCTTCTGGTCGTCAAGATCAAATACAGAATTTCCTCGACTGTCAATCTCTCCGTGAATTGTCAATACAGGTTCAGCCGGCTGTAATTTTCTTAACTGGTAATAAAACTCATAGCAGAAAACTCTTTCGCGTACAATGCCCTCCGGATAAAGAGAAGTTGGTACTTTCAGATAGGATTGGTCGACGTTATTTGCGGCTGACCTTATTATTTCCAGTTGGTCATCAAGTATCTTTTCCCAATCAGTCATATCCTTTTGCAACATTTTCGGACGGCCGATTTTACAAGTCCATTCCGGCTCCGTTGAACCTCAACCACGATTTCCTCTCCCTGTAATCTGGAATAATCTTGTCAACCTCATTCCAGAAAGCCTCGTTATGGGTTTCGTGTTTCAGATGGGCCATTTCGTGTACTACAATATAATCAAGTATTGTGAGCGGGGCCATCATACATTTCCAATGGAAATTCAAGTCTCCCTTTCTGGAACATGATGCCCAGCGGTTATGAAGTTCCATTATCCTTATCTCACGAGGTACAACATTCATTTTGTCCCGGTAAAAAGCTACTCGGCCTGCTATTCGTGATAATGCTTTCCCTTTGTAGAATTCCTTAAATATTTCCGATGCGTGGGTCTTATCAGCGGCCCTTAAAAAGAAGTAGCCATCCTTCAGCTTTAAAGGTGCATCCTGATCCTTCACTAACTGCAACCTATAGTTTCTGCCAAGATAGAGGAAGCTTTCCCCGTTTGTAATTTCCCTATAGGATTTAGTAGCAATTAGCTCTTCCCGCTCAGCAAGGTATTTATATATCTGGTAGCTCTTTTGTGTAACTATTTCCCTTATCTCCTCGTCTGTATTTTCGTTCGGAGCCAATACCGACACGCTGCCATCCCGCTCTATGTAGATACTTAAAGTCTTCCGAGCACTCTTCTTTACCGTATATGGAGGTAATTTTGTTGTCATTCCTTATTCCCGATTATTCTGTTATGCCTCTTCTTAGCTAATGCCAGTATTTCAGTCGTTACCCTGTCCACAGAATTTATGAGTTCCGATACATCACTGAGGTAAATGATGTCCTTTATTTCCCCGCCCATCTTTTCTATCTCATGGGATTTCTCCCAGAAGCTTATTATGCCTATGTTGGATTCAAGCTTTTCAATTATCTCGGCATTCACCTTCTTACACTTATCCCTGGTGGCCTTATCTGGTTTTACTTCACCAAAAGATAGGTCCATCATTAGGTCGAAGAAAGGTGCTTCTACCTCTGAAACCCCTTCTTCAGTTTGTTTTCTGCCGGCCAGCAATTCATCCCGGAGCCCTTTCAGGCTTTCGGCCAGTTTATCCCAGTCTTCAAGGTGTTGTTTGATTATAGCTTCCAGCTTCTCATAAAGTTTCTTGTACAGGGAGGGGTCATCATCAAAGCTCACCTTAATATGCTTCCTGATGGCATGCTCCATTTCAGATGCTATTGCTTTCTTGCTTTCATTCTTACTTACCTCTTCTTCAAAATTGTCCGAGAACAATTCTACCGGCGGGATTTTGGGATTGATGCCAAGATTGGTAAGGTGTTCATTTATCAGCCTTTTAATCTTTTCTCCCACCCCTTCAAGGCTTATTGAGCTGTCCTTATATCGTTGCTTCGTTCTAAATAAAATGTGGGCAAACTGTTTAGAAGGGATTTTGTAAGGTTCTGCAGCAGCCAGTGGAAGGATGATGTCCATACTCTCCATAAAGTTCTTAAAGTAGACGTCAAAATCCGCCCGGAACTTTACATCTTCACTTAGTTCTATACAGCTTTCGAGAATCTTATACCGTTCTTTCGGGTCTGTGATTTTTTGATTTACATAAGCTTCTATCTGCTCCACACCGTTATCCCTAAAAAGTTGTACCAGCCTCTTATATCTCTGGTCGAGGATGGGTATCTCTGAATTTATACTTTGGAAGGAATCTAAGACATCGGCAATGTCATCCTGGTTGTAAATGGAAAGGGCTTGCTTAAGATTGTTGGTATTACCGACATAGTCAACGACAAACCCCCGACTTTTGTTTTTGTAAGTCCTGTTCACGCGAGCAATGGCTTGCAAGAGGTTGTGTTCTTTCATCTTCTGGTCCAAATACATTATTTGCTCTATAGGGGCATCAAAGCCCGTAAGCAACATGTCACAGACTACAAGGAAGGCAATCCCGGTGAGCGGCCTGTCATAGTCGAACTTGTCCTTAAAGTTATCAATGGCCTTGTTAGCCATGGCCGACTTTCTTGCTTCTGTTACAATAGCTTCTTCATTGGTGCCCTGGGTAGAAACAACAGCCTCAACCTTCAAGAAAGCTATCTGGTTTATCAAATCCTCATTGGGTACAGGCTTGCCTTTCTCCAATTCCAGTCTATCGGCTATTGCTTTTATGATGGCTTTTTTATACCTGACTGCAGCAAGGACGGAACTGGCAACTACCTGGGCCTTAAAACCATTAGCCAGTATATTATCGATATAGTGGTTCACCAGGTCTTTGGCTATGGCTGCTATTCTTTGCTCCGATTCCAGCACGTCTTTATAAGTGCCGTACTTCTTTTTAATGAGGGCTATTTCCTCCGGGGTATGATCCTTTACCAGGTCTTCGAACTTGTCCTCAAAATCACTCTTATCCCTTACCGCATCATCACTGGTCTTACCTTCATACAGTATCTGTAATGTAGCCCCGTCATCTACGGCGTCCTTAAGTTTATACTTGTCGATATAAGAGCCAAACCTCTGGTGAGTTTTCTTTTTATGCCGTTCTGCTATCAATGGGGTCCCAGTAAATGCTATCTTAGTGGCATTAGGGAATGCCTCGAAGAGATTATTACCCAGATCACTGCCCTGGGTACGGTGGGCCTCATCAATAAGTATCAGTATTTTCTCCGACTCATTTATTTCTCCAATATTATTATACAAGGGCATAGCTTCCGCTACCTGACTCAAAGCTTCTCCAACCATTGTACCATCCACCTTAGACCGTTCGAGAAATTTATGTATCATAACCATCACAACATTACTGCTTGGGGTGGCCAGCTTTTTCTTTAGTTCCTTTGAGTTATTAACGTAGTCTACCTTTTCATTGGTAAGCTCTGCTGTTTCTCCCAACTGGTCTTCGAGGTCGTTGCGGTCATTGACCATGAGCACCTTGTAATCAAGCAAGGAAGGTGTGGACCGTAGTTTACGAACAAGCATAACCATTGTCAGGCTCTTACCACTTCCCTGGGTATGCCATACAACACCCGACCGCTCCATAGGAGTTTTGCCTTCTTCCAGCCTCTTAATAATTTTGCCTACAGCCCTGTATTGCTGATAGCGGCAGACTATCTTCACCTCCCGTCCATCATCCGTAGGCATAAACAATATGAAGTGCCTAACTATATCCAGTAAAGTTTCCGGCGGCAGCATGCCTTGTATAAGTGTCTCCTGAGACCTAACCACTCCTAAAGGCGGTTCGAAAGTTTTGTATTTATCAGGATAGATATCTTTCCATTCAAAATAATACTCCTCTGTTGAGGTTATGGTGCCATACATGGCTTTCTCCCCATAGCTGGCAATATTAAACTGGTTGTACCAAAACAAGCTTTCTTCTCCTTCTTTTAATCCGTCAAGTTTTGTTCCCTCCCGCTGGTTGCTGTACCGTAATAACTGCCTGATAGCCTCGTGCATAGGATTGGAGGTAAACTCATTCTGATCCTTGGCCTCTATTACTACCAGGGGTAAGCCATTCACAAAGAGAACAATATCAGGAATAATAAAGCCTTTACCCATACCGGGAGTATCAATCCTGAATTGGTTGATGGCAATGAAAGAATTCCTTTCAGGCTGGTCGAAATTAATGATCTTCACTGCGGGGGATTCTTCTCCCGTCAGCTCATTCTTGTCTACCCTCGTTGTATTGTTGAGCAACCTATCCAGTACGTCCTTATTGGCTTCAAATAAGTTTTTTCTTGAATGAGCTATTAGCTCCTCGTATATGTCATTCAGTTGGGAATCAGTTAGCCACTCCATTCCCTCTTCAGTGATGTTAGCAGCCTTTACCGATTTTTTAAATGTTTCCTTTAGTGTTACCTCCCTGAAGCTGCTACGCAAACTACGGTTAGGGTCGGTTGGGATACCTGCCCCTTGGTCAATAACTGTCCAGCCCAGCTTGTGAAGCTGAGTTAGGAAGGGCTTTTCTATATGGGAGTACTCCGACATTGACGATAGGATTATTTTATAGGAAATATTTTTTATCGGCTGGAGTTAACGGATCATTTTCATAGAGCATCCAAACAAAAATATTGCGATCTACATAATACTTTTTCCTGTCTGTATAAGTTGATCTTTCAACAGATAGTTTACTGTCAAGCCATTTCGTTAATTCCTGATTCCAAACAAACCAGTTTGGGGCCGGGTTGGTGATTGTATAACTACAATGTTTCCGGAGATAAGTCAAGACAGCACAAAACTTCGACCAATCTACCGTGGAAGCCAGTTCTTTCGGATTACAAGTAGCCAACGCCCTATTTGTCCTGAGTGGGTTGTTCCGGCCTATTATCGTATGCCATTGGTTGTTTAGGTTGCAGTAATTCGTAAAGTCCGGTGCTGCAATCACTTTTCGGGCAACAGTTTTAAAACTGGCACTGGTACGAATCTTGTCAAAATTTACGACTGACAACAAGCTTAAACCAGTTGACGAGATGCCATTATTATGCTCATATATCCATTTATAAATAAAGTCATTGTAGTTACTTACACTGGTTCCCGTGAACAAGGCCGGATTATCTAATCTCATCGCTGGACTTGCAACAAGTCTGGAGCTTATCAAGTTCATTTCATTCGTATAGTCAAGGTACACGGATGCCCAATGACCTATCAGTTTCTTGTTTCGTGTGACCAATCTATCAAAAAGATTATTTATTAATGGCATAGTAACGGTATGTTTTGGTAAGAAAAGGTCTTAAATATACAAATATTTTATACCTCTACTAAAAAGTACCTCCATTTTTCCTCACCCTGAACCTTGAGATCCTCCCAATTTGCTGTGTAAACCCTATCAAGAAATAATATAGGATCTTCCGTATACTCTTTTCGAATGAAATCAGGAACATCATCTCCAACGATGGTTTCCAGCGTTACGACCTTCTTCCGAAATAATTTATAGATACCTAATTTATCAGCCTTGGGTTTCCAAAAGGAGTCATTGTTAGTGACAAAAATCAAAAAGCCTTGCTGAAAGCCATGTTCATTCTTTAGTGCGGCAAGGAATTGAACATCTTGTAAGGCATGAAACATTCTTTTGGGAATTTGCAAGTTAACCGGGGCTTTGAGCTCTATACAGTATCTATCCCCTGTTGTCTTGCTCCTAATGAAAATATCCATCTCCTTTTTTACCAATTTTACCGGAACTCCGGCTTTAGCTATGGGGTATTCAAGTTTTACTAAATAATCCTTACCTAATGCCCCACGGAGGAACCATGCCAACTCATGTTGTAAGCCTGCTTCGTTATAAAGTTCAGCATCCTCATCAGTTTGAAGATGACTAATAAATTCTTGTATAGCTGTTTTGACCGTCACAACATATTTTATGAGTACCGATCTCTCAAGGTACAAATTTATTGACGACCCATTTCTAAAGATATGACTCAACCTCCCATACCAATATGTATGTTTCTTGCGGGTTCAATTCAGACACTATTTCCTCCCTCATAACCAGATTGGCATTTATATTCAGCTCAAGCTCTCTAAACCTGTGTAAGAATTTATCGGGTAAGGCTTTCTTTGCCTCCTTAGACGTACCCATGATCTCAATAAGGCCATCATAATGAAATCTGTATTGTTGGGCGGGAAATGGCGGTAACATGCCACCCCTAATTTGATGATCTATGATCCATTCATCTGCAACGCAAACAAAGAAGGACTTGCTGTTATTCAGGTGGCCGAAAATAGCCAAGCGGATAAAATCGTTTAGCATTTTAAAGGTCTTACCCGTTGTATCAATCCGACCGTTATCATTACTATTTCTCCTAAAGAAACCAAACTCAGCACAAAGCTTTATCTCGGAAGTATTGACAACCAAATCCATCACAGGCTTTTCTCCTCGTTTAGCTCCCTCAGGCCTGGCAAGCTGAGCAATAAATGCATCAACTCCCAAAGGGTACTCCAATTGAATATCCCATGGATTTAGGCCCATCTTTTCCTGTAAGGCTTGAAAGAAATCATAACGAACTGAGTCCTCACCCATATCCAAGGAAGATACCAGTTCGTATCTTTTCTGAAATAGCTCCTTATATTTATTAAAGACTTCCTGCATGGTCTATTTACAGTTTCACGTCAACTTTGCCAGTTAGCAAGTCATTCATTAATCCTTGTTTTAGAAGATGGAGTTTGAAAAATTCCTTTTGACTGACACTTATATCTTTTTCTGTACAACGTAGAACATCTGAGATAGCTCTCTGTTCCTTTAGTTGTGGCTTTTTTAGTCTTAGATTCTTTAATTCCGTAAGGCCAATTCTTTCTCTTGTTGTACCAGTAGAAAGTAACGTGGCCTGGCTTCTGAAATAATGGCTATTTATTGTTTCAAGAACATAGTTCGTGTCGAAAAGACTTTGATCTACTTTTAATCTAATGCCATCAGAGGCCATAAGAAACCTTTTGTCAAAATCAGGAACGATACACGCTCTGGCTAAGGGATCTGCCATTTTTGCAATTATAATATCTCCAGGATATATATTGCAACTAAATAATTCATTAGCCTTCTTTTCAGATGTGTAGATCTTGTAGGTATCATTGAAGTGTCCATCACCAATATTCTGCAACTGAATAATCCTTACACCATGGGAGGTATAATGCTCTGCCTTTAAGCTGGAACCGAACGGCCCACCTGTATAGCTGTATCTTTCATGAGTATGACAGTTATCTAAGACACAAACCTCCCATTCTTTAGGTATCAGTCCTAAAGGCGATTTCTTGTAAAGTTTCGGTGCCTCCTCATGACTTGGTCGCAGTTTTCCAGTATTTACATCCACACCCCTTGTAAACAAATCCTGCAACATACCTTGTTTGATAGCCTGATATTTGCTTATGATAGCTTCGGTTTCTTCTATCTGTTTGTCTATCGTGGATAGAATATAGGATATTTTTTTTTGTACAGGATTAGGGGGAACTTCTAACGAAATCGTCGAAATATCATAGGTTGACAGATGTTTAACAGTGGTAGCTGGAGTCCTTTCATTAATCTTAAGGAGCATAGGCTGTAGCAGATAATAGATATAATCTATTTCAACTTTTCCATCTGCTTTCTGATATATTTTCAGAATCCGTTGATTTAGAAGTCCTTTACCACCCTTCCACTTCACAATGTTGAAATCCCCATCCATCCCAATCAATATATCACCCGCTTTGACGACATAGACTGAGTTATAACTACCCTTATAGTATGTATTTGAGGAGAAAGTCTGTAAATCCCTTATCCTTATAAGCTGGACGCCGGCCTCCTCCGTAAACATATCAGAATCAAAGGGGAATCCAGGAAGAATATTGATTTCATTCCCTAAAATAACTCTATGCCCCATAGCCCAATTCGGTTAGATATTTGTTCAGCAATTTAGTTTCATGGTCCCTCACTTTTATCAAACTCTTCAGTGTTACACTGTATTTGTTAAATAGGTTTTCGTTGGCTGCTATAAAAGTTTGGAGGTATTGATTAAGGTATCCTTCGAATGTACTGTATAAAGTGCGCTCCCATCTTGAGATGATCAGTTTCCCGGCATCGATTGGAGCGATCTTGATTCTTGCAGCAGCCACAAGTTCTTCTTTCCGTCTCTCCATAATGCTGGCTTCCTTCTTTAGGTCTTTCAACTCCGCTACCAGAAATTCATGCTTAAAGATTAGTTTCTGAATGTTGTCTGCATTCTTCCCTGTCTTCTTTTTTGTCTTTAGCATCTTTAATACATCTTTTGGCAATACACCGCTTTCGCTATGTTCGTAGTCATAGTCGTCCACTTCTGCTTCCTCGAACATGCCTTGAAGCTCGGCCATTCTGTTTTGGTTGGTCTCATGTTTTTCAAGCAGTGTGGCAAACTGTGATCGTAGTATCTCTCCATCAGGTATCAACGCCGCTCCCCATCCACTTGCCGCGACTGATTTCAAGTCACTTAAGATCGGTTCGGTATTCCAGAAAGACGCAAAAGCACCCCTTATCTTGAACTCGTCTAATATACCAAGAGGTAGCAGGGTTGTGTTGATATCATTCAATAGCTTATGGTAGAGTTCAAATACCGCTTTCTGGCTATTGATAGCCTTTATGGCCGGCAGGTGCTTGTCCCACCACGCCTTTAGTGTCACCAAATAGGTTTCATGCTTAGCCTTCACGCCTGCACTGGCTTCTATTAGTTCCTTAATTACCTCTTTGCTCATTACTTCCGGGGTGAATTGCAAGTAACCATCCCGCAATGTTGTAAAGAGCATTTTCCTTATGCCATTATAATTCTTAAAGAAGTTGCCGAGACTATCCACTTCTGATATGGGGATGCCTCCGTTAAGGTGGGCGTTAACATCCTGTGGTTCAGGTGGGGGTGCATTGTCAACATACCTGCGTATGTTAAAATTGCTATCCTCTGCTGCCAATTGCTCCAGGCTCACCAAGGAAGAGTATTTATATTCTACCTGTTTATTCTTATATACGTGAGATATCTTTTCAATATCCTCCGGCCTAAGCCTATTTTGGTTCTTTCCCTCCTTATATTCCCTGTCGGCATTTATGAACAGCACGTCCCTCCTTTTCTCTGCTCCGCTTTTGTTAATTACCAATACACAAGCAGGTATGCCCGTACCATAAAACAACCCTGGTGGCAGACCAATAGCTGCCTCTAAAAGCCCTTGTGATAGCATCCATTCCCTTGCCTCCTTTTCCTTACCACCCCTGAACAGTACACCATGAGGCATTATCACCGCCATTTTTCCGTCAGCATTCAGTACCGATATCATATGCTGTACGAACATGAAATCCCCCTTTTTACCGCTCTCTGGCATAAAAACCTGGAACCGTTCTTTGTGGTCCATTCCATTACTGCTGTAGTTCTGCGAGAAAGGAGGATTGGCAATAACCCTGTCGAAAGTCCGAAGGTTACCGCCAGTGATATGCTGGGGCTTCCTAATAGTATCCTCATGCCTAATATCAGCAGTGTATATGCCGTGTAGCAGCATATTCATTCTGCATAGCGACCATGTAGTGCCGTTACTTTCCTGGCCATACAGGGCTAAATCCTTAACATTTCCCCCAGACATCGCCACATAGTTCTGAGCCTGAATCAGCATGCCGCCCGAGCCCACCGTAGGGTCATAAATCGACATACCCTGCTTTGGCTCTATCAATTGGGTGAGTAATTGGACTACTTCATTTGGGGTATAGAACTCACCACCTTTCTTCCCTGCACTATCCGCAAAATATTTTATAAGATATTCATAAGCCGCCCCCATCAGGTCGGGAAATTCGAAATCCTCGTCCTTTAATGGGATAAGCTCAAAATGCTGAATAAATTCTATGAGTTTTGAATCCTCCAGTGTTTTCTGTCCTACCTTTTTATTGTAGTTGATACCTTTTAGAACTGCCTCAAGAGTTGCCGGATTAGCATCTTCCAAATGCTCAAGTGCTTTATTCAAACCTGAACCTACATTTTTTTTCAGGTGGCGAATATTGGCCCATCTGGCTCGTGGGGGTACATAAAAGTCATATTTGGAGTGATCTTCCAGCCGCTTGTGTATCAGATCCTCCTTCATGCCTTTCTGGCGATAATCGGAGGTCAGCCGTTCCCGGTCCGCATCAAACTTGTCGCTTAATCTTTTAAGAAATAATACTCCGAAGATATGCTCCTTAAACTCCGAAGCATCCATATTACCCCTAAGGATATCACAGGCCTTAAGAAGCAATTGCTCTAAGCGGGCAAGGGAAAGTTTTTGATCCATTAATAATAGAGGGATAACCCAATTTGGGAGGGGTAAGGTAGTAAATTTGAGGGGGAAAGCAAATGAATTAGGGCTAAAAAACAGGGACTCGTTGGTTATAGCTATTATATATAATACTGGCTGCAAAAAAATGACCAGGTATTTAAATTTCTAAATTGGCTGTTCATGAATAATCATAGACTGCCTGTCACATACAATAATAAGGACTTGCTAAATAGTTTTCAACATTTTGCGCACAAAAATCGGCTCTTATTGCCCAACACCACTAAATGTCTTATATTATATAGTACTCCTCTCTGTATTTCTATACAGAATGTGAACGGCCTCGAGGGTCCCAAAGGATAGTTAGAGGTCCAGACGTTGGGTAGTAATCTGTACTCTTGCAATAAAAGAGAAACATAACGGGCAAGGTGTCCCCGATAAGTACAAAACGTCTTACATATAAGCATTGGGGTGGTAACTGATTCCGATTGATAAGTATTAAGCCGTAAGACTATAGGTTTAATATCGGGATGATCGGTCCGGCGTAACGGATAAGCAAAGCTAAAGAGATCAGTTGCCATGTGGGTGTAAAGGGATAGTCTTAGTTCCCTGACGTACAGCCTTTGTGAAATTGTAAGATAACAGGTGTTGGTATTAAAAAAACCACTAACCTAAACTTGGATTTTCATCCTTGCAGGGGGATGCTCTGTATTCTCAGTTCTTCCCTAAGGCCTTCTCACCAAAGTAGTAGCCGAGGCCTAAGCCTGTAGGGAAGAATGCATCGGTATAGGCTTAGTCCAGGTCATAGCTTTCCGCCAAATTTGACAGCCTCTTAGCATCTTTTGATATATTTACAACAAAAGAACGAGTTATGCCAGCTATAGAATTTATCGACAATGAGGATGGCTATACCAAGTGGATCAGCGACAATCCTAACGGTTATGTAGTCAATACTCATAAGAATTTAGCGAGTAGCTACTGCGTGTTACACACGGCTGGTTGTCGGCATATTACATCTCATAGAAATGCCGGAGCTTTTACCACAAGGCAATACGTGAAAATCTGCTCTGATAATCTTAAAGATCTACAAAAGTGGGTTAGGACGAAGAAACCTGCTATGGAAGGGTTTGGAAAGGAATGCGGCACATGTAATCCCAAACGACAAGGAAGATAAGTATAACACTGTAAGTATTACTTTACGTCAATCAAATTCTAAGCTGTCTATAGAATAAGGGTTAGCCTCATAATCAATATGCAAATACTGTTGGTTTTGAGCCCAGATTAGGGTACTTACTAAATAGTGTGGAATTCCAAGAGCAGCTAAAAGTAATGCCTTAGCCCACATTCTCAACTCATTGTTTTTATAAAATAACTGATTGGCAGTCCATACAAGACGGATGTTCTTATGTTTCACTTCATGCTTGTTTTCACGATAATGGGTATAATAGTTTCTGGACTCGTTAAGCATTTGGATATACACGTACGGTTTGGTCCAATGATTTTTGAAGAACTCCATTTTTTCAAGCTCTACCCATAAATGAGTATACCTCATCCTTTGAGTCCATCTTTTAGTTTTTCCTTTTTCTCCAATCCCTTGAGCCTCCATAAGCGAGACTACCTTTTCCCTCAAAATCTTGTTCTCTTCAGCATCGTCTGGCTCATAAAAATATTTATGTATTAGTTCCAGAACCTTTGCTATTTCCGTAAAAGAGGTTTCAGCAAAAATCAGCTGTTTTGTAGATGTATAAAGCTCAAGAATCTCATCGAAATTTATCATGCTTTTAAACCAGATCCGTAAACTGTCTTCCAGTAGTGGCTCCAAGTCTTCAAAACGAACTTTCTTCTGAAAATACGAACTCTCATCAAGAGGAGGAGGATAGTTGATGAAAAGCTCTGTAGACGTGCTATCAAGTTTATGGAACCAAATCGATTTGATAGAAGGCTGTTCTGTTAATAAAACCGTTAAAAAATTACGAATTGAGGTTATGTCCCGAAAGAGGTTTATGCGTGATGTTGGCCTTAACGACTTTAATGTTATTAGGGTATCTTCAATCAGTACCTTTTGGTGGCCTTGGTCTACATACTTTGTATTAGGCTTTAGAATAAGCTGTCGCGATTCGTCAATATTAAGTGGATATTCCAGGAGTTGATTTCTCTCCATTGATGATGCTGCCTTGGATTGAAGCCACTGTGCTAAACCTGCTAACGATAGAGTTACAGCAGAATAGCCATCTTTGTTGACTGCTTCTACCCATTCACCTTTATAAACTTCATAAACGAGATATTGAAGATCGGGCCAAAACTGCATTTGTGAGCAGTTAACCAAACTTACTCTTTCACCGGTAACGGAATCTTCTCCGTATATACAATTATATGTCTTAGGGATGTCTGCATAAAACATATCAATGCTTTCTAAGGCAAGAATCTTTCTTCCTTCTTTCGAGAAATGGAATGTTCCTTTCCAGGTTGCTTCCGGAGCATCAACTGAAAAGAAGACTCCTTCTATTACGTCTAAATCGTTTGTATTTTCAGCCATGATTTCTATTACTGGGGCTTAGAAAGATGTTTGAATAGCGACTAAGGAATTTACCGAATGCCCATAACGCCTCGTCTGTTTCTTTATCCGTGCAAGAAGCTGCAGACCCTCTCAATCTCTTATAAAAAGGAAGATACTCTTTCGTATAGGCTAATTCCTTAGCTCTGTTATTAGGTATTTCAATAATTCCGCCACCTATGATAAATTTATAAGCCCTATAGACGTGCTGGTCAAAGATCGGAAACATGCCTGGACTTATGATATGCCGTAAAAATATCCTCCAGATAGGTGAGACATCTGTGAATGTACTTCGGAAGAGGTCTTCATCAAAATGGAACCTCAACTTGTTAATTGTTTCCAGCCTGCCAATCAGTTTCTCTTCAATACTGGTCTGCTTTTTAATACTAAGGTTCATTCCATTTTTCCACTTGTACAGCTTTCTTATACTCGAGCTATCAAATTCTTTGACTGAAATATGGTCATCATAAAGTTGGCCATTCTTATAGTCGTACAAGTTCTTCCAATATCTTATAAAGGCTTCAGGATCAGTCTCCTCAACTTTGTCGATAGTAATTAGTAATTGATTGGCAACCATATCTGAATATACGGATTAGTCATGAAGGTAGCGCAACTTGCACCATGCCAGCCATTCCTCAAGTTCCGGCTTTGTGCTATACTTTTCGCAGGTCTGCAAAAAGGACTGGAATGTAACAGGTTGGAATTTCAGATCCATGTTCTCTTTCAGTAACCGCCGGTATTCAAGCGCTGCCGTTCCCATATGGCTGTTCCCCTCCGGGTAGACCATTAGCAGGGTAAAATGTTTGATTCTGGCCTTAGGGATTTGTTTCATGCTTTCCCCCAGCATATGGTTTCTCCATATCTGCCTAAATCTGTCAGTTACTAATACCGAATAACTAACAGGCTGATACAGCCCGCTTTCCTTAGTTACCGACCAGTATAGGCTCCCAGTGTCTGCAACTTCAATTGCTTCCTTAACCCCTATTTTGTAATCCCCTTCTGTGTACTTAACCTCAACTCCAATTGCACCCAGGTTACCATCTTTGTGATTATACTCTATGTATGTATCAAATGAGGTAGCATCATTTAGGTGGCTTATTTTAGGTTTGGGCGCGAACTCAATTTCCAGCTTGACAATCGAGCACACCGTATTATTCATATAACAGTTCAAGACCTTAACCAATACTTCCTTATGGTAGATCAGAGGGCCAAAAAGATTAAATGGAATATGCTCGCTTCGTAAAATGTCACAGTAAAGAGTCGTCCTCTTTCTTGGATATCTTGTCTTAACAAGGTCATGAACACAAGGGTGGAAATTTTTCATCCCTACGTGCCCATCCTCAATTGATATCTTGGTCCCATAAAGGTCGACGAAGTCAACCGACATACAATTTTCTCTGAACGTAGATTGGTGTGCCCTTGCTCTTGCTTTAAAGCCCGTAGGATCGGCTCTATTATCATTGATATACGGTATAGGCTTCTTCATGCATTTCAGGTTCTCGATGGCAAAAATAGATGTTTATTAATATATTTGTTTACATGAGCAACTTAGGAAGAATAAAGGTGTTAACAAAGTCAGGTGAGGAAGAGCTAACCTTAGCTAATAAAGGGATGGGAACTTCATTAATCCAATTTTGGAGATGGTGTAGCTCTGACCTTCTAAGTAACGCTACCAGGGGTGTTTTTGCTGAGTTCATTGTAGCCAGCGCCACAAGAATTGATGTAACGAAACCCAGAGAGGAATGGAGTGCTTTTGACCTAACTACCCCGGACGGTATTAAGCTGGAAATTAAATCGGCTGCTTATCTTCAGTCCTGGAACCAGCAGGCCCTTTCCAAGATATCGTTTAGCATAAAGCCATTCCTATATTGGGACAGTACCAGTAACAGACAAGAAAAAGTGGCTAAAAGACACGCCGATGTGTATGTTTTCTGTCTGCTGCACCATGAGGACAAGCAAACTGTTGATCCAATGAACCTTGATCAATGGGAGTTTTACGTAGTCCCCACCTCTGGACTCAACAATTATGAAAGGAGCCAGCATTCAATTACCCTTAAGTCATTAAAGAAACTTACTGAGGCAGTGTCCTATGAAAGTCTGTGTCAGGAAATTAAAGCTAAAAACTCCCTCAACCAGACAGTGCTGAGTCATAGTAAATTGTCACCCTTAAATCAAGAAGAGATATGAACCTTCCACATTATGAGAAAGCCCCCATTACGGGTAAAAACCTGCATGCATTGGTTGGTAGTTATTTTCGTGATTATAGGCCAACTGAACCACAGTATTTCGAAAAGTTTGGTAGAGAACTTGTAGAACATCTAAGCAAGTATATTGAGTACAAGGACTACAATATGGATACGATAGAAGGCTTTTGTGTAAAGGCTCAGTCCTGTATTTCCAAAACAAGCAAGCCTGGGGAACTGACATACTTCTCTCAACTTTTCATACTCGAAATAATAATTATGGCCTTCATCAAGACACGTACAGGATTAGGGTATGCCAACCAGATTAATGAATCCAAGAAGCTCATTCAATGTCTCAAAAATAGTTAGCTATCGCTGCCAACTATACTATATATGGAATATGGATTGGATTCATAGTCCAGTTGTAAATACAACATTGCTCCAGCTGCATTGATGATCTTATCAATTATTTGAGGTGGACACTTAAGGCAAACAAGAATTAAGGCTTTAGCCATTAAACGAATGGCCATTGTTTTGTACGCAAGTTTGTTCGGTGTCCAGACATTCGAGCTTTTCTTGCCATAGTGTGTATAATAGTTTCTTGTTTCATTTAAGGCCTCTACAAACGAGTATGGGTTAGTAAAGTTCTTGGAGAAATATGGAATATTCTTCACCTTTTCCCAAAGATGGGTATATACCATACGTTGCGTCCATTTCTTGCCGGTGCCAGTTTGTCCAATACCATTATCAGACATGATTTTTTGGATTTGGGCGCGGAGAGAAACATCATCCTTTAGTAGGAAGTACTTGTGAATAAGTTCCAGAGCTTTGGCTGCTTCTAAAAATGAGGCTTCGGCCAATTCGGTCTCCCTACTTGCTATAAGTAATGCAACGATTTCATCAAAATAAGATGCCTGGCTATACCATTCAGGTAGCATGTCTCTTAGGGATGCACTCATTTCCCCAATCCGTATTAAACGGTCAGTTGGGTTTATGATCTCCTGCGGTTTGCCAACCCTCAAATGAAGTTCGATATATTCATGCTTTTCTGATACTGTTTTTCTGAAGGTAATGGTCTTTATGTTAGGTACCTCACGTAAAAATAAGCTTAGAAAATTCCGGAAAGTAACCATATGCTGAAACAGAACTTTTCTGGACAACAGACCTTTAGATTGGATGGCAAAGTAAGTTTCCGAAACTATCTTTAGTTCTTCCCTTGTCCAGTGACTCAATGATTCAAAATATAGAATTAGGTCAGTGCTCTCATCTATACTAAACGTGAAATCCTTAGGTGGATATACTGTTATGATACTGTGGCCATCTTTATATTCTGTGTCATGCGATCTTTCATCAAGCCATAGTGATAAGCCAGTGATACTTGCAGTTACCTTGGTATATTCAGAGCTGAAAGCTGTGTCTATCCAACTGCCCTTATATAATTCGTTTACGATATAGTAATACTCATTATTGCTCGAATGTGAGTAAAAACAGTTTACCAAACTGAAGAGCTCACCGTCTACATGGGATTGACCGTTAATAATATCGATTCCTCTTATGTCATAATCATTATGCAGAACCTTGTCCAAAACAACAGCCATTCTACCCGTGTCATAGATCATAAGGCGACCAAACAATAAGTTATCAGGTTTTTCTGGGATAAAGAATTCTCCCTTCATAATTATCTTATCTGCCATACAGTGAGCGGTTTTAGTATTGGGAATGAAAGTACATTTTTCATGAAAATAAAAAAGCCAGTCTGAGAACAGACCAGCCCCTATAAACCCTATCACTATGAAATATGAAGTTAGGCCTTGACGGGATAATTTCAAAGGCCTATTTTTTGCTAAGCTTCTTCTCCAAAAAGGACATGTCTCCTGCAATTTTCAGCTCACCAACCTTGGCATAAGTTTGGGTCATTGTCAGCTTGGAATGGCCTAACATTTTGGACACTGTCTCTATTGGTACACCATTAAGGAGGGTGACCGTACTTGCAAAAGTATGCCTGGGGAGGTGGGTATGAAGACTCTTGCTAATGCCGGCAATTTCCTGTATCACCTTAAGGTTTTGGTTCATCTTTTGATTAGATAATACCGGGAAGATCGGAGTGTCAACTGCCCTCGGAAAGGTCATATACTGTTTTAGGATGTGCAGGGCCACCGGCAGCAGCGGGACAGTGAAAGTATTGTGTGTTTTTGTTCTTTCCATTCTAATCCAGAACTTGCCATCTATACCTTTCATAAGGTGCTGTTGGCTGAAGACTTTAATATCAGCATACGGAAGGCCTGTAAACACTTGGAAAATAAATATGTCTCTGATTTTCTTCAGTACATCCGTCTGTAGCTGCAGTTCCTGAATCTTTATTATCTCCTCCCATGTCAATGCCACCCTCGGTACTGATTTCATGACGATAGAATATGACTGTATAGGATTAGTGGTAATGTACCCCATCCTGACGGCATAGTTAATGATCTTCTTCAGACGCTGTAAATGTTTGGCTGCCCCGTTTTGCTTGCTGGTTTTTTCAGTGGTTAGCCATATAAAATACTGTTCACATAACTTCTGGGTGACGTCCTTCAAAGGGATATCCTGCCTACGATACTGGTGCTGCACAAACTCTTTTAGGAATGCCAGGGTAGTCTTATAATTCTTGTAACTGCCTTGGCTGTACTTTATACCCACTTGTTTTTCGAACATCATGTTATGTTCAGTGGTGACCTTTATGAGGTAATAGGCCTCTTGTACAGCCTCACCTTTCAGCACCTTCTTTATGTTTTCCACAGATACTTCTGTCCCGCTTAAGTGGATGGTTGTAATCGCTTTTACCAGGTCAGTTTTAATAGTATGTAGTACTTCATTGATAAGTTTGGCCTCCGGGCATTTCAAAGCCTTCTGATGTTTGCTGTCCCAGTTCTTTGATGCTACATGTTGGCCGGTAGAGTTCTCAAGCTTTTCTTTCAGTACCCACAGCCGGTAATAAATAGGTACTGTTCCATCTGTACCCTTCCTATTGGTGCGGATATAGAAACTAATTTTATAATCAAGCATGGATGCGTAATTGAGGTGAAAAATGGGGTGGTCTGGAGTATTTCGTATTACAAAAAAAGTATGGACTACTTTCCCAGATCGTTGGTCTACGTAGTGGACTAAGTAAAAGAGGCGGAATGTATTAGAAGCCCAAAGCCCTGAGGTAGAAAGAGAGGTTAACGAAACTGCATGAAATTCAATGCCAGAGCGGATTTTGGGCATGAAAAAAGGCCTCCGAGATATTACTCTCAGAGACCTATCAGTCGGGAAGACAGGATTCGAACCTGCGACCACATGACCCCCAGCCATGTGCGCTACCGGGCTGCGCTACTTCCCGAACTATTTTCGGGACTGCAAAGATAAAACTTAATTCCTTTGCAACAATTCTGAATGTTCTTAATATAAGTCGGCAGTAATGAGCTTCAAAAACTCCGACCGGGTCTCATTGGCCTCGAACTGGCCGCTGAATGCTGATGTGGTAGTAACGCTGTTTTGCTTTGATACCCCACGCATCATCATACACAGGTGCTTGGCCTCTATTACCACTGCCACACCTTGCGGGTTCAGGGTTTCCTGTATGGCATCCAGTATCTGGTGGGTCATACGCTCCTGTACCTGCAGGCGGCGGGCAAAGCAGTCCACTACACGGGCTATCTTGCTAAGGCCTGTTATCCAGCCATTGGGTATGTAGGCTATATGCGCCTTGCCGAAGAAGGGCAACATATGGTGCTCGCAAACGGAGTAGAGCTCTATATCTTTCACGATCACCATTTCGCTGTACGACTCGTGGAACTTGGCTGAGTTGAGTATGGCTTTGGCATCCATATTATAGCCCTGCGTTATATACTGCATGGCCTTGGCAATGCGTTCGGGCGTCTTTTGGAGGCCTTCCCTGTTGGTGTCTTCGCCCAGCAGCTGGATAGATGAGCGGTAATGCTCCATCAATTTGGCGGTTACATCCTCGTCGTACGAGTCTTTCCTGGTATATGCCACAGATTATGTTTTGTTGAAGATAAACAAGTACGGCCCAAAATTGTTTGGCCTTAACCGAAATACTCTACGTAGATGCGGGGTGTTTCCTGCAGCTTTATGCAATGCAAGTGCACGCCGTTCTTCTCGATATGCGGCCTCAGCTCGTTCCAGATGGCCATGGCAAAGTTCTCGGCACTGGTGAATTTGCCCTTCATGAAGTCCACGTCCAGGTTGAGGTTGCGGTGGTCCACTTTCTCCACTATCACATCCTGTATCAGCTGGCCCAGTGTTTTGGCATTGTAGATGAAGCCGGTATCGGGATTGGGCTCGCCCTTAATGGTGACGAATAGTTCGTAATTATGCCCGTGCCAGTTGGCATTAGCGCACTTGCCAAACACCTCTTTATTGTGTTCATCCGTCCAGTTGTCGTTCGATAATTTGTGTGCCGCATTAAAATGCTCCACGCGCGTCAGGTAAACCATTTTTCTAATTTATGCTGCAAAATTACGGCTTAGAATACGGTTTGGCAAAAATGTGTTTAATTGCAGTATGAAGCTATTGCTTACAGCAGCCACAGAGGCGGAATTAGGGCCTGTTTTAGCCCATTTGAGGCAGGACTGGGCGCCTATAGGACCCTTACATTTCAGCAAGGGCACCAATGAACTGCAGATATGCGTAGCCGGGGTGGGCATGCTTGCCACCAGCTATGCTTTAATGAAAACATTAAAGATAAACACTTATGACTTCGCCTTACAGGCAGGGGTAGGGGGCAGCTTTGATACCGATATAGCCCTTGGCGAGGTGCTCTTCGTAGCCAGCGACCAGTATGGCGACCTTGGTGCACAGGACCATTACAACTACCTCGACATTTTTGAGCTGGGCCTGCTAGGCAAAGATGAGGCGCCATTTACAGATGGTAAACTGCCAAGTCTGGCTCATGCCCTGCATGATAAGCTGAAACTGCCACATGCTACCGCACTGACTGTGAACACCGTGAGCGGTACGGACTTTACCGTAAAGGCACGCAGGGAAAGATTCAATTGCCAGGTGGAGAACATGGAAGGCGCTGCTTTCCACTATGTGTGCCTGCAGGAGCATATACCCTTTGCACAGTTGCGCGCGATATCGAACTACGTAGAGCCGAGGGATAAGAGCAAATGGCAAATGAAAGAGGCCATTATCAACTTAAACAAAGTGCTGATAGATTTTATAGACGATCTATAGTGTTCCAATACTGCTAATTTTGCCTTCATGAAACTGACGCTTGGTTTTAGTCCCTGCCCGAACGATACCTTTATTTTCGATGCTATGGTGAATGGTAAGATAGATACCAAGGGCATTGAATTTGAGTATGTGCTGGAGGATGTGGAGACACTGAACCGCTGGGCCGAAGAGGGCAGGCTAGACATCACAAAGCTCAGCTACAATACCTTTCTACATGTGGTGAATAATTATGCACTGCTGCATAGTGGCTCTGCATTGGGCAATGGTGTGGGCCCGATGTTGATCTCTAAAGCTCCGCTGGACCTTGCTAATATAGACCAGTATAAAATAGCCATACCCGGTATCAATACCACCGCTAATCTTTTGCTGACATTGGCTTTTCCGCAGGCTAAGGATAGGAGTGAAGTGCTATTCAGCGAGATAGAAGCTGCTGTGCTGAATGGCACCTTTGATGCGGGGCTTATCATACACGAAAGCAGGTTTACCTATGCGCAGAAGGGACTGGTGAAGCTAATAGACCTGGGCGACTGGTGGGAGCAGATGACGGGCGCTGCAATACCGCTGGGTGGTATAGCAGCACGCAGGAGCTTTGATAAGGAACTGTGCGCTACGATAGACAGTATCATAAAAGAGAGTGTACAATACTCATGGAATAACTACCCGGCACTTGCACCCTTTGTAAAGGAACATTCGCAGGAGATGGAAGAGGATGTGATGCGCAAACATATAGACCTCTATGTGAACGAGTACACCAGCGACCTTGGCGAGACAGGAAGAAAGGCCATCAGCACTCTTTTTGAAAAAGCGAAGCAGGCGGGGCTGCTGAAGCATGATATGCCGGTTTCGATCTTTTATTAAATATCCAGTGTATATAGTTCTGCTAGGTTTCTGCCTAGACCATCGTAGTCGAGGCCGTAGCCTACTACAAAGTTGTTGGGTATGGCGAAGCCCACGTAGTCAGGGCGTACATCGTACTGCAGGGCGTCGGGCTTGGTGAGGAAGGTGGCTATCTTTAATGAGGCGGGGTGGCGCTGCATGATCTCCGGTATAAAGGCACTAAGGGTTTTGCCGGTGTCAACTATATCTTCCAGTATCACCACATGGCGATCGGTAAGTTTTTCTTCCAGGCCTATGGCTGTAACCACGTTGCCCGTGGAGCTTGTGCCTTTGTATGATACCAGCTTGATGAATGATATCTCTGCATCGACAGTGATACAACGAAAAAGATCGGCAGCGAAAATGAATGAGCCGTTAAGTATGGAAATGAAAAGGGGATTGAGGCCCGCGTAGTCTTTGTCTATCTGTGCGCCCAGTTCTTTTACGCGCTGCTGTATTTGTTCTTTGCTAAGGAAAGGTTTGAATACTTTATCGTGAACTTGTACGTTGGGCATTGTGCTGTGCTTTGGCGGCAAATATACGGTGTGTCCGCTACGCTTCTGTGCTCCGGTATGTTATTTCATCTTTAGATTACGACGTCACATGGTTGCCACTTGCACGCGTTTTACCCTTCCGTTCTTCGGACACCTTCCCTAAAAACAGGGAAGGAGCTTTAGGCTTATTCCTTTACACGTAGCTTTTGGCCGGTCTTTATTTGATCGAAGTCGAGGTTGTTCCAGTCCAAAAGTTGCTTCATGGAAATGTTGTTGTCCTTTGCTATACTGAAAGCTGTGTCGCCATCGCGAACGGTGTAATACTTATTGCCGCCGGTGTTCCTGGCTACAGTGGTACCGCTGCTTGTACTCCTGTTGGCTGCTGCTACTTTTTTGTCGTTCACATATACTACCCTGTCCAGCTTTGCCTTCAGGCGGGCAAGGTCATCCATTGGTTCTTCGGGTTGTTCAACGGTAGCAACCGGTTTTTCAATAACTGCGGGTTTTTCTTCGATAGGCTTTTCTATTGCAAGCGGTTTTTCTTCTGCAGGTTTTTCTATTGCGAGAGGTTTTTCCTCAGCTGGCTTTTCAATGGCAACAGGTTTTGTTTCAACAGGTTTTTCTACTGCCACAGGTTTTGTTTCCACAGGTTGCGCTGCAGGTACAGGTTTAGCCCTTTTTGCTTTTGGTGCGGTCTCTTCGGGCTCTGGTAGCAGGTCAGATCCTGTTTCTGCTACACGGCGGTCATCTTCTTCAAGCGCAGCCGGTGTTTCTGTTTTTTTAGTTTCGGACGTCACGGGCTGTGGTACGGGCTTATTTACCGGCGCTGCTGCAACAGCAACAGGTTTTGGTTTAACAGGGGCAGGAGTTCCTATAGGTGTTAATAGTGGCTTTGTAACAGCGGCCGGAGGCGTTGCAGGTTTTGCTGCGGGCTTAGGAGCCTCTGCAATTGCAACAGGTTTTTCTATTGGCTTGCTTACTTCAGCCGGTGTTGTTGCGACAGGGGCCGCAGTCATTGGTTGTAAAGCAGGTTTTGTAGCGGGGTTCCTTTCTTTCAGTTTACCCACTGCTGCAATTGGTTTTACCTCAGTAGCAGTTGTTTCGGCCGTCACTGCGGCTGGTTTGGGTACAGGTACATCCGCAAGTTTTTTCGGTTCGGCAGGTGTTATTACTGTGTTCCTGTTACGTGGCGTATTTGCGTGTTTCTCTACAACTGCATCATTATTAAAAGCAGGGTTGCCCTGGCTGATGGTGCTCTTGTCTATGTATGTTGAATTAGATGCTGTTGGTTCCGTTAAGCGTTTGTTGTTCTGCAATGCGCCAGTTGCTGCAAAAGCCACTACCTGCGGTTTTGCAGGGGCATTGTCCTGGAGGTATAGTTGGGTGCCGGGCACAGGTTCTTCGCCGTTCTCAATGCGGTTCATAGCCATAACGCGGCGCAGCTGCACACCCTCTAACTGTGATATCTGTGCGATTGTTTCACCAGGTTTTACGATATGGTATGGGCGCTGGCCTTTTGCACTTTTCTTCTCCAGGTAGATGAACATGTTGGCCGCAAGGGGTGCATCGGGCAGGTCGTTCATATCGAGCAGGTGCTCATAACGCAGGTTGAACTTCATAGCGTACTGGAATGGCAGCTCCCCCTTAAACGCGTAAACAGCCTTAAGGCCGTTTACAGTTACTGGTTTTGTATTGTCTAGTGTTTTGTTTGTGGCTTGTATTTGATTTGCTTCAGCTGCCTCATTCGTTGCAGGAGGCTCCTGTGTTTTTACAATTCGCTCAGGTTGCTTCGGCGGAGTGTTTTCTTTTAAGGCAGTGGTGTTAGTGACCGGTTTGGCGGCAGGCGGCTTTACTGCTACGGGTGCAGCTGCGGGGGCCGCGGCTATGGCCGCTGCTGCAGCAGGTGATGAAGCAGTCTGCAGTTTGGCCTTTACCAATACGGGATCATCCTCATCCAGTATAGCCGAAGCACGCGTGCCGGGCTTGCTGGATGCTGTACCATCGGGTTTGTACTCATCGTCGTTATCCATACCTGCATAGGTGTAATCCTGCAGCTTGAAGTCTTCTATTATTTTTATCAGTTGCTGTGCGTAGCGTGGATTGGTTGCGTAGCCACATTTCTTAAGGCCTACTGCCCAGCCTGCATAATCTGTTTGCGAGAGCTTGAATAAAGACGCATACCGTGCGGAACCTTTCAGGTAATCAGAATGGTCTTTATAAGAGTCGGAAGCTTTAGGATATTTACGGAAACACTCATTGGGTGCATCATCAGTATGTGCAAAGGTCTCACCTGTCCATTCTTTCTTGCATTTGATACCGAAGTGATTGTTGGCGCCTGTCACCAGTTCGCTGGTGCCGGCCTGTGTTTCCAGTATGCCTTGTCCTAAGGTCACCGCTGCGGGTATGCCGCTGCGTTTCTGCTCGGCAATAGCCAGTGATTTATATTGCTTGATGTATTGCTGCACATGCGCGGTATAACTTTCCTGCGCTTGTGTGTGCAATGCAAAACATATCAGTAAAGCTATGCAGGTATATTTCCACTTTAGCATACGCAATGATTTTGTTTTTATTAAACTCCTGTTTTTCTCATGAGCATGATACCGTCGCGCAAAGGCAACAGCATATGTTCCACTCTTTTATCCTGCCGCACCTTTTCATTGAATAAATGAATAGCGCGTGCATTCTTGCTCTGCTCTTCCTCAGGCAGTACTACTTCCCCGTCATATAGTACGTTATCAGCCAGTATATACCCGCCAACAGGCACCTTGTCGATAACAAGGTCGTAATACAGGTGATAGTTTTGTTTGTCAGCATCAATGAATACCAGGTCGAAGGTTTCATTGAGTGCAGGGATAATTTCAAGTGCGTTGCCAATGTGCTGGATGATCTTACCCTCCAGCCCGGCTTTACAAAAATAGGAAAAACATATGTCTTCCAGCTCTTCATTTATGTCAATGGTTTGCAAATGACCATTTTTTTGCATGCCTTGCGCCAGGCAAATGGCTGAATAACCCGTATAAGTGCCTATTTCCAGTATATTTCTGGGCTTTATCATGTGGCTCACCATCTGCAGGAAGGCCCCCTGCAGGTGACCCGAAAGCATTACGGGCGCCGCTATTTTGAGGTGTGTTTCCCTGTTAAGCTGGGCCAGCACTTCCATTTCGGGGCTGGTAAAGTCTTCGGTATATTGATCTAAAGATTTAGAAAGCAATTGAGCCATTTTAGAAATTAGGTTGCAATTTGTTGTGAGAGTAAAATTCGTGCAGGTAGGCTACTACTTCATCTGCCGTATCAAATATTTTTATCATTTCAAGGTCGCCGGGGCTTATATTGCCTTCTTCTTCGTGCATTACTGTCTTCATCCAGTGGAAAAGGCCTTTCCAGTAGGTAGAGCCCATACAGATCATAGGCGTTTGGGTGAATTTGCGGGTCTGTATCAGGGTGGCCACTTCGAAAAATTCATCGAGCGTGCCCCAGCCGCCGGGCATCATCACGAAGCCCTGGGAATACTTGGTGAACATGACCTTGCGCACAAAGAAGTAGTCGAAATCGAGCGATTTGTCGCGGTCTATAAATGTATTGGCGCTTTGCTCGAAGGGCAGGGCAATGTTGAGGCCAACGGAGATGCCACCGGCCATATTAGCGCCCTTGTTGGCAGCTTCCATGATGCCGGGGCCACCGCCGGTGATGATACCAAAGCCTTCCTCGGCCAGGCGCCTGGCTACCTCTACAGCCATATCATAATACTTATGCCCCGCAGTGGTGCGTGCAGATCCGAATATGGATATACAGGGGCCTATCTTGGCCATGGCCTCAAAACCCTGCACAAATTCGGCCATTATCTTAAATATCTGCCAGCTGGAGTGGGCTTTCGTCTCCGTCCAGTCGCGCAGCTTTACTTGCGTCAGTTTTTCCTTCATTTCTTATATCGGCAGCCACATACTTGTTGCCTTTTTTAGAACATAAAAATAAGAGTAAAAAGGTGAGGGCGGCGTTAATGATCAATAATTCGGTACCTATCGTGTAGCCACCCAGCCAGTCTTTGTCGTTTTGCTTCAGTATATAGCAGGCCACGGGTGATGCAATGCATACCAGGGGCACCAGTGAATTGATCGTTTGCCTTTTGGTGAATATGCCGAAGACGAATAGTGCCAGCAACGGACCGTAAGTATAGCCTGCCACTACAAGCAGTATCTGTATCAGTGAGCCGTTATCCACCTCGCGGAAGAAGAACACGCAGGCAAGGAAGATGATGGCAAATGTGCAATGCACACGCAGCCTGATGGTAGACACTTGTTTTTCAGTGAGGTCATTTCTTCTCTTTATGCCCAGTATGTCGATACAGAAAGAGGAGGTGAGTGCAGTAAGCGCACCGTCGGCACTGGGGAACAGGGCCGATATGAGACCGATGATAAAGCAAACAGTAATGATGAATGGCAGGCCACTTTTTACAACAATGGTAGGGAAGAGGTCATCGCCTGTTGCCGTAATGCCTTTGGCGCTTGCATAGAGATATAGCAGTCCGCCCAGTGTGAGGAAGATGAACACTACGCACATCTGCAGGAAGCTGAGCCATAGCATATTCTTTTGCGAATCTTTTAGGTTGCTTACGCTGATGTTCTTCTGCATCATTTCCTGGTCGAGGCCGGTCATCGCTATGGTGATGAACATGCCCCCCAGTATCTGCTTCAGGAAGAAATTGCCGGCTTTAGGATCGGTGCGGAAGAGTTCTGTATAACCTTTTTCGCTCAATGCCGACCATGTGCTGCCAAGGTTAAGGTCGAGGGTGTGCATGATATAGCCTACGCATACAAGTAAGGCCAGCAACATGAATGTGGTTTGCAAAGTATCCGTCCATACGATGGTTTTTACCCCGCCCCTAAAAGTATAAAGCAGGATCAATAGCAGTATCACTATTGCCGCAGCCTCAAAGGGGATGCCCATATCTTTTAATATGAATTTCTCCAGCACTTTGATAACAAGATATAGCCGGAGTGTAGCGCCCAGTGTACGTGAGAGGATGAAGAAAAGTGCGCCTGTTTTATATGGAGTAGTACCAAGGCGTTTTTCGAGGTAGGTGTATATAGAGGTAAGGTGCAGCTTGTAATAAAGAGGGAGTAAAATAAATGCCACCGCGAAGTAACCAATGAAGTAACCGATAACTACCTGGAAATAATCGAAACCTGCCTTGCCCACTGTGCCAGGTACCGAAATGAAGGTCATGCCGGACAGGGACGTGCCTATCATACCGAAGGCCACTATCCACCATTTACTGTTCCTGTTACCTATAAAGAACGACTCGTTATTGCTATGCCTTGAGGTATAGAACGCGATGCCCAGCAGCAAGGCGAAGTAAGCAAGTACAATAACCAGCAATATCGCTGAATCCATAAGGCGTAAAATAAAAAGAATTGCCCTTATAAAGGGCAATTCACTGGTATATTTTATGAGTTTAGAAACCTACGTTGAAACCGAAGCGGATATCGATGGTTTTGTAGTAGGGGGAGTTGGGGTCTTGTATCACATCATACAGGGCCAATAATACCAGCGATGCCCTCTCGGTAATAGGCTGCCTGATGCCAAGGCCTACCAGCGCAGCAGGTACCCACTGGCGTACATTATCAGCATGCACAACATTAAAGTTGTCGACTGTGAAGTTTTCATACTTGTCCACGTTCAGCATTTCGGGCTGTACATGTACAAAGAGGTTTTTCCATACAATATAACGTGCCCAGATGCTTGCAGTGTATATATATGATTTGCGGTCGAACTGGTATTCGCCGGCATAATTGCCATTGTAGTCGTAGGCGCTTACCGCATCAAACTTATTGCGGTAGTATTGGAAGCTCAATCCCACGCCTGCCGAAAAGTTATCTGTAATAGCGTATCCAACCACCGGTGAAAGGCTGCCATAGAAATAACCACTACCGAAACCAAGGCCTAAACCGCCACCAAAGATGATACGGCTGGGATCAAAACCTGTTTCTTTTTTGGCAAATTTTGCTTCGCCTTTGCGACCGCTGCTGTTATATACTTCCTGTGCCTGCGCATGCATAAGGCCAAGGCACAATATCAACACTGCAATTACTTTTTTCATATGTACTACGAAGTTAGGACAATTTATCAATACACTTGCCGGGCGCGGATTTTTAGCGTTTAGTTCACAAATATCTTACCGGGGTTCAGGATGCCTTTGGGGTCGAAGGCGTCTTTTATCTTTTTCATCAGTCCCAGCTGCAGCTCGCTAAAAGCCACGTCCATATACCCTTTCTGTACAAAGCCTATGCCATGTTCGCCGGAAATGGTACCACCCATGCGCACCACCTCCTTAAATAAGACCCTGATGGCCTGCGGAAGTTTATTTTGCCAGTCATCATCGCTCATATTTCCCTTCACTATGTTCACATGCAGGTTGCCATCGCCGGCATGGCCATAGCATACCGAAGTGAAGCCATATTCCCGGCCTATGCGTTTTACCGTCTCCAGCAGTTCAGGCAGGTATGCACGCGGCACTACGGTGTCTTCTTCTTTATAGACCGAGTTGCTTTTTACCGCCTCACCCACTTTACGACGCAGTGCCCAAAGCATTTGTTTTTGTTCATGGCTGTCTGCAAAGAGAAGCTCACCCGTATCAAAACGCTGCATAATGGCAGATATTGCTTCCATATCCTCGTAAAGCTGTTCCTGCTTGTTGCCGTCCACTTCTATCAACAGGTGTGCCTGTATATCTTCAGGCAAGTCTATGCCCGTGGATTGTATATAGCGCATGCTCCATTCCAGGGCGTCCCGCTCCATAAACTCGAGCGCCGATGGCGTATAACCGGCAAGGAATATTTCATTGACTGCTCTGCAGGCATCCACCGCCGAGCGGAAAGGCACCAGCATCAGCAGGTCGTGTTTTACTGCAGGTATCAAGCGTAATACTATTTTGGTGATGATACCCAGGGTGCCCTCGCTGCCTACAACCAATTGTGTAAGATTATAACCTGTAGAGTTCTTTAGCACATTTGCGCCGGTCCACATTATCTCACCATCAGGCAATACCATTTCAATATTCAATACATAGTCTTTCACCACCCCATATTTCACCGCCCTTGGCCCACCTGAGTTTTCGGATACATTTCCACCTATAAAGCAGGACCCCTTGCTCGCCGGGTCGGGTGGATAGAAGAGACCTTGTTCCTTTAAATGCTCCTGTAATACCTGTGTGATCACTCCCGGTTCAGTTGTTACCTGGAAGTTCTGTTTATCGACGTTAAGTATTTTATCAAAGCGCTTCATGTCCAGCACTACACCACCCATCACTGGCAGTGCACCGCCGCTTAACCCTGTTCCCGCGCCGCGTGGAGTAACAGGCAGCATTTGTTCATTGCAATATCTCATTATGGCACTTACGTCTTCTACTGTGCCGGGTTGCAGCACCAGTTCCGGGAGATAGTGCAAGTCTTCTGTTTCATCACTCGCGCAACGTTCCAGTTGTTCCGCGGCAGCGGACACGTATTGTCCTCCCAGTATTTCGTTAAAGGCGGCTATATCTCCCTGTGTTATTTTTTTGAATGTCATTGCGTTTCCAGTGGGATATTATGTAGCTTATGAAAAGATAGTTTATCCCAATACCCACGCTGGAAAACTATTTTGTCCCTGATGATGTGAAAAAAACCGCAGCCTCTAAGGCCTCGCGGATCTCGCCATTCAAGTATCGCCCAGTCGCCGTCTTCAAAAATATTTTCGGGTATGCATATCATTTCAGCATTGGCAAAACCATTCGCGAACATTTGCCTTATCGCCTCGCGGCCCTCAACGGGCTCATTGGCCACCTGGTGGTTTATGGCGTCTTCGCTATACATATCCGCCAGTGTATCTGCATCAGCCTTATTGAATGCATCTACCCAGATCCTTACAAGTTCCTTCGGTCTCATTATTTCGTTATTGCCTTATACTGCTCATAGCTCATCTCCCAGAGCTTTACAGGCTGCTCAAAGTTAAGGAAGCCCGGCGTGCTAATAAATTCTTTTATGAAAGTGAATCCCACTTTCGCCAGTGTCTTGTTAGGTGCGGCATTGAGCGCATAAGGCTCACAGTACAATGTCTTCAGTTCGCAGTTCTCAAAAAAATAAGGCAATGACATCTTTACAAGTTCCACTCCCATACCTTTTTGCCTTGTGGTATTATTCCACAGGTGCAGGTGCATATAAGCCGCTTCTCCGAAAACTATTTTATTGATATTACAGTGGCCGACAGGTATGCCATCGGCCAACCATATAGTAGCGTACGACTTTTTCTCCTCGTAGCTTAGTTCCAGCTGCTGTGACAGCATGCTTACCCAATAGTCATGATCAGGTATCTTTTCTATATCGGCGCCCATCCCTTCCAGGAAGGCCTTGTCGGCGCTTAACCAATATTGTGTTATGAGCTCAATATCTTCCTTTTGTAGTTCCCTTGCCGATAGCATCATCTAGTAGTCCTTAAGCAATTTGTATTTTACCAGTTCCGTTTTAATTCCTTCCAGCGCTTTCTTCACCTTCTTCTTGCCCACAAAGCTCCATACAGCATTGTCCAGCATACTGTCCGCAATGCCGAAGTTGGTGATCACATCGGCCAGCTTCTTAGCACGGCCCAGGGCAAGTTCACAAAGCTCCGCCCATTTACTTTGTGTAATGGCAGGCCACAATGGTTGTACAGAATTGATCTGTTCGGGATCTAAAGTGCGCGGGATCACCTGGCAGTGACTGTGCTCTTCATGTTCACCTTTTGGCATGAACCAACCTGCTGCTTCATATTTTTCTTTGAGGTCGTCGGTAGCATTTTTATAAAAGTCTATTACTACATTATCACTGGGCATCCCAAAATTGCAGCACAGGAATTGGAATGTATTATACCTCCCCAGTTGGTAATCGTGCGCACGGTAGCTCTTATCGATAAAGCCGGAAAAGGCGGATAGCAAACCCGATGCAAGCGGCAGTTCGTAAGGCTCGCCATGTTCATCCCTGCGTATCGGGGATACAAGAAAACGGGAATAATAAGTTTCATCGAGCGCTTTCTCTATCCAGTCGGGGCGGAACCTTCCCTGGTCGGCCAGTGCCCCTATGATATAGCCGGGTTGTTTGAAAAAAGTTGGCAATCCATCCAGCTTTTGCCCCGGCTTTTTTTGCGGATCAAAATTGTTAGGCAACGGATCTATAAGAATTACGCAGGCATTTGTGTCAGGGCCGCTATAAGGTATTTGATTGCCCGGCAGCTTCAGCGATTGAATTAAAGAAGCTCTTGCAAGATCATGGGGTTCCCTGTTAAAAGTGCCTCCATCTATATAGTACATGTCAAACTCTTCGTCGGGCAACATATCCTCGGGCCATGCAGGTTTTATAGTAGCATAGTCCATATGCGGATTGCTTATGGAGTAGTTGAAGTAAAACAGCTTGCCATCGTATTCTTTCCTGGTCCTCGTCAATTTCCGTGGCCGGAAGCCCACGGGGAATGCAGCGGTAGCGGGACAAGCCTCAAAAAATTTCTTCCAGCCTGCATCGTCCTTGAAAAATTTATTAGCCCTGAACTGCAGGTCGTGAGCAAAAGGAATGGTATTGGTCGAGGGATTATTTGCGTGCTTGGTAAAATTGAATTTTATGTAATCAAGATGTGTCCTGAGTACTCCATATGAAACACCATTGCCTCGCGATGGACTCGTTTGAAAGGGTATACCCTCGTAAGTAGCCAGGGTAAGAAATATCTCTACATTATCATCAAGATAGTTCAGCTTTGCGGCAAGGTCTTCGCTGCCCCATTGCTGGTTCATCATCATGTTCTTCAGTTCATCTATCGGCTTTGCATTCAGCATCGAGTAAACAGGCTGCTGATCGGCAAGGTCATCGGTGTCCAGCATCTTTTTTACGTCGAAGGACATCCATGCATCTTCAAGCAGCTTTTCTATATTGCCTGTAGTCAGGCCCGCAATAAGCAATGCCGCACTGGCACCGCCGCCCGATGCGCCGCTCATCGACTTTATTTTCACATTGTGCTGCGGCACTTCTTCTTTGGTGAAATGGACGGGGTCTCCAACATTATAGTTCGCTGTTTTTCTTGTGGCTTTAACGGTTACACCATTTTTCTTGGCATGCTCCCAGCTCTCCAGCCATTTGTGCAGTTCCACAAGAGTGCCTCCGGTATAAGTGCCGGCGGAAACTGTTCCCGCCATCGATAAGCCCAGGTAAAATGTGCCCATGATCGTATTGTTTATTGTATTGCCCGAAAAATAATAGCAACAATAAACTTAATGCATATGCGCTGTATTGACAAACCCAGCGCGAATGTGGAACGGGAAAATAACAATTTGCTTATGCAGGCTCTTCTTCTTCTTTGCCCCAGGCCTCATTGAGCTCCTCTATGTAAGCAAGGATGTCTTTCCTGCCAAGGAACTTAACAGTGCTGGTCAAAAAACTGCGGGGTATGAACTCCCATTCCTCTTTCATCTTTTCTATAAAGCGGCGCATATTGGCGTGCGCCTCGCGTTGCGTGCTCTTATCTGCTTTGGTAAAGACAAGGTTGAAGGGTATGCCCCAGTCACCCAGTTGTGCTATAAAGTCAATATCAAGCTGTTGCGGCTTCAGGCGGCTGTCTATCAGCACAAATACCGTCACCAGGTTCTTGCGCGTTTTCAGGTAGCCGGCTATCATTTTCTCCCAGCTGGCCCGCTGCTTTTGCGATACCTTGGCATATCCGTAACCCGGCAGATCGACTATGTACCAGCTATGGTTGATGAGAAAGTGGTTGATCAGCTGCGTTTTGCCGGGTGTGCCAGAGGTCTTGGCCAGTTTTGCATGGTTGGTGATCATGTTGATAAGCGATGACTTGCCCACGTTCGAGCGGCCTATAAAGGCATACTCGGGCTTATCGGGCGCAGGGCAGCCCTCCACTGTAGGATTGCTTATCAAATATTTGGCTGAGTGTATTTCCATGTAATTAGTTAATGTACTTTTGTGCCCGATGGCACAAAATACGGGCGGAACAGCAGCTAAGGTAGTACCGGACGCGGGCTCAAATTTAAGCAAGAAAGCGCAAGTAGCCGATATGTTTAATAACATAGCCGCTAAATATGACTTCCTGAACCATTTTTTATCGCTGGGCATTGACAAAGGCTGGCGCCGCAAAGCCATAGGCGAGATAAAGAAAACTAATCCCAATATAATACTGGATGTAGCCACAGGCACGGGGGACCTCGCCATTGCCGCCACCAAAATTAATCCCCAGCACATAATAGGTGTGGATATAGCCGAGCAAATGCTGGAAGTAGGCCGCAAGAAAATAAAAGCTAAGGGGCTGGATAAAATAATAACCCTGCAACTGGCAGATAGTGAAGCCTTGCCATTTGTAGAAGGCGCTTTCGATGCCATTACCTGTGCTTACGGCGTGCGTAATTTTGAGAACCTCGAAGCAGGCCTGAAAGACATGAACCGGGTCTTGCGCACAGGCGGTAAAATAGCCATACTGGAATTCTCCCAGCCTCAAAAGTTCCCCATCAAGAATATCTACAAGTTTTACTTCCGTTATATACTGCCTACACTGGGCAAAATGGTATCAAAGCACAGCAAGGCATATACTTATCTGCCCGAATCTGTAATGGCTTTCCCGGAAGGCAAAAAGTTCTGCGAGGTTCTGGAACGTTGCGGATACAAAGATGCCAAAGCAAGGCCACTGACATTTGGGATAACCACCTTATACACTGCACACAAATAATAAAGCCCCGCAATTGCGGGGCTTTATTATGGTAAGCTATTTTCTTTACTGTTTGGTGATCTTAATACTTTCCGCACTGTTGTCGTCCGTGTATTTCACCAGGTACATTCCGGTTGCAAGGCTGCTGATATCGGCTACTGCTTTATCGTTGTCCATTGCAACTTTCATAATGATTCTGCCCGTAAGGTCGGTGATAGCTATAGTGCTATTGTTGCCGCGCCTGCCGAATACCTGTATGGTCACTTTGTCTTGTACAGGATTAGGGAAAGCCACTATAGAGAAGACATTCTTCTCAATGGTTTTAACTTGCAGCGGGAAGTCGCCTGTATGGATATAGAACCCGCTAAAGCCCGTTACAGGAAAACTGATGCTCCACCAATGGTTTACTGCGTCCCAGTTCACGACTGGTGTGATATATTCATAAGCGCCTGTGTAGTTGCCCGGTAAGGTCCCGGTACCATGGAACTGGGTGATACGTACATTGCCATTGTCAATGCCATTTGCAGGTAACAAAGGCAGGCCTAGTGATGCGGCAGCGGTGTTATATGCATTGAACTCGTCCTGGTAGGCATAAAGTGTGATGTTCGCAGTAGCAGTGGCCGCATTGTTATCGGGCTCTATATCAAAGTGGCGTTGCACGTAAGGCTCTGCATTATACATATTCACTCCAAGGTCCAGCGTTACATTCACATTCGTATTGCCGCTTACGGGGTTGTTGCCTGCAGGGTTTATGGATGCCATAAGGTCGCAGCCTGTAGTGCGTACATCCACGGCTGCACTTATTGTATTATGGTTTGACACGGTTATGCCGCTCACGCCCCCCAGCACATGGCTGTTGCCGCTTGCTATAGTAATAGTGTTGCTGCTCGCAGTGGCCGGAGATACGCAGTCGGCAGTGCTTGTGAGGATACACATGATACCGTCGCCGTTGCTCAGGGCATTGTCCGTGTATATGTCGGAGTTGGTGCCTACAGGGTTGCCGTTTTTCTGCCATTGGTAAGAAGGATTGTTTCCGCCATTTACCGGTGTCGCGAAGAAAGCGGCCGGTGCACCAAAGCACACACTGTCGCCGGGATAAGAAACGACGCTTACAGCTGGCGTTACAGCTGCGTTAACAGTCATAGCTATCGTGTTGCTGGCAACGGTTGCCGGGTTGGCGCAAGATGCATTGCTGGTAAATGTGCATATTACTACGTCATTATCATTCAGGCTGTTATTGCTATAGGTATCACTGTTGGTACCTGCCGGGTTACCGTTCAATGTCCACTGGTAAGCCGGTGTTGGTCCGCCGTTTGCAGCGGTGGCCGTGAAGGTCACGGGTGTACCGGCGCATATAATGTTGCCCGGGCTGGTAGCTATGCTTACCGATGGTGTTACAACAGGGTTAACGGTCATCGTAATACTATTGCTGGTGGCAGTGCTGGGGCTGGCGCAGTCTGCATTACTGGTAAGTACGCAAGTGACTACGTCGCCGCTTGCCAGGTTGTTGAGTGCATAAGATGAGGAGTTAGCGCCCACATTCACATTGTTCTTTTTCCATTGGTAAACAGGTGCCGGTCCTGCATTAGTAGCGGTAGCCATGAAAGTGGCCAGTGTACCATCGCATATTATGTTACCCGTATTTACCGCGATATTTATCGCCGGTGTTACATTAGGCAAAACAGTCATGACGATAGTATTGCTGGTAATTACTGCCGGGCTCGCACAAGTGGCATTGCTGGTAAGGGTGCAGGTAACAACATCATTGTTTGCGATTGAAGCAGCAGTATATGTCGCCTGGTTGCCACCCACATTCACATTGTTCTTTTTCCATTGATAAACAGGTGAGGGCCCGCCATTACTTATTGCAGCGGTAAAGGTTATTGCCGTATTAGGACACACGGTAGTGGCAGGGCTTGCCGTGATGCTTATGGTTGGTGTTACTGCCGAAGTAACCGTCATGGTAATGCTGCTGCTTGTAACAGTAAGGGGGGAAGCGCAATTGGCGCTGCTGGTCAGCGTACAGGTGATAACATCGTTGTTATTAAGCGTATTGGTGATGTAGGTCGCTGTATTGCCACCCACGCTTACGTTGTTCTTTTTCCACTGGTAGCTGGGCGATGGTCCGCCGTTAGTTACTGTGGCTATAAAGGTTACCAGGGTGCCTGCACAAACCGGGCTTGCAGGGCTCGCAACAATATTGATCGTAGGACTTACGTTAGGACTAACGGTCATAGTAATACTGTTGCTGGTTAATGTTGCAGGAACAGCGCAGGTGGCAGTGCTGGTAAGCACGCATGTTACCACGTCGTTATTAGCAGGTGTATAAGTATATGAGGCTGCAACACCAACATTTACATTGTTCACCTTCCATTGGTAGGTAGGTGCAGGGCCTCCGTTTGTGATCGTGGCAGTGAATGTTACAGGCGTACCTGAGCATACACTCGTGCCGGGATTTGCCGTAATAGTTATAGTGGGCGCCACGCTTGGCGTCACCGTCATGGTGATGCTGTTACTGGTTACCGTGGCAGGGTTTGCACAATTGGCGCTGCTGTTAAATACGCAGGTGATCACATCAGTGTTTGCAGGTGTGTAAGTAAAGAGCGCGGAAGTACTCACAAGCACGTTGTTCACTTTCCACTGGTACGCAGGCGAAGGCCCACCGTTGGTAGTGGTTGCAGTGTACGTTACCGCTGTACCGGCGCAAACATTATTGCCTGGGTTCGCCGATATGGAAATAGTAGGAGTCACGGTCGGGTTAACAGTCATGGTTATGCTGTTGCTGGTAACTGTAACAGGATTGGCGCAGGTAGCGTTGCTGGTAAGCACGCATGTTATAACGTCAGTATTAAGCGGAGTATAAGTATAAGTAGCTGCGTTGCCCACATTCACATTGTTCACTTTCCACTGGTAGGCTGGTGTTGGTCCGCCATTGGTGATAGTGGCGCTATAAGTTACCGGGGTGCCTGCACAAATCACATTACCCGGGTTTGCCGATATGGTTATAGTTGGGGTAACAACGGCGCTCACGGTCACTGTAAAAGTGCATTCAGCGAAATTACCGTTTGGATTGGATACCCTGTATTTTACAGTAGATACACCGGTATTAAAGAAGGTACCGCTTGCATCATTCACACCGTTCGCTATAGTAGCGCCTGTGATCGTGTATGTCACATTCGAGCAGGATCCGTTTGTTACCGTCGGAGCTATATTATTAACGACATTGGTGCACGTATTTACATTTGCCGGGCAAGATATTGCAGGCACTGTATTGTCTGTTACCGTAACTGTGAAAGAGCAGGTGGCGGTATTATTTAGCGCATCCGTTACCTGGTATGTTTCGGTTGTTACGCCGATGGGAAAAAGAGATCCGGGAGGAAGACCTGCTATTAATGTGGTTGCTGCGGCGCCCGAGATAACAACCGAGCCATTGCCGGTATTACCTACGGTATTCGACTGGTTGGTACCGGCATTATAAGAGCCGCCGCCGCCGCCATTGCCGGGGGTATGATAAGAGCCGCCGCCGCCGGAATAACCTCCGCCGCCGCCGCTTCCATTGTTACCGCCGGAGCCGCCGCCCCCATATCCGCCATATCCACTGCACCCGGTACCGCCTGCGCCTCCGGAGATGAATGCCTGGCCGGGACCACCACATTGTCCTACAGCGCCGGCAGTGTTAAGGCCACCGCCATTGCCGGCATGTGGTCCGCCACTGGGAGAGTTGGTGGCGCCATTACCGCCCGTACCACCAATGCCATACAGGTTCGGGTATGCGGGGCTATAGCCGTTCAGCCCGTTATTGCTGGTCGACGCGTCCTGGTTGCCGTTCGCCGATCCCAAATTACCGCCGCCGCCACCGGCCACGATCAGCGGCGAGTTTGCGTTGGTAGTTACAAAACTACCGCCACCTCCGCCCGGGCCGCCGCCGGTATTGCTTCCGGTGCCGCCCACAAGTATTTTTAGCGTGCTGCCGCCTGTTACAGCCACTGTACCGGTAATAATAGCGCCCGATCCGCCGGTGCCGCCGCCTGATCCGCCTTGAGCGCCTTTCGCTGTGATGGTGAGGGAAGATACATTAGCAGGCACATTATATGTTTGCATTCCCCCTGTGTAGCTAAAGGTGGTAGCGCCACAGGGGTTAGTACCTTCCGGTGCCACAAAGTTTACAATTGCCCCGCATGTATTCGGATCTTTTGCCACCGAGATATTGCCTGGGCAGGTTATTGCGGGGCATTGTGCCTGGCTGGTATTCGCCAGGGCTAAAACGAGCGTGATCATAAGCGCTCGTTTAAGGGAAAAATAATTTGTTGTCATTCTATTTTTTTTGGGGTATAAAAATAGATATGACCTTGTTATGTATAGACTTTATCTCAATAAGTTACTGTTATGTTAAAGCTCCTCTGCTGCTGCAACTCCAATGTTTCTTATTGTTTAATGACCCTTTTATGAATAAAATATACTGTACTTTTTTACGGGCTGCTAATTATTGCAATAGACATATCGGCTTGCTCGTATTTGTTATTGTGTTTCATTTAACCAGGAAACTACTTGTATTTCTGGATTATAGCCTCACAATTAAATTTTTTGGGAAATAGCAGGATTACAAGACTGTAATCATAAAAAAAGTCCCCGCATTGCGGGGACTTTTTTACGCGTTTTAGTCTTAATTAAGCTATCGTAATCTCATTATCCAAATAAACATCCTGTATCGTGTTCAGCAGTTCCACACCTTCGTTCATTGGTTTCTGGAACGCTTTACGTCCGCTGATGAGGCCCATGCCACCGGCACGCTTGTTCACCACCGCGGTCATTACTGCTTCAGCCAGGTCAGTTGCACCTTTCGATTCACCACCTGAGTTAATCAGGCCCACACGGCCCATATAGCAATTAGCTACCTGGTAGCGGCACAGGTCTATCGGGTGATCGGTAGTCAGTTTATCATAAACCAGTTTGCTGGTCTTACCAAAGTTGATAGCAGTATAACCACCATTATTGGTAGGTAATTTCTGTTTGATGATATCGGCCTGTATCGTTACGCCCAGGTGGTTCGCCTGTCCTGTAAGGTCGGCAGCAGCATGGTAGTCAACACCGTCTTTCTTGAAAGCGCTGTTACGCAGGTAGCACCACAGTACTGTAGCCATACCCAGTTCATGCGCATATTCAAAAGCCTTAGCCACTTCCACTATCTGGCGCGCGCTTTCGTCCGAACCGAAATAGATAGTAGCACCCACAGCCACGGCACCCATGTTCCATGCATCTTTAATAGTGCCAAACATGATCTGGTCGAACTTGTTTGGGTAAGAAATAAACTCGTTGTGGTTCACCTTTACAATGAAAGGTATCTTGTGTGCATATTTACGTGCTACTGCACCAAGTACGCCATATGTAGAAGCCACTGCATTACAGCCGCCTTCTATAGCCAGCTTCACTATGTTCTCAGGGTCAAAGTATATTGGGTTTGGTGCAAATGAAGCGCCCGCGCTGTGCTCTATACCCTGGTCGACCGGGAGGATAGATACATAACCGGTATTGCCAAGGCGTCCGTTGCCCAAAAGGGTATTAATGCTGCGAATGGTCTGGATGTTGCGGTTAGTACCGGTCCAAACATCGTCTATATGACTGGGTGAGGGGATATGTATAGCAGATTTATCAATGGTAGTACTCTTGTGGTTTAAATAGTACTCTGCCTTATCGGCCAGCAGCTCTTGTATTTTTTTAGATGCCATGTATGTATGCGATTTTTAAAAGTGGTGCAAAGGTAACACTCCAAATTGATAATTTGATAATCTGAGCCGGCGAAAATGCTAAGGCAATGTTATTGCTGGGTCATTTCGAATATCTTCATGGCACCGCTGGCATATACCAGTTTGTAAGGGAATCCGTACCTGTCGGCCAATGCGAAGTCATCCAGGGGCCTCTTGCAGATGTAGAAGTAATATTTAATGTGATAGCGTTGTATTTCCTTTTGCACTTCGCTGAGCGAGGTATTAGGTAGCGGGTAATAATAAGAGAGACTATTGGCAAAATACCCCAGCCGCACCATTTTCTGTGTTTCCACGCCCGCTTTCGCATTCGAGGTAAAGCTTCCGGTCAAGCCTCCTGCTTTAAATTGTTGCGCCAGTTCATATTCAACTTTGCCTTCATTGTGCAGTTTTTTCATTCCTATGGCCGGTACTACGAGGAAGCTCGCTGCAAATAATATGGTAACAAAATCAAACACCTGTTTTTTGCCGGCCCACCTGTTTTGAATATATACTGCTCCCATTACCATAGCCAAGGGCAGCATATACCATATATACCTCGGTTCAAAATTGATAAGCATGTAAGCCAAGGGAAACAGCAGGAAGGAAAGAGCAAGTACGGCGGTTTTGCCGGGGAACAATGCCTTGGTTTTCTCCGAACGCAGCAGTTTTACTGCCAGCCAAATGATCAGGGGAAAGAAAACAGAAAGCTGCAGAATACTGAGTATGAACTTCAGAAAATTATAGCCGCCCTTTAAGAACTGCCTGCCGAGCAATTGAATGGAGCTCCAGAACTGCGGTGTATCACCATTTGCATACCAGGGGTCTTCCCAATAGTAGGGTGAGCTTGCAGAATGCGGCGGTATCAAATGCCTGATCCCTTCTTTCCACTGCGGATGCCCTAGCAGGTACCACGACATATTGAGTGTACCTGCTGTAGACGTGGTCCATATTCCATATTTCTGGTGGAGCAGGTATATCCAGCCACTGCTGCAAAATATCATGATAAGTATACTGATGGCTGATATTTTCAGCCATTGCTTCTTGTCTATAAAATAAGTACAGCAGATAACATTCAGTATAAAGAACGGAAAAGCGTAAGCTTTGGCAAAGTAGGCCAGTGCTCCTATTATCCCTGTCAGCGTCCATAGGGCAGGCTGTGTACTGAACTTATCGCTAAGCATTACCCGCAACGCTGCCAACAAAAAGAAACACTCCCATATATCATCAAAGCTCTGCCAGAATATTGCGTAGCATAAGAACAAGGCAAGCGTAATACTCAACACAGATTGCAGTTTTTTTACCACTCCGAATTTCAGAAAAAACGATTGCGATATGTACAGGAAACCAATAGCACCGATCGTATTCACCACCACCATCGACAGCAGGTCATCAAAGCCACTCCTCATCATCAGCGCTACCAGCCAGCAGCTCCATGGGCTCCAGTAGCCGTTTATCGCATTGGCTATATCACCACGGGCATAGCGCCTGGCAATGGTAAGGTATGCAACAGCATCGGGGTCCACATAGTAATGATAGTATGGGTAAATAACAACCAGCAACACGCACATGAGAAGTGCTGCTGTAAAAAATGGCGAGTATTTTTTAAACTGCTCCACGTTCAGGGTCTGTTTGGTTTTTGTGTTTTTGCAGTAGTGGCATAAAGCCCATGACCGCGCAGCTTATGCTGATGAGCGATACCGGTAAAAAGTAACGAGTGTTGGCAATAGGCCCGGTCATTAACGCAAAATAGCACAAAAACAGCAGTGCTGAAAGCCTTATGCCCGGTGCTATCCGCCTGCTGAACAGGAACAATATTATACCCGCCGCGCGCAGGCAATTGAAAAACAGCACAATAAGTACGGCGATCATCGAAGGGTTATTGCTGAAATATTCTTTCATGCCTGCCATGCCGTCACGTTTCAGCGTGGCATAAAAGCCTGAGGACTTATCGCCATACAGCCTTCCGTAAGTAAGCTTGCCGGTAAACAGGTCCATTTCTCCCTTACCCGGTTCTATAAAAAAACGCAGGCTCTCCCGTGCATGAAAAATGCCGTAGGGCACAAGATTGCTTTTCAGTATTTGCAGGCTGCGTGCATCGGCATATTCATAGCGGTCTTTGAACTGCGGCATGGCAGCAATCTTTTCTTTTTCCGCTTGCACAAATTCCCTGGCCTTTGCCATGCCGTCCCGGTGCATATAAAAAAGGTAACAGTTATAGTACAGTGCATTAATAGGCTGTATGCTGGAAAAATGGAATTTCCCGGTACGCTCATAGTTCCATGAGTTATAGAGCAATGTTGCAACTAAAGGAAGTGTCGCGATCATAACCAGTGACAGCCTGCCGGTTTTACGGTAAACTGCATACACCACGAGCAACACAAGATGCACTACTACAAAGGGATATAAAATAGGCTTTACCAGCATTCCTGCTGTTAAGGCCAGGCTCATCACGAAGGCAAATTCATTTCTCTTTTTCTGCAGCAGGTTTAAGAAATTGCAGAAGTATAGTATAGCAAACGTTTGCAGCAATATATCAGGAGCTATGGTGTTGGCAAAGATTAACTGCGCGGGGTAGGCAACTATAAAAACCAACAACAGCCAATCATATTTTTTCTGGTATCCGCAATGCAATAATACCCGCCGCAGGTAAAGGATATTGAATATCGATAGGGCATTTTGCAACACCAGCACTATCCAGTTATTGACTGTAAAACCATACACCAGCAACAAAAAAAGCGGGTATCCCGGTGGGCGCAGGGTCATATATTCAGTTCGTACCGGCATAGCAGGCGCGCCGCTGTAAAAGAAAAAATGATGCTTGATATTCAGTGCCTCGTAGATATACTCAAACGAATCACCCATGTAGATGCGGGTATACCTGCATGCAAGCAAAAAGCCAATGGCATGCACCAGCACAAGGATGGCTGTGAAACGGGTATCTTTCTTATCTCCCTTAATACGCATGGCTTAGCTGCAGCAAATATAATAGAATGCTTAAGGATTTGTCTAAAAGCCGTACCTTAATGCCGCAAATTCGCATTCACATGAAGAAATATATTTACCTGCTGCTCGTATTCCTCCTTGCATACTTTTCTGTCGGTGCGCAGGGCGTATCTGTTCGTAAAGATGGTATCTATAGTGGTGATGCGCTCTATGCAAAAATGGACAAGACAGGCACACCCTATGCCAACTATAGCATTAAGATACCCAGGGGCTCTGAAGTGCTTAGTGCCCGCTACGATGAGTGGACCCACAGCTACATCATCACTTTTGCCGAATCAGGACAGCAGGTAACCATGAAGAACGATGCCAATTTTGAACAACGCCTGGCAAAGGCGGTTGTGGAAACCAACATGATAGTGGGCGGACAGTACAATCCCCGTTCCGAAGCAAAGTTCATGAGCGCTTATGCCTATGGCAGCATTCCCCCTTTGGATAAAACAGATGATTTTAAACCTGCTGCACAGACTGATTACAAAACTGTAGAACGTAACCGCAAGATGCCCTACGTAGGTTCCGGCACTTACATAAAGCAGGATGGGAAAGTAATTGCCATCTATAAGGTGGAGCAGGTGTCGGTGGAAGGAAAACCTGCAAAGAACTTTACATTTTTCCTGCCCGATGGTGCTAAGGTGGCCACCGTGAGCGTAATACAGGAACTGAGCGGCCAGTGTAAAATAAATACCCTGAAGGATAACAAAGAATGCACTATCGGCCTCAAGAATAACGACAACATAACTACTGCCAGGGAGGTTGCTATCTTCCTGTCCGATAAAGGATATTTGTAAGCTGCAGCAAAGGCTTACCCTATTTTAAGCATCAAACCACTGAGCAATGTTAACCTTTAGTATGCCAAGGACCCTGCGCATCCTCATTTTTCTGTTCCTTTTTTCACCTGCTGCAGCCCATGCCCAGCCGGCTGGTCGTGAGAAAATGCTGGACTCTCTTAAGACGGAACTCTCTAAAGCTAAAGAAGATACCAATAAGGTGAACATCCTCGTGACCCTAAGCTCCATGCAGGCCAATTATGAGCCCAGGGAAGCACTGAAGTATAGTATGCCCGCAGTGGAACTCGCAAAAAAGCTACAGTGGGAAAAAGGTATTGCTAAGGCGTATAACACCCTTGGTGCAGGCTATAGAGGCCTTTCTGACTATCCAAATGCCTTAAACAGTTATTTCAGGTCATTGGAAATAAATGAAGCATTAGGCGACAAAAAAAGCGTAGCAAGGACAACAGCTAATGTGGGTAGCGTTTACCGCGAGAATAAAGATTATCCCAAAGCACTGGAATATTATGAAAAGGCACTCAAAGTGAATGAGGCCTTAGGTCAAAAGATGAGCATGACGAATAATTACAGCGACATGGGTATCGTCTATGCGGAAATGGCAAAAAGGGACACAGCCTTAGTCTATTTTAATAAAGCTCTAAAATTATCTGCAGAGATAGACGATCAGGAAGGCATTGCCATTGTTAACAGTAACATTGGGTACATGTACGTTAAGGCCCTGAAATACGAAGATGCTATTTCAAATTTTTCAAAGGCAGCTGCTATAAACAAGGCTATAGGACGCGAGATAGGGCTGGCAATAAACAATACCAACCTGGGTGAAATATATTACGACCTCGCGGCAGATACCGGCAAAGTGAAAAGGAATTTGAGTGCCGCAGAAAAAGAAGCTGATCTGAACAAGGCGGTTACTTATCTCAATGAGGCCATACCTATACTTTCCCGCTTGTCAGCGTTGGATAATTTATCCGATGCATATAAGACGCTGTACATGGTTTACCTGCTCAGGAATGATTATAAGAATGCCTTCGAGGCCTACCGGCAGCACACCATGATCCGGGATTCTGTTTTCTCGGGCGATAAGAAAGTAAAGATCGCAAACCTGGCTACCGAGCGCGCCGAATATGAAAAAGCGCAACAGGCAAAGCTCACCGACCTTGCCCAAAACAAAAGGCGCAATGAGACTATTTTATTTGCTTTGGTAATTGTCCTGCTCTTGATGTTCGTGATTTTTGTTGTCCGTGAGCGCCGCAAGTCTGAGAATTTGTTACTAAACATTCTGCCCGCAGAAGTGGCCGATGAGCTAAAGAAAAAAGGAAGCGCAGGTGCCCGCCATTTTGATTCGATCACGGTCATCTTCACCGATTTTGTCAATTTCACAACTGTAGCTGAAAAGATGCATCCGCAGGCACTGGTCGACGAACTGGATATTTGTTTTAAAGCCTTTGATCGGATCGTTACCAAATACCACATCGAAAAAATAAAAACCATCGGAGATGCTTATATGGCCGTGGCAGGCTTGCCCGTACCCGATGCACAACATGCTGTGAAAATGGTAAAGGCTGCCATGGAAATAGCTGCATTTGTAGAACAGCGCAAAAAGCAGGTTGGCGAAATGGCCTTTGATATACGCATCGGCCTGAACAGCGGCTCAGTAGTAGCGGGCATAGTGGGCCTCAAGAAATTTGTTTACGATATTTGGGGCGATACCGTTAATACCGCTGCCCGGATGGAACAGAACAGCGAACCCGGAAAAATAAATATTTCGCAAAGCACCTACGAACTGGTAAAAGATCAATTTGTATGTACCTGCCGCGGCGAACTTGAAGTTAAGAACAAGGGAAAGCTGAAAATGTATTTTGTGGAAAAAGCTTTAGCCTGATAAGCCTAAGCAAATTCAATTTTGATTTTTTGAATTTTACTTTTGAATTAACTCTGAAAAGTACGGGACAGCTTTCAGCATCCTGCTGCCATACCAGCTAAACATCTCGCCATCCACCAGCAGTACTTCGGCATTTGGCATCGCAGTTTTTACTTCGGCAATATGCTTGTCTTTAAAAGGGTAGGGCTCCGATGAAAGCAATACCATCTCCGGCTTATAGGCGGCAGTCTCTTCCAACGTTATTTCAGGATAGCGCGACTTTTCTTTCAATACATTCTGCCAGCCTATGGTCTCTATCATATTGCTGATAAAGGTATCATGCCCCACGCTCATCCATGGCCCGCGCCAGATGAAGTAGGCCACTCTTAGCGATGTTTCAGCCTGCTGCAGCATTTCAAAACCCGTAGCAATGTCGCGTACTATGCTGTTGGCTTGTTCTTCTTTGTCTGTCAGTATGCCCACTTCGCCTATCATCCGCAGCCCGTCCTCTATGTTTTTTATATCACTTATCCATACCGGGCAATGCTTTTCCAGCTCTTCTATATCAGCTTTTAGGTTCTCTTCCTTATTGGCTATGATTAAGTCAGGTTTAAGTTCCAGCACTTTATCTATATGCACTTGCTTCGTGCCGCCCACTCTTGTCTTGCTTCTAAACCAACTCTCGGGATGCACGCAAAACTTGGTGATACCCACTACTTCTACATCAAGCCCTAAGTCGTAAAGCAGCTCCGTTTGCGATGGCACCAGCGACACAATACGCTGTGGCGGATAATTGACTTCCACCGTTCTGCCCATCATATCTGTGAAGCTGCGCTGCATCTATTCAAATCGCTTGTAAAACATTAAGATGGCAAAACCGAAGGCCACATTGATGATGAACATCGAGCTCATGTAATGATCACGCTCCACCGGCGATTTCAGGCTGAGGTAAAGCGTCAGGTCTGATACCGTAAGCCCGATATACAGCCATGCTGCCCACCTGCGCATATCGCAGACGAAAAGCCATGCGATAGTATAGGCTAGTATCCATGCCGGCTGCAGCCATGCTATCGAGGGGAAAGGGAATTCACTATACAGCCATACCTGGTACACCAACATCGCAATATGAAACAAAGCCACCCACAGGAAAATGGAAGGTGGCTTCTTAAAAATGTCTTTTGCAAATGTTTTGATGCTGCGCAATGTGTTTTTATCCTTTTGAGAATGCGTTAAGTATATCGTATTTGGTTAGTATGCTGTATTGCCCGCTTTCATCTCTTGTCAACACGGCGCCATTGTCTTTGTTTATATAGTGCGTCAGCCTCTCTACAGCTATGTCCATATCCACTACAGGCATAGCATGTTCTTTCACATCGCCCACCAGTTGCTCGCGCACTTCGCTGTTTTCCATTAGTCTTTTAAAGAGGCCGCTTTGTGTAAGTGCTCCTGTTACTTCACCGTCCAGCATCACAGGTATCTGTTCTATATCATACTTTTTCATTAGTTCCATAGCATCGGCTACGGTGGCATTCTCATCTATGGTCACCAGCCTGCGGCGGCCCAGGCCGCCTATCAGGTCGCGCACGGTCTTCACTTCCAGGAAACCCCGGTCCATCATCCACTCGTCATTGTATATCTTGCCCACATAGCGGCTGCCGTGGTCGTGGAATATCACCACCACAAGGTCACCTTTCTTCAGTTTGCTCTTCAGCTGGCGCAGTCCCGCTACTACCGATCCGGCGGAGTAACCCGCAAATATGCCTTCTTCCTTAGCTATACGGCGTGCCATCAGCGCACCATCCTTATCGGTCACTTTTTCAAACAGGTCCAGCGCGCTGCGGTCATAGTTCAGGGGCAGGAAATCCTCCCCAAAACCTTCCGATATATAAGGATGTACTTCGCCCATGTCCAGTTCACCGGTATCAAACCACTTTTTCAGTAGCGATCCGTAGGTATCTATGGCCCATACCTGCACATTAGGGTTTTGCTCCTTCAGGTATTTGCCCGTGCCCACTATCGTGCCACCCGTTCCGGCAGCCACTACGAGGTGGGTTATCTTCCCCTCAGTTTGCTCCCATATCTCCGGCCCTGTTTGTTCATAATGCGCCTGCCTGTTGGCCAGGTTGTCGTACTGGTTCACATACCATGAGTTGGGTATCTCCGTAGCCAGCCTCTTCGATACCGAGTAGTAAGAGCGGGGGTCGGCAGGGTCCACATTGGTGGGACATACTATCACTTCCGCGCCCATGGCTTTCAATATGTCCGCCTTCTCTTTCGATTGTTTGTCTGTGGTCGCAAATATGCACTTGTAGCCCTTCACAATAGCAGCCAGCGCCAGACCCATGCCCGTGTTGCCCGATGTGCCTTCTATGATGGTTCCCCCGGGCTTTATTTTACCTTCCTGTTCGGCCACTTCCAGCATTTTCAGGGCCATACGGTCCTTTATGGAGTTGCCGGGGTTAAAGGTCTCCACCTTGGCATACACCTCGCAGGGCAGGTCGGCCACCACGCGGTGCAGCTTTATCATCGGGGTATTGCCTATGGTCTGGAGGATATTATCATAAACGCGCTTCATAAAAGGACCTGTTTTATTTATGCGGCGAAGGTAAATAAATTAAGTGGTGAGCCCTGCCACTTGTTAACAAAGCGGGCTATTTGTTAACGCTTTTAACAATTACGCGGATGTCGTTTTTGATGACTAAGGTCAGTAAACACAGCTACTATAAAGCCTTTCAGGGCTAAAAACGATGACAAGGATCATATTCCCATTTGTTAACCGCCCGTTAACCGCTTGTAAATCCACGGTTAACAAAGGCTCAAAAGTTTGATGTGGCACCCTGTAGCGCCATCTTTACATCATCAAAGAAAAACGAACATTCTAAAATCGCCAAAATATGAAAAAGTACATCAGCAGCATCCTCAACAGCGTGAAGAGCTTATTCCGCGGTGAACTTGTAGAAGTAACCTTTCATCCCGGTAGCAGCAACTATACTTACGTTAAGATCGCAGAATAATTAACCTTCAATTTTACCGCCATGAAAGCGCCATCACCCGTACGCAAGCCAATGATATCTAAGTTCTATACTTATAAATTAAGTAAAGGTCTTAATAAAGGTGAGTTGGTTGAAGTGGACTTTAAAGTGGAAGGCAAAGAGATCAGATATACTTACACAAAGCTAAAGACGCATTACGACCACGCTACGCTCACCTTCCGCAACCGTAAGGCTTAATACATCACACCCCTTAACTGGATTTGCATAACACTGGGATCGGACCTTGGCAGGATGTTATAGCCTGGCTGGTGCGTTCCGCAGGAGAACTTTGTGCACAACCGACTCGTATCTGGTCAGATCAGTCGGTTTGCAACCGCAGTTTCCCTACAAATGTCCCCCCTAAACTGCTGCCACTCCACTTTCATAATTCATCCCGATTTCCTATCTTGGTATTCATATCACCATTGATCAACACGGGCTGCCCTATGCCCATATTCCCGGCAAGGGCGTCTCGACCATGAAAACAATTCTCTTAATACTACTGCTTGTAGTATCAGCACCGCATAGCTCGGTGGACCTGCTGCATAAAATGCACAGCCGCTACCACGGCCACTGGCACAAAACATTCCATTTCATTCAGGAAACGGAGCGCTATCGGAACGATTCCCTCATTCGTAGCGAGACCTGGCATGAGGCCCTCTCCTATCCCTACAACTTCCGCATCGATATTACAGAACCTGCAAATGGCAACTCTTACATATGCAACAAAGACTCCTCCTGGAGGTTTAAGAACGGGCAGCTGGTTAACAGCAGCAGCCATGTGAATGAATTTGTCTTTCTGCTAGGCGGCATGTACTACTACCCTTTCGATTCTATGCTCGCTCATTTCACTGCCCTTGGCTTTGCTACCGATAAATACCACCACAGTACATGGAAAGGAAAGCCTGTGTATGTATTAGGTGCCGATAAAGATGATGAGCACAGTAACCAGTTGTGGATAGATAAAGAGATGCTGGTGCCGGTACGCTACCTCAAGTACGATGATACATCAAAGGAAGAGGCCATCTTCGAAGGCCACATCCGGCTCGCAGGCTGCTGGGTCGAGACCAAAGCCATCTTTTACAGTAACGGGCATCTCCTCCAGGTCGAGAAATACCATGACTGTGTGGTCAACGATTCTATCGACAAGCGCGTTTTCGATCCGGCCTTGTTCGGCAAATACTATTGGTACAAAAAGTAACCCGCTTAGAACAACGCATAAATAATTTCAATTTTATGTCATTTTATCCCCAAAATTTGGAACCCCCTACCTCTCTTTCGTAACTTGCTTTGTGGGCCACCTCGCGTCATTGCAAGGTGCAAGTTTAGCCCCTGTGCGTGGTTGCGACAGCCGGACCAGTTGCATATCGGGAAAGCAATCTCACGATATCATGAGCGAACCCGGCCAGAAATGAATCGGAAATAACTGGAAGCCTTCGGAAGTAACTGGAGGTGACACAAACTGGGAAAACCGGAAATAACCAGAAATGATACTGAAACGTCATATGGTATTGCCGGCAACCTTTTCCGCAGATTGCCGATCTAAAAACCGGAAATGAAAAATGGTGTCAGGAACCGGAAATTAACATTATTTATTATTCGTTATCCACACTCATAATATTAACTACCCACCCTGACATATATCATTTGTTACCAAACCCACACTTATCTATATTTGCCCGGAATTTTAATTAACCCACAATAAAAATATTATAAAATGAAAGTAACTGTAGTAGGTGCCGGTGCCGTTGGCGCTACCTGTGCCGACAACATTGCCCGCAAAGAACTGGTGGAAGAACTGGTACTCGTGGACATTAAAGAAGGATTTGCTGAAGGCAAGGCACTCGATATCATGCAGACCTCTGCACTGCTGGGCTTTGATACCCGCGTTACAGGCGTGACCGGCGACTACAGCAGGACCGCTGGTTCCGATGTCGTGGTAATAACTTCAGGTATACCCCGCAAGCCTGGAATGACGCGTGAAGAGCTGATAGGCACCAATGCACGTATAGTGGAAGACGTTAGCAAGAACCTCCTCAAATATTCACCCAACGCCATCATAGTGGTTATATCAAACCCTATGGACACGATGACCTACCTGACGCTGAAAGCTACAGGCATAGACAAACACCGTGTTATAGGTATGGGCGGCATACTTGATAGCTCACGCTTCAAAACATATTTACAGCAGGCCCTCAACTGCTCGCAGAACGACCTGCATGCAGTAGTAGTAGGCGGCCATGGCGATACTACCATGATACCACTTACACGCCTCGCTACAGTGAACGGTACACCGGTATCTAACATGCTGAGCGACGAGCAACTCAAACAAATAGCTGCCGATACCATGGTAGGTGGTGCTACACTTACTAAGTTGTTGGGCACTTCAGCATGGTATGCACCGGGTGCTGCGGGAGCCGCATTGGTGGAGAGCATCATCCGCAACGAAAAGAAAGTATTCCCTTGCTGCGTAGCCCTCGATGGCGAATATGGCCAGAAAGACATCTGCCTCGGCGTACCTGTAGTAATAGGCCGCAACGGCTGGGAAAAGATCATAGACTACAAGCTGGATGCAAGCGAACAGGAAGCATTCAACAAGAGCGCTGATGCTGTACGCAGCATGAACCAGGTACTCGATACACTGGTACAGGCATAAGCTGCAACATATTTATTTCAAAACGTCCTGCTATTTATAGCGGGACGTTTTCTATTTTAGAAGGCAATATGGCAGAAGGCTTAACCGGGAAAAGATCATCGACTGAAAGATACGCGGTACAGCTGGCAGCTGTGCTGCTGGTGTACGCCTGTTACCATGCCATAGCGGAGCACATCTTTTTCAATGGCTTTTTAAGCACCTTCGCCTGGCTGAACAGTAAAATATTCGGCGGCACTAATGTGCCAGGCTTGTTGAGCGCGGAGCCTTACCACTCCTCATCCATCTTACTGTCCGCACTGCTGAACCCATATTTTGCCGTAGGTCTGGTATTGTTCTACATTCCGCTGCTGGTAAGGGGAGGGCAGCTGGCAGAAAGGAAGATCACTTTCGATAAGGCAAGCCGCATCCTCATATTCACAGCAGCCATGGCGCTGGCATGGGAGCTATCCACCTACGACTATAATTACTACCTCGACCACGCCTTCTATCCCGACAGGGTAGTGCTGGTGCTGCTGGCTGTAGCCTTGCTGCGCTACCCGCTGTTAAGCCCGCTTTTCCTTGCCTTTGCTTATGTCTACCGCTCGCAGTTCAACTATCCCGTGGTAGGCTTTCCATTGTTTGATAAGCGGGTACTTTTCGATGTGCAGGTCATGTTCATCGCCCATACTTATGTGCGCTTGTTTATACCCACATTTAAAGCACATTTCCTGTATTTTATCCTGTGCCTGGTAGGCGCCAATTATTTTATGACGGGTGTGAAGAAGATAAGTATGCAGCCCCTGCTATATGGTTGGGTGGCGGAGAACAATCCCGGCGATCTTTTTGTAAATGTGCACTATCGTGGCTGGCTGGCAAATACCGGCGAGGCTACGATACGTTCAATAGCAGCAATACTTTCAAGGTACAGGATAATACTACAGGGCCTGGTCTTGCTCATTGAGCTCTCGGGTTTGTTCCTGCTAAGGTCACGCAAGGCAGCTATCATATTCCTGGTCTTATTTACCCTGATGCATACGGGCATATTTATCTCGGGCAGCATGCTCTTCTGGAAGTGGATGGTTGTAGACATCGCGCTGTGCTGTTTGCTCATATACTACAGCAAGTATTTAGAAAACGAGCTTTTTACAAAGCGGGGTTTTATTGCATCTCTAATCATTATTCCACTCTCTATCCTCTGGCTGAAACCGATAATGATAGGTTGGTATGATACACCGGTGAACCAATATTTCACTTACGAAGTAGCCTGTGCCGATGGGAAAGTATATGAGCTGGATAAGAACGAAATGAACCCTTACCATCAATGGTACGAATACGACAACTTTTATTTTTTGGTGAATAAGCCCCTCTTGCGCATTACTGGCTTCGGCTATACCAACAACTATAAAACCGTAAAAGCGATAAGGCAATCCGGCCCCGATGGTTTTAAGATGCTTGAAGCGCAAAGTGGCCGGAACATGTATGAACCGCAGAAAAAGGAAGCTTATGACCTGTTCATAAAAGCCTACTTCGCCACCAGGAATAAAATGCTCAGGCAACGCTTCCTTCCATCATATTTCCGCGCACCGAACCATTTGTACAGCTACTCAAAAACAGGGGGCTATAAGAATAGCGCGGCAGTACAAAACTTCCGGGTTATTCTCAACCAGGTATATACCCAAAATGGAGAAAAAATTGTGTTGGACAGGCATGTGGTGGATGATATATTAATCCCAAATTAGTTAACTTTGAGAACAGGGTATTATTATAGAAAATGTAGAAAACCAGACGTTTATGGATGCAGAATACAGGGATTTCCAGAGAAATATGACCGGTGGCCAGCGCTTTAAATATGGCATATACCAGCTTTCCGATCACTTTTTTGGCCGCAAAAAATTGTTTGGCAACCGGGCAAAATATTATGAGGATCTGAAAAAGGAGCTCATATCGCATGGTGAGGGGAGGATAATGCCTGTAGAGCGCCGTACCGACCTGAGCCTGGAGGAGTTTAAGAACCACTACGTGAAAAAGGGCATACCCGTAGTGATGGAAGGCGCCGCCAAAGATTGGGACTGCGTGAAAAAATGGTCTCTGGGGTATTTTAAAGATCTGCATGGCGATGACGAAATAGTATTGGTGGACCAGGATAAAAAAGACTTTCCCTATGAACTGACCACCCTGGCAGCTGTAATAGATAATATACGCAGTGGCGGCAGTAAATACTACCGCTTTTATCCCCTGCTATCGCGCCACCCTGAGCACCTGGAGGATTTTGACTACGAGTGGCTGCGTGCAAGAAGAACAAACCCTGTATGGTTTGATGCCTTCCAGGTATTTATAGGCGGCGAAGGTTCTTATACTTCGCTGCATAATGCCAACCAGTCAAACCTGTTCGTGCAGGTATATGGCGAAAAGAAGTGGGTGCTGTACTCTAATTATTATGCGCCCATCATCGATCCCTCGCCGGTGAGGAATGTGTACCGCAATGCCCCTTCAAAAGTAGAAGCAGGCCCATTCAATCCTTTCGAGCTCAACTTTGAAGCTCCTTACGAATTGTTCAGGTACATGGATGGCTACTCAGTGCATTTAAAACCCGGCGATGTATTCTGGAATCCGCCTTTCTACTGGCATGCGGTAAAGAACGCTACCGATTCGATAGGTGTAGGTTATCGCTGGCTGTCGCCTTTGTATTCTTTCAAGGTATCACCCTTGTATATGGCGCTGGACTGCATGGCTACCAAGCCGCCTATATGGAAAGCATACAGCCTTTATAAAAAAGACATTAACGAGCTACACCTTGCCGAAGTGCGAAAGCTGGAAGAAGCAAAGCAAAAGATAGAAGAACAGGAGAGGAAGAAGAGAGCAAAATCGGGCGTGCCGATGTAAAACCCCGCGGAGCCTTAAAAATAAAAGCCTGTGCGTTCATCCGCACAGGCTTCAATATTTTATATAAAAAAAGAAGCTTTAGCAGTAATGCCAAAGCTCCATTTACACCTTATGAAAAATACTACTTCTTATTTCAAATATACTAATTATAATTGAAAAAGAATTACCATTTTTTACTGTCTTTAAATTCTTTCGGGCGAACTACCGTGAACACGCGCGAGATATTGAAGCCGAAGTGTATATCGCCTTTGCCCCAATCACCCGCTGTTTGTCCCACAAATGCACGTTCGGATATACCCGTGGAATTGGTGAACATAAGCTGGAAAACGTGGCCGCCGGTCTCTATATCTATACCTACGGAGATGGAATTATGATAGCCATTGAGCATAAAACCCGGTATAACATAGTAATACTCACCCGTTAAGGCTATGCGGTTGCTCAGTTTTATACGTCCGCCTATGCCTGCTGCCAATACATCGTTCGACTCCGGTGTGGTAGGTACAATGTTATAGTGTATGTAAGTAGGCATCACCTGCAGAGACAGCCATTTGCTGAACTTGCGGGCGATCAATAGCTGGTTGGCATAATACAGGCGGTTGCTGAAGAAATAAGTTTGCCCCGGCGCTACCTGCTCCTTCATGCTCTGGCAAGACATGGCGCCTACATAGCTGAGGCTGAAGGGCATACTATTGTTCTCGGTCTGGCGGAGCAGCTTGGCCTTGAAGAAGCCATCGTACTCCTTTTCGAAGGTGCTGCGGCCTATGCCTATCATTAGCCAGTCGGTAATACCATAGTCGAAGCTTAGCTTGGTGGTAGCATTGTCAAGGCCAAAGAAATTGCCCACGCCCTGGTTGAGCGTACCAAAACGGTGCGATATCCTGAAGTCAAGCACACCCTTCCCCACGTTCTCTATGCTATGGCCATTTACTATCCTGGTAGCTTTGAATGTAGCTGTAGTGTATTCCTTGTGCCCTTTTGCAGTTGCATCGGTGTCCAGCATCTTCATCAGGTCGTTATTGGCAGTATCTGTTTGTGCTATACTGCCGGTATAAAGTGCCGGTGAAAGCAGTAATGTGAGTGCTATGGCTTTAAAGCTCATTCAAGATCTTTTTATGCAGGGTTAAAATTATTTCTGTTGGAAAACACTGTTCACTGATACCGATATTTCCTTAGCAATTTTGTCTTTTACCAGCGAAGGTATTTTAATATTGTAATCGCCGGGAATAATTTTGAATTTTGACTGTGCTGTCACCTCTTTACCTTTTACGGTCAGGGTACCCGGTGTGCTTACATCTTTAGTGACACCGTGCATAGTGAGCTTACCACTTACTATAACGTTGTAACTGCCGTCTTTTGAAAAATTAACAGTCGACAGGTTCGTTATTTTACCATTAAAATCGGCGCGGGGATATTTGTCGCTTTCCATGTAATTCTCGTTGAAGTGCTCTTCCATAAGTGCACGTTCGAACTTAAAGCTTTTTATTGCTGCCTGGAAGATTATAGCGCCCGTGCTGCCGTCGAGCACTGCTGACGCTTCATTATTGATAGCATCAATATTCTCAAGTGGTGTATGGGAGAAGAAAGAAATCTGCCCGGTACGTGTCATAAACTTCTGTGCATACAGTGCGCTTGAAAAGCAAACTAAAAATGCCGCTATCGTGATCTTTTTCATAATGGATAATATATTCGTGGTGATAAAAATTAGTTGTTTAATGCGCCGTTGTTTACCCAGGCGGTTATTTTGTTTATCGTGCAATCGTCTAGTTTTACAGCGCCTTGCGGCATAGCTACAAAACCGCTCTCGTGCCTTATAGAGCCTAACAGCTTATTGGTTTGCACGCAATTGGCATATATTTCGTCCCGGGTCCTCATTGGGTAGGCTGGGTAACTATTGCCATCGTGGCAGCCGGTAATGGAGCAATGTTGTTCCACTATACCTTTGATAGTGCCTGAGTAGGTAACATTGGTAGTATCGCAGGTAACACCGCCTGCATTTGTGCCCGGGTATACCTGGTCGGCCTTGTCTCTGTAGCAACTGCCCAGACCGGTCAACATAACCAGCAATGCCAGTATAAGTACCGCCTTTAAACCTTTCCTGTTCTTTATTTGTTTCATGTCTTTCCTATTACTAATCATTTTGCATGCCATTTTTTATCCAACGCTCTATTTGTGTTACCTGGCAGTCGGATAACTGTACACCTGACTGCGGCATGGCCACATAACCGGGAGTATGCCTGATCGAGCCAAGGAATTTTGCACTATCGCCTGCTGCAAGCTTTACCCTGCTGTAGTCATCAAGCCTGATATTGCCAACGTCCTGGGCTCCGTTATAATGGCAACCTGTACAATAAGTAGCCATTATCGGCTGCACGGCGCCACTGTATGTATATATCGTTGTATCGCAGGCACTGGGGCAGTTGGTGCCATTAACAGCACCCGTTGCTATCCAACGGGAAATCAGGTCTACCTGCGCCTGTGTTAAAGCAGGCTCCGATTTTGGAGGCATTTGCGGGCCCGCGGTGTGTGCTATCACCTGGTATATCTTACTTGCGGCAGGATTGCCGTATACTATGCCCTTGCGTATAATGTTGTCGTAAGTGGTGAACGTCCAGTTGTCACCCTCGCCCCCATTGCCCATATGGCATCCGCTCTTCGAGCAGTTTGTTGCAAAAATGGGTAATATGTCGCGCTCAAAACAAATATTGGGGTCACCGGTCCGTTGATCTGCAGGCAGCACATAAGGCTGATGCTGGCAGGATAAAAATATCAAAGTTGTGACTGTTACTCCCAAAAGCACCGGTACGATCGTTCTTAATTTCAATGTCAGCGTTTTAATTTTTACTTTAATATACAATCGGTAAGCAGCACACCGGTTATACTACTGCCGGAACAGAATCCTTTTATAGTAACCGTCTTGCCTTTTTCCGCAACTATATTTTTTTCACGCATGGTGCATTGTATAGGTAGGTTAGGGTCTCCTGTGTCTAATAATATCATTGTTCCGCCATCCTGGTTCTTATCTATTTCGCTTATAGTGCCTGTTACTTCTATCGCCTTGTTCAGATACAGGCCATTGGCTTTGTTTTCATCGGTACTGAAAGCCTTCCCCAGATCCATTGCCGGGATGGCCAATCCTTTCGCATCTTCCGCCTTTTGACGGGGCTTTGTCCACATTTTATATCCCACAGCTGCCCCAACTACTAAAGCGGCGACAAGAATTAACAATATGTTCCTTACAGTTTTACGGCGCATAATACAGGGATATCGCTATCCCATGACAAAAGTAAGCAGTAATATACGCCAGTTTGAACGCATCAGGATGAAACGGGAATAATGAGGGACGAGTAATATATTGAATAGCAATATGCTTTGTCCCAGGTTGCTTATTCGCCCCCCAGCCACTGTTTAAAGTCGGCGGCACGCTCAGAACTTACCACGGGTTGTTCCTTTGCCTGTGGTTGCAGTGTAATGATAACTCGTGCTTTACTGTATGTTTTCATATCGTGGATAGACTTAAGATTTATTAGGTACTGCCTGTTGATCCTGAAAAAGTTGCGGGGGTCCAGCATTTGTTCCAGCGTATCAAGATTGTGGTCCATGGGATAGCTCTTGTTATCGAAGGTGCGTGCATAAGTGGCTTTGTTCTCGCTAAAGCAATAGGCTATGTCTTCAACAGCAAGTGTCTTTATATGTTCACCGAAGCGGATAATGAACCGTTTTTTATATTCGGGTGGGGCAGTATCCGCAGCAAGGGGGGCGGCACTGAATATTTTTCTAAGGTCTTTTAATTTCTGCAGGGCAGTTTCCAGGTCTTCTTTTTTTATCGGCTTCAGCAGGTATGCCAGGCTATTGGTTTTAAAGGCCTCCAGAGCATAATCGTCATATGCAGTGGTGAAGATAACGGGACAGCCCATTTTTACCTCTTTGATCAGGTCCAGCCCCGAACCATCGGCCAGCTGGATATCCAGGAAAACAAGATCGGGCGCTTTATTGAGCTCGAACCATTCTTTCGACAGCTTTACGCTATCGAGGTGCGCTACGATATTAGCGGCGGGCAATGTATCCATCACCAGTTTGCTCAGCCTTTTGTAGGCCGGCAGCTCGTCTTCTATGATAACGATGTTCATAACAATGGCAATTTTACGACATATTCATTATTATCAGGCCCGTAAGTTATTTTTCTTTTTGTTAACAGGCGATAGCGCTTGTAAATATTTACCAGGCCAAGGCCTGAGCCTTTTTCTTTGTTATACTTGGGTTGCAGGCTGTTGCGCACCGATATCTCGTCTTCTGTCGCGGTTATGTTAATGATCAGCGGTATGGTTTGCGATACAATGTTGTGCTTTATAGCGTTTTCAACCAGCAGCTGCAGCGAAAGGGGAACAATGCTTTTGGTGCTCAGCAGTTTCTCCGGGATGTCGATATTCACCCTCAGCGCATTGCCAAACCTGCTTTGCTGTATATAGATGTAAGAGGTAAGGATATCTATCTCTTCTTTCAATATCACAAGGTCTTTATCGCGGAATGTGAGGATATTGCGGTAGAGATCGGAGAGCTGCACCGTATAGTCGATAGCCGAATCGGGGTTCTCTTCTATAAGGCTGGCAAGGGTATTGAGACTGTTGAACAGGAAATGCGGGTTTACCTGGCTCTTCAGGTGTTCGTATTCAAACATCATCCTTTCTTCCTGCAGGCGCGATACCTTCCGCAGGTTCTGCTCCCTGAGATAAATGTACAGGTACACAAGGCCGAGGATCACCAGCAGGCACAGGCCCAGGAACCATGGCGTTTTCCAGAAGGGGGCAGCTATGGTAAAATAATAGTCGGCCTCGCTGTATTTATCAAAGCTGTTTTTCAGGCATGCCTGCACGCGGAATTTATAATCGCCCGCCGGCAGCTCAAGGAAGGTCACTTCCTCATCGCGGGTATTTACCCAGGTATTATTGTAGCCTTCCAGCATATACCTGTAGTTCATTTGCTCCACGTAGGTATAGCTGATGCCGTCGAACTTTATAGTGATGTCATGGGCATTGTAAGAAAACTTATTGGTGCCTGCTACCACCGACTTGAAGAACAGGAGAATGTTGGTAATGTTAACAGCTGGTGTAAAATCGACAAGGCTACCCGTGTTCTTGAACAATAGAAAACCCTTGTCATAGGGCACGTACACATTCCCCTCTTTGTCTGTTGCGCTGCAATTGAGCACATTGGTAATGCTATCAATGCCCAGGCCGGTGCGGCTGTTAAAGTGCCTGAAGTCCTTTGCGCTGTTATACCATTCGTCAATTCCTTTCTGGTGTACTATCACCACCTGTCCGCCGGCATTGGCGGCAACTGATGAGATATTAATGTCGCGAAGCCCGTTGTTTTTATTGAATTGCTGCCACCTGTTGCCGTCATAGCGATACAGGCCTTTATTGAGCGTGGCGGCCCATATGTTAAGCGCAGCGTCCTGGGTCACGCTGTACACTACTTTACTGTCGAAGCCGGATGCGGAATCCCAGGTATGGAATTTTTCGCCGTCGAACATGCATATGCCCGCACCATCGGTAGCCATCCAGATGCGGCCGGAGCGGTCGCAGTACAACTGGTACACATAATCACTGCCAATGCCCGATAGCTTATTATAATGATGCACAGCATGTATCCTGCCATTATTGTATGCTATCTCTTCAACGCCGTTAAGGCCTGCTATCCAGGTATTGGTGCCCCTGCCGGTAATACTTAGTATGCTGCCATTGTCCAGCGCATCTATGCCGGTCACAGGGGCAGGTGCATGCCCGGGGGCTATATACCATACGCCTTTGCCCAGTGTGCCTATCCATAATATATTCCGGCTATCGGCATACAGGCATGTAATACGCTCCTTTGCCGACATTATGTGCACTGCAGCATGGCTTGTATCGCGCAGGCAGGTGCGGTACAATTCTGTATTTTCTGCGAACCACAGTTCTCCACTACTGTCCACTACCAGTGCGCTCAGGTTCTCCATAGAATAAGGCGCAGGCAACTTAGTGCCCGATGCATATTCAGCTGTGACTATAGTTACACCCTTATTGGTAGCGCACCATATGTTGCCTGTTTTAGTGACCAGTATTTTATTCAGCTTACGGTCTTTGAACTGGTAAGACGTAATATGAAAACTGCTGTCAAGGCTTACCTCCAGCAGGTAGCCGGTTCTCGTGGCCACCCAGGCTCGGTTGCCCGGCATGGCTATAATATCATTTATTTCCCCCCAGTCCCATTGTCCCTCATACTTTCTTAGTTTGCCATTGCCCAGCAATGCTATCCCGCCATCCTGCGTGCCTATCCAGAAAGTGTTTTTCTTTTCGCAGGCTTGTATCACTTTTACAATATTGTCGGGCAGGCCTTTTGCCGAGGTGTAGGTGCTTACATACGGTTTGCCGTTTTTCAGGCAAACATCATTTATGCCCTGGTCAGTACCAACCATTATTTTGTCGCGGCCCGCCACTAGTGTGTAACTGAAGTTGTCCGACAAGCCCTGCGCTGCATCGAATACCATCCCCACATTATTCAGCACTGCGAAAACGCCCTCTTCGCTGCAAAGCCATAACAGGCCGTTTGTTCCTGCATACATATACCTTATAGCGCTGGCAGGGGCTTTGTTTTTAATGATAAAGGGCCGCAGGGTGTCGTGATCTACAATGGCCGTTTTGCCATTGCCAAAGCCCGCATATAGCAAGCCGTTGATACCTGACAATGCGGTAACAGGCTGGTGGATGGTATCATATATTTTTGTGAATGCCCGGCCATTGAAGCGGTATAGGCCATCATCGGCGCCTACCCATACATACCCGGTGGCATCCTGGAAGAGTGCATTTACATTTACCGGCGTGTTGGATTCATTAAGCCAGAAATCCCTTTTCAAGGGTTCCTGTGCCATAGCTGCAAAGCCTGATAGCGATAATAGCGTTATGGCAAGGGCCCGTATTCTCATTTGCCGGGTGTTAGTATAGCATTCACAGTTACAGATATATCGGGTGCCAGCTTATCATACACCACGCGGGGTATTTTGATATTATGATCGGCCAGCGACACTATGAAATCCGCCTTCAGGCTTATTTTCCCATTTTTCGTACTCACATGCCCTTTAATAATGCGCTCCTGGTCCAGTCCGTGGATGTTGAGCTTTCCTTTGGCGCGCACATCGTATTCGCCGTCTTTGCCCAGGTCCACATCCTCGATGATCTTGCCTGAGAACGTGGCCTCGGGAAAGCGCTCTGATTCCATATAATTTTCATTGAAATGCTCGCGCTGCAAGGGGCTGTTGAAACCCATAAAAGTTACCATAGAGAGCCTGAATGCAAACTGTTTCTTCCTGGTATCGAGGGCGCATTTCAACTTGTCGGACGAGGCGCGTATGAGCTCGTGCGCAGCTTTGGAATGGAATGCCACCACGCCGTCGCTGGCCCCGTAAACTTCCTGGGCCGCAACAGTTTTACATAACACGATACACAATACAAGCAGTAGTCTTAGGCGCAGCATACTGCAAAATAAGAAAAAGGAACACGATTTGCGCTCATTTAGGCCCCTTGCAGGCAATTTATGACCGCGATAACAAGCCTTCCCGTAATTTTGGTACAGATGTTGCAATGCTCTTGTGTATGAGAATGTTTTTGGCTTTCCTTTTAGTAATACTATGTGCTGCCGGTATGCCTGCAAAGGCGCAACAATCGCAGCCCGCTGTTACCTATGATACCATGTATACGGTGAAGCTGCCCGAGGTAAAGATAACCGACGAGCGCAAGTGGGCCAATGATACTGCCCGCTACCGCTACAACCAGATGCGCTATTATGTAATGAGCATATTGCCCTACCTCAACGCAGCCACGAAACTGTTCAACGAGATAGATGCGAAGTTCAAAGAGCCCAATCTGGGCCGCCAGGAGCGCAAGCGCTTTGTGAATGCAAAGGAAGATGAGATGCGTACACAGTTCGAGGACAAGGTGAAGGGGCTGAATGTAACACAGGGCGTACTGCTGATAAAATTAATAGGCAGGCAAACAGGCCTGAACCTCTATAAGATAATAGACGACTTCAAAAATCCCTTCGAGGCCATGAAATGGCAAACATGGGCCCGCCTCAACGGACATAACCTGAACAAGCGCTACGACCCCGCCACCGAGCGCGACCTGGAGCATATTATGGAAGGGCTGGGCTACCCCTTGCCGCCGTTTTATACTACGGGGGAGACGGCGTCTTCATTACAATAGTTTTGTAACTGTAATTTTATTTCAAGTCTTTATAGCGATAGTAATAAAACCTGTTATCCGCATAGCTATAGCTATAAATGCCCTCATTATCACATACTATTCCGTTGGCGAATTTTTCTTTGTTCGGATAGGAAGTGGAAAGAACGGATCTGGACGTTTGAGTGACCTTATCTCCTTTTCTAATGAACCGGGCAAGCAACAAGGAATCCATGCTCTTATAGACAACCTGCAATTTCCCACTGTCATAGTTGAACGTTTCTATTTTGAAATTTGTTTTGAACCGGAGGTTCGTGACTGCGCTGGATTTAAAATTATTCTCGTTATGATCTATGTTTAATTTGATTGTTTTGTTTTCATGCAGGTCATAAAATTCATCGGAATAGGCGTTATTGAGCATGCCATTTGAATACACTTTATCTGCTAGCATGTACCCTGTTTTGCTCACCGAAATGTAATCAGCCATATAATATGGCAACAGAGTACCGGGAGTTAGTATATTCCCTTTCAGTATTCCTTTTGTAAATAAACCATTTTTATTATTGAGATCGTCTTTTCGCACAGCAAGATAAAAATCACTATTGTCCTTAAAGAACGATGACGTGCTGACGTTATAAACTTCATCCTTATTTTTTAAAGGAGTAATATAGTCAAGCGAAATTATTTTCTTTAATGAATTGCCCAGATACAGCAGTAAAAAAGGTAGATTTACCATTCTATAATTAGTGTCAATGCGCTCGATCGTATTGGTATAGCAAAGGACCCATAACGAATCGTCATCAGCCTGGATATCTGTAATTCTAAAGGTATTTGGCAAGCTGTTTTCCTTGGTCAACGACAGGAAACTATCCAAATGCGACTTGTAATTATTGGCATAGTGCGCTTTGAATAATTCTGTTTTCAGTGTAGGTGTGAACACATAAATGGTATCATAAACCTGGTTGAGCGACTTTTTACTTATCTGCAAAATATACTTGTAGTCCCCGGATATGTATATATATTGTTCATTTTGCCTTGTCAAAATAAGTTTCGGGAAATTTATATGGCCCTTTTCTTCTTCCCCTTTTACCAACTCATTAATTTTATCGATCTCAATGGTTTTTAAATACCCGCTGTACAAAAGGTGTCCGCCGCCTATCAGGTATACCATGCTGCGTTCTGTGCTGTCGATTGAATAGTATAATGAGTCGGAATATTTGATCTTAAAACCCAGGTCTGTTGCCCGTGTTTTAGTGTCTGCCAGCGATTCATCGTCACGGTATTCCTCTTTGATTATGATACTCTTATTGATATCGCCTTTTATTTTTTGCATGCTGATCAGTTGCATATTGCAAAAAAGACAATCGTGGGTGCTGTACTTAACTATAAGTTCCTCTTTGGCATTCGATGCGATAGCAAATAATGTAATTGCCAGGGCGCTTAGTATTAATGATCTCATAGGTATTTAATATAGACAGATCAAACGGATGATTTACTACCTGCGATCTGCAAAATATAAATTTAGAAGTTCATTTATTAGTATGATCTTGTTTATAATGTGAAGGTTGCGTTAAAGTAGTTTTAAGCTAAGTTGCGCAGCTACTGTTTATTCGAATGGAGAGACTACGTCTTCACTGCAATAAATAAACAGGCTACTTATTTGTTCGATGAACTACAACTGATGTTTTACGGAATTGATCTTTCAGTTGGTCCGGGCCATTTACTATGCTGGGTTTCGGGCTTATCAAAAAGCCATTTGTGTAAGCAGCGGTACGTTTTGAAAGCCTTGAATAATTGAAGTACAGCCTGTCTATGATGTTTCCAGGATCGTCGATATGGTAATAGTCCTGCAATTCTTCTTCTTTTTTTGTAGCTTGCTCAGACAATAAAAAGATGCTTGGATTTGTAAGGCCGGCTTTTTTGATTTCCCATTCCCTCAAGGTATCATTCAGGATAAAATAGTTGCTTGTGTATACAACTTTGGTAAAATTTCCATGTTGGATCCATTCCAGTCCGATGTCAGGTCTTAGCTTACCATAGTGGATGGCATTATTGACTGTTTTAAACAGGATGGTTCCCTCGCCTTCAAATTGGTGGAGCGCGATAATGCCCCATATGGGTTCTGCATTGAGTATAGTATCTTCAAACCTCCCGCCAAGAATATCTTCCGATAGATATTGGTGTTTTTGCAGCAAGGTATTGAGGACCCTGGCAAGGGAGTCGTCTTGGTTATGTACTCTTCGTTGAAATTCGTTGGATGGATTTGGCAATTGTCGATGTAGTGATTGGTCGACCGCAACATAATTTTTCAGTTGCTGCACCAGCTTCGTGTCGATATGTTTTGAGCGTTCTTGTTTAAGTTTAGGGTATTGTTTTTCCAGCTCCTTATATTCTGCCGATCGGGCGAACGGCCGGTAAATTTCCTTTTGAAAGAAGACAAGATCGGCGCCTTTCAATACCAGCATCTTCGATAGTCGCAACGTTTGTTTAAGGTCCTTTTGAGCTATCGCGCACAAGCTGTAGTTATAGATATCCGCAGCCCATGGATGAAAGCCGGTAGCAAAAGCGCTGTCGTAATACAGCGAGGCTCCTGCATAGTTGCCTTGGGCTATATCATGCTCGGCCTTGTAGACATAATCAAGGTAGCTCTTCACCGGGTTATTTTGTTTTGCTGCTGCAGGGTAACAAGCAAGCGATGCCGGTAACAGGAAAGTAAATATTTTCATCGCAGGTGTTTGCTTAAAGATAACCAATCGCCGTTTCGGGTACTATACTCCTTCACATAAGCAATTATGATTTTATGTCATTTTATCCACATTATTTGGAGTCGCCCCTCCCCATTTCGTAACTTGCTTTGTTGCTAATAATTTAAAATTATTAGCATAAGTTCTTTGAAATAAATTGTAAAAGAATCCCGATTTTTCATCGGGTTAAGCGATGCAGGGTCTCCCTGAAATCGGGAGCGGGATAAAGTATTTTGAGTCGGGATTTCGGAAATCTGATGACATTACGAAAAGAAGTTATTTCCCTTTTTGGAGAAAAAGGGAAATAACAGGAAATAACGAGAAATAATTATTTCCACGCATATGACAATCCTGGCAAGCATTTCCGCTGATTGTCCTAAAAAAGAGGAAATTATAATTTCCAGCAGAAAAAGGAGAAATAATTATTTAAGCTAATGTCATTGGCATCCGTTTGAGCGCCGATGCTGTCTATCCGACATAGTCAATGTATAGTCATTGGGTGCACATTGTTTAGCTGATCTCTTTGCGTCTTCGCGCCTTTGCGGTTAAATGCCACTTAAGGAACTTGCCATCCAAGCGGAAAAAATTTGCCCTTAACTATTAACTTTACCCTACACACCACAGTTTTGAAGCGGCGGGAAAAAAAATATTTCTACAATACGGATACGCATAAGTTTGAGAAGGTAGAGATACCTTGGCAAGCCCGCTTTTTGCGTGTATTGGGTTTCCTGTCGGCAGCTGCGGTTACGGCCATCATCATAGTAGCCGTAGCATTTCGCTTCCTCGATTCGCCCAAGGAGAAAAAGATGCGCAACAGCATGAATAGTATGCGCGATGACTATAGCGAGCTGCAGGCCCAGATAAATGCCCTCAATAAAGCCGTATCTGAATTGGAAGCCAGGGATAATACTATATATCGCAGCGTGTTCGAGGCAGCACCCATACCCGACAGTATCCGCTACGGTAAGGACTACAGCAATATAGACCCACGTGAGTTTGCCTACATGAAGCCCGAGGAAGTGATGGAGCAAGTGAAGACCCAGATAAGCGTACTCAGGAACCGCATACTGGTACAGCAGCACTCCGATGATACAATAGAGCACCTGGTGCGCTCAAAGGAGCAAATGCTGCACTCCATACCCACCATTCAGCCGATATCCAACAAGGATCTCAACCACCTGGCATCCGGCTTTGGTTACCGTATCGACCCCATATACAAGACCGTAAAAATGCACACCGGGCTCGATTTCGCTGCCGCTATGGGCACACCCATTTATGCTACCGGCGATGGCACTATAACCGAAGCAAACTTTGATCCGGGCGGCTATGGCAATCATGTGATCATCAACCACGGTTTTGGCTACGAGTCGCTATACGGCCATATGGTGAAAATAAAAGCAAGGCTGGGACAGCATGTAAAGCGCGGCGAGGTAATAGGCTGGATAGGCAGCACAGGTAAGAGCACCGGGCCACACTGCCACTACGAAGTGATAAAGAATGGTGAAAAGATCAACCCGGTACATTACTTCTTCAACGATCTTTCGGCGGCGGAATATGACCGTATGCTGCGTATATCAGCCGCCAGCAACCAGTCCTTCGACTAATTGCTGGTACGTTTTTTGTTGGCATAGAATAGCTTTTCATATGTAATGTGGAAAGTTTAAATCTGTTCCGATGAAAGCCTGCAGTTTCCTGATGCTCTTATCCACTTTGCTTTCATTTTCGGCGACTGCTCAGAAAATAGCCCCTGAAGCCGTACCCAAGGCCATTAGTATTGTATTTATTAAAGATTTCCCCGGTGTTACAGGAGAATGGGAACTGATTGGAGGCCGCTACATAGCAACCTTTGAGCAGAATAAATATAAGATGCAAACCGTGTACAACGCAGCAGGTGCAAGGCTTGAAACGCATGTGATCATAAAAGAAGAGGAACTGCCGGAAGCTGCCCGTGTATACATGAGCCATTATTACCCAACCATAGATGAGGCGAGCAAAATAATATTGGCCAACGACCATGTTAGCTTCAAGGTGCTGGCCGGGGCCAAATACTACGAATTTGACAAACAGGGGAATTATTTAGGTAAGGCCGCTAAATGAGTACTGTTTATCCTTCTTTTATAGCCCAACATTCATTTACCTTTGCGGCATATTGGCAAAAAATAATACTATGCGTTTAGGCATTTTGGTGGCTGTTTGTATATCGGCTGCTTTATTTACATCATCATGCCGCGAGGTGCGGATGCATGAGCATACAGACTGGGCAAGGCTTTACGAGGCATATGGCATAAAGAATGCCTGTTTTATGCTGCGCGATAATAACCACGAAGCAATGCATTATTACAACAAGGAGCGTTGCCTGCAGCGCTTTACCCCGGCCTCCACTTTCAAAATATTTAACTCACTGGTGGGACTGGAAACCGCCACTGCACCCGACGAGCAATACATCATAAAATGGGACAGTGTAAAGAATAGCCGCGAAGTATGTAACAAGGACATGAATATGCGCGAGGCCTTCAGGCAAAGCTGTGTGAACTACTACCGTGAGTTGGCAAGGCGCATTGGCAAAGCCCCCTTGCAACACTACCTGGATACAGTGAAGTACGGTAACATGAATATGGGTAAGACTATTGACAGTTTTTGGCTGGATGGCAGCTTACAGATATCGGCGGATGAACAAGTAGGTTTTGTAAAGCGCCTGTACTTTAACGAGCTGCCTTTCTCCGAACGCAGCCAGCGCGTAGTGCGCAGCATGATGTTATTTGAAGATGAACCCGGCTATAAGCTGTATTACAAAACAGGAACGGGTGATGTGGACGGAAAAATGATCTGCTGGATAGTAGGCTTTGTAGAGCGCATACAAAAAGTAAAAGAAGACAAGGAATCAATGAACAAAAGTAATGAACGTTTATACCCTTACTTCTTTGCGCAGAATTTTGAAGTGCCTGCATCGGACACCACGCACGATTGGTTCAAGGTAAGACTGGATATACTGCACCAGGTATTGAAAGATGTCAAAGCCCTGCCTTAAAGCAGGCTGCTGTTCTCATCGTTCTCAGCGGCTTCATTCAACTCTACTGGCTTTGCCTTTTTGCGTATCCGCATGTTGAGCAGCTCAACACCAAAGGAGAAGGCCATGGCGAAATAGATGTAACCTTTGGGTATCTCCTGCCCGTGTATCGGCTTCAGACCCTCGAAGAATAAAGCAAATCCTACCATCACCAAAAACGAAAGAGCCAGCATCTTAAGGGTGGGGTGCCTGTGGATGAAGGACGATATCCTGCCTGAGAACAGGAACATAATGAACATGGCTATCACTACCGCCGTTATCATCACCTCCAGGCGCTTTGCCATACCCACTGCAGTTATCATACTATCGAATGAGAACACAAGGTCTATGAGAATGATCTGCACCACAGCCCTGCCGAACGTTGTATTCATCTTTCCCGATTCACGCTCGATAACTTCTTTTTCATCACCTTCCAGTTTCTCATGTATCTCGCCCACAGTCTTCACGATCAGGAAGAGGCCGCCGGCAAGCATAATAAAGTCGCCCAAAACGAATTTGTAATGGAATATGTTGATCTCGAGCTGGTTGTGTATCAGCCAGCCAAGACATAGTAAAAGCACTACACGCACGGCTATGCCTGTGAACATCCATACCTTGCGGGCCGCGGGCTGCTTGTTTGCAGGCAGCTTGCCCATTACTATCGATACAAAGATCACGTTGTCTATACCCAGCACTATCTCAAGCACGGTAAGGGTGAGCAGGCTTATTGCCGACTCAACTGAAAATAATTCGCTCATTTTTTATTTTTCAAAATGCCTTTACAAATATTAGCCGCTATTGCCGGCCCTTCGTAAATAAAACCTGTGTATACCTGCACCAGTGAGGCGCCGGCTTCCAGTTTTTCTATAGCATCGGCTGCGGTGAAGATGCCACCTACTGCTATGATAGGTATGCTGCCCTTACTGTTTGTGTGAATATATGAAATTACTTCGGTTGCACGTTCGCGAAGTGGCATGCCACTCAGTCCACCCGCGCCTATTTTTTCTATTTCGCCCGCAGGTGTGTTAAGTCCCTGCCTGTTGATTGTTGTATTGGTAGCTACTATGCCCTGAATCCCTGTTGTCTTTACGATCTCGATGATATCATCAAGCTGCTCATTAGTAAGATCAGGAGCTATTTTTAAAAGCAGCGGTTTGCAGGTGCCCAGGCCCAGTTCTTTATTGAGTATCTGCAGGCGGTTGAGTATGTGCATCAGCGGCTCCTTGTCCTGCAGGGCACGCAGGCCCGGTGTGTTCGGGCTGCTTACATTCACCACAAAATAATCCACAGCATCATACAGTGCTTTGAAGCCCGCTTCGTAGTCAAGTATGGCGTCGTCATTAGGTGTGTCTTTGTTCTTGCCAATGTTGCCACCTATTATCAATCCTTCTTTGCGATGTGCCAAACGTTCCGCGGCGGCTGTGGCGCCCTCGTTGTTAAAGCCCATACGGTTGATTAGCGCCTTATCCGCCGGCAGGCGAAACAGGCGTGGTTTGGGGTTGCCCGGTTGCGGGCGTGGTGTTACCGTGCCTATCTCTACGCAACCAAAACCAAGGCATGCAAGTGCATCGGTATATTTGGCATCCTTATCAAACCCGGCGGCCAGGCCTACCGGGTTAGGAAACTTAATGCCCCAAAGCTCGCGTTCCAGCGCGGGATCTGTAACGCTGAACTGCTTTTTGACAAAATAGCGGATGAAGGGCACCGAATAAGCAAGACGCAGCCATTTCATGACCATGTAGTGCACTTGCTCCGGCTCTATGTAAAAAAGGAATTTGCGTATGAGACTATACATTGCCGCGCAAAGATACATAACCGCGCTTTTATCTTTTTTAACAAAATAGCAGGTCATACATGGCAGCTAAACTGTAATTTTAGCACGTTTATGTCCTTTCCCGCTTTTATACGCTGTTTTTGCCTGCTAATGCTCGGAACGCTTGTGGCCGGTGCGCAAAATATAAACGGCGAAGTGCTGGATGCGAATGACGGCAAGCCGGTTGCCAATGTAAGCGTGAATAACATATACAGTAATATGGCTATCACTACCGGCGAGGATGGCAAATTCTTCATTACGGCGAATAAGAATGAATTGCTGGAGTTCAGAAAACTAGGTTACAAGATAACGCGGGTGCGTATACCGACGGGCAGCGTACCACCATACTTTAAAATAATCATACAAAAAGGGCCAATAGAGCTGCCGGAAGTGAATATAGCAGGAAAGGCAAAAGACTATAAAAGCGACAGCCTGAAGTTCCATGATATCTATAAACACGAACTTGATTTCCCCACTATGTCCGCGATAGATATGATACAACATCCCTTTACAGCACTTAGCAAGCATAACAGGGAAATATGGGAGTTCCAGAAACACTACGACCATTTTCAGAAAGAGAAGTATATAGACTATACTTTCAACGCAAAACTGGTGACAAGAATAACGGGCCTTGAGGGTGATGCACTGCAACGCTATATGCAGTACTACAGGCCATCTTACGAGCAGTTACGAGCTATGAACGAGTATACCTTCTACAATTACATAAAGCAAACTGCGGCACGCTACAAAAGCCTGGGCAGCGTGCAGCGTAGCGCGCAATAAAAAAACCGCCAAACTCCAAAGAACTGGCGGCTACTTTGCAAACAATAAATTTATCTCATAACTCAGGCCCTGCGAGTTGCATTTACTGCATTCACATTTTGGTCCCGGGTGTTTGAAATGTTTGTTCCTTGTTTGCTCTTAAAGATCGAATATTGCTCACGCATGGAATCAAAAAAATCTTCTACGGTGCTGAAAGTTTTCATATCGTTTGATACACCATAAAGGTTACCGCTCAGGTTAAAGAAAGCTATCGCTTTTGACGGGGTTTTTATCCAGTGTTTGCCATCCCGCTCGGTAAAGCCGTCAAGCAGCAGGTTAATCCCGTCCAATTCAAACCGCCACATTCCCTGGTCATCCTGCATTACATTGAACTGGTACATTTTATTCCAATTTTGCTGAATAAGGGGCAAAAATCAGGCTAAAAATTGCGAAAGGATGGACCTGTAGAGTGTCGGCGCAGCTCAGGAGATCCCAGAAAGGATGAAATGGGTGTGATTTTTAATAACTTAAAGAATGATTTTTTACTTATTTATATTTTTAAAAATCAATAAAAATATTCTTTAGACAATTTGTAAGAGACAATTTGTAAGCTGCAAATTTGCTGTGAAACGGGCGAATTGGGGAAAATTATACCCAGCCTGTGCCATGCCACGCCTTATTACCTGGTAATTATCTATCAGCCGCCAGGGCATTTCCTTGGGGTATGACGGTCATCATCATTTATCATTACAAGTTAAGATAACTTGCCCGGTTGCATTTTGTCGCCTCATGAAAAATGATTTCAAACCTAAGCTGCTCGATACTTTAAAAGGGTACAACAAGCAGCAATTCCTCAAAGACCTGATGGCAGGGATAATAGTAGGGATAGTGGCATTGCCACTGGCCATTGCTTTTGCTATAGCATCAGGCGTATCGCCGGAGAAAGGTTTGTACACTGCAGTGATAGGCGGATTTATTATTTCGGCCCTGGGCGGAAGCAAAGTGCAGATAGGTGGCCCCACAGGTGCATTCATCGTTATTGTTTACGGTATCATACAGCAGTATGGTATAAACGGCTTGATCATCGCCACCTTTATGGCAGGTATACTGCTTATTGTCATGGGACTAGCCAGGATGGGTGCGCTCATTAAGTTCATCCCATACCCGCTTATTGTGGGCTTTACATCGGGCATCGCGCTTATTATCTTTTCGTCGCAGGTCAAGGACTTTATGGGCCTGCAGATGGCAGCCGTACCTGCCGATTTTTTGGATAAATGGGCAGCATTTATACAGCATCTCTCGTCGTTCAATATTTATGCGGTACTCATCGCCGTGGCAACGGTGCTGATCATTATTTTTTGGCCGAAGGTGACACATAAAGTACCCGGCTCATTAATCGCAATAATTGTAACCACTGCGGCCGTATCAATATTCAAGCTGCCGGTGGAAACGATAGGCGGCCGCTTCGGTACCATATCGTCGTCGCTGCCTGCACCCGTTATTCCGCATCTTGACTGGAAAATCATTCAACAATTGATACGCCCTGCTTTTACTATTGCCTTGCTGGGTAGTATAGAATCTTTATTATCGGCGGTAGTGGCTGATGGTATGACAGGCGGTAATCACCGTTCTAACATGGAACTGGTAGCACAAGGTGTGGCCAATATATTTTCGTCCATCTTTGGCGGTATACCTGCCACGGGTGCTATAGCACGTACTGCAACCAATATCAAGAACGGCGGTCGCACACCTGTTGCGGGCATGATACACGCGGTTACGCTACTACTCATTATGCTCTTTGCCGGCAAATGGGCCGGGCTGATACCAATGGCCACCCTGGCCGGGGTGCTGGTGATAGTGGCATACAATATGAGCGAGTGGGAGAATTTTGTTTCTATCATTAAGGGTTCGCGCAGCGATGCACTTGTTTTGGTGGCTACCTTTCTACTAACAGTATTAGTGGACCTTACTGTAGCAATAGAAATAGGTATGGTGCTGGCGGTATTTCTATTTATGCGCGTGATGATGAAGGCAAGTAACGTAAAGCAACTAAGCTACGACAGCGGGCAGAGTGATGAGGAACTGGAGGGTATCGACTCACACCACATTCCTGAAGGGGTAGAGATATTTGAGATAAACGGCCCTTTATTTTTTGGTGCCGCATATAAGTTCAAAGACTCTATTCGATTTATTGAAAAGGCACCCGCTGTGCTCATAATCAGAATGCGGAATGTGCCCGTGATAGACATGACCGGCATACGCACCATACAGGAAGTATATAAGGAGTGTAATAGCCGTGGCATAAAGCTGATATTGAGCGGCCTGGAAAGCGAACAGGTGCGTGAGGAACTTGCCAAGGCCCGGCTGATATTTGCAATAGGCAAAAGAAATATTACAGATAACCTTGAAGATGCGCTAAGGCGAAGTGAAGAAATAATAACGGCCCGGAAATAACCCTCATATATTTCCCTGTCCGGCCGAATTTTATATAATATTAGGGCAATTTTAACGTTACTATGTTTGCCGGCTGCCACAGCCTGCCCGAACTTAATATAAAGCCCGACAAAACTCAATGAAAAAGCTATTTATCGTTATTGCACTATTGCTGGCAACCTCTTATGCTGTTCAGGCTGCGCCATATTCGTTTTCCGTAGCTAAGGAGGATATAAACAGGGGCTGGGTGATAAAAAAAATATGGCTGCAACATTACAGCATGCCCAAAGTGCAGCTAGACAACTGTAGCTATGAAGGTGATGTGGACTTGCCCGCCGATGCCGTAACAGCGGATGCTACAAAGTTCGATATAGTATTGGGCAAGGAGCGTAAAAGGCCTTTTGCCCTGCTGCGTGTTTCTGCATATGTTACAGATGCCCGGACCCAAGAGACAAAACGGCTAAGAAGTTTTACAGCAGTTATCGCGGAGCAGGAAGCGGCTACGCCTGAAATAGTTGCAGCAAAAGCTACCGCAACCAACTCAGTACTCGCGACCGGTAATTGGTATAAAATTTCAGTCACAAACACGGGATTATACAAAATAGATTATAACCTGCTGAATAGCATGGGAGTGAATCCCGCAACAATTGTTCCCGCCAACATCAGGGTGTTCGGTAACGGCGGCAATATGCTGGCAGAAAACAATGCGATACCGCGTGCAAACGATCTTACCGAGAATGCAATATGGGTGAACGATGGTGGCGACGGCAGATTTGACCAGGGCGACTATATAGTTTTTTATGCCGTAGGGCCTACCGCATGGATGAAGGATAGCACCAACCAGTCCTTCAGGCACCAGGTGAACCTGTATGAAGATAAGGCCTATTATTTCATAAATTTTGATGCACCGGGCCTGCGCATAAATACGCAAAGCAATGTACCCGCAGGAAATGTTACGGTGACCGATTTTAATGATTACGCATCGCACGAGTCGGACCTGGTGAATATTGGCAGGTTTGGTAAACAGTGGTGGGGCGAAGAATATGGCAGCGGCCCGGGTAAGCAGACCACAGGTTCGTTTCCTTTCGACCTGGGTAACACCACGGCGCAGACCAATTTTCGGGTGGTACTAGGTTCACGCTCCGCTGCAACAACTAACACCTTCAAGGTCTCAGTAAATGGCAATCTCAAAACTACGCTCCTTTTTAATGCCCAATCGGGACAAGGTGACCAGATGGACCAAATAATAGAAAAGGATACAGATTTTGCCATGCAGGCAAGCGGCACTGTAACCATAAGCCTTGCGTACTATCCCTCCAGCACTGACGACAGAGGTTTCCTTGATTATATAGAAATAAACACGCGCAGGGATCTTGGCCTGGTTGCAGAACAGCTCGCCTTCCGCGACTGGAAAAGTGTTGGTGCAGGCAAAGTGGCAAGCTACCAACTGAAAAATGCAGGCAGTAACACGCAGGTGTGGGATGTAACCAACCCGCATACACCGGTAAAAATGAACGGCTCTCTTAGCGGCAGCGTTTATACATTTACCCAGGATGCTGCTATGCTGCATGAGTTCATTGCACTTAATGGCAGCCAGCTGAATGTGCCGGAGTATGTTGGCAAAACCGACAACCAAAACCTGCATGGATCGGGCCAGGTAGATATGATCATCGTAACGGCGCCCGATTTCCTGGATGCTGCCAATCAATTTGCCGATTTTCACCGCCAGCATGATAATATGCGCGTGATGGTTGCCACAACGTCGCAGGTATACAATGAATTTTCATCAGGTTCAAAAGATATTTGTGCTATACGCGATCTTGCCCGTTTATTTTATGACCGCGCAGGAATGGACAGCACACAAATGCCGCGTTATCTCCTGCTGTTGGGCGATGCCTCCTACGATTATAAGAACAGGACCGCTAACAATGCAGACTATGTGCCGGTTTATGAGAGTGAGCAGTCGCATAATCTATATTATGCTTTTTATAGTGACGACTTTTACGGAATTCTTGATGACAATGAAAATATTAACAATATCGGTATTGCAAATACACTCGATATAGGAGTAGGCCGCCTGCCGGTAAATAATATGCAGGACGCCACTGCTTTTGTGAATAAAGTAAAGCACTACAAAAGCACCGCCTCACTGGGGCCATGGAGGCTGGGTACCACATTTGTAGCAGATGATGAAGATGGTGCAGGACGTCACCTGACTGCAGGCAGCGATCCTATGACGCGCACCGTTACCAATGCAAACAATATTTATAACCATACAAAAGTGTATGCGGATGCCTTGCCTTCGGTATCGAGCCCCGGCGGCGCACGATGCCCGCAGGCAAACAAAATAATTAACGACCAGGTGTATAAAGGTTGCTTCTTTGTAAACTATAGCGGGCATGGTAATCCCACTGTATGGTCCGGCAAGCGCATACTTACGTCTGATGACTATAACAAGTGGAACAGCTTTGACCATATGCCATTTATGGTAACGGCCACTTGCGAGTTCGGACAGTTCGACCAGCCATCATTTGTATCGGCAGGGGAGGCCATGGTACTGAAAAATAACGGCGGTGTAATAGCAGCGCTCACAACTACGCAACTGGTATATGCTGACCAGAACCACGAGATCAATGAAGCTTTTTTGCGCAACCAGTTTACGCGTACGGCCCAAGGATGGAATAAGTTCGGGGACGCGCTTCGTATAGGCAAAAATGAAACCTACCAGCATGCCGGCGACATGGCAAATTTTCGCAAATTTGCGCTCCTGGGCGATCCTGCCTTAACACCTGATTTCCCGGAGTACACAGTTGTTACAGATTCTGTCAGAAATACTACAGGCTCGCAGCTAACGGACTCGATCAATGCCTTGGGTTCTTATATGGTGTATGGCAGCGTAAGGGATAACAACGGGAATGTACTGACCGACTTCAATGGTAAACTTTCGGTTGCGTTCTACGACAAACCGAAGAAAATTGATGTGAGTACCTATTGGGGTGATACATCGTTCCAGACGCAGAGCAACATCATCTACAAAGGCAAATCGACCGTTACCAACGGGCAGTTCTCCTACACCTTTATTGCGCCAAAGGATATCAACTATGATTACGGCAAAGGCAAGCTAAGCTCTTATGCAGATAATGGCATAACGGATGCAGCAGGCGCTGATACCAATTTTACCATAGGCGGCTACTCGGACAACCCGGTGGTGGATAATGATGCCCCGATAGTAAAGCCCTATATAGGCGACAGCCTGTTCAAAGACGGTGGCATTACCGGGCCTAATACCTTGCTGTATGTATCGCTGGCGGATGAAACAGGCATCAATGTATCGGGCAATTCGGTAGGCCATGATCTTACTGCCGTGCTGGATGGCAACATAGAAGTGCCTTATGTGCTTAACGACTACTACGAAACGGAAGCTAATACTTATAAGAAAGGGCATGTATACTTCCCGCTGGATAACCTGGCCGTTGGCAAGCATACCATAGTGGTAAAGGCATGGGATGTGAGCAACAATTCCGGAGAAGGTACTGTGAACTTCGAGGTAGTGGACGGCGGCATAGTGAAAATGCAGGACCTGATGAACTACCCCAACCCCTTTAAAGATGTAACGCACTTCTTCTTTGAGCACAACCATCCCTACGAAGAGCTGAACGTGGAAATTAATATCTACAGCACTGCAGGGGTGCCTGTACGTAAAATAAGGCAGAGCTTTACCCCCAGCAACAGCAGGAGCAATGAAATAACCTGGGACGGGACAGGAGACGGAGGGGCAAAATTGCCTGCCGGCGTGTATGTGTACCGCATTAACATAGCCACTGCTACAGGTTCTAAAACCAGCGCATACCAAAAACTGGTGTTGCTACGTTAATATGGAGGTAAATTGCAAGGTTCTTCCTCATTTTTAAAGAATTAAGGCGTAATATTGCAGACCAAATATTTTAAAATAGTTTATAAACAAATTGAAATTAGAATGGCAAAACGTTTTGCTTTAATTGGAATAAGTATATTAACCGGCTTACTGAGTACTGAGGTTTACGCACAACATAGCGGCGGAGCAACGACAAATATCAACGGTACAACAAATACTATTACCACAGCGGTTCCTTTTTTAAGAATATCGCCTGATGCACGTGCAGGGGCCATGGGTGACGTAGGGCTGGCCACAACGGCCGATGCTAATGCCCAGTTTTGGAATGTGGGTAAGATACCATTCGCAGAAAAAAAATATGGCATATCTGTTACATATACTCCCTGGCTGAAAGACCTGGTACCGGATATATTCCTTGCTTATATAGCAGGCTATGCAAAATTCGGACAGGACAATAACCAGGCAGTTAGTGCATCGATGCGCTATTTTTCGCTGGGTGATATCAATTACACAGACATTAATGCCCAGTCGCTGGGTACCGGTAAGCCACGTGAATATTCATTTGATCTCGGTTATTCGCGCCGTTTATCTCCTTACCTATCTACAGGTGTGAGTTTAAGGTATATACATTCTGCTATCATCAGCGGTTTGGGCAATTTCCTGGATTATAAGCCCGGCAATGCCTTTGGTGCCGATATAGGCGTGTATTTCAACAAAACAACAGAGCTTGAAGAGGACCGTAAAACAAACATTAGCCTGGGTGCAGCCCTAACGAATGCGGGTTCTAAAATATCTTACAATTCAACGCACAAGGATTTTATCCCGATAAACCTGGGCCTTGGTGCAGCATATACTTACCAGGCCGATGCTTATAATAAAATAACAGTAGCCCTGGACTTTAATAAATTGCTGGTACCAAGTCCACTGGTTGATAAGACAACAGGTGCGCAGTACTATCCTGAAAAATCGGTAGTGTCCGGCATGCTGGGTTCCTTTGGCGATGCACCGGGTGGTTTTAGCGAAGAACTGAAAGAAATCGATATCTCTGCGGGCCTTGAATACTGGTATCAAAACCAGTTTGCGGTACGTGCGGGTTATTTTTACGAGCCTGCAACCAAGGGCGACCGTAAATATTTCACTTGCGGTATAGGTGTAAAATACAATGTATTTGCCCTTAACGTGGCGTACCTGGTACCATCGGGTTCAGGTATCAACCGTAACCCACTTTCAAACACACTGCGTTTCTCCCTGATGTTTGAATTCGATAAAGTAGACAAGAAGGATGATGGCGGAAGCGATGAATAATAGTCATCATTCCTCATAATATTCAAATAGCCCCGCAAATTGCGGGGCTATTTGTTTTTAAGTGTATTTGTGATTCTCATTTCGTGCGTCCCTTAACGCGTCTGACCGCAAAAAAAGCGGTGCTGACGCTACCAAGGCCCTTAAATCGTCTGACCGCAAAAAAAGCTGTGCTGACGCTACCAAGGCCCTTAAAGCGTCTGACCGCAAAAAAGCGGCACTGAGGCTATTTAGTCTTTTTGAGGCATCTGGTAATTTTTCTCTACCATCCGCCGGCCCATTTCTTCGTAGACTGCCGGATCTGTGGGCGTAAAAGAGGCCAGGCCATCTACATAACGGTTGAACATGGAAAATGTAGCCGCTATCAGCACCGTGTCATGTATCTCTTTATCGGTAGCGCCCTGTGCGCGGGCAGCAGCAATGTCCTCCTCTTTTACTTCCTTACCAAGTACCTGCACCTTGCCTGCGATGTTGAGCAGGGTTTTCATTTTATCGCTAATATGCGAGGCCTGCATATCCTTCAGCACCTCATCCACTAAAGCCTTATCCTGGCCATAGAGGCAACGGGCGGCGGCGGCATGGCTGTTCATGCAAAAGCCGCAATTGTTCCTGCCGGATACATATGCGCCTATCAACTCGCGCTCGGCTTCGCTGAGCGTGGATTCGCCCCTCAACAACACCCTTGCAAGGTCATAAAGGTGTACACCCGTTTCGGGCCTGAACATTACCAAGCTCCGGATACCGGGAACGCCTTCTTCCACTTCTATGTATGCCATGTGTTTTATTTTTTGGGTTAGAGATGGTTGGTGACCTTTTCTTTTGAAAAGAATGTGGTTACCAGGCCTATTAAAAATACGAATGAAAAAGTAAAAATGCTGTTACCATAGCCACCTAATAAAGTAACCAGTGTACCGATAAAAAACACAACAGTGGCGGTGAATAGCCTGCCGATGTTGAAAGCAATGCCTGTGGCATAAGCCCTGACCGCGGTTTTAAACAACTGGGGTATATAAAGCGATAAAGCGCCCTGGCTGATACCAAAGAAAATGGCGAGGAGCGCAATCTCAGGATATATAATATTGCTGAAAGAGGTATTGAGCTTAAATAAAGCGAAGGCCATGACGAAACAGATCAAAAAGCAAAGCATCATGGTCTTGCGCAAGCCTATGCCATTTACCACCCAACCGGAGATAAAACCACCTGAGAGTCCGCCCATACCGATCAGCATCATGCTCATCCCCCGCTGGTGCTGCGCATCGCCGGCGACTATGCTTTGCACCCATGTAGGCAACCAGGAAAATATAGCCCACATGCCGATGAGCATACCCCCGAATATTATGGAACCCGCGATCAAATTTTTCTTGTAAAAGGGATCAAGCGTTTCTTGTTCCTTCGCTGCAAGCGTTTTACTATCGCTCCATTGCTGTGATTCAGCCATAACCCAAATAGATACAAGAGATAAGACAAGAGGAATGAGGCCAATAATAAATGCCTGCCGCCAACTGTTGACAAAGAACTCAATAAGGCCGGCGGAGAAAATACCGATGGGGAAAGAGATGGAAAGTATACCCAATGCGATAGCACGCTTTTTAGCAGGCCAGATCTCTGCTATGAGCACATTGGTTGTGAGCAAAACGCCACCGATACCAAAACCCGATAAAAATCGAGATGCCGTAACCCAAAACCATGTAGGGGCCAAACCTGTTAGTACAGTAAAGACAGCATAGAATGCTATCGAAAATATTACTGCCTTTGACCTGCCTATCCTATCGCAAATTACACCCCAGGTGATGCCGCCAAACATCCAGCCATAAAGGAACAATGCGCTGATATATGAGCTGACATTATTGAATTTTTGTTCGTCCACATCACCAATCAAATCCTTGACCGCGACATGCAGGTAGGTGGACATAATAGTAGATACCGTGCCGCATACCATTGTAGCAAGAAAGCAAATAATGAAAGCAGCGTACATCTTTGCTTTCATTACAGGCTGCGACTGAACGGCATCTATGCTATTGGCAGGCATCATTCTATATGCTGGCCTTTGAGGTGATCATAACCCTCTTCGAAGCGAACGTAGCCATGCTCTTTCAGCCTTTGGGCCATGCCTTCGTAAAAATCGGCATTATTGGGTGTGACCGTTGCCAGGCCATCGACATAGCGGTTGTATAAACAGAAGAGTGCGGCTATCAATACGGTGTCGTGTATCTCGATATCTGTGGCACCTTCATCTTTTGCTTTCTGAATAAGATCGGGCGTAACATTTTTGCCATTACCAGCTACCTGTGCGGCAATAGTTAGTAAGGCTTTCATTTTATTGCTTACAGGCGCGGTAAGTATATCCTGCTTTACCATTGCAGAGGTTTCATGCTCGCCAAGTAATGCATCGGCAGCTGCGGTATGGGCGGTCATGCAGAAACGGCAATTGTTCCTGTACGATACTATTGTGGCGATCAATTCGCGCTCAGCTTCAGTAAGTGAAGAGGGGCCGCGTAGTAAAACCTGTGTTAATTCACGTATCGGTTCGCCGCTCAGAGGACTATACTCAAGCAAGCCAGTGATGCCAGGCAAGTGCTCCTCCAATGGTATATATGGCATAAGGAATGTTTATGCAGTAAGGTAAAAAGAAAGAGACAATTAATCAAAATCCGGCCATGCTATTTCAAGCCCATTAGCTGAAGCACTTTGTCTACATCTTCGGACGTATCAATGCAATGGCTTTCGTATTTGGTGGGGACGCATTTTATCCTGAAACCGTTTTCGAGCCAGCGCAGCTGCTCTAATGATTCTGCTTTTTCAAGAGCGGAGACAGGAAGTTTAGTGATCTTTTCCAGAATGTCTTTGCGATAGGCATACATACCTACATGCCGGTAATAAGTATGGTGCAAATGCCAGTATTGCTCCTCCACCCCTTTTATGAAAGGAATGACATTTCGGCTAAAGTAAAGCGCCTCATTTTTATCATTGAGCACGATCTTTACTTCGCCTTTATCGAAAAGCATATCGTGGCTGCTTACCGGTATCATTTGGGTGGCCAGCTCTGTATTGCCGTCCTGCAATGCTATTGCCAGCTCGTCTATTTGTGCGGTTTCGATAAAAGGCTCATCGCCCTGTATGTTGATGACGTATTTGTACTCGCCGCCCAACTGCTGCAGTGCATCCCAACAGCGGTCGGTACCGCTGGGATGGTGCATGGCCGTCATGACTACCTCGCCACCGAACATGCGCACATGCTGTGCTATTCGCTCATCATCGGTAGCTACCACCACCTTTTTAAGGAAAGTGCATTTTACAGCTTGTTCGTATACGCGCTGTATCATGCTTTTACCCTGTATGTCTATTAGCGGCTTACCGGGAAAGCGCGTAGATGCGTAGCGTGCGGGAATAATGCCGACTATCATTGAGGTAGCTGGAATTTTATTTCGGAATGTACATCGGTATAAAAAACCGGTTCGGGCATATTGCGCATTTGCAGGTATGCTTTGTATTCGGCAGTAAAGTATGCGCGATGCTGTATTGTCTCGTCGTACAGGCCACGGGTGCCTATCAATAATTCGGTGGCCTCCCGTATCGCATTGCTACTACCATCGGCAGCAGTAATATAATCAGCCAGGTTCTTGCGCTGCGCATATTCAATAAGAAATGGGTTGCAGGGGCGGCCCACCATTATACGCAGACCGCAGCGCTCGGCAAAACTTAGATCAAGTATATCATCAAAAAAGAAAGCGATCTCGTGCGGCTCTAAATTATTGGTTTGGCATACATGAACCAGCGCTTCCTTTTTATTAGTCACCTTGTAGTAAACGGCATTGAAATGCTCCCTTAATGAAAAGGCAAAGGAAGCCTTATTCTTCTCGCCGGATAAAATAGCGGTAAAAGGTGTTTTACCTGTGTGTAAGTAGTGATTGAAGCGGAGCATGTTTATGCCCATTGAATCGACCTCGCCAAAAGGGCTGGAGCCGTGCTCATCTTTCTTGCCATCGTTAAAAACACCATCCCAATCGAAGACAAAAGCTTTGATCTTAGACAGTTTCTCAGCCAGAACCTGCGGCTCCACCTGGAAATGTCCTTTGAAGGTATCTTTTACTTCGTTGAGTGTGCCCATTAACGCAAGCGTAGTTTTTAGTCTTCCTTAAGGTCCTGTATATCCAGCATACCGAAAGGCTTACCATTATCGGTTACCAATATAGTATCAACATTCGTCTTCTTGAAGATGCCGGCAGCTTCGTTCAGCAAAGCATTGGCATCTATGCTGATCGGGCTTTTGTATTCCATATCGACCAGTTTCTTATCCAGTATGTGCTCACCTTCATTTTGCAACAGCCTTCTCAGGTCGCCATCTGTAAATACACCTTTTATGCTGCCATCGGTATTTATAACAGTCACGGCGCCGAAGCCATAGCTCGTCATCTTTACGATTGCATCTTTAAGGTTGGCATCAGCGGCGACAGTGGGGTTAACACCATTTAAGGCATCTTTTACCTTCACGGTCATCAGCCTTGTATCGCTAATGAACTGCTCAGTACCCAGTGTAGTGAAATTATTTTCAGTGAGTGCTTTCAGTATTTTTAAAGGAACGGTAATGGTGTGCACACCAATATTGATGGCATTACGCACATGCTCCACATTGCGGACCGAACTGAACATGATCTTGGTATCGTAGCCGTATTGATATACTGCACTTACGCATTGCTCAACGAGACTCAAGGCATCATGGCCCTGGTCTTGCAAACGACCTACCAGCGGGCATACATAAGATGCACCTGCATGCATAGCCATATAAGCCTGCTGTAAAGTATACACAAGGTGCACGTTGACCAACAACCCTTCACGACGCAATAGGTTACAAGCCCTTACACCTTCCAGCGATACCGGTATCTTGAATACTGTGCGCTTCGGGTCAAGGCCCAGGTCGAGCTGGCGGCGTGCCTCTTTCAGAATATCCTCAGCCGTATTACCCAGTGCTTCTATCTGCAGCACGGGAACCATTTTAGAAAGCATTACTATAGTACCATCCACATCGGTAATACCCTCCCGCTGCATAAAAGTAGGAGTAGTGGTAAGCCCGTTCAGGAAGCCCAGTTTAAAACCTTCTTCAATTTCCTTCAGGTTGGCAGAATCAAGATATAATTCCATGTATCGTTTTTTGTCGTGTTTTACTTTATATGTCTTCTTAAAAAAACTTCGGGTTCAAATACTTCCATTTCAGAGAAATAAAAGTCTTCCATATCACTGGTAATGATACAACTGCATTTTGAATGCATGGCGGCATAGTATTGCAGCCCGTCCTCAAAATCGTGTATCTTTTTATTCTTAGCCGCCAGCACTGCTTCCTTTTTTCCACAGTCGGCAATATCTATGTGCTCCAGCAGCAGGCTTATCTTGCTTTTTGCCTCCGCATCGCCATGCTTTTTTTCTGCAAAATAATAAGCAATTGCCAGACAAATGGAAGAAGTTACCAAAGTGTATTTCTTATTCCCTGCCAGGCTCAATATCCTTGCCGTGTATGGATACACCGGATACTCCTTATTGAGTACAGATACCAGCACATTAGCATCCAGGAACAGCCTCATTTTTTACCTTTGTAGTATTCGTCTTTAAGGGTTTTGCGACTGCGGGCACGCGTATGGTATTCAACCTCGCCCTCAGATAGCATTGATACCCAATCAGCCACGGGCATGTCCTCTATATTGCGATAATTACCTGCCACCACCTTGCGCAGCAATACCTCTGTAAGCCTGCTAAGGCTCATGCCGTTATTTGCGGCATATTCTTTTGCTTTGTCTATCACGCTTGCATCAAAGCTCATTGTTATCTTGGCGTCCATACAAACCTCCTTTTATACGACAAAAATAAAAAAACTATACGTACAAACCAAAAAAGGGTGGAAAACTTAACTTATTTCCTGTATTTCACTTCCAGTGCATGCAGCTCCAGCAAGGGTTTGAGGAACTCCTCGAGATCATAAACACATAACTGGCTGGCAGCATCGCAGAGGGCTTTTTCGGGCTCGGGGTGGGTTTCTATGAATACACCATCTACTCCGGAGGCCACACCTGCACGGCTCAACACGGGCAAAAATTCTCTTGCACCGCCTTTTGCATCAGCGCTTGGTATGCCATACTTGCGGATAGAGTGCGTGATATCAAAAACAACAGGATAACCCAGTTGTGACATATGGTAAAAAGCACGGGGATCAACCACCAGGTCGTTGTAGCCCATGGTGTAGCCGCGTTCTGTAAGTATGATCTGGTCGTTGCCCGCGTCTACAACCTTTCCTACCGGGTGTTTCATATTCTCAGGAGCAAGGAACTGGCCGTGTTTAATATTTATTACCCTGCCTGTTTTTGCAGCAGCAGTCAATAAGCCTGACTGCATACAGAGATAAGCAGGTATCTGCAATACATCACAAACCTCAGCAGCGGGTGCCGCCTGGTCGGGATAATGTATGTCGGTTAATATTGGGAAGCCAAATTCTTCTTTTATTTTGGCCAGTATCTTAATGCCCTTATCGAGGCCGGGGCCATCGTAGTATTTAAGGCTGCTGCGGTTATCTTTTGTGAAAGATGACTTGTAGATGATCCGGATCTTCAACCGTTCACTTACTTCTTTCAGCTTTTCAGCCGTTTTCATCATTATGCTTTCATCCTCTATCACGCACGGGCCTGATATTAAGAACAGCTCATCGGCACCGCAACTTATATTCCCTACTTGTATCTTTTTAACGCTCATAATTACATTCTTTTGTAAAGTTCCTTTATACTGTCTATCGTCACTTTTTCTTTCCAGTCGGTGCCTATGGCGTGGTTCCACATATGGTGGAGGTTGTAAGCCACATGTGCCATGGCAGTTATTTCTTCATCGCTCCATTTGTTGCTGAGGCCTTGTGGTAATACTACCTTGTGCTTCGCCAGCATTTGTTTCATTTCTTTCACTCCTTCGGGGTAATAATCTTCGAGATGCTGGAAGGCGATGCAGTTTGCATAGCAATGTTTCTCACCTAATATTTTTGAAAGGCCATAAGACAAAGCGTGGCAGACACCTACCTCGGAATAAGTAAGGCTGAGGCCACCCATCATAGAGGCCACCATCAGTTTATCGTCATTCTCTGGGGTTTGGCCTGCATTGTCGCCAAGGTATATTTCGCGGCAAAGCTTTAATGATTGTTCTGCGTAAGCATGGCTGTATGCGTTATTCAGTATCCCATTCTCTGATTCTATGCAATGGATATAAGTATCCATACCCGTGTAGAACCATTTGTCGGTTGGCACGCTGGCTATTAACTCCGGGTCCAGTATTACCTGATTGAAAACGGTCCAGTCGCATTTTAAGCCCAATTTCTTTTCAGGGCCTGTGAGTACAGCCGTCATCGACACCTCGGCTCCTGTGCCCGAGATGGTAGGCACGCCTAAATGGTAAATGCCCGGTTTTTTTATAAGGTTTAAGCCTTGATATAAAGTAGAAGAGCCATCGTTGGTGAACATAAGCGATACTGCTTTGGCAATATCCATAATGCTGCCACCGCCAATACCCACAATACCTGCAGGTATACCACGCGATGCCATTACTTCATCGCGCAGGGTATCTATCTGTTCCGTAGTTGGTTCGGCGGGATCAACGTCTATAAATCGTATTACATCGTTCTCTTTAAAGGGAATGCGGGCCTCCAGTTCTTTGGCTTTGAAATAATCATCAACTACAAAAAGGATAAAGCCTGCATTATCATTCCTGCGTTCAGCAAGAATGCTATCCATCATATCAAAACTACCCCGCCCGAAAACTACCTTCTCAATATTCTTAAAGTTCTTGTGCATTTATTTGCTTTAATTATACAGTAGCTACACCTGTTACCAGCTTAACGCAATTTGAAATTCCATTAGCAAGCTCCCTTACTTCATCCTCGGTCCATGTACAGCGGATGCCGAATGATATCAGCCTGCCCACTACTTCCTGTGATTTAGGCAATTCAAGCTTTGCATAATCCTGGGGGCTGCCCAATAACTCCACCGGCAGTTTTGCAGCAGTGCGCATTTCTTTCAGGTGGTCCCACTGGTTTATGAAATGGTACATGTTAGTGTACCAATAGTTGAAGCCGCCTATGCCTGCTTTATTTAGTTCGGCTACCGTACGACTGGCAGTTTCAGTATCGGGCAGGAAAAAATTCAGGAAGGTTGCAGAATCACCGCTTGGGTCTGCCACATGTGCAAATGATATGCCTTCTGTTTGGGAAAGGATATTCATGAGCATTTTTTTATGTTTCTGATTTGCCTCTCGTATCTGGGGCACTTTGCGGGTTTGCGCAAGGCCTACAGCCGCATGCAGTTCGCTGATGCGGTAGTTGAAGCCGAGTACCGGGTGTTGTTCCATACCGCGGTTATTACCTTCGTGGTTATGACCGTGGTCTGAATAGGCATCAGCCAGTTTATAAGTGGCCTCATCATCGGTTACGAAAATACCGCCTTCGCCTGCAGTAGCTATTTTAAAGAAGTCGAATGAGTAGCTGCCTGCTTTGCCAAACAGTCCTATCGCCTTTCCTTTATAAGTAGAGGCGAAAGCCTGTCCTGCGTCCTCAACGAGGATCAGGTTTAGCTCTTCAGTCACCTTCATTATAGCATCCATATCGGCCATGCCGCCGCACATATGCACTAGGCATATAGCCTTTGTTTTCGATGTTGTTACTTTTCTTATGCCTTCGGCACTCAGGCAGAGTGTTTCATCTATTTCAGCAAATACGGGTATTGCACCAATAAATAGCACAGCTTCTATACTGGCTATAAAAGTAAATGGAGGCACGATCACCTCATCGCCGGCACCAATGCCACAGGCTGCCATGGCGATTGCAATTGCCGCCGAGCCATTTGAAATAGCGTGTGCATACCTGGCACCCGTCAGTTTTCTTACTTCCGCTTCAAATTCGCGGGCTTTCCATCTTCCGTTGCGTTGCTGGTCGTGGCCATAGCGAAAAAGCACACCGTTATCCACTACATCCAGTATCTCTTTACGCTCCTCGCTGCCAAATAATTCTGTTCCGGGCATTTTTATTGATTTTTCAGGTTACAAAAGTACGTTTTAAGAACTTAAGAAGATGTTTAAACGGCTTTGGCAAGCTGATATTGCCCAGCTTACATGAAATAAAATCAAATAAGTTTGAATCAAAGTAGCCCAGGATGCATTTTTACACCTATTTTTAATGGCCTGATCTTATTATCTATAGGATACAAGAATGCCGGATGCCCCATGTTTAAGAAAACTGCCATTACAAGCTGGAAACTGCTAAAGGAGACTGTACAGGAGTTGACTGCGAACGATCCACTGCGGATGGCGGGGGCTACTGCTTTCTTTACCACGTTCGCCCTGCCACCTATTATTATTATCATTGTCAGGACACTGGGGATCTTTTTAAACAAGGAGATCGTGGGCAGGCAATTATTTCAAAAACTGAGCGCAGTGCTAGGCAAGGAGAGCGCCGACCAGATACTCACCACCATCCGCAGTTTCAGGGCGCTGGAACAGAACTGGCTGGTGACTGCCTTGAGCTTTCTTTTCTTGTTGTTCGTGGCCACAACACTGTTCCGCGTCATTAAAAATTCCCTGAACCAGTTGTGGGACATCCGCCTTGATACCAGGAGGAGATTCAAATTCAGTGTTACCTCGCGCCTCCACTCTATTGTTATCATACTGCTTGCCGGCCTCTTATTCCTGGCGGTACTACTGGTGGACGGTATCCAGGCAATACTGGGAAGGTACATCATCGAGATAGCGCCTGCAGCGGCCTACTTTGTTAATACAGTCGTTACCGAGGCGGTCTCCATACTTGTGGTGACTATCTGGTTTTTTGTGCTCTTCATGTACCTGCCGGATGGCAGGCCACCAAGGCCGATAGCACTTGCAGGTGCTCTGCTAACCAGCGTCCTGTTCAGCATAGGTAAACTACTAGTGCATCTCTTACTATCACAAAACAATATCGGAACGCTGTATGGAACCTCGGGAGCTATGGTGTTCCTGTTATTGTTCGTCTTCTACTCTTCCCTGATACTATACTTCGGGGCTGCATTTACCAAAGTATGGGGCAGACATCGCAAATGCCCTATTGAACCACTACCCCATGCAGCAAAGTATCAACTTGCTAAGGTGAGTGTAAAAGAATAAGTAAAGGCTATTGTTTTTGGAACAGAATAGTTTTCCGCTCAGTATCAGTATTAAGCTGTAACAGGTACATTCCTCCGGGCACATTCGCAGGTATTTGTATTTGCGCATTTACACGTTCATTAACGATCGCCACACTACTGCTCATTACAATACGGCCTGTCATATCCAGCATTTGTAAGTGCAGCACGCCGTCTTTAGCTTTCATACGCCCTTCAATGTTGAAGCTGCCTGTATTGGGATTAGGATATAGTCTTATCCCGGCCTTATTAATTGATGTAGTCTTCACTCCTACTACCGGCACAGTTATCTTCCTGATCCGGTTGTTGAAGGCATCAGCTATATACACATTATGCAAATGGTCGACGGCTACTCCCTTAGGGTGGTTCAGGCAGGCGAGCATAGGGTCGCCGTTGTCGCCGCAAAAAGAGAGGACTCCCGTACCGGCTATGGTATATATAGTATCCGCAGTATTCACCATGCGCACACGCTGGTTCTCTTCGTCGGCTATATACACATTACCCGAGTCATCAACTGCCACACCATAAGGATGGGCCAGCAATGCAGATGTTGCACCCGTGCTATCGCCCGCAAAACCCAATGTGCCTGCAGCGCTGCCTGCGAAGTTGCTGATAATGCCTGAAGTATTCACCTTGCGGATGCAATTATTACCCCTGTCGGCGATAAATAGATTACCTGCAAGGTCTACAGCCACACAGGTGGGCGTATCAAGTGTAGCAGCAGTGGCAAGCCCGCCATCTCCTGTATGCCCTACTAGGCCCGTACCTGCCACAGTCGTTATTATACCCGCTGGATTGATCTTCCGGATGCGGTTATTGCCATAATCAACGATGAATATATTACCAAAAGTATCGGCAGCTACACTTATGGGATTGTTCAGCTTTGCATTTACTGCCGCGCTGTCATCGCCGCTAAAGCCTGTAAGGCCCACACCCGCTATAACAGTCATTACCCCGGCTGTATCCACCTTGCGTATGCGCTGGTTGCGCTGGTCGGCTATATATATATTGCCGGCCGTATCAATTGCTACACTGCTTGGATTGTATAACAGCGTGGTAAGTGCCGCTCCGCTATCAACGTTATATCCTGCAGTACCTGTACCTGCTATGGTATTGATGATACCTGTTCCATCCACTTTCCGTACACGGTTGTTAGCAGCATCGGGGATATAAAGGTTGCCGCTATCATCTACAGTTACAGCCAGTGCATTAAGCTGTGCCAGGGTAGCTTGCGCACCATCGCCACTATAGCCAATGCTGCCATTACCGGCCACAGTATTTATTACCTGTGCAGAGGAATAACAATAACTGAGTGAAACCAGTAGTATGCTGAATAGTATGCGTCGGATCAACATGAAAAAGCTTTTAGTAACCCTAAAAATACTAAAAGCTTTCCATCTGCCTCGATATTTGAATATGCTTAGTCTTCGCTCACCGGGATATTTACATTTTGGCTGGACTGTGCCGTAATGGTATATGGTATGCCGCCTTTTACATTCTTAAAAACTGAACGATCATACCCATAACCATAAAGATAATAGTTGCCATTCTTAAGGCCGCTAAAAGTGCCACTGGGAATGCTATCAACCACCGTACAGGCAACAGAGTCATCATATACACCATTCGAGGGAAGAGTGGACGTATTATATTTTATATACACCTTCATGCTATCCAGGTTCTTTGCTACCTGGTGGTGCTGTGGAAATAGCACCAGGCTGGCATTACCGCCTTTACCGGCTACCATAGTGTCCGCCTTATCATTTTTACAGCCAAATACGGCTATTGAACAAGCAAAGGTGATAACTAGAAATTTCAGCTGACCCATAAATTACTTTTTTTAGAAGACAGTAAATTTACGCAAAACGATGGTTTTGCATTCTTAAACATACTTAAGTCTCTATACCAGCACAAAAAACAAGCCAATTTATAGCCTTGCGTCTACTGCGTCTTTGTCCAGGCAGCCTTTTACATCGTAGATAATGCCACCTTCTTTCACCAGTTGCTTCCAGTCCTTACCGGTAAACTCGTTATGGGCCACGGCCAGTACTACTGCATCATATTTTTTGCCTTCAGGCAGCTTGCTTATGGTTTCTATGCCATACTCATGTGCCACCTCATCGCTGTTTGCCCATGGGTCATAAACAGTCACATTGATATCGTAGGTCTTTAGCCCACGTACTATATCCACAACTTTGGTGTTGCGCACATCGGGGCAGTTCTCTTTAAAGGTGATGCCCAGCAACAGGATATCCGCATTTTTCACGCCCACATTCTTCTTTATCATCAGGCGTACCACTTCATTCGATATGTATTCGCCCATGCCGTCGTTCAGCCTGCGGCCTGCCAGTATGATCTCAGGGTGGTAGCCGGCTTCCTGTGCTTTTTGCGCCAGGTAGTAAGGGTCAACGCCTATACAGTGCCCGCCCACAAGGCCGGGCTTGAAAGGAAGGAAATTCCATTTTGTGGCTGAGGCTGCCAGTACTTCGTGTGTATCTATCTCCAGGCGATTGAATATCTTAGCCAGTTCGTTCACAAAGGCTATGTTGATATCGCGCTGTGCATTCTCTATCACCTTGGCCGCTTCTGCTACCTTGATAGAAGAAGCCTTATGTGTACCTGCCGTTATGATGGAGCGATACAGTGCATCGACCCTCTCTGCTACATCGGGTGTAGAACCTGAAGTAACTTTTTTTATTTTGGTTACCGTATGGTTCTTATCGCCGGGGTTGATACGCTCGGGTGAATAGCCGCAAAAAAAGCCTTCATTGTATTTCATGCCCGATATCCTTGCCAATACAGGCACGCATTCATCTTCTGTAACACCCGGGTACACGGTGGACTCATATACTACTATATCACCTTTCTTCAGCACTTTGCCCACTGTTTCACTTGCTTTATACAGGGGTGTAAGGTCAGGACGATTGTATTTATCTACAGGAGTTGGAACAGTAACAATATAAAAATTGCATTTGCTGATGTCTTCCAGCTTATTGGAACAATATAGTCCTTTATCCCCGTCCGGGTTAGACACATTAACCTCTTTCAACTGCGCGCTCTCCACTTCAAGTGTATGGTCGTTACCATCGCGCAGGTCTTTGATACGGGCCTCGTTTATATCAAAGCCGGTAACGGGGAAATGTTTTGCAAACTCAACAGCCAGCGGCAAGCCTACATAACCAAGGCCTATAACAGCAATTCGTGGTGATTGTTCCATAGATACTTTAGAAATTCAAAAGTCAAAATTAAAAAGTCAAAAGTCGATTGATATTAATTTGTTCTCGTGGCCGAAAAAATAGCCACCAGCAACGATAGAGCAGTGATGCCTATAGTAAGTATACGGTCGCGAGTGGGGTCTGTGGTACCAAGTTTGGTACGTGCCTTGTTCGGCTCTATATATACCACATCACCCTGCCTGAGATAATAATAGGGCGATTTAAAAATATCATCCGAATTCAGGTTGAAGCGCATGAAGACCTTGTTGTTATTCTCCTCGCGTATCAGCATCACGTTATCCCGCTTGCCGTATATCGTCAGGTCGCCGGCTATGCCAATGGCATCCAGCAGGCTTACCTTTTCATTGCTTACAATATAGGTTCCGGGGCGTGTTACCTCGCCCAGCACAGTGATGCTGAAGTTCGCAAAGCGTACGTTGACAACGGGGTCTTTATAGTACACTGCTACCCTACGGGTTATCGAGTCACGTGCTTCAGCAGTTGTAAGGCCACCTATGTTTATCTTGCCTACAAGGGGTATAGCCACATAGCCATTCTTATCAACAAGGAAACCGGTGACGTAAGGAGCAGAAGCACCTATGGCCGAATTGGCTGCGGATACACCCGCCAGGCCCGGTGAAGGCACGCCTTGCAACTCGGAGCTTGTCTTGGTATCAATGGTCTGGATATTGATCTGCAATATATCATTGGGCTGTATGCGTGGGTCTATATATGGCGCATGCGCAATGGTCATTGCATGATACAATGAATCAGGCACATTCTTAAAATAGGTAATTCGCTTATTGGTGCTGCAGGCAGTGAAAAGGCCATTGATACAAATAAGTACCAACAGGTACAGACGCAGTTTGGTACTTCGTCTCATGGTTTGATACATCCTCCGAGTTTTGGCAAAAGTAATAAAATGCTTTATTAACTAATAACCTCATTTCAGGATGAAATACCCATGATAAGCACATAGGCCCTTATAATGTTATATACTTGATGTCTTCCTGTGCTTTGCGATAGTCCTCGTGCTTGCCAATATCCAGCCAATACCCCAGTATGGGGAAGGACACCACGCGTTTACCTTCGTTGATGAGGTGCGCCATAAGGTCGGTAACATTATAGAACTCATCATCAGGTATCAGGTCCAGCAGTTCCTTTTTAGCAAGGTAGATGCCGGCATTGGAGTAATATGTGTAGCGGGGTTTCTCTTTTAGCGAGTTCACCATGTTGTTGCCATCCACTTCCAGTACCCCGTAAGGCACTTCCACATGGTAGGTGCTGGCTGCAACAGCCATATCCGCGCCTGACTTTAGAAAGGCCTGGAAGAAGCCGGCAATGTCTATGTTGGTAAGTATATCCGAGTTCATTACCAGCACATAATCGTGCTCCAGGTCGTTGGCCAGCTTCACGGAACCTAGTGTTCCCAACGGCTTCTCTTCATGAATGTAATGGATGGATAAGCCCCTGTCGCTGCCGTCCTTAAAGTAATCCATGATGATACCGGCCAGATAATTTACGCTGATGTAAATATTTTTCATTCCGTACTTGGACAGATGATCAATGGTATGCTCCAGTATTGGCTTATCACCTACATGCAGCATGGGTTTAGGTGTATCTTCCGTAAGCGGCATCAGGCGCTGCCCCCTGCCCCCTGCCATGATGATCACGTCGGCGGGTATTACAGAGTAGTTGATACGCAGGTTAAGGATCTTAACGATCGACATATTGTTGTCGACTATCGGGATGATCAGGATATTCTTCTTTCTCAGATCGTTAAGATCTGCAAGATGTACCTGGTCCTGGTAAACAAAGAGCGGATCGGGCTGAATATAGTCAAGTATCGGTGTGTCGAATGTAAGGCCCTTGATAAAGCCACGGCGAAGGTCACCATCAGTGAGTACACCTAATAGTTTGTTGCTGTTGTCAACTACAAATAAGATGGCGTCTGCGCGCAGATCATTAAGCTTCAGCAGCGCATCACGTACCGAAAGATTCTTATTGATGGTGTGCCTTTCAATTTCTCTTGCCTGCATTGTGGGGGATGTTACTGTGTCGTAATCAAAGCTGCTGAGGTACAAAATCTGGTATTTTTTTGGTGATAGCAATATTGTTAAGTCCGGGCCTGTAACTGCTTGGTATATTCACCACTCTTTCTTCAAGCCATTCAGCGTTCGACAGGTCGCCACACATGCAATTTGCATACATTGGCAACTTGTTCATTAAACGCCATATCGGCCTGGTCATTACCTTTTGCGCGTTCGTTTCTCTCAAAAACTCATCGCGTGCATCAATGCCATCCAGTATGATGGTATTAAGCCAGTAGTTTGGTGAACTCTCTGCTACCCCTTTTACAAAACTTATTTTGCTCTCCCTAAAAAACGTACTGTATGATTCGGCCAGCGCCAGCTTGTTGCCAAGTATTGCGGGCAGTTGTTCTAATTGTGCACATGCCAGTGCTGCGTTCAGGTTAGGCATGCGGTAATTGTATCCTACCTCATCGTGCACAAACTCCCAGGCATGCGGTACCTTGGCTGTGGTAGATAGATGTTTGGCGTGTTTCGCTATTGCTTCATCGTTGGTGACAATAGCGCCGCCACCGCCGCAGGTAACAGTTTTATTCCCGTTGAAACTAAAAGTGCCCATAAGGCCAAAGGTCCCCGTATGCTTTCCTTTATAACTGCTGCCTAATGATTCAGCAGCATCTTCTATCAAGGTGATGTTGTACTCGCTGCATATTTGCTGCACTTCATCAATACGCATCGGGAAACCGAAGGTATGCATGGGTATACATGCAGCAATGCGTTTGCCACTATGCTTATTGATTGCTATGCCATCCTGCAGGCTTACGTTTTGCTCTAAGAAGGTTTTAAGTGCAGCCGGTGACAGGCCCATAGTGTCCCTGTCCACATCCACAAATACCGGTTCTGCTCCGGCATGTGCTATGGCATTGGCCGTAGCTGCAAAAGTGAGCGGCTGTGTGATAACTTCATCGCCTGGCTTTACGCCTGCTACAACAAGCGCCAGGTGCAGCGCAGCAGTGCCACTGGTAGTAGCTATAGCATATTTTGCACCTGTTATCTCCACCATCATTTCCTCAAAGCGGTGCACATACGCGCCCACCGAGGATACGAAAGTAGAATCAATAGTATCTAACACATATTTCTTTTCGTTGCCGCCGAAATAAGGCGCATGCAGCGGAACAAAGTCCTCGCCGGCATTGAACAATGAACGTATCTGTGCTATTACTTCGCTATACATTTTTGTATTTATTGTCGTCAGGATTTAAAATGAAACCGTCATCCAGCACCTTCACGATCTGCTTTATACCATCCGGCACTTTGAACATTACTTTGAAGCCCAGTTTGGTATTTATCTTTTCAAATGAAACCCTGTAATCGCGCGGGTCTTCATTTTTTGAAACGTATTTTACTTTTGAATCCGGCAACACCTTTACGATCTCGTCCACTATCATTTTCTTCTGGTAGTTCTCGGTGGTATCGCCCACATTAAACACATCGAACGCAACAAGGCTTGCGTCTGAGCCGATAACCGTCACCACCGAACGCGCGAGATCATATACATGGCAATAAGGGCGCCAGAACTGCTCGCCAAATACCAGTAATTCCCTTTCCATAGCAAGCTCTTTGGTAAACTCGTTTACTGTAAGATCAAAGCGGGGACGCAGGGAAAGACCATATACGGTTGAAAAGCGCAGGCAGGTGGGCTTGCAATGGTTACTCTTAGGCTGTGATAACAAGAATTGTTCAACAGCTACTTTGGTTTCAGCATACAGAGAGACCGGTGCCAGCTTCGACTCCTCGTTCACAAAAACATCCGGATCGTCCATTTTGCCATAATTGCTGCAGGTAGATGCAAAGACAAATTTTTCAACGCCCATTTCTTCAGCTATACGATATAATACTTTGCTTCCTTCCAGGTTTGTGCTGCCAGCCAGTTCGGGGTTCTGGGCGCAAGCCGGATCGCCTACAATAGCAGCAAGGTGTGCTACCGCATGCACATCCTTCATTGCCAGGCGAACATCTTCTTCGCTTCTCACATCACCCTTTACAAATTCGAAATTGGAACAATTAAGCAGGTCTATTATTGGCTCACCACCATACATAAGGTTATCCAGTACGCGGACCGTATAACCTTTTTCAAGTAGCTGGCGAGTTAACACCGAACCGATGTAACCTGCTCCTCCTGTAACTAATACTCTTTCAGACATGGATGTTGGGTATTTTTCGTTATTTATTCAATATAAAAAATAAGGAATATGCGGCGGTGTAATATGCCTTATCGTGTAAACAAAAGTACTCAAGGAGGCTTACTTTTCATAAGCAGGATACCCTGTTAACCTACGATTAACCAGCATGACAACAAGTCATTAACAAAGCGGAGATGAATATTCAAAACTAAAAACGCCCCACAAAAGATGCAGGGCGTTTGTAAAGTACTGATAGTTACTTATCTAAGCAAGGTCACATTACCCTGGTAGTGTTGCGATTGTCCATCCCTGAGGGTGATGTCAATAACGTAGACATAGACGCCTGACGGCTGCGGTGTATCGTTGAATTTACCATCCCAGCCACGGCCAAGAAGGTTAGTGGTTTTAAATATTTCCTGTCCCCAGCGGTTATAGATGCTCATTTTAAACGAGGTCAGGCCAAGCGATAAGAGCTGGCGTGGAAGGAAATAGTCATTGATACCATCATTGTTAGGTGTAAATACGTTCGGTATATCCAGGTAGCAATCTTTCTTTACCAATACGGTGTCTGAGTTGCTGCAACCGTCAATGTCAACTGTTACGGAGTATTCGCCCGGTTCCGTAACATGAATGAATGAGTTCTTTGTGCCGGTATTCCATATCCATTTTGCTAAGGGGTTGCCCGAGTTTACATGGTCAGCAAGTAAGAGATCGCCTTCGTTGGGACACATGGTAGTATCCGGACCCAGGTTGATGTGTGGATATGGCCGTACCAGTATCTTTTGAATGGCATAAGTATCGGGACAGTAGCTGTAGGCTATGCTGAATTTCACATCGTAAGCTCCCGGTGCGTCGAAAGAGTGTTTAACAGGCCACCTGTTGAGCACCTGCTGGCCGTCCATGAAATCCCATGTAATACCCTGGCTTCCCCTCTGGGAGAAAAGGCCATCGAAAGTTACGTTCTGCCCCTCGCAAATGTTTGTATCGGTAACGTGGATAAAGGCATATGGAGTGGTATCAACCACAATAGTATGATATGTCGTATCGTGACACGAAAGGAAATCCGTAATAGCGAGCATGGTAGTGAAGATCCCGACGTGATCATACATGTGCGCAGGCGGAGTGGGAGTTGTATCAAATGTACCATCACCGTAGCTCCACAAATAAGATACAGGGGGTGTGGCAATCGTGCTGTCGGTAAAATCAACGCTGGTATGCTGGCAAACGCTATCGTGGCTTATGCCATATAGTGCCGCAAGCGGATGGCTAAGATCTATCGGCTGCGTAATACTGTCATTGCAATGCGTATTGGTGCTGTATAAGGTGACATTGTATAACTGGTGCACATGGAATATATGGACCGGGCTGAACGCGGTGTCCACTGCAGAACTATCTCCAAAATTCCATCCGAAAGATGTACCGCCTATTGAAGTATTCTGGAACACTACAGTATCGGCATCGCAGCCAAGGTGTACCGTGTATATATAGCTGGCATTGAACGGCGGATCTACTATATCAACCGTTACCGTATTTGAGGTACAGCCGCGATAATTAACATAGACTGAGACAGAACCTGCTCCGAGGTTTGAAATAGTTATGTTACCTAAAGCGTCCGCAGCCAATGACTGTGCAGGCTGGGGATTATTATTAAAGGAATAATGGACAGAGTAAGTACTATCAGGTACCAGGCCCGATATGGTAAATGATGCATCCTGCGCGCCACATATAGACGGGTCTATTTTTGTGATACCTGATATGGTAACCGTAGGATCAACTAAAGTAAATGGCCCTACGACCCTGGAAAGGCAACCTGTTATGGTAGCGACGACAAAATTATCATACACACCGGCGCCAAGGCCCGTGACCGTGACATTGCCGAAGGCATCACCTACAAGGAGTACGCCGGGCTGGGCTATGTTATTAAAGTTGTAAGTAACAATAAAGGAGTCACCGGGTGTTACGCCGTGCAACCTGATCGTACCATCATGAAAACCGCAACCTGTAGGATTAGTAAAGGAAGAGTCATCGATATCGGGGCCTGTACCAAGGCGTACTATAACACTGTCGATATATACAAGCGAATCGCAGTTGGAACTTGCAACGGCCCTTACGTAATAGGTAGACTGCACTGTGGGGCAAACCACAACGCTTGTACTGGCTGTATCGCCAACTGCAGCATAGTTGCCTATCACATTATTTGCAGGATCTGTCCATGTAAATGTCCACGAAGGAGAGCCGCTTGGTGTGAAACGTTTGCCGTCGCCCCCAACGTCAGGCGTCCACTGGGTAGCATTCCTTCCAGGCACTTCGATAGCAACTGTGGCATCTTGATTTTCTATGGCCTGGATGGCTTTACCACCATTCCAGTTGGCACAAATAGGCTTTGAAGCTATAAATACATCAATGGCATAAGTAGATTCATACAGCACTATCTGGTGTGTACCGATCAATTGGGTACACTGAAATTCGGGAATATTGTACCATGACACAACAAATGTGCGGCATGGGGCCTGGCCGTAAACCGCCCAGCGGATACCTGTTGCAGGCAGCATGTCGTAATAGCATCCCATAATGCTGTTCTTCATGGCCGCGTTATTCACCGGCGCGGGGCCGGGTATGCTCCATGGACATCCGCCATTGGCATTCGCTATGTCAAAATTTATCTGGCCATTAGAGCCGATAACACATTGCGTGTATTTAGTGCCGAAATAGCAGAAGGGGAAAGGAAGATCTATTACCGGGCTGTACACATCATCCTGGTTGGCCACTACCTGCGTGCCTACATCGTATGCAGTTGGCAGGTATGGTATCGTTGAAACCGCATAATCGGTGGTGGACCTTAAGGTAGTAGTACCTGTGGCATGAATGGTAGCACAGCCACCATTGCATATTGTAGTATCACCCGATGAAGATGATGAAGTAGTATTACCCGGAGGGCAGGGTAAAGGCTGCGCCAATACCTTTAAAGGGCCTGCCAGGAGGAAAAGAAGTATTAAAGCTTTTAGTGTAAGTATGTTTTTCATAACCTTATAGTACTGGTACGTGTATAGACCATTAATGCGCCTGTTTAGTTTGGGGGCAGGCGGCAAAAAAGTCACATAAATATAACAAATATTTAGCAGCGGGTTAAAAAATTATTGACCGTATAGCCCAAAAGAAAATATAAGTGCGTCTGTGCCCATACTCACCCCCCGATCGTATTGATTACAATTCCACTATGTATTATTTCATTTGCTCTTTCTCCTTTTGCAGCACCAGGTATTTATCACGCAAGCGGGCAGCCTCCATAAAGTCGAGATCTTTTGCAGCCTTTTCCATTGCTTTTTTGGTCTGGGCTATGAGCTTATCCAGTTGGGCGATGTTCTTGTACTCCACGACATCCTCGGCGGCAGCCGTTAGTGTTTCATCGTTGATCGCGTACTTATTATTCTCATCGTAGCCTTTGATGTCCAAAACCGATGTCTGTTTGAATACCTGTTCGGTCGATTTCATGATCGTTTTAGGCGTAATGCCGAATTGGGTGTTGTAGGCAATTTGTTTTTCCCTGCGGCGGTTGGTCTCGTCTATGGTGCGCTGCATACTCTCGGTCATCTTATCGGCGTAAAAGATAACAAGGCCGTCCACGTTACGTGCTGCCCTACCGGCCATCTGTGTAAGTGAGCGCTCATCGCGGAGGAAACCTTCTTTATCGGCATCCAGTATCGCCATCAGCGAAACCTCTGGCAGGTCAAGGCCTTCACGCAAGAGATTCACACCAACCAGCACATCAATATTTCCAAGACGCAGATCGCGCAGTATCTCTACGCGCTCCAGTGTATCTACCTCGGAGTGTATGTATTTTGATTTTACGTTCACCCGCTTCAGGTATTTATCCATTTCCTCGGCCATACGCTTTGTGAGCGTGGTCACAAGTATACGGTGGCCCATTTTTATGCGCTTATCTATTTCATCCAACAAGTCATCCACCTGGTTAATGCTTGGGCGTATCTCGATAGGGGGATCGAGCAATCCCGTTGGGCGTACCACCTGCTCTGTTACCACCCCACCCGTTTGCTCCAGCTCATACTTGCCCGGTGTGGCGCTTACAAATACCACCTGGTTGAGCTGCTGTTCAAATTCATGGAAGTTAAGCGGCCTGTTATCCAGTGCTGAGGGCAGGCGAAAGCCGAAATCGACCAATGTAAGCTTGCGCGAACGGTCACCGCCGTACATGCCACTTATCTGTGGAATGGTAACATGGCTTTCATCTACAACCAGTAAATAATCTTTAGGAAAATAATCGAGCAGGCAGAAGGGCCGTGTACCGGGCTTGCGCCTGTCAAGAAAGCGGGAGTAGTTCTCTATGCCGCTGCAGTAGCCCAGTTCCTGTATCATTTCCACATCGTAACTCACACGTTCCTTTATACGTTGTGCCTCCAGCGGCTTGCTGATGCTCTTGAAATAGTCGACCTGCGCATTCATTTCATCCTGTATCTCGTATAGTATCTGTGTTATCTGGTTGCGGGGGGCGAGGTACAGATTTGCGGGGAATATGGCGGCATTTTCCATAGTGCCTATGCGCTTACCTGTATCCGTCTCAAAGCTTTCGATCTCTTCCACATCATCACCAAAGAATGTAATGCGATAACCGTAGTCGACATAAGGAAGATTAATATCTACCGTGTCGCCTTTCACGCGGAATGTACCACGCGTAAAATCGCCCTGGCTGCGGTTGTATAGCGAATTAACTAGCCTGTGCAAAAAAGCATTGCGGCCAATACCATCGCCTTTGTTGAAGCGGATAATGCCATTCTCATATTCGGTAGGATTACCCATACCATATATGCAGGACACGGAAGCCACAACAATTATGTCACGGCGCCCACTGAGCAGGCTGGAAGTGGCACGCAGCCTTAGTTTTTCGAGCTCTTCATTTACCGAAAGGTCTTTTTCGATATAGGTATCGCTGGTAGGCATATATGCCTCCGGCTGGTAGTAGTCGTAGTACGAGACGAAGTATTCAACTGCGTTGTCCGGGAAGAACTGGCGAAACTCACCGTACAGCTGGGCCACCAATGTTTTATTATGCGTCAATACGAGTGTGGGCTTTTGCACCTCCTGTATCACATTAGCCATGGTAAATGTCTTACCCGAACCGGTAACACCGAGCAATGTCTGGAACTGCTCACCTTCCTTCAAACCTTTTACAAGCTGGGCAATCGCTTCCGGCTGGTCGCCGGCGGGCGGGTAAGGACGATCTATACTAAACTTCATACTTTACAAATTTCATGATTTTAGGGGAAAGAGTTTGCTAAAAATTGCGGGGCGTACAAGGAATGTTCAACCCTTTTAGGGTTGCAGCGTTTTAGGGCTTTAGTTAGCCCCCGGATAAATCCCGGGGGCTATTCATATTTAAACCCCTTGGGCTTATTTCAAATGTCTACACGACCTTGAAGTGCCCGGAAAATGCCCGAATGCCCGATCGGGCATAAAAATAAAAATCGGACATTTCCTAACGGTGTTAGCCGGCTGAAAGCTTTGTCCATAGCATCATATGATGATAAAACCAGCGTGCCCGATTTGTGCCCGGATCGGGCATTTAGGTCCGAACGTATCATATGCAGTGTCCGAGTTTTGTCCTTAACCGGCCCTCATGTTCTGATATTGAGATGCATCAAAATGAGGATTTACCGTGCATAGGAAATTATCTTCCACAGCAAGATACGAAAAGGGGGGAGGGGTTTCCAAATGAAGATATCCACATTTTTTATGCGAATTTTCCTGCGTGGTAAATCACGTAGCTTCTATGGAGCCTCTATTTTTTTGATGCCTACCCAGGCTATAAACACGGAACTCCTACGGAGTTTATGCGATAAGACAGGCAGAATGAGAAAAAAGCGCCGTAAAAAAGCCCCGCCGGTTGGGCGGGGCTATATAAAGAACAATTATTATTTTTTGCCTTTACCTGAAGGTGCGGGTTTTGAGCCTGCTTTCTCTGCATCTTCAATTTGCTTCAGCAGGGAGTCACTAGGATCCATTGCCCTGAGCAGGTCCATGTACTTTTGCATAGTTGGCTTGTCCTTGGCTTTATAGCTGCAAAGCAGCAAATATTGGTAAGCCAGTTTCAGGTCATTCTTCTTATCGTAGTTGGGCCCTACCTTATCCAGCCATTTTGCAAAGTAAGGGGCAGCTTTACAGTTCTCGCCCTGCGGGTCTTGCGCTGCGCCTACGCGACCACGCCAATACGTAGCTGAAGGCTGATCGGGGTACTTAGTTTCCATCATTTCGAACAAGCGGTCAGCATTGGGATAGTCCTGGCCATAATAATACATGGCACCTGCCCAGAAATAGTCAACGGGCTGTGTTTCAGGATATTCTTTTACCAGACGCTCGTACCAGGTAGCTGCTTTCAGGTAAACTTTTTTCTCTTTAAACGCTTCAGCGATCATGCGATATGTATCCGATTTGTTTTTAGAGGTGTCAATGCTAATTGCTTTATTGAAATAGAAATCTGCTGAATCAGGCATGCTGTTTTTTAAGAATACGCGTCCATAGTTGGTATAATCTATAGGCGTTATCTTTTTAGGCGGGCAATTAAAATAAATGTTCAGATCCTGCAGGGCATTGGTGCTGTCATTTAATTCCAGCTCGCTAAAGCCCTTGATACCACGTATGTTACAGTTCTTATTGCCTTTTTGTATCAGCTCGTTTGCTTTTTGTATCGCACCATTGTAGTCTTTAGATAAGTACAATATCTCGAGATAAGCACGTTCAGCATTCTCATCCTGGCAGGCAAGTTCCATATACCTCTGGATGTTCTGCTTTGCAAGATCATACTTACCACTTGAATAGTAAGCATAAGCGAGGTCGCGGTATGGAAGCGGATTATTGGGATCTGCATCTTTCGCCTTACCATAATTCTCCAGGGCTAAGGGATAATTACGCGCATCGTACCATAGCTTACCTATCCTTGAGTAAGCAAGGGAGTTTTTGGGATCGATAGAAGTGGCTTTTTCATAACTATTCATCGCTTCACCGCCACCGCCTTGTATTTTCTGGTATGCATCGCCAAGTGATATATAGATATATGCATTGTTCTGAACAGATTCCAATGCTTTTTTATACCAATCGATCGCCTGCTGAGCATTACCGCCTTCAGAATATGTAATAGCATCAGCGGCAAAATATAATGGCTCCCAATCTTTCTTTTTAGCTTTACCCGATACAGCCATAGCAATCTGTGCACCCTGTGTAGCGCTATTCCTTTTAAATGCTACACGGGCAGTACCGGCTATATTAGCGGCATCTTCCGGGTATTTGGCAAAAATGGCCTGTGCCTCGTCTGTTTTTCCCTGCTCGAGTAAAGTTAAGCCCAGGTAGTAGTTAGCCCTTGCATTAGCGGCAGCAAGCGGCTTTAAAGTCTCTTCAGCTCTTGAATAGCATTCGTACCTGTACATCTTTATCCCATCGTCCACTGATTGCGCCTTAAGCCCTGCAGCAATAACTATTGCTGCAATTACCATGATCATTTTTTTCATTGTGTACTAAAAATTTAGCGTAGTGCTTTTTCTATGTGTTAAAACGTGTTTTATTAACGATTATTATTAATTCTCTTCTTTATTGTGAACGTTATTGCGTTATTGATGCATCCCTTATTACCATGTTCATCTGCAGCGGGAATAAATGTGCGTGTGCAAAAATAAGCTGTCCGCGCCCTCCATAAAGGAAATTGGCAAAACCCGTGCCGAGCCCCGGGTAGGTTTCGCGATTGATGCAATAAAGCGTGCGTGTAAAAGGATACATTTTGAGTGCAATGAAGGCCTGGTAAGGCTTGTAGGCGATACCAGCACTGTCGTTCAATATACCTACCACCCTAACCTTATTTATGAATTCATTAACACCGGTACTGTCACTTTGGGAGCTTACGAAGCCCAGCCCGACAAAACCAATTGCATCGGGGTTTTGCTCCACATAGTCGATCACTTCTTTATTCCCTTTGGCTGCAAACACATTCGCACCCAGTTTTTGTCCTGCAAGCAAGGAATCCTGTATGTAGCGGAGGGTGCTGGAACCCTGGTTATCAAAGACTACCGTGTATTTCTTTTTATAGGCCCCTGTCAATATACCTTTGACGGTGTTAATATTCATTATCGTGTCGGGCGCTGCCGGATTTAATACGATAGCCACCGCATCTTTTGCCAGCTTTAACGGAACCGGTACTATCTGCTTTTGCTCGCAAAAAGCCTTTTCATCTTTCGAGAGGTCGCGGGTTACCAGTATCAAACGCGCTTTATTATCAAAAAAGTCTTTCAAACATTCAGCTTCCGGTTTATAATGTGCCGTTATTTTAGCTTCGGGAAAGCTACTGTCGAAAACCTTCAGCTGTTCTTCGACCACCGGCCTGTAGGTTTCGTCAACAGAAATATCTATGGTGCCCGTGCTAAGCGTATCCGGATGTTTAGGAGTATCGTTTGCACAACCGCCCAGTATGAGACAAGCGGCAACCATGATGGAAATACTCCTGGAAAGTGGCATATGCGCAATTTTAAACATTATCTACAAAAAACAAGTGCGTTTGAAGAGATTGTAACAAATATTTAAAGCCCGGCCGGCTTTCACCAGTGCTTATTCCGTATTATTTTTCAGATCCCTGATCCCTCTCCAGATGCGGAAAACGCCATAAACCAGCAGTAAGCCGCCAAGAGCATATGCCACACCTTTTGACAGTTCAATAGTACCAAAGGTTTTGACCCAAAATAAAAGCGCTGCTATTATTAGGTACACTGTGCCCATCCCTATATGCTGCATAGCGCGGACACGCTGCCAATTAGTGCCTTTCCTGTTAAGGTCTTCCGAAGCCATCGCCTTTTCTTCTTTTTGAGGTGCAAACATAAAGTATAAATGCGGAATAATAATAAGAGCCCAAAGAGCCGAAATTCCATATTTTAGGTTTTATACAAACCTTTCGGAAAAATAAAACGTCTTAAACCTGCGACCCCTATTTTTCCTAAACCTTTTATTAGTAATAATATGCCATTAATCAAATAACACATTCGTTTTATTTATTTTAGTAATGAGGTTTGGATATATAATTAGATTGCTTATTTTCGTAATGCCATCATTTTGGCGAAAAATCATAATATCATGAAGTCAAAACTTACTTTACTTTCATCCTTCAGGCTGTGGCTTGTAGTAGCCTGCCTTTCTCTTTTTCAATACAGCGCAAAAGCTGTATGCGCGTGGTATGTTGTAGACAATATACCCTGGTCATGGACAGGCTCTAATTCTAATGTTGATGCAATGAACCTGGTGTACGGCGTTGGTGGCTGGTCGCAGGGCAACTTTAGTACCCCTGCAGCCACAATCTTCGCTCCAACCAGCTGTATGGTTTTCCTGGAAGGCGGCGACAATAATGCATTAGCATTAAACACTTTTCTTATCGCCAACATGACCACGATAGAAAATTGGGTAAATGCAGGTGGCAGATTGTTCATCAATGCTGCACCCAACCAAGGCGGCAATATTAACCTGGGATTTGGGGGCACCGTGCTTAATTACGGTCCCAATTTCAACAGCTCAGGTTCGGCCATTAACCCCAACCACCCCGTGATGTTAGGCCCTTACCTGCCTACAGCACCATCGTATACCGGCAACTATTATGGCCATGCTGAAATAACCGGTACAGGACTTGACGATATATTGCAAGGCGATGCGCCCGGCCATATAGTACTCGCAGACAAGTTGTGGGGTGCAGGTATCGCATTCTTCGGCGGCCTTACACAACCTTATTTCTGGACTCCAAATCCACAAGGTTTCAATCTTTGGTATAATATCATTTACTATGTTGGCAATATATCGCTGCAGACGCTAAACACTACTATACCGCTCAACTCATATTGCGGCGGCCAAAGCTTCACGCTGAGTTATAATACTACCGGCCTTACCTTTGTGGGTGGCAACCATTTTATAGTACAGCTGAGCGATGCGACAGGTTCTTTCGCAACACCTGATACCATTGGCGACCTGATATCGGCGGCCAACAGTGGTACGATAACCTGTACGATAGATCCAACCACGATAACAGGCACAGGCTACAGGATCAGGACACTTTCAACAAACGCTGCTTTTACAGGTGCTAACAATGGTACTGACATAAATATCACTACCCCTGTTTATCCTACAGTGGACGTAACTGCGAGCCCCGGAAATGCGATCTGTACCAACGCGAACACTACGTTCACAGCTACTTATACAGGTGGCGGCCCCACTCCTGATTTCCAGTGGTACAAGGATAATCTTCCTGTGGGCACAAACAGCCCCACCTACTCAGACAACAACCTTGCTGACGGGGATATAGTGTACGTGGTAATGAGCAGCAGCGCAGTATGCGCTACACCGGTGAACATACAAAGCAATGTGATCACCATGACGGTTGCAGACCCATCGACACCAAATGTAATAGTAACTGCAAGCCCCACTGATACTATCTGCTCCGGAACATCAGTAACCTTCAACACCCTGGTGGCAAATGCGGGCCCTACGCCTACCTACCAGTGGACGAAAAACGGTAACCCCGTAGGCTCTAACTTACCTACATATACTGACAACACACTTGCCGACGGCGACCTGGTAACATGTACGATGACCAGCAGCGCTGCATGCGTAACGCCTACTACAGTAACAAGCAACACGCGTACAGTAAAACTCATTACCAGCGGTTTCCTTGCGGGTAACATCAACTATCCTACATTACAGCCAGTGGTAATGGCCGGGTATAAATACCAGGTGAGTGACCCTGAGTGTAACCTGATAGCCACTGTGAATCCTGTAGGTGCAAGCCCAATACACGGTAATACCAATGTATCGGTTTCGCTCACATTTGCTGAAAACACTTTTAACGGACAGCCTTACCTGAAACGCCACTATGATATCACGCCGGACAGCAACGAAGAAAATGCTACTGCAGAGATAACATTGTACGCGTACCAGTCGGAATTCAATAGCTATAACGTTCTTGCGAATGGCTGGGGATTTCCATTGATGCCAACAAGTGATGCTGATGTACTTCGCATACCTAATATAAGGGTAACACAGTTCCACGGCCTGGGCAACGTACCTGCCAACTATCCCGGCCCTATTGTTGTCATTACGCCAACTTCAGTGACATGGGATGCTACTTACCATTGGTGGGCTATTACATTCCCGGTGTCTGGCTTCAGCGGCTTCTACATTCATACCTCAAATACAGACAACCCGCTTAGTGTATCTAATACCGCAGGCAGCGATTTTGCTTTCCATGCATATCCTAACCCGGTTGAAAAAATGCTGAGTGTAAATGTGAATGGCACACGCACAGGTGACAGCTACATAAGCCTAACCGACGCTACAGGCAAACTGATACAGAAAGTGAAACTTACAAGCGGCAGCACAGAGATAGACATGAGCAGCATGGCATCAGGATTGTACCTTATTAAGTATAACGATGATGCAAGGTCTGAAACTATTAAAGTGACCAAACAATAATCAAATTCTTATTTCTATAAAAAAATCCCCCGCCAAATGGCGGGGGATTTTTTTTTTGTTAAGCCAGAAGCTAAGCAGCTATATC
>DDET01000067.1 GCA_002336915.1 Bacteroidetes bacterium UBA1947 | reverse complement strand
GCGGCAAGGTGCTGGGCGTATGCAACGGCTTCCAAATATTGTGCGAATCAGGGCTGCTGCCGGGTGTGTTGTTGCAAAACGACCACCAAAAGTTCGTATGCAAGAACGTATTTATAAAAAGCGAAGACAATAAAAACCTGATAGGCCGCAATGTGGGTGAGAAGGTGCTGAAGATACCGGTAGCTCATGGCGAGGGCCGCTATTTTGCCGATGCTGCAACTATGGAACAAATAAATGCGAATAACCAGGTAGTTTTCCGGTATTGCAATGAGCAAGGTGAGATACACATTAACTCGAACCCAAATGGCGCGATAAACAATATAGCAGGCATATGCAACAAGGGCCGCAACGTGTTTGGCATGATGCCACACCCTGAACGTGCCTGCTCGGAACCACTGCATAATATTGACGGCAGGGCGATCCTTCAGGCGTTCACGTACATGAATTGATTTTCGTTAACTTAGCTTATGCAAAAAATAGTCTCATTTGCCCTTGTGCTGCTTTTTAGTACCGGGATCATCAATAAAGCCACTGCGCAGATACAGGACCCATCGACCTGGACCTATGAGGTGAAAAAGACGACAGGCAACCAGTATGAGCTTATCTTTCACCTGAAGCTGGAAGATAAGTGGCATATATGGGCGATGAAGCCGGGAGGAGACGGCTTCCAGATACCTACTTCTTTTACCTTCGACAAGAACAAAGGCATACAGATGATGGGCGAAATGAAGGAAGTGGGTAAGCTCATCAGCGAGAAAATGGAAATGGTAGAAGGCGCAGTAAACTTCTTTTCGGGCAGTGTGGATTATGTGCAGACGATAGTGGCCACGGGTAAAGTGAAAATAACCGGGAGCCATGAGTACCAGCTTTGTAACGACAATTTGTGCCTGCCCCCCAAAACAAAGAAGTTCGAGTTTGACATAAACTAAACGTAGCCCAAGACCACACACAGCATGCGTATTGCAAAACGATTACTGATTTTTATTCTTTGCTGCTTTATAGCGGGTAATTCTTTTGGGCAGGTCACCAAAGACCCGGCTACATGGACGTTTGAGACGAAGAAAAAAGGTGACAATAAATACGAATTGATCTTTCACCTGAAGATAGGTGACGGCTGGCATATCTTTTCTTTGAATCCGGGTGGTGACGGCACTCAAGCGCCTCCTGTTTTTACTTTCGATAAGAACCCGGATATTAAGCTGGAAGGAAAAATAAAAGAGCATGGGACACTGATCAACAAAACGGAAGAGGTTGTGGAAGGTGTCATGCATGAGTATGAGCATAAGGTAGACTATGTACAACTAGTAACCGTAACAGGAAATACAAAAGTTACCGGGAAATATAAATACCAGGTGTGTGATAATGAAAAGTGCCTACCTGCCAAAACAAAACCATTCTCTTTTGATATTACAAATGGCACAGCGTCTGTACAGGATACTTCAAAACAAAATGCGGTAGCTGCAGTTGGTTACGATTCTTCAAAATTAAACGGCTCTATATCATCGGGGGGGAATACAGATACAGCTGTAAAGAAAACTACAGTTGTAGCGAGTAAGGAAGAACCTAAAAAAGGTTCATTGGTTACACTATTCTTTGGTGCACTTTTGGGCGGACTGCTGGCTGTACTTACACCTTGCGTGTATTCGATGATACCTATTACTGTGAGCTTCTTTACCAAGCGCAGCAAAACACGTGCAGAGGGCATACGCAACGCTATTTATTATTCGCTTTCCATCATTATCATATTTACCGTACTAGGGGTACTGATATCAGCAATATTTGGGTCGAATGCACTGAATAATTTGTCGACCAACTGGATAGCTAACCTGGTGTTCTTTGTCATTTTTGTCATCTTCGGTATTTCATTCCTGGGCGCATTCGAGATAACGCTGCCCTCTTCGTGGACGAGCAAGACGGACTCGAAGGCTGGGCTTAGCAGTTTCGGTGGGATATTCTTCATGGCGCTAACGCTGGTCATCGTATCGTTCTCCTGCACTGGGCCTATAATTGGGCCATTGCTTGTTATTGCAGGGCGTGGCGGTATTACAGGCCCCGCGATAGGCATGTTCGGTTTCTCGGTGGGTTTGGCATTACCATTTGCTTTGTTTGCCATTTTCCCGGGCATGCTTAATAAAATAGCAAGCTCAGGCGGCTGGTTGAACCAAATAAAAGTTACACTTGGCTTTATAGAGTTGATGCTGGCGTTGAAATTCTTCTCGAATGCGGACCTTGCCATGGGCTGGCGACTACTGGACAGAGAGGTCTTTATCGCGCTATGGATAGTGCTTTCGGTGTTGCTAGGTGTATACCTGCTGGGGAAGCTGAAACTGTCGCACGACGATGCATCGCCTAAAAATATTTACGGGCAGGAATATGTTGGCCTGTTTAAATTGTTCCTTGCCATTAGCTCCTTCTCTTTTGCAGTGTATTTACTGCCCGGTATGTGGGGAGCACCACTTAATGCTATGAGCCAGTTTGTGCCACCCATGGGTACACAGGATTTTATACTGGGCGCCAATAATGGCGGAGGCACTAGTCATGCTGCCCAATATGAAGACGACATAAAGCCCGTTCGCTACGTGAACGAGATGAAGATCTACGAGCCGGAGATAGTGCGTAAATTCGGGCTGGTTACCTTTTTTGATTATGATGAAGCGCTGGCAGCGTCTAAAAAGCTAAAGAAACCACTGATGCTCGATTTTACAGGTATCAATTGCGTGAATTGCCGCAAGATGGAATCGCAGGTATGGTCGAACCCGGAGGTGATGAAAAGGCTGAAGGAAGATTTTATCATTGCATCGCTGTATTGCGATTATGACAAAATGGAATTGCCAAAGTCAGAACAACATTTTTCACAGGCTTTGCAATCGGACGTGGTAACACTGGGTGATAAGAATGAAGACCTGCAGGCTACTAAGTTCAATTCCAATTCACAGCCTTTCTATTTTTACGTGGATGAGGATGGGAATAAATTAGTTGATGGTGGCTACTCTTATGATCCTGATGTACAGAAGTTCATTAAGCATCTGGACAAGGTGAAAGAGAATTATAAGAAGACGCATCCATAAGTGAAATAATTTCACAACAATCCCCTTTAACCATGCTAATCGTGGTTCAGGTATGATAAAAACAATAAGCATCTCGATCAGTCCTGCCGCAGCGGCGGACGAACAAGGCCTGAAGCAATATCTTGCTGACGAGCTAGGCTTAAGTCCCAAACGCATCAGTGGCTACCATATCAAAAAACGGTCTATCGATGCCCGTTCGCGGCACCAGACACGTATCATTATCCAATCAGAAGTTTTTATCGATGAGCCGGTGCAGGATGTGCCTGTATTTGAGCCGCAGTTGCAAGACGTAAGCAATGCGCCCCATGTGGTGATCGTTGGTGCCGGGCCTGCGGGTTTGTTTGCTGCACTGCGACTGATAAGCCTGGGTATTAAACCCATCATATTGGAACGTGGCAAAGATGTACGCAGCCGTCGGCGCGACCTTGCGGCAATGAATAAAGAAGGGGAAGTGAACCCGGAGTCTAATTATTGCTTTGGTGAAGGTGGTGCAGGTACTTACAGTGACGGCAAGCTGTACACACGTTCAACAAAACGAGGGAATGTGCAGCGGATACTGCAGCTATTCACGCACTTCGGGGCTGATGAAAGCATTTTGTACGATGCACACCCACATATAGGCACGAACAAACTTCCGCAGATCATAACTGCAATGCGCGAGCAGATAACGTCATGTGGCGGAGAAGTGCTGTTTAACAAAAGACTTGTCGACATAGTAATACAAGACAATAGCGTAAAAGGAGTAAAGACCGCAGATGGTGATACTATAACGTGCACAGAGCTTATATTGGCTACGGGCCACTCAGCACGTGATATTTTCACATTGTTGCATGATAAGAACATCGCTATAGAATGTAAACCATTCGCACTGGGTGTACGTATAGAACACCCGCAGTTGCTTATAGACCAAACGCAATACCATTGCAGTACACGTGATCCTTATTTACCGCCTGCCAGTTATTCGCTGGTGGCCCAAGAGTATGAAAGGGGTGTATTTTCCTTTTGTATGTGTCCGGGGGGTATTATCGCCCCGGCAGCAACATCGCCGGGGGAGGTGGTGGTGAATGGATGGTCACCATCGAAGCGTAATAACCCCTTTGCCAATTCGGGAACGGTGGTGGCTGTGGATGAAAAGGATTTTGCGAAATATGGTTTTACAGGCGAGCTTGCCGGTATGCAATACCAACGAATGGTGGAACAAAGAGCATTTGAGATAGGAGGCGGCAAGCTGGTAGCGCCAGCACAGCGCATGGCCGACTTCGTGGATGGAAAGATATCTTCTACCCTGCCCTCATGCTCGTACCTTCCGGGTGTGCACAGTGCCGCAATAAAAGATGTACTGCCTGCTGACTTAACACTTGCACTTCAAAAAGCGGTGGTAGATTTTGGCAGAAAGATGAAAGGCTATTATACAAATGAAGCAATACTGGTTGCAACAGAATCGCGCACAAGTTCACCTGTGCGGATACCACGCGACAAAGAAACCTTTAAGCACCCACAAATAAAAGGTTTATATCCCTGCGCCGAAGGTGCAGGCTATGCAGGCGGAATAGTATCTGCTGCAATAGATGGCGAGCGATGTGCCGAAGCGGCTGCCTTGAAATTGAAATAATCGTCTTTGCAAAGGCACTCATAAAAGTCAAGGCTTACCGGAAAAATCCGGTAAGCCTTTATGCAAATTTACCCTTATGTCCCGGCTGATCCCATTCAGCACGGGATATCTTAAATTACCGTTTTGAAAACTTTGTTGTGTAACTAAATGATGTGCTGCGGATGGTGATGTAATACATGCCAGGAGCCAGTGTTGATACGGGAATTGCGATACTGTTACCATCCTGCTCTGCAGCCAGTACCTTCTGTCCTGCAATCGAATAAACGGCTATCGTCTTGTTCTCCGCAATATCAGTATGAATATTCAGCACATTGGTAGCGGGGTTCGGGAAAAGATCACAAACATGAGCAGATGCATTCACGTTCTTTACAGCTGTGGTGGGGGTTCCTTCGAGTGAGAAATTGTCGAAGCGGTTATTGCCCGAAGTGCCGGTATCCTGCCCTGAGAAGCGAATACGGAAAACAAATTTAGGATTGTTCATCACCAAAGGGTCCGCCACATCGGAAAAATGGATGGTTACCGAGTCATAGGTAGTAATAGTAGTATCAGCGATTTTGGAAAGGGCGGTTGTATGCCAGGTGGAGCCGCTATCCACACTATAGTCATACAACTGGTATTTCATGCCGCTTGCAGCACTCGAGGTTTCGGTAGCGAACTTTAAGGCCAGGTTCTTGTAGCCTGTTGTTGGCATAAAAAGCAATAGCTCCATGCTGTCGCTCGGATTACGCGCACGGAAGGTCCAACCGGTTGGCTGGCCCATATGGCTGTTCCAGTTTATTACAGCTGTATCACTACCACCGGGGTGATGCAAATCAGCATAAGAAGCGTAAGCAGCAGAAACACCTGGCTGTGTTTTATAAAGAACACCTGTTTTATTCACATCGATTATTGAAAAGTCGGCCTTCAGAATTGTCTCCGTTGGTGTATGATCGGCCCAGGTGGTATCAATATTGTTGAAGTGCCAGTAATGGATCAATGTTTGGCCAGTGGCAGCGGCCTTAGCTGATAAGGCTATAACAAATAATAAAAAACATTTAAGTAGCGTAGATCTCATAAATAAATTTTTAGCAAAGAAATGGCATGTCATTAATACGATTGTTAAGCGAATATTACGTGTATTTTAAGAAGATATTTTCAATATTACCGCATTTATTTTACCTCACCAAGGTAACATCACCAGTTTGTTCCACGATCCTTCCGTCAATACACTCGAACTTTATATAGTAGTAGTATATACCGATCTCCTGCGGAACGCCCTGGTATTTGCCGTCCCAGCCCGGTATCTCGTTGGCTGTGCTGAAAACACTTTGACCCCACCTATCCATTACCTTAAAAATGCGGATGTTATGATGCCCGGCGCCCAGCGGACGGAAGAAATCGTTCCTGCCATCGCCATTGGGCGAAAATGCCGTGGGAAAGAACACTTCACAACATGGTTTGGCATTAATGTATTTCGTGCTGCTAGCGGCGCAGCCATAGTCATCATATACGGTCAATACCACGTCGTGCGGAAATTGCATTATACCTCTTACCAGCGATGAGTCTTCGTCTACATTGAAAAATTGATCCGGTGTCCATTTATAAGTATACTCTTTATGATAAACCAATGCCGAAAACGTGACAGTATCGCTTGCGCATATATTATTGGCTATATCGCTCATCCGGGCATCGGGAAGAGGATGGATATTAATGTCGGCAGTTGCGGTAAACGAGGGGCATTGCTGTGCCGAAATAACCGTAAGCCTCACTGTATGCAAGCCTGCATCGGTCCAGCGCAGCCAGTAGGTACCATCAGTGTTTGTGGGTGTCCTCAATATGGCGCCCCCGCTGAAATCCCATTGATAGTCTGCTATGCCCGGGCTGGCGACTGGTATTGAAATGTTGACGGTATCGCCTGCACATGCCCGTGACGGCATTCCTATGTCGGCCACCGGTATATCTATGACATTCACGCTATAGCTTCCACTGGCAGTGCAGGTCCCGTTGCCTGTAGTTATGGCCAGGGTAATAATATTAGTGCCCGGCTGGGTGAATTTTATCACCAGGGGCCCTGCTCCTGTACCGCTTATTATACTGGCACCAAGTGGCATTATCCAGCTATAAGTAGCGCCGGGTAAAGTAGAACCTGTATAGGTAAAGGTTAATGTAGCGTTCTTACATACATGACTGCTATCCGCAAATATAGATACGAGTGGCCTGTCATAAACTGTGACCTGCAATACTGAACGATCGCTTTCGCAGCCGGCAATGACCTGGCTTACGTACCATACCTTAATACCGGTAGTAAGCGTAGAGGGTACCGGCGCATTGGGATCGGCCGTGCCGCCTGTTGGTGCAGTATACCAAAGCAAATTTTGACCCTGCGCAGTAAGCGGCATTGCAATATCATCCTGGCAGTAACTTATATTCTGTGTTGCAGGTGGCTGTGGTTTTGTCGTTACTGTTACGGCTACAGGCAGGCGTGGGCTTTCACAACCATTGATCGTTTGACTGACGTAAAAAGTAAAAACACCTGCAGTGTTTGTAGACGGCGTGGGTGCAATAATATTGCCCGTTCCTCCTGTGGCATTAGCATACCACAAAAGACTATCGCCGACAGCAGTCAACTGAACAGGAGTATCCAGTTGGCAAAAAGCGGTTTGTGAGGTACTTGTGGGCGCGGCAGGCTGCGGCTTTATCAATACCTGCAAAGGACTTCTCTGGCTTTCGCAACCCAATGCGCTTTGTGTGACATACCAAGTGTATGTGCCGGCAGTAACGGAAGATGGTATAGGTGCGGAGGGATCGCCAATGCCGCCCACAGGGTTTGTGTACCATAAGAGATTCTGGCCCGCGGCAGTAAGCGCCGTAGTATTTTCAAGCTGGCAGTAGACAAGGTCAGCCGTAACAGGCGCAGCAGGTACAGGATTAACGGTAACAGTAACACTACCGCTTACGAGCTGTGTGCAGGGGACAGTGTTGTCCTGGATGGTAATAAGTGAATATGTGGTTGTTACGGAAGGGTTTACTGTCAAAAGGGCTGTGCCCGTAGCTCCTACAACAATAGTTTGCGATGCTGCATTGGCGGTGTAAGTGATCGTTGTGTTGGGTGTGGCTGTAAATGTTATGATAGTATTGCTGCCATCACAAATAGTTGCAGTGCCGCCTATCGATGCGGTCATCAGTGCGGCCTGCAAGATTGTAACCGTAGGTGCAATACTACAGCCTTTGGAATCAGTTATAGTACAAGTATATGTACCTGCTATCAAGCCGGTAGCTGTTGCAGCCGAGCCGCCGAATGGCGCCCACGAATAAGTATAGTTTGGTGTACCCCCGGAGGCATTTACGGTAGCAGTACCATTTGAACCGCCGTTGCAGTCGATATTCGTTTGGGATGTGGTAGCGCTTAGCTGCGTGGGCTCGGTAATATTAAATACCTCTTGCAAAGGACAACCTTTACTATCAGTGATGCTACAGGTATATGAGCCGGCTGACAAACCGATACCTGTAGCGCCTGTACCGCCTGAAGGGCCCCAGGTATAAGTATAGCCGGGTGTGCCGCCCGAGACATTTACCGTAGCTGTACCGTTACTGCCACCGTTGCAGCTTACATTGGTTTGTGAGGTAGTGGCAGTAAGCGGATTAAGCGGCTGCGTGATCGTGACAATTTTATTAATAGAACAGTTATTATTGTCAGTTATGGTACAAGTATAGCTGCCCGTTGCGAGGCCTGTAGCCGTTGCATTACTGCCACCGGAGGGAGCCCATAAATAGGTATAAGAAGGTGTGCCGCCTGATGGATTGACCGTTGCCGTACCATCGGAGCCGCCGTAGCAGCTAACATTAGATTGCGATGTTGTTGCGGTAAGTGCTGAAGGTTCCGTAATAGTAAAAGTTTTAGCAATACTGCACCCTTTATTGTCTGTTATAGTACATGTATATGAGCCGGCGACAAGACCGCTTGCCGTGGCGGCGGTGCCGCCCGATGGTGCCCATGAGTAAGTATATGGCGAAGTGCCCCCTGAGGGGTTAACTGTTGCTGTGCCGTTATTGCCAGCGTTACAGCTTACATTAGTTTGTGATGTGGTTGCGGTCAGCACAGCAGGCTGGGTAACATTTACCGTTGCCATTGCGGTACATCCTGTCTTTCCCGATGCTGAAGTTGCCACAATGGTATACGTACCTGCAGCGAGATTGGTAATATTCTGCGTAGTTGCGGTAAATGCACCGGGACCCGTCCAGTAAAAGCCGGTAGCAGGATAACCACTTGTTGCAAGATTTATCGCACCTGTGCCATTCCCGTTGCAGTTCACATTGGTAACCGTTGGTGTAAGCGTCATACAAGGACTCGCCAGGGGCACGAACACAATTCCGCGAAACACATAGGTGGGTGGCGCTGTTGCGAGAATGGTAAATACTGAACTGGGGCCATTATCAATTATTTTGAGAATTGTATTAGGACTTGTAGCAGTAGACGTGATGTAAATAGTGTAAGGCGATGTCGTAAAGTCGGCAGTGAGGCCGCGGGCATCCTGGTTTGCAACAGTATATGCAAAGGTGAATGCCGACGCAGTATTAGGCCGCGTATATTTTGTTATACCCTGCCCTGCGTCATCAGCTATATAGCAAGTAAGCCCGTCAGGGCTTATTGCAAAACCATAGTTGCTGGATGCACCGCCTGTGTTAATAATGTTTGTTGACACCTGACCTGTTGTGGTTGGCACTCCTGTGCCTACCTGGTAAATACCGTGGGTAGCACTGCCTGTTGAAAAATATAGTTGCCCATTGTAAATGTTGAGCTGGCGGTTGTTGGGGCTGGTATTGGAGATAACCGAGTTACTTCCATCCATAGAGACAATACCGCTATTGGCACCCGAACCATAGTAGTTGGTGCTGCAGGCAGTACCAGAGCGGATATTATTGTTGTTGAACTGTGTGGTCGTAACACCCAGTTTCACAATTGTTCCTGCCGCGTTCACCGAAAACAGCTCCCTGTTGTAAGTTGCAACGGCCGTGCTTGCTATAGCCGCGGTGTTGACCACAGCATCATAACCGGGTATAATAATGCGATCGCGCTCACCTGAAAGAGAGATAAGTCCTTCAGATGTGGCAGAGGCGCTATTGGTGATCTGCGGATTACCGCTCGAAGGCAATGTAACTGAGTATCCCGACAATACACCTGCGGTAGTATACTCAACAAGGCTGAGGGGCGTGGCTGCATTTGTAGTGCCCGGGCCTACACGCATCACTACAAGATTGCCCTGTGTGAACTGGGCATAAACGCTATTAAAAGAAATGGTTAAGAAACTGCCTAGAAAGATAAAAAATATTTTGTAGCGTAGCTTTGAAGCCATATCTGAGACTGTTTTAAAAATCGTATTAAACTGATTTCAAAAGTATGGCTGCAGTATTAATGCAGTTAGAACTAATCATTACGAAATGATTAACCAAAATGTTAAGTACATGTGCACGAGCCTTAACAATGTCGCCATTTGTTAATTAATATTTACCAAATTGAAAATAATTATGCAGCTAATGATTGCTTAATGGGATATTAATGCATTGGTAATACTCAAGCGCGTGTTTTGCTGCCTGAAGCGGAAAATCTAAAACGCTCTGCATCACATGCGCTATATATTACCGGGCAGTTTAATAATTCTGTCATTGTTAAGCTCATCTTACGCCAAGAAGAATATTGCCTCTGCTAAAATTAAAGCGAATAATCACATCTCCATTAAGGTACCCGAGCCATCGGATGTGGCTTATGATGCGGAAACAGGCCACCTGTTTATAGTGAGCGATAATGGGTTGCTATTTGAATGTGATATTAATGGGAAAGTGTTGCGCAGATCTCCGGATAAAGGAATGGATTTTGAGGGTGTGGAAGTGAAAGGCGATTACCTGTATGTTTCCGATGAATCGCCAAGACGCGTGTATAGATACAAAAAGAAAACGCTAAGGGTTGAGAACACCTACAGCGTTCCTTACTGGGGGCCCAGGAACAGCGGATTTGAATCTATTACCTATAATGAAACAAAACATTGCTTCATATTGATATCGGAAAAGAACCCGGTAAAAATATACGAGTATAACGACGACTTTCAACAAGTAAAAGAATATTCTTTTAACGCAGCAAAGGATATCTCATCAGCACGCTGGTACAAGGGACAGATGTACCTGTTAAGCGATGAAGACATGTGCATATTACGCTGCGACCCTAATACCTACGAGGTCAGGGAAAAGATCAAAATAAATATCCTGAATCCTGAAGGGCTTGCTTTTGATCATGACGGCAATGTTGTTATAAGTGCAGATGACCTTCAACGTCTTTATTTTTTCAAATCTATACCTGCTAACAATGAATAAGTTTATACGCATCGCCTTGCTGTTATCATTAATAGCCGGCCCCGCATCGGCGCAGTTCACTTTTACTGCAGGTGATAATATACTGGAGATATCGGGCCTTGTGGCCGGGTATTATAACTACCGCTTTTTAAAGCCCGGCGAAACCAGCTATAAGAAAGACCGCTTTAACCTACGGGATATGAAGCTGGATTTTGAAGGCAGGAAAGGGAATAACTGGGCCTATGAACTGAAGGTAGACTTTGCGGACCTTGCTACCAACAGTGCTTCCGGCGTCGTTGACCCTGAGAATCCCGGGCTGGAATGTGCATATATAGCTTATAATGGCTTGCCTGTTAAAATAGAACTGGGTTATGATAAGCTCCCTTATTCACAGAGCTCTATAGCAGACATATATAGCATTCCCCTTTGGTCGCGCGGCCTGCTTACTGATGGCAGCCTTTTTTCGCGCAGGGATATGGGGCTTACGCTCAGCAGCTCTTTATGGAAGCAACGAATCAACATCTACGGCGGTGTTTATACCGGCCTTGGGGAGAATATTTTTGCCAATGGGGGTGACAATGACGACAGTGGCGCGCCTGAATACCTGGGCCGTATAGATGTTTCTTATCCATCGCGATTCCGTTACAAAGAAATAGATGAGGTAGGAGTACCGGTACCGATGTTTCGTGTAGGTGCCAATGTGCGCTATGCAAATAAAACACAGCCAGTGGGATCTACCATCCCTGCAAGTGCGGGAGGTGAGTTTAACCTCAAAACAATAGCCGGGGAAAAATGGTTATATGGATTTGACGCTGCCTTCCAGTTCAGGAATTTCTCTGCGCAATTCGAAATGCAACAGCTCAACCTGCGCCCCAGCCAGCAGACAGACCCGCTATTTGGCGGCACTCCTGAATCGACCAATAAAAAGTTCGTAAAAGCAGGTGGTTATTCATTACAAGGGAATTACTGCCTGAAAATGGCGCGCTCAGTACTAACCGTACAATACCAAAGTGTGAACCTTGATGATCTGATCTATGGAAATGAGGAATGGTTATCGCTGGGATACGCCTTTATGGTGAACAGTTTTAAGAACGTTATTAAGATACAGTACTATAAGCCATTGACGGAAGATACCAAATCGGATCCGCTGAAGTACACGGCACAGCTACGTATAGGCTGGCAATATCATTTCTAATGTAAAGAATGCCCGAAAGGCTAATAAATAAAAATATGAAACGTTTATTACCAATATTATTACTTGCTTCTACATTCGTATCGTGCGTTAAAGACAGGGTAACGGCGCCTATCTCAGCCACAGGGGCCATTGCGCCGGGTGACCGGACCCTGATACACTACTGGAACTTTAATAGCGATGACCCCAACGTGATATTAGAGCCAAACTTCACGAGAGGAGGAGGAGCTATCGATTTCGTTGCCACAACAATAGATGCTGTTTCGCCGGGTTCCCCTTTGAATGCCCGCAACGGGGATGATTCCGCAAACGGATTGAGAGTAAGGAATCCCTCAACTGACATTACTTTTAAGGTGCCGACAACAGGGTATAAGCAGCCCCTGTTTACATTTGTTGTAGAGCGTTCGGGCAACGGCGCACAGCAAAATACCATTACCTATACTATAGACGGAGACCATTTCACCGATGCAGGCTTACAGGGGAACGTTATAACAGTTACTGAGACCTGGGAAGCGTTTAGCCTCGATTTTTCGGGAGTACCAGGTGTGGACGATAATCCCAATTTTGCCGTCCGGGTAACATTCAGTGCAGGTAATGATAACCCTACAGGTAACGACCGGTATGAAAATGTGACCGTAGACGCTTTGCCTAAGTAAATTTTCATGCAAAGCAGTAACTTTACCGGAAAACATACAATGAGGAGCACCCTTATATTATTTTTTTCCGGGCTGGCGATGTGCAGTGCGAACGCACAAACACTACATGATGATTGCACGAGGATTCTGAGCAAAGACGAACTGGCACTTTTAAAACAGGAGCGTTTAGACGAGAGCCTGGCACTGTCGGCAATGCAACCGGCGGTGAAAATAGCAACACAATACAACGTCATTCCCACCGGCACCATAAAGGATATGCATATTAAGGCTGAAGCCTGGCATATCAATGGCTTTTTCAGTGGTATAGTTAATGCGGATAATTATCTAACAGTAATTAGCGGACAGGAAAACCTGGATGCATTTCCCGTGAATGGCATACAATACAAGACGGGTATGCCGTTTGGTAACGGTACAGTTATTAACGCTGGTGAAGCTACCGCGTTTACGGGATTCACAACCCCGGGCACATATTGGGTGTACGTTTATGCTGCCAACAGCAATAGCGCTACCGGTATGCTGTATGATCCTACGCCAATTTATAAAACCCAGGTGGTGGCAAAACCCACGGCGGGAACGAATTTTTACTTTGGTAACCTGCACAGCCACTCCAGCTATTCCGATGGGAATAAAGACAATACCGCGCTCACGCCGGCAGATGACTATGCTTACGCAAAGAACAGCCAGTGCATGGACTTCCTCGGCATCTCTGAGCACAATCACTTCTCATCAACCAATAACCCGGGCATGCACCTGGCAGACTACCAACCCGGCATTACAGCTGCCAACCAGTTCACTACAAACAATCCCGGCTTTCTTGCACTATACGGCATGGAATGGGGAGTAATAAATAATGGGGGGCACGTTATCATATACGGCGTTGACAGCCTCATAGGTTGGGAAACACTTAGTGGTAACCCAAACTACGATATTTACGTAGGCGAATATGATTATACCGGCACCAACGGACTGTTTCATACCGTGAGCCGTTTTGCATATAATAAATCATTTGCTTCGTTCGCACATCCTGACAATACCGATTACGACAGCCTTCGCTACATACCGCTCGATACTGCTGCCGACAATGCAGTAGTGGGATGTGCAATTGAAAGTGGCCCGGCATTCAGTACAGATACTTCGTATACGGATGACCCTACTTCAATGGGCTATCTGAGCTACTTCAAAGCCATGCTGGCGAAAGGCTACCATATAGGGCCTTTCATAGACCAGGATACGCACTACCTTACTTTTGGCCGTAACACAAAAGCGCGCCAGGTTGTCATAGCTCCATCGTTAAGCAAAAACGATTTTTTTGACGCTATGCGGGCTATGCACTTCTATGCTACAGAAATATGTGACACTAAAATTGATATGGATGTATCGGGGCAATTGATGGGTAGCGTATTCGCACACCAGGGTGCCCCCTCCATTAATATTTCAGCTTCAAATGCCACTTACCCCGGCACCCCGGTGATATCTATCTTAATGGGTGTACCCGGAAGTGGTTTCAACCCAACTGTAATAGCGACGAATACGGGCGCTACCCTGAGCTATACGGACAATACACTTGCCGACGGCAACACTGCATATTATTACGCCGACATCACCATCAATGGGAAAAGAACTATTACCTCACCGGTTTGGTATACAAGAAACGATGGTTTATCAGTTGGCAATGTTGTACCCAACCTATTGGTAAATGATCTCATTGTAAAAGGCAACCCTGTACGGGACAATGTATTGCATCTGGATATTGCAACTGTGCAAAACCAGGATGTGCTAATCACCATACACGACATTGCCGGCCGCGTTCTTCTTTCAAAAAATATTGCATCAGGAAATACGAATGCCGATATAAACATGACCACATTTACAGCAGGTACTTACATTGTAAGTGCAAGGTTCTTCAATGAAACGGTAAGCAGGCTGATCGTAAAATAGTATAACTCATATAAGAACAAAGAAGCCCCCGGTCTCCGGGGGCTTCTTTGTTTAGCAGTATATATGATTACTGTACCGTAACTTTTGTGAGGCCCGTCTGTGTACCGTTGCTCAATTTCACGATATACATCCCGCTTGCCAGGTTCATACCTGTAACAGTGTAGCGTTGCACGCCGGTAAGCGCATTAATGCTTTCATTGTGTAGCATCCTGCCTGCAAGGTCGTAAATCTCAAGGCTGTATTTACCTGCATCTGTAGCAGTAAAGCCAAGTGTAAACCTGTTTGATGTTGCATTGCCCAATACCGATAAAGGCATGTTTGTATTATTTACATTGGCAACACTAACCGGCTGACTGTTGTAATATGACAAGTGAAAATCATCTATAGCAGTGGTAGTACGGTTGCTGGCCCCGGTTGTCTTTGTTAATGTAGCAACCCTGATCCAAACCACGTCATTCAGGCTATCCAGGGCAGCGGGGAAATCAACAGTTATCGTATTGTTGCTATATGTATTGCCCCCTGTGGTCATGGTTCCTGTTGTTGTAACCGGGATAAAGCTGGTTGGGGTAGCGCCAATACCATAGTCAACCAACCATGTGGATACGCGGGGAGAGCTTGTGTCAAGTGACTGTAATTTGAAAGACAATTTAAAATCAGCCTTGTGCAAGGTATTGGTGATCTTCAGTGCAAATGCGGTGCTGCTGTCTGCCGCTCCGAATGGGTTTGTAGCGCTTGCACCTATCTGGCGAACTGCCAGGGCACGATCAGTTGCCGCCAGCTGGGCAATCGAGTCAAGAGATGGCGTAGCACTGTTGTTCGCTGAAGCAACATTACGGAAATTACCTGTAGTACTGTTCCAGTTGGTTCTCGTAGAGCCAGTTGCCGAGGGAACAGTGAGCAGCTTGGTAGAAGAAGTATCCCAGTAAACACCAAGGCTCGACGCTGTTGCTTCCGTAAATACATGCCAGCCAATGGGCAGTCCGCTTCCTAGGGCATTAAAATTTTGCACATAAACAGTGTCCGTAAGTGCAAGGGAGTTCAATTGTGCTTTTGTAATGGTACCAAAGCCGATGCATGTGGTTAAGAGTAAAACTAGTTTTTTCATAAGTATATAATTGTGGCACAAATTTCCGCCTATTTTAAGGGGCAAATTGGCAATGCCTGTTATCAAATTATTACGGCAATGCAAAGAAATTATTAAGGGGCGAACGACACCCAAAAAAGCCCCGCAACTTACTGCGGGGCTTAAGCATTAAATATGTTAAGTCTATCTATTGAATATCAGTCAGTGTCCTTATCTGCAGTTGGTAAGTGGTACCGAATGCATTGACCACTGCTGTAATGGTGCGTGGGCCCGAAGGCACAGCTGCGGCCCTGAGTGCTGTGGCTGCAGAGGCAGTAAACAAGGTGATGTTACCCGAGCCATCAGTTACATTCTTATTTCCATTGTTATCCCCAAAGGTGCCGGGGTCAATAGTAGCATTCACAATTTTTACCAGCGTTGATTCATAATTACTATAGTGCGCATTTATCTCGCCAATGTTCACCTGCCTTACATTGGGGTGCCCGTCGCCCACTTTCACGGCCTTCGCGGCTGAAATACCTTTTACTTCCAGCACACCGTTGTAGCTGGTAAGGGTACCACCTGAAAGTGTAACACTAATAGAGTCTCCCGCAACGAAACTTTGTGCCGAACTAAAGAAAATGCTCACACCTCTGTCTCCATCCTGCAGATAAATAGTCTTTGAATTGCTGCTGAAGTTAAGCGAACTATTATCTGATATCACAGTGCCACTTATCTTAACCCCATTGAGGCTAACGTCGGAGCCGTGGTACATCTTGCGAAGGCTGTCTATGCTTATGCCACTTGCCGTAGGGCTGTTGCCGCAACGTGGACCGGTAAACTGTACATCCGTGGTGTCCCTTATGATCAATTGCGGGGTAGAGTTATATACTGTCAGTATACCAGTCAGGCTTCCCCTGCCGGAAGGAACCGTGTAGTTTGCAAAAAGTGCATAACCACTTGTGCGTACATCTATCATATTAGCCTGGCTGCCATTGCTGTTACAATCTTCGGCATATACATCTGTTGCTGATGCAATGCTTACAGGTTGCGCATACTTTGTCAAACCCGCATCGGCCGAGTTAAATTCCATTACGCTGTCGATAGTGATAAGTGTATTCAGCATACTCCTGTCTGCAGCCAGTGCCTGCGCAAGCGTAATGTGCCTCACCGGTACCGGATTGGGGAAGTTAGCCTTTACTACATAATTGCCTGCCAGGTTGCCCGGGATATTTACCAGCGAACCTGTATTATCAAGCGCGTAACCCAACTGGGGTAAACCATGATAATTGCCAATGTACAACCCTTTAAGTTTTATATATACTTTACGGCCCACAGGATAATCGCCATACAGGTTATACGAGTTGATCAATATTGCTATACCACCTGTGGAATCCTGTATCACAAATTGTTTGTAAAAATTACCCGAACGGTCATCAGCGACCACAATACCCATAATAGTGGAATCGTTCTGGATCTTAATATAGCCCCCGCTAAATGCCATGGCGGTCAATTGGCTTATGGTCATGTTAACGGGTAAGTGCGGATCGTTCCCGCTAGTGTCCGGTGGACCATCAAAATTCTTCTTAATGCAAGAACTCAGAGAGATCGCACATAGTAAAGCCAGGGCTAATGCAAACTGTATTTTTTTCATTTTTATCGTTTAAAGCGTTTAAATTATTTTTAGAATTTCAGGCTTACGTTTACAAAGTAGTTCCTGCCATAGCCGTACATGTACTTATTACCGAAAAAGTTGGGGTTGTTGTTCGTATAATCATAACGCAATTGTTCAAAACCAAAGGATTTGATATTGGTATTATTCAACAGGTTATTTATACCTACACTGAAATACAAAAATGAGCTGTTACCCAGTTTCTTGCTCAGGTGTGATAGCTTATAAGAGTATCCGGCAAAAAGATCAATAGTAAATACAGAGGGCAGTTTCTCCTGGTCAAATACCTGGTGCCAAAGCGGGCTGCCGGGCTTAATGAGATCGGCCACTTCATCCGTGAAACGATCGGGCGCTAACTCAACGTAGCTACGGTCGAGGTAGTTAAAATTAACGTTAGCAAACCAGTAGTTCTTTGAGCGGTAGTTTACACCTAGTGTATAGGCCGACTGCGGGCCGGATGCGAGGTAAGCATTTTTCAAATAGACCGTGTGCTTATCCCCGAAGTTGGTTGCAGTATCATTGTCAGCATATACCGTAGCTGAGGGGTTGCTTGTATAATATGCTTGCCCGATGGACGCTACAGCCGTAAGCCCTATGCTGGAAGATAATTTATAATCAAGCGCAAGCTCCGTACCTATGTACTGCTTGCTTATGTTCTGCACAATAACATTTATGAATGTCTCAAATGCACTGGAACTATTATAATAGCGCTTGCGGTCAACCCCGTCTTGCGTGGCGGTGGCATAACCAACAACGCGTGCATTAAGGCGCGGTGATTTCATCAGGTATCCGCCTTCAATGCTTTGTACCTTTTCAGTAGTGGGGTTATCAATAGCTTGATTACGAATATTAATTGATACAAATGAATTGTCTACTTCAGGCGCATTAGTGTTTACCTGGCCGTTAACGAACAGGTAATTGCGCCCGTCTATTTTATAGGTAACACCGCCTTTTGCTGTATATAACAGGAAATTCAACTTATCGCTGTTACCGAATGATGAATTAGGGAAGAGGCCATTGCGGAACAAGCCTTCACGGTAAAAAGAGTTCAAACCTATGTTACCCGCGAGGAAAAAGTCAAATTTGTTATACGCAAAAGTAGATTGTGCCCAAAATAAGCCCTTGGTGTAGTGGCTTACATAGTCATAGTTGTATTTGTCTCCTTTCTTGATTAGTTGGTTGGGATGATCCAGGTTATTTTGTGAGTATGTGCCCAATCCAAGGCCTTTGCTTGTAAACTGGTTAAGGTTTAAATAAAAATCACCACCAAGGAGGTCCGCAGCCTGCCTGTAACTCTCTGTATTTTGGGCTATGAATGTAATACCTCCGTATAGCGTGATGTGTTGATTTAATGTATGCTCAAGGTTCGTATTAAAAGACCATTTTTTTACATCGTCCACATAGTCACTCAGGATGTAAAGTGACCTCTTACCGGTAACGTCATTGCCAGCCACTCCATTTACATTCGTAATGGTTTGAACGTTTAAATAGTTGCTGTTGTACAATCTATCCCAGTTCACCTGCGAATACTCTGGACCAGACTGGAATTGCGCTTTCAGGCCGGCGGCAGCCTGCGCGTTGGTTATATTACCGAGTTCATAATAACTTGGTAACTTTTGGTAATAATCCGGACGTGGGTCCGTTGCCTGGTACCAATCTATGCTTGAGTTTTTGTTCTTGCCAAATTGATAAGCGACCGACGTGTTCCATCTTGTCTTTTCAGAAGGTTTGTACTCATGGCTAAGGATAAAAACCGGCTGAAAATAGTCGTTTACACGAGAATTTCTTTTTTCCCCATTTTGATAACCCCATGCAGGATTGTAATAGTGTGAACCGGCAAGGTCAAATGTTTCCTGTGTTGCAGGAGAGGCTTTACCTCTTCTTGTTGGCGCGCCAAAAGCCGTGAAATTAAATTCCTGCTTCTTATATACTTTACTTACTGCACCGTAGTATGAGTAACCATCATAAAACGTACCCGGTATATAGCCTTCTTTAGCCCAACGTTTTGATACCGAGACCGAATATGCCCAGCCGCTTTTCATTAGGCCACTGCTCTGCGTGAACATAAGCCTGTTGCGATAATTCCTGTTTGCTAACGAATAAGATACACGTGTCTGTTTGCGCTGGTTTGCTGCAGTAGCGTCAAAATATACCGAGCCCATAAGCCCACCCAATGTATACTCCGATGCCTGCAAACCGTATGTATTTACCCTGCTGCGAAAAACGTCATTCAGTCCGCCCCATTGATTCCAGGATACGTCACCCGTTTCTATATCATTCACCGGTATACCGTTTACCTGTATTTCCTGTTCATTGTCTTCATATCCACGCGGGTGAAAATGATAGGTGCCTAAAGCAAATGAAACCGCATTCACAAAGGGATCACGCCCCGAAGCCAGCAAGCCGCTAACGCTCTGGGACCGTACACCTTCGTCTTCGACGGAGGTATTGTTTTCTTCCATTGATATCGTTGGTATTTCCGCATTTGCAGGCGCTATCCCTGCTTCGTTAAGTGTTACCGCTATTTGGCCGAGATCTGTAACGCCGCCATTAACAGTTATGTTCGAAGTATCATTTTTGATATTATATCCTGTAACCACCAGCTGGTACGAGCCATAAGGGACCGCACTAAAATTAAATTTCCCTTCCGCATCAGTGGTAGTTGCCAGTTTCAACTTTGGAATAGTAAGTTGTATGTCAGAGGCAGGCAGTTTGGAACTTTGTTTTATCAAATTACCTTTTACAATACCAGTATTTTTGTGATTTTGTGCAAAAACCTGCGAGGAAAGGATGAGTAGTAAAAATAAAGAACGTAGTTTTAAATACATATAAAATGAGCTGCTGTTTTCAGGAAAGATTATGGGCGCAAAACTATTCCAGTTTGTTGCCGTGAATCGAAAGGAATTGTTAAGTAATTATTATCTATACCCCTGCCTGCCTACCTGAATTAAGAAATTGTTACTTGTACTTACCGCAGGAGAACAACGGATTCTTTTTCGGTTTTTTGCAGCGTAAAATTTACAACATGCGCATAAAGGAAATTACGCTATTCCTACCCTTTCTTCTTCTCTGCATACACTCCACAGCTCAAAAAAAGAATTACAGCGTAGTCGCTGTTGCATTCTATAATCTGGAAAATTTTTTTGATACCGACGATGATCCTCAGAAACAGGACGAGGAATTTACGCCCACCGGCAACTATCACTACACTAACGAGATATTCAAGCAAAAGGCCCATAACCTTGCCACTGTTTTTCAGCAATTAGGCACTGACGTAACACCCGACGGGCCCGCATTTGTAGGTGTTGCGGAAGTGGAAAACAATAAGGTGCTGGATATGCTTATAAGCCAACCCGAAATAAAAGACCGCGGTTATAAATACGTGATCTTTTACGGCCCCGATGCACGCGGCATTAATACAGGTTTCATATATAACCCTAAATACTTCACTGTTCTCGATGCCCGTCCTTACCATGTGAACCTTGGCGGCAGCGGCGGAAAAGAAACTACACGCGATATATTGCGTGTAAGCGGCATACTGGCAGGCGACACGGTCCATGTATTAGTCAATCACTGGCCATCGAGGCGCGGTGGCGAAGCAGCCAGTGCTCCCAAACGTGCCATAGCTGCTGGTATCGACAGGCAAATCGTAGACTCCTTAATGAAGGCAAACCCAAACAACAAAGTGTTTATCATGGGCGACCTTAATGACGATCCCGTTAGTCCAAGTGTTGCTAAAGTACTGGGAGCTACCGGCGATCGTGCGGAAGTAAAACCAAATGGCATATACAACCCCTTCGTGGCATTTTATAAAAAGGGCCTCGGCACGCTTGCATGGAACGACGCATGGAATCTTTTTGACCAGGTGATGTTTACAGCACCCTTCCTCAAAAAGGATGACGCGCATTGGCAATACTACAAAGCTGAAGTGTTTAATAAAGACTTCCTAAAGGAAAAGTATGGCCAGTATAAGGGTGAGCCGCATCGCTCCTTTTCTGGCGAAACCTGGATAAACGGCTATAGCGATCACTTCCCAAGTATCGTATACCTGGTTAAAGGGCAATAATAAATTTATACGGCTAATTCAGCAGCGTGTTCAACGCCATCATCCGCCATCGTGATCGTATTATTCGGCTGTTTCACACCATCAACTATTAAAGCCTTTTCGGACTCACCGACCGCTCTCGTTACCTGTATATGGTAAGTGGCAGTCTTATACTTATAATGCATTGTAAACCCATTCCATTCCGCAGGCAGGCACGGCGTAAATATCAACTTGCCGGATTCAAGCTTCAGGCCAAGGAATGACTCGATTATCAATTGATACATCCAGCCTGCTGAACCGGTATACCATGTCCAGCCGCCGCGGCCGGTATGTGGTGCGCGCCCGTAAACGTCAGCAGCCATTACGTATGGCTCCACTTTATAAATAGATACATCTTCTGCTGTTTTGCCGTGGTTAAGCGGATTGATCATTTGCAGCAGCTCCCATGTGAGTGCAGTATTGCCCATCTTAGCAGCAGCCATAGTCATCCAGATCGCAGCATGTGTATACTGTCCGCCATTCTCACGTACACCGGGCACATAACCTTTTATATAGCCCGGGTCCATTTCCGTTTTATCAAAAGGTGGGTCCAGCAGCTGGATCAGCCTGCTGTCGCGATGTACTAATTGATTATTGGCTGCATTCATGCCTTTTGCTGAGCGTTCCGGAGCACCGGCACCTGATAGCACCGACCAGCTTTGAGAAATGGAATCTATCCTGCATTCCGCATTTGCTTTAGAGCCCAGCGGTGTACCATCATCAAAATATGCCCGACGGTACCATTCACCATCCCAACCGTTCTTGTCGATATTCTCTTTTAGTTGTTGCGCTTCTTTTTCACATTGTTCAGCAAAAAGGGGATCATTGTGTAAGACCGCAATATCCTTAAATTCCGTAAGTACATAATACAGGAAGAAGGCCAGCCATATACTTTCGCCTTTCCCATGCCTGCCCACCCTGTCCATACCATCATTCCAGTCGCCTGACCCTATCAATGGCAAACCATGACTGCCAAAACGCAGTCCGTGCTTTACCGCTGCCACACAATGCTCATAAACGTTTGCCGTTGCATTTGAAATTACAGGCATATCGTAGTAAGATTCTTCATCGGGATTTAGTAAACGTCCTTCAAGAAATGGCACTACTTCATCCAGCAATTTCTTATCACCTGTAGTTTTTACGTACCGGGCCGTTACAAATGGCAACCAAAGAAAATCATCGGAGCACATGGTACGTACACCACGACCGGTAGGCGGGTGCCACCAGTGCTGCACATCGCCTTCTTTGAACTGGCGCGAAGCACAGAGCAATATCTGCCCCCGTGCTATTTTAGGCTTAGCGTGCAGCAGCGATAAGACATCCTGCAACTGGTCCCTGAAACCAAAAGCACCACCCGACTGGTAATAGCCACTACGCGCCCAGAGGCGGCAAGCCAGTGTTTGGTAAACAAGCCAGCCATTGGTCAATATGTTAAGTGAATCATCAGGTGTCTCCACCTGTATGGTATTCAATGTATCCTTCCAGTATTTGCGTACTTGCTCCAATGCTTCCTGCGCAGCTTTACTACCCCTTGACAGCAGGGCGTTATTAAGTGCTTCAGGCATGTCCTTTCCTGCACCAAGGCTGAAATTAATTTCATGCTCTTGCCCCTCCAAGAGATCGAATGCTACCTGTATCGCAGCGCATGGGTCCATTGAAGCTCCTGTTCTGCCTGATAACTTTGTACGTTTCATTGCAGCCGGATTTTGCAATGAACCATTACGGCCTATGAATTCTGCCCTGTCGCCGGTCAATGTCTTGTTTAAAGCGTCTGTATCAAAAAACGCAACACATCCCGGGAATTCGGCATTGTACGGATTCTTCGCAAAGAAGACACCATGCTCGGGATCAATACCGGAGACAACATGCATTGCCGATTTCGCCTTCGTGTCACCTAATACCCATTCTACGTAGCCCGTTACCGAAAGGCTCCGTGTCCTGGCGGAATCATTGCGCAACTTTATTGAAACATATTTTATGCTCGCCTCGATATCTACATATACCCATACTTCTGAGAAAATACCGTTTTCACTATGCTCAAATACAGAGTAGCCAAAACCATGTCGGGTAATATAAGTCTCGTCGTTGCCTGCCGGTAATAGTGTAGGAGACCAGTAATGCCCGCTCTCTTCATCGCGTATATAAAACACTTCTCCTCCCGCATCGCTTACCGGGTCATTATTCCAGGGCGAAAGGCGCATTTCATGTGCATTCTCCAGCCATGTATAAGATTGCCCGCTTTCGGAGATAACCGTACCAAAATGCGGATTAGCAAGCACATTAACCCATGGGGCAGGAGTTGGTTTTTGTTTCGAGCTGATGATAATATATTCTCTACCGTCTGCCGAAAACCCGCCTGTCTCATTAAAGAACGCAAGGTCTCTTTCAGCTAAGGCTTTCGACATTTCGGGCTTTGCAGTTGCTGTGGGCAGCAGCGCCGGCATGCCGGTTTTTACATTCTTACGGCTATTCACCTGGTCGGCCAGCGTACCCATGTCGTCCGAAATAATAAGGCGGGCTACCGTTTGGAACAGTATGCGGTCTTCATTTGATATCTGGTCGCCGGGGCGAATAAATATACCACCCGGCCGATCGGTGAAGTTGATACCCATGCCTGCGGCGATAAAGCCCGATATTTGTTCCTGCAGGTTTTGGCGATAGCCTCCATATACCTCGTTCCAGATAACAAGATCAACGGCCAGGCCCTTTAAGCGCCAGTAAGCATGCGCCTGTATCATTTGCTTCGTCAGCAAAAGATTTGCTGAGTCTACTATCCGCAGCAGCACAATCGGCAAGTCGCCGGAAATAGAGTAGCTCCATAAGCCCGACTGCCCTTTCTGGTTCGTCAGCAGTATCCCCTTATCCGCACGCAGTTGCGGGTTCACAAAAATAACAGAGCTGGCCAGCCTGTTATATAGCTGGGCATCTACTTCGGTGGCATTTATCTGGCGCAGCACCACCTGGCTGTGCGTCCATGCCATTTCCAGCACACGGTCGGTAAGGTAACGGTCCTGGTATTTATCTACCAGCGCCTGGCATCCCTCCTTTGTTTCGCCTATGCCTATGAGCATATCAAAGGTAGCTGAGGCGCCCGCTTCCAAAACGAATTTGTAACGGATGGCTACTATAGGGTCAAGCACCGAGCCTTCTTTTCCCGACAAGGGTTTATCTACACCCATCGCTGCCGGTGTAGCAGCGGTATTACCCCTGCCTATGAATTCCATTCTGTCCGTCTCATACGATACCTCCAGGTATTTAACTTCGTGTGCCTTCATTACATGGCACATCCATGGCACCTGCTCACCTTCCGACCGCGGCCTGCGGGTGCAGATGATGGCATTCTGCCGTGCCACGATTTCCGTTTGCACAAAGAGATTGCTAAATGCCGGATGAATTGTGTCACCGGCCGGCGTGTTGAGCACCACCTCTGCATAGCTGGTTATTTCAATTGTCCTGCGTTTACGGGATCGATTAGTAAGATGAATACGTCTCAGTTCTACATCATCTTCCGGCGACACGACGATTTCGGTATAAGTTTCAATATTATTATCATGGCGGCGGAACTCGGCACGGCCTTGTGCAAATGTAACTTCGTAGCTATCGGCTTGTTTTAATGTAGGCTGATAAGCATTCGACCAGAAAATATTGTTATCCAGATCACGTATGTAACAGAACACGCCCCAGTTGTCGCAAGTAGTATCCTCACGCCAGCGGGTCACTGCAAGATCTTTCCAGCGGCTATAACCCCCACCCGAGTTAGTAACCATCGCATGGTACTTGCCATTTGATATCAGTTGTATCTCAGGTATTGGTGTATTAGGTGTATTAATGATCCTCATCTCGGTATTGACCGCTGCGAAGTTTATTTCAGCTACATCAGTCGTATGCGTGTAGGGTATCGTTGCTTTAGGTATCCTTTCCTGCAGCAGTAATGAAGTAGCCTGGAATTGTAATTCGGCGCTAAAGCGCCTTTGCATGGGCCTGTCTAATAACACATATGCTATGGAAAGCAACCCCATGCCCTGGTGATGTGCCATAAACGATTGCACTATCGCATTTTCCTGTCCTCGCGGTATGCGTGAGGGTGTATAATCTATAGCCTCGTAAAAGCCATACCTCCCTTGAAAACCCAGCGATGCCATACGTTCCAGGTTCACGCATGATTCATAGGGCGCTACCATCAACGAAAGCATACTTGCATATGGGGCAATTACAAGGTCATCACTCAAGCCACGTTTCAAACCAAGGCCCGGCACACCAAAAGCACGGTACTGGTAGTTGAAATTTGCATCCACCATATTGTAGCCCGATTCGGATATACCCCATGGCACCCCTCTTTGTTGCCCGTATTCTATTTGCCTGTCTACTACTGCCTTATTGGTCTGGTCCAGCAAGGTATTCTCGTATGTAGGCATTACAAGCAGTGGCATCAGGTACTCAAATGCCGATCCGCTCCATGAAAGCAATATAGAAGCGCCATTCACATCCGTGAGCAGGCGGCCCAGTGTAAACCAGCTCTCCTGTGGCAATTTACCCTGTGCAATGGCTACAAAATTTGCCAGCCGCGCCTCAGATGCCAACAGGTCATAAGAGCCTGAGTCCTTTCGGTTCTCATCAACGTTATAACCTATGGTCAGTAAATGTTTAGACCTGTCGTACAGGAATTCATATTCCAGTTCGGCAAAATCATTACATTGTTCCGCCAACTGCTCTATCGTAGCCATCCGCTCATTGGCCCGTTCTGCCGATTCGATGACGGCTTCCTTGAGCGTATCAAGCCATTTGTTTTCCGGTGAGCTGGCATTCAAGGTATATAAGGAATCGATGTCCGGCAGTACCCTGTCTTTCATTTGTGCCAGGTAGCTTAGGGTAGGTATAGAAGGGATTACCTTAAAATTTTTCAAGCTTTCAGGGGCTGATGGTAGTCCTAGCCAAGGGGCGAGGAAAACCATGTCGTCATGTACCTTCGTGCACTGCTCCATTAAAATATCCAACCAGCGCAGTACCTCCTGGTCTTGTACGGCCATTGTGTGCTGTACCGTAGCAATTGCATTTTTCAGCCAGTCAAGAAACCGCTTAGCTTCTTCAAGCGTGATGAGCGGTGACAAGCAAATCGTTTCCAAATAAATCTGGAGGTCATTCAGAAGCGTATTATTGCTTACCTGCTCTTCAAGTATTCCAAGCGTATCGCGTAATCCTTCAAAGGTCTTTAAATCTATAATGCGATCTTCGGCTAGCGCGAGCAATCCTTGTCGCAATGTGAGCATGTGACCCGCAAAATTCCCACTGTCCACTGTTGATATATATCGTGGCGGCAAGGGTGCCAAGGAGACAGTATCGTACCAGTTATACAAATGGCCCCGCGAGCGCTCCATTTGCGTCAAAGTATTTATCGTATTAGTCGTCCGTTCAAGCAAATAACCCTGCGAGATATACCCAAAGTCATATGCAGTAAGATTAGCCAACAGCGACATGCCAATATTGGTTGGCGAAGTCCGGTGGGCGATCACTTCCTTCGGGTCTTCCTGGTAGTTATCAGGTGGCAGCCAATTATCCTCAGCCCCCACAAAAGTTTCAAAGAAGTTCCAGGTCTTTCGGGCAAGCCTGCGAAGGAAACTTACTTGCGAAGCCGAAAGCCGGGCATCTTGTTTTTCAGGTGTTTTGCTCAGCTTCCACGCCACAGCTGGTGCTACAGCCCAAAGTATGAGCAATGGCATGGCGGCAAAAAGTGAAAAAGGATAATTTACACTTAGGTAAACAGCCGCAACCAATGATAGCAGCGGACTTATCCACATTGCCAAAAACGCTTCCCATATGCCACCAATTTTGCGGGCCTCCACGTGTCCCGCGGGTTTCCACTCAAGTAATTTTTTATGCGAAATAAGCATTCGCCAGTTGGTGCGCAGTATGGCATCCACACTGAAGTATGCTTCGTAGGGCAAACTAACAAGGCTAAAAATATTTTGATAAAGGTTGTTCCTGAGTGTAGTAAGCGAGGAAAGAATATGATGCTTCAGCAATATCTCTATCGGCTTCTTCATCATCTTATAGGCAACCGTTATCACTGATGGAAGAACCACTACGCCTATGATACACAATGTCCAGAACCAGGGGGCTTTCAATACAGTCCATCCACAGATGAATAACAATAGCATCGCCAGGGGAACAAGGCTGCGTCTTAAATTGTCAAATATCTTCCAGCGCGAAAGTGCCGGCAGTGGATTTTTTCTGAATTTCCTGTTAGCATCAGGCACTATCGGCAGGAACCACCACGATATCTGCCAGTCGCCCCTTATCCAGCGGTGCCTGCGGCTTACATCTGTGCTGTATTTAGTAGGATTCTCTTCGTACAGTTGCACATCGCTTAGCAGCCCGGCTCTTGCATAGCAGCCTTCCAGCAGGTCATGGCTCAGTATACGGTTTTCCGGGAAGCGGTTATTAAGTGCGCGATCAAATGTTTTTATTTCATAAATCCCTTTACCTATAAAAGAGCCTTCGGCAAACAGGTCCTGGTACACGTCGGATACAAGACGGGTGTAGGGATCTATACCCGCGTCGTTCGCATGCATTTGCGAGAATAACGAACTGTTGCCACGCGGCAGGCTTACTGCTACCCTTGGTTGCAAAATGCTATAGCCTTCAGTCACACGTTGCTTTACCTCATCATACACGGGACGGTTGAGCGGATGGGCCATTGTTGCAATAAGTTTCCATCCTGCATCGTGTGGAAAAAGCGTATCAGTATCCAGCGTAATGACATAGCGCACGTTCTTTAAGCATTCAAGATCACCTTCAATAAGCGAAAAATGTCCATCCTCTCCATTGCTCAGCAAAGCATTTAACTCGGTGAGCTTGCCCCTTTTCCGCTCATAGCCCATCCAGATTTTATCTGCGGGATTCCATTTTCTCGGGCGATGGAACAGGAAAAAGATATCATTATCCTCACTGCTGTATTTTTCATTCAGCTCTTCAATTTTCTTTCGTGCCGTCTCAAGTATTATTTCATCGCCCGGCAGTGTTTCTTTTTCTGCATCTGCATAATCAGTGAGCAAGCCATAATGCAGGTTAGCCGCCCTGTTGGCCAGGAAGCGTATTTCCAGGCCTTCTACAAGAGCCTCAACATTAGCAATGCTGAATATTATGGTAGGCACTACCACAAGGGTTTTATTCTCCCTGGGTATGCCCTTTGAATAGTCCATCCTCGGCAGCAGGTTAGGACTGATAAGTAAGGTAACGAGCCAGTTAACAAATGTAAGGGCCAGTTGGCTTGACGCAATGGCAGACAAAACAAAAACAAGCAGCAGCAGCCAATTGTGTATGCCGTCTGCATAGGTCTTCCAAAGAGCAATGCCGCTTAGTACCAGGGTTATGATGCCTATGCTTCCCAGGTAAAAGACCAGGGGACGATACGCTACTTTTTTTTGCAAAGCCTCGTCCCATGGATATTTTGTTTGTGCTAGTTTTTCTGTTTGGATCAACCCCTTATCTACCAGGTAGTAGCCCACATGCGATGCCCTGTCGGCAGTGCCATTTTTTTCGGCGTTTTCCTTTGCAAGGCGTATTGCAATAGTCGCAACTTCATTTTCCGAGAGCGAACTATGTTTAGCTACTTTCTCCACCACATGGCGGTAATGATCTCGTGTTGCAAAGTCCATGCTCAGGTAGGTGCCGCCAATGTCTTCATGCAAGATCCGCTCAACGAGGCTCATTGACTCTACGAACTCACGCCATTCCAATGCATTAATGAAACGCAGGCTGCCGATGGTATTGCTTATTGACACCTGGTCGGCGGCTTGCTTTTGGTTTTCAGAATTTACCAATTCATTGCTTGTCATCCCGCTTTCCGACAATCGCTGCTCCATCCATGTCAGGGGTAAAGTAAGCGAAGGGCCTTTCCACATCAGTTGTCGCGTAAGTTCGGCCACAAAGGAACTCTCCATCGGCGGACCTGAGCGGGCCATGTCAGCTATTACCAAAATCAGGCTTTTGGGGTCGTTCTCCGCAGTAGCTATCATTTGCCCCGACCAATAATCGGCAAGGTTCTGGTTTATCCGGTCTACAGCGATGCGTGCCGATACACGGCGCAGGTTCTCAATAAGCGCCAGGCGCAGCATAATGGGTATGGCCCACAGCTCACCTAATTGCAGTACGGAGACTTCCTGGTATGCCTTGATAAAGCTGCCTAGTGTTTCCACATCTATCCTGCCATCACTGTGCGATATGATCTCAAGCGCTATATCATATACACGGGGCAAGCCTGCAGAAGGGCCATCGGAGAGCCATGGCAAGCCCTGGCTGTAGCCCTTGGGCAGGTGGCGCTTGCCGGTGCGTATATGCTCTTCAATAAGGTAAAAGTTATCCAGCAGCCATTCCCCGCCCGGCGTTATCAGGTTCTTCTCTTTTATGGCATCGGCCAGCAGGTTGCGAACTGCAACCAGCATTTTTTCATTATCAGCAAGTCTTTTAAGGAGGAGATCTTTCGCAAGCCCGGCACCTGTTTTATGCTTCTTTGCAAGGGTCCGGCCATGGTGTTCCATCTGCCTGGTGTTGTACAATTCGGCACGCAGGGGTGGCGGCTCGTTGGCGTATTTTCGTACAGGGTCGTTTATTTCCTGGAAATAGGAGCGCAGGCGAGACAAAAACTCATGAGCGGTAGTATTTTTCACCTGTGTAGTATTTTTATTTCAATGAACGCCCTTCAAGTAAACCTGGGCTAAAATATCACATGATCACTTAATAGCTAATGCCTTACAAGGTGTTGGCAAAAAACCATTCCAACTACATCGCAATACCACTAATCTAATAAATTGACCTGAAAATCAGCACACAGTTTAAGAGGAAGGGACCTGATTACACTTACCATACCACCTAAAGGTACATAATAAGTCTGGTTTGCCTTTTTAATTAAAGTACATAAGACGCATGCCGGGATAATGAAGCAGTTGCCTGTTTTTCTTGACAAGATTATAGGTATCATTCAGCAACGCATGCTGCCTTTCTAATATAACTTGTATATCTCCGAGGGTGTCGTCCGAAAGATTTAGTGCTGCGCCATATGCCTGCAGGGCCACTTCTTCGTTGTACAGGCAAAAGGATATAGTTGCATTACGCGTATTGCCTTTAAGCGTCGCTTTCAAGTCCTGCCAGGCCATATGTATCATACCTGATATTGTCACCTTGTCGCGGGGATTGATGCTGAATTGCTGCAGTTGCTCTTTAAGTTCGCTCTTAAAGCCGTCCGCTTGCCGTATAATATCTTCAAACAGCGCTCTCAGGTCGCTGTCTATATTGCTGGTCTGTGTCATAGCCTGCCTGTAGCATGCTATCCGCTCGTTATTGATCATAATAAGATCATTCAACACTACGGTGGCGGGTTGTGTTTTTTTGTGTGTGAGGAGCATAGCAAAAATATTTGATCGCGATATGCTGAAATGCAATAAATATTATGCCAGCCCGGCCTCCGTGGAGGGACCTATAACCATTTAAGTAAAATCAATGTATTAGTGCTTCATTGTTATCAATAGCAGCATTAAGAATATTTAAAAGACTTGAGGGGAGTCTATAGGCATGCACATCGGCCCCAACGACATTCCCCAACTGAGGGGCTGGTCAACCATAAGCCTACTTTATTTTTTCAAAAACGTATTTTCCTTTAATATGCATGTTCAGATAACTCCCTTTTGAGCCCGAGGTTTTCATTTCTTTATAAACCTGTTCCGGTACCTCCTTATAATTGTACACTGTCCCCGACACAAAAATGACCCGCAATGTCTGAGATTGCGAATCATAACTAATGGCCGATACTACAGACGATGGCATATCACCCCCCTATTTCTTCTTCAAGCAAAGACCTGATCAATGCCGTCCACTGCAATTCTGATAAGCCTGCAAATGCACCTGCTGCTATTACCGCATTTCGCACATTATCGGCAGCTTTGCTTGTCTCAACGTTCGGCAGCTCATTCCTGCCATGGTAAGAAGCTGTTACCGTGTTTCCGCTCCGGTATACTACAAATGATGAGCTGGCTTTCTCATTAAAAAAGTGAGCTGTATCATCATCTCCTGCCCTGGGATTGGCACATGGCCGTACCCTCATACTAAATCCTTCCTCTTCAGCATCAATATCGCGCTTATCTTCTATTACTTCTATTTGCACCCAATCATATCCTTCACCGGCTTGTGTTCCCGGGCCCGGAATATCTATTTTGAGCCTGTCATTGAGCTGTGCCAGCCTGTGCACTTCCACGCCATCCTCGTCCGTCAATATAAACCGGGCGCTTAAGGCGCCGCTCAGTTCATGCCAGATAGGTGGATTGAGCAAACGCTTGCAAGCCCGGTTAAAACAGGATATTGCTTCTTCCCTTGTGGGTAAGGTAATTTCCTGCTCCAGGTCGCTAAACTTGCCTTCAATATTTATGGGAACTATGGAGTGTACCATGCTTGCTAAGGATGTTTCCCGGGTACACGGAAAAAACAATGCCAATAAAAAAAGGCCCACCCCAAGCAGGTGCACCTTTATCCTACAGGCCAGGCCCGGCGGGGGCTTTGCTAGTTGGCTTCTGTATATTTCTTAAAGTTGTCCAGAATAGCCTGCCAGCCACCTTGCTGCATCTCTACAGGGTTCTGGCTTTCGGCTTCAAAGCGCTCAGTCACTTTAGTGCTATCGCCCTGGGCATCAAAATCGATCTGCACCTTGCGGCCATCGCCCATGGTATATTCAATATATTCATTGTCCCTTACTTCGTCATATATACCACCGAAGTCGAAGCCAAAGCTGCCGTCTTTAGCTTCCATTCGCGAGGAGAAGGCGCCGCCTGTGCGTATATCATTTTCGGCTCTTGGTGTATGCCAGTCCTCAGAGGCACTGCACCATTGTGTGATGTGCTCCGGCTTGTTCCAAAAATCCCAAACCTTTGCGACAGGGGCATTTACTGTTGTTTCAACTGTAAGGACTGTTTTGTTTTGCGCTTCCATTTTGTTTCAGTTTTATGGTTATCGTTGTTTTGATTTCAACACAAATATCCGACAACAATTCAAAACAGGTACTGTGTGAAAACGACAATGTCAGGGGCCAAATGTGTCATATCTCTTTGAAATGCCCGATCGGGCATAAAACAAAAATCGGGCATTTCCTAACAGCGTTAACCGGCTGAAAGCAGCTTGGGCCTTATCATATTACATTTTAATACCCGTGCCCGATTTGTGCCCGAACCGGACATTATTTTGCTCCACAGCGGAGCGACGATAATCAAAGAACTACAGACAATGATGCAAAATGCAAACGTGAAAAAGTGCAAATTCCCGCATCATCCACAAAGGTACTTTAGCCCTTTCAAGTGGCCAGAAATTGTGGATAAAATGACATAATACCATAATTATTCATGCGACAGAAGTCTGCATTAAACTACTCAACTATACCTTTTAGCATGGCAGCATTTGTGTATCCGGCCTCGAACATTGTATTATTGAAGTAGATGAAAGACTCTTTCCTTTTCGGGATATCGGCGGCGAGTGTTTCCAACTGTAGTTTTGGATAAGATGACTTAAAAAGTTCGGGTACGCCATGCATGCGTTTATAGAAAACATCACCGGTTACGATATTATCTTCCGGCAGGCCGGGAAAGCTCACACTGCAAAAGGTGAGGCGATCTGCTTTAAGGGCTTTATATACCTCTTTGTTCCACCAGGACAAATGCCGGAACTCTACGACATTGCGCTTGTCGCCGCTGAGTGCCGAAAGCACATCATCAAGCCGCTCACCTGTATAAGCATATGATGGAGGCAACTGGTACAATACACAGGCCAGTTTATCCCCAATGCCCTCGTGCACAAGGTCCATAAACTCCTTTATCTTCTCCTTAACGTCCCTCATACGCCTGGTATGGGTGATGATCTTATGCGCTTTTACACTGAACTTGAAACCGGCAGGTGTCGCATCGGCCGACTTGCGCAGATTTTTTACGATGGGGAACCTGTAAAAGGTATTATTCAATTCCACCGTATCGAACTGCGTACTGTAATACTGTAGCCATTGGGATGCGGGTAGCTTTTCAGGATAAAACCTGTTTTTCCAATAGCCATAGCTGAAACCTGATGTACCTATGTGTACAGCACGCATATTTAGATTTTGGGACTTTGCAATGCCTCTATTAAAAAAATTGAACCATCATTCCAATATGGTGGCATAAATTTTACTACACCATAATACGGCATTTTATGCCCGGAAAATCTATGCATTTATGGCAAAAAAACTATCTGCAAACAAAAAGATCGCAGACCTGTCCCGGAACACTGAAAGCGGTGAAGGGGAATTAATGTCGACCGACCAGGGACTGCTTATTAACGATGACCAAAACTCCCTGAAAGCCGGCGAGCGTGGTGCAACTTTACTCGAGGATTTTATCCTACGGGAAAAGATCACCCACTTCGACCATGAGCGCATACCGGAACGTATAGTGCACGCGCGGGGTTCAGCCGCGCATGGCGTGTTCCAGGTATATAAATCCATGGCCAAATACACAAAAGCAGGCTTCCTGCAAGACCCTGCAGTGCAAACACCAGTATTCGTAAGGTTCAGTACCGTAGCCGGCTCACGTGGTTCGACTGACCTGGCGCGCGATGTAAGGGGCTTCTCCGTAAAGTTCTATACCGACGAAGGCAATTATGACCTTGTGGGTAATAACATGCCCGTCTTCTTTATACAGGATGCGATGAAATTCCCCGACCTGATACATGCTGTGAAGCCCGAGCCAAACAACGAAATACCGCAGGCGGCCAGCGCCCACGATACTTTTTGGGATTTTATCTCGCTAATGCCGGAATCGACCCATATGATCATGTGGGCAATGAGCGACCGCGCCATACCCCGCAGCCTGCGCATGATGGAGGGCTTCGGCGTGCACACTTTTAAGTTTATAAATGCTAAAGGTGTAGTGAGCTTTGTAAAGTTCCATTGGAAACCACTATTAGGCGTACATTCTGTAGCCTGGGACGAGGCACAGCAGATATCGGGCAAAGACCCGGACTTCCATCGGCGTGACCTTTGGGAAGCAATAGAAAGCGGAAACTTCCCCGAATGGGAACTGGGTGTGCAGATTATTCCCGAAGCCGATGAACACAAATATGAATTTGACCTGCTTGACCCAACTAAACTGGTACCGGAAGAACTGGTGCCTGTGCAACGGATAGGCAAAATGACGCTTAACCGCAATCCTGATAATTTTTTTGCAGAAACAGAGCAGGTAGCTTTTCATCCCGGTCACCTGGTGCCCGGCATTGATTTTACCAACGACCCACTTTTGCAGGGCCGCCTGTTCTCCTATACAGATACGCAACTATCGCGACTGGGCAGTCCCAATTTCCACGAAATACCGATCAACCGCAGCGTTAATACCATTCACAACAATCAACGCGACGGGCATATGCGCCAGCAGATAAACAAAGATGTAACCAGCTACAGTCCCAATAGCATAGGCGGGGGCTGCCCTTACCAGGCGAAAGCCGCAGAAGGCGGGTTTACCAGCCACGAGGAGCGCATTGACAGCAGGAAAGTGCGCAACCGCAGCAAGAGCTTCTTTGACCATTTTAGCCAGGCGACCTTGTTCTTCAACAGCCAGAGTCCTGTGGAGCAAGACCATATTGTGAACGCGCTGCGCTTTGAGCTGAGCAAGGTAACAAGGCCGGCGATACGCGAGCGCATGGTAGGCATACTCACACTTGTGGATAAAACACTGGCAAAAAAAGTGGCAGATAAATTGGGTATGCCGGTGCCTAAACCGGAACAGCCTATTAACCATAGCATACCTGCCGATGGAAATCCCGCAGCCTACCAGCCAACGAAGGTGAAGCAGCGCATAGAAAGATCGGAGGCGCTGAGTATGTCCAACACCATAAAGGATACGATACAAACCAGGCAAATAGCGATATTAGCTGCCGATGGGGTGGACGAAGCGTCGCTGAAAAATATGGCAAATAAGCTCAAGGCTGCAGGTGCACAAACAAAGATCGTGGCACCGCATATGGGTGATATTAAAGGCAACAATGGCGCTGCAATACCCGTGGACCAAACACTATTCAATACATCGTCAGTACTATTTGATGCTGTATATGTGCCCGGTGGTAAGGCAAGCGTAAATACAATGGCCGCCGATGCAGATGCCCTTCACTTTATTAACCAGGCTTACAAGCATTGCAAAGCCATAGCCTGCGATAGTGGCGCAATAGAAGTGCTGAATAATTCATACGTGGCAAAAGCTAGTGGCGAAGGGAATGAAATAGCTGAGGCCGGAATAGTTAAAGATGGCAACGCTAAGAAATTCATAGACGCCATAGCCATGCATAGATTCTGGGAACGGGAACAACAATCAAAAGTACCTGCATAAATAATAGGAAGGGCCACATTTAGTGGCCTTTCTTATTTTACGTCTACTGGAAATAAAAGTGCCTTTCCTGGAGGATGTACATTCCACAAGCGACCTCCAGCATTTATTATTCAAAAGCTGGCCATCCTGGTTCGGGCTGATCCTCAGTTTCGGCAGCATACTGATACCATGGTCTAATCACCATGCTTTCTTTAAGTACGTGACAAATCCTCCACCCTGCCCTTCAGCACCGCGCTAATGGCCGAGTACATCGATACCCCCTTTGCTAAAACAGCCATACTTGTATTTTGCTTCAATGGATTGGTGCATAGCTTAGCCTGGCTTGCCCTGTTTCAGTCGGCAATAGGCAGGTATCCCCTGTATAAAAACGAAGCATCGCATAAAAAACTGAAGGAAGGTATCAGGCAAACCTTCTACGGCTTCGTGGCATATATCGCCATATGCCTGCTTGCATTCTGGTACCCGGTCGTAGCACTTTGCCTTGTCACCGCATCCTGGCTGGGATGGGTAATCGTAGGTCTGGCCTTTAGTGACAGGGAGGCCAGAACGTAATTTACCTGCACACGGTTTAATAAAATCATCTAATTTGCATTTACCATAAAACCATTTCAAATGGGCAAGCAAATAATGCTAACGGTCGCCTCTATTGCGATAGCTGCATACAGTTACGGGCAATCGAAAAACCTCACGACCATCAATGTAACAGATGCGCGCAAAGGGCAGGTCCCGAAACCTGAGCCATCCAAACATAAGCATCACGAAGCTATAGTGTACCGCACATCCGGTAAAGATGGAGCGTACTACAAGCTTGTATATTACCAAAAGGAAAATGACAGTATGAACTACCATGCCGCCTTATATACCAGTAAAGACGACATGGATAAAGCGGCATATAGCTGGAACAAGGACACGATAGCGGTGCGCATATATAATACCTCCACAAAAAAGGAAATAAAATTCAGGGCATTGGGTAAAGGTGCAACTTCGAGCATGATAACAGACTAGGGAGACCCAAAGCGAATTTCCCTATTCCAATTGCCTAATATTCTCCTCGTTTGCTCCAGTGATATTTATTCCGGGCGGCAGTATTTCGCCCTGCAAGGTCCGAAAGCATTGCATTGATTTCGGCTTTATCAAGCCACCGCCCATTCACAAATACACCCGATATCTTTCGTGTATTTCTTATCTCTTTTAAAGGGTTCGCATCCAGCAAAATAAGGTCTGCAAATTTACCTGCTTCAACAGTCCCTACCAGGCTGTCAATGCCGAGCCAGCCCGCTGGCAGGCGGGTAGCAGAAGCCAGCGCCTCCCCGGGGCTTAAGCCCGCATCTACCAAGAGCTCCAGCTCATCGTGGAGCGAAAATCCCCAAACTACGCCGGAACAGCCGGCATCTGTCCCTGCTACAATAGGCACCCCCGCTTCTCTGAAAGCTTTTACCAATCGATTGTTGAAGTCTATTATCTTTTCCAACCGGGCAACGCGATCCGGTCCGGTACCCTTATTGGCATTATTTGCGGTCAGCCATTTGCTTTGTATGAGGGGATGTACATACTCCAAGCTGCGCAGTGCCCGCAACTCGTCAAGAGACCGGGCTTGGCTGGCAGCCCAAACCATGATCGTCAAAGTCGGAGTTAACCAGGTTCCATTCTCTTTCGCAAGTCTTGCAAAACGTTGCGCATCCTGGTCACTGAGATCTTTACTTTGTTTGGCATATTCTTCTGCATGAGCGACCATATCAAAATGTGGCACTAAAGCATCTTCCACCCTTCCTTCAAATGAATTAGGAATATGTCCAACAACTCTCATTCCTTGTTTACCTGCCTCATCAACAACTGCTTTGAAGGTTGCCACATTAAGTTTCGAATAAACTTTAATGAACTCATACCCTTCTGCTTTGGCCATCCGGACAGCTTGACGTCCATCGGGCGGTGTATTTGCTATTCTGCCGGGTCCGTCACCTCCTTCTATCAGTGCCGCCAGGGCCATGCGCGGACCGATCACATCGCCCCTCGCGATCTCATTTCTTTGACCGAAATGTCCTGCTTTGGCGCTAAGTTCAAATATCGTGGTTACACCATTGGCAACGAAAGGCGTCATTACATCTTGCGTACTAGTAAAAACAACCGCAGTATGCGTCGGGTAGTTGGCATTAAAATGACCGTCTACAGGCACATGAACATGCATGTCGATAAGCCCGGGAATAAGCCATTTGCCCTTTCCATCAATGATCTCCGCATCGGCGGGAATAGGCCCATTCAACGATACGATTTTTTTATCTTTAATAACCACTGTTGCATCCTGCAGCACCTCAGACCCTGCATTCATCGTTATGACATGCACATCTTTGATAGCGAATACTTTTTGTTGATCGGCCTTTTGCCCGTAGTGGTTCGTAAAGGAAATAGTGGAGCAGCTTGCAAGAATGCAGGTAAGAAAGACTAACAGCAGGAGGCTGTAACAGTGCTTGCGTTTCATTGGCTTGGTTTATTTGTGTCTCACGAACAGCTTCTTAGCGACTGGTTACATCATACTAATGGTCATAGCTAACCACCCTGGTCACCCTCCAGTTATTACCTTCCATTTTCTTCCAGATCATCAGGAATTTAAAGGTGCCTAGTTCTTCTTTGCCATTTTCAGTGTGCCTGAACTGGTGGATACCGGTTTCAACGGCTCCATAGTTTTTTATAGGATGCACCTCAAGGCTACCCTTTACCAGTTGGCGGTTTAGTTTGGGCTCTCTTTTTAAAATACCTTCAAAATTCTTAACCACTGTATCGTAGTCCAGCAGGCCGCCATTGTCCTGGAACCATTCAAGATCGGTTGAAAAGCAAGCTTTGAGGGCACCGATGTCCTGCCTGTTATATGCTGCAAACATAATGCTGTCCTGCGCGGCTATCTCCTTGTATAGTTCAGGAGATGTTTTAGCCACCTTCCTTTCCTTTGCATTGCCCGCGCCGGCAAACAGCAAAGCCATGATGAACAATGCCTGCCTTGCGACCAGCCTTGGTCTTATTTTTTTAGTCTTCATCGCTGGTATCAACATTTCTTTCCAGGCCCGAAGCGGTCATTCTATAAGTATGGCTCCAATGGTCGTGATACCTGTGATGTCTTGAGCCGCCGGTATTGATATCAAAATGCGTGTGCATCTCTTTGCTGAATTGCACTTCCTTGCCCACAGGCACCTCCACAGTGATCGCCACCTGTTGATTGCGAAATTTATCGGCACTGCTAACGGTAAATCCAGCAGGCAGGTTTACTATGCTGTCCTCCTGGTTTATAGTATATACAATATGGCCGGCAAGCACCTTTGCATCATAGGACGATGGCCCATAGCTGCTTTTGCTTTCATAAATATGGTAGAATGAATCGGAGCTCTGCATCACATTCAGCCTTACGCTGCGCAGCCACAATGAATCTTTATTCACCAGGTAAAAAGGGGCAGTATTATCGTTATCATCATCCCAGTCATTGAACCATGTATAGTTACGGCGATGTGCTATCCAACTATTACCACCTGTAAAGTTTACCTCGTTGAAATAAAGTGTATTGCCATGTGGCTGAACCATAGAATACGTTTCGTCAATAACAGACTTTGAATTGAAATTGCGGGCAATGATCCCCGTAAAGCATAAGATCGATACCAGGCCGATGATCCACAAACCGGAAAAAACGTAACCAAGGTAATGGCGGTGCGAGCGCGCGCCTATGAGCCTGCGCACTATCCATGTAATTAATGCCAGCATGGGTATACCCAGGAAAAGAATGATACCTGCCCATACCAGGAAGTTCTGGTTCCAGCCATCGAGCAGGAAATCCATTAAGGGGAAAGTAATAAAGCTCATAGATACCAGGCCAATGAGCACACCAAACAGGCTGAGTGCCATCGTACCTGCAATGAACAGGAAAAACGCTTTGAATACGATCCCTATCACCCTGCCCAGGCCAGTGCCTGCAGGCCTTTGCGGACTGGCTGCATTTGCCTTACTGGCAGTAGTGATAGAGTTAATGTCTATCTTCTCTCCGCGCATTTCCATTTTATCGGTAGCCGAGCTGGCATAGGGAAGCGCTATCCAGAGCACTATGTATAATATAAGGAAGGTACTGCCCATGGAGCCCACAAAAATTCGGTTGCCCAAGCCAGTAGGCCATGACCACCAAAAAGTATGGATACCCTGTGTGACAAGGCCGATAAAGAGCGGTAGCGCAAACACCACCCTCGGTATCCAGGTATCTATACGGAAGTAGGCGGCAAGGCCGCTGCACACACCGGCTATCATTTTATTTTCCGGGTTGCGGTAAAGTCGCCTGGTGATATGTGAGCTAATACTTTGAGAAGGCACTATGACCCACAGCAGGATATATATCCAAAACAGCGCGCCCATTAGCAAGACGAAAAGGATACGTACCACCAATGGATCTATACCAGTGCGTACCGCAATACCGCTGCACACGCCCGCTATCACTTTATCATCTGCATTTCTAAAGAAACGTCCTTTCAGCGCATTCCCTTCATCGGCACGGGCCGTATTGTCCTGCCCTGCTTTGGCATCTTCACCTTCAGCGGCTTCTATATCTTCTATACGGCCAATGCTATCTATGACTGCGTTCAGGTCATTGATGCCGATGCAGCTTGCACCATGCTTCAGCCTTTCGCTCAGCAATTCCGCAATGCGGTTCTCAATATCACCGATGATCTCATCGCTGCTTTCTTCATTGGCAAAGTGAGCGCGTAAGCTATCGACGTATTGCCTCAGGGTATTGTAGGCGGTCTCTTCAATAGCTATTACCCTGCCCTGAAAATTTATGTTGATGATTTTTTCCATTTTATTTTATTTGGTGTAGATCAATTGCTATCCGTTAGCGGCGGTAATGAATCATTGTTGTTTTTCATTGCATTTACTGCATTAGCCAGTTCATTCCAGGTATCTTCCAGCTCCTTATAAAAGGCTATTCCCTTTTCAGTAAGCGAAAAATATTTTCGTGGCGGCCCTGAGTTACTTTCCACCCATCGATAAGTGAGCATACCGGCATTTTTTAATCGAGCGAGTAAGGGATACAATGTCCCTTCCAGCACCATGAGCTTCGAGGCTCTCATCTCCTCCACTATGTCACTGGGATAAGCCTCACCACGGCGTATCACGGAGAGGATACAAAACTCGAGTATCCCCCTGCGCATCTGGCTTTGTGTATTCTCAATATTCATCGAATTTCCTTTATCGTGTCACAAAAGTAGGTGTAATTATAGTACTATGCAACACAAGGTACTAAAAATATTTTAGTACAGTACTATAAATAGTAATAAATGACGAGCAGTAGCAGCAATGACAAAAAAACATAATAAATGTTCCCTGGCAAGGAGCTGAGCTCAATATTGGAAAGGTTTTCAAAAGGGCGGTGAAAGAAGAAACAGACAACAGTGTAATTTTGATACCTGTAAATTAACAGGCATGAAGGCGAAAAGAATAATAACGACCACTGTATTTTATACAGTATTTATGTTCCTTGCCGGGCAGTTTGTCATTACTCCGGAGAGAACTGTCGGCAGAAATATATTTGTTGCTATTTTAGCGGGGATACTGTTTACTGCTTTGTTTGTGTTGTTCAGTTATATTTTAGCGAAGCGTAAGGCTCGTAGCTGAGCCCTATTATTTCCCCCAGGGAGCCAGGTCAATCGGCTGGGTAGCCTTGATAGCTAACACGTATTTATAGATGGCATCTTTTTGCGCATCGTTGATCTTTGCCTCCTTGGCCATATTTGTTAGTATGCCGGGCCATGCGGCTACAGGGCGGTCGTAGATGCTTTTAGCGCGGTGGCAATTAGTGCATACCCCGGTATATAGTTTATGGCCCTCCTCCAGTGTCCGCATCGTCACATCTTTATGTGTTACCCGGAGCGCTGTCAACTCAGCATTGCCGGGCGCGAAAATGCCATCGGCAGATGCTACACTTGGCGCTATGCGTGATGAAGAGTTTACCGGTGCGGTATGTGCAACAGGGGCTGTTTTCGTAGCTTCCTTTTTAGACACCCCACAGGATACGACAGCCAAAACAGGTATGGCCAGGAAGGAAATGGTAAGAAGTTTCATCGCTTATATTTTTGCAGGTTATTTAACTACGATACAAATCGTAGTTAAATGTACGATAAGAATCGTAATTACCAAAAATATTCTAATTAAGCCGGGGAATTCAAAGAACAAAAGGTATTACCGCTTTCCTTTCCTTAGGATAATCCGGGAATTTTTGAAGGTACCATTTGTGGTTATCCAGTGTACGCGGGATCAAGTTGCATATGGTCCAGATCGCAAAGCTCCAGGCCGGCAGGGACATTGCGATGACTGCGAAACCCAGCCACTCTACTATCTCACCAAAGTGATTAGGGCATGAAATGTATTTGAACAGGCCACCCCTTGGTATCTTGTAGCCCGTCTCACCCGGCTTGCGTAAATTGATCAGTTGCGTGTCAGAGTAATTGTTGATGACAGCACCTGTAATAAAAAGAATCAGCCCGATGATGAAATGAGCAGATGTAAAAAAATCCTTTCCATATACTTCAGCAAAATTGCCAAGGTAGCTGCCGTTTAAAAAGCCGTTTATGAAATTGAAGAATATCGCAGACACTACGATCACTACAGGGATCTTCTTTCCGCTTGTACGTATGCGCGAGGGGAAAATAAATGTACGGTTTATATAGTGCAGCATCCAGAGGGACCACAGAAACCATGCGCCGGCCGATTTTACCCCGGAACCTGTAAAAAAGAAAAAGCTGAGCACGAGCGGTGAGGGAATTTCCTGTATGATCCAACCTATCCTGTTGCTAAGCATAGGCCCCCATTTATTGCTGGCATGCCTGCCATAGGGTTGTGTAATGCGCAACAGAAATGGCAGTGTTATTAATGCAATGCCGATCCATATACCGGATAAAATGTTTAGTGTATGTATACTCATGAAGTAGCGAAGTAAATATTTCCTCTTTTCCGGTGCAAGAGCTATTTCCCGTTCGTCATATCAATATCGCTATAAATGGGTGAAAATCAAGTCATATAACCGTTTTGAGTTATTTCCTGTTATTTCCCTTTGATTGCCTGTTATTTCCGCTGGCCTCCCATATCGTCCCGCAATTTTTACATTATCGTCTAAGATAAGAGAACCAAAGAATTGCTGAATGTCCGATGCCGACAAAATAAAAGTCGGGCATTTTTTTGAGCGTTTTCGCCGGAAAGTCTTGATAGTATTGCCGTATGACAAATAAATACCGCTGCCCGATCTGTGCCCGATCCGGACATTTAGTGCCCGAGTCTGCCCGACATTTGTCCAATAATAAAAGAACTTTATGAGTCGGCTGATCCGTTTAAAGGGAAAATATTCCTTTGGCTGAACCAAGCGACCGTCCCTCTCTTGCCAGATACCGCGACCAGCTAAAAGAGCATGCTTTTAGGTAAACCTAAAAGGCTGTCACAAAGGTCGGATAAAGGTGGAAATGGTAGTGATTTTGTGGATAAAATGACATAAAAACATAATTGCTTATGCGACGAAGCCAGCCGGCGGAACTTACACAGAAAAACTGTCAAAGCCCCTGCCGTTGAAACGGTATAAACCTATATTCCTTGTGCCCAACCAAATGTTGCCATCCCTGTCTTCTAAGATCAAAAAAACGGAATTGTTGGCCAGCCCTTCTTTGGTTGAATATTTAGTATAAGATCGGCCGTCGTAACGCCAGGCCCCGCCAAAGGTGTCATTCAGTTCGGTCCCATAATCGGATGCAAACCAGGTATTTCCTGACCTATCTTGTAAACAAGCCATCATTGAACCATTCACCATGCCATGCAGTTGAGCAGTATGGACAAATGCCTTCCCATCATAACGGAACACACCAAAGTGCCTTGTAGCAAATAATAGGTTGCCGTCTTTTTCCTCTATAATATTACGGATCCAGTTCTCATTTTGAGGTCTGAAATTCTCTACCGTTTTTCCATCATATTTAGCGATACCTTCGAAGGCCATAGGACCGGAGCCAAACCATATATTTCCTTTGCTATCTTCCAGCATGCACTGTATGCTCTTAAGTGTAAGGCTACTTTTGTTAGTGATGCCCGGCCTATCTAAGAAACGTGTAAAAGATTTTCCATCATAACAATAAAGCCCTTCATCTGCGCCAAACCAGATGGTGCCGCTTTTATCCTGCATTATACTCCAAACTGCTTTTTTTACGGATTGATCATTTGAAGAATTGTTGGCGGGCAGACCAATGCTGCCGGCAGGGGTAAGTGGGATGTAGTTGATTGCCCGGCCATCAAAACGGCAAACTCCGTCAGCAGTGCCAAACCAGATATTACCTTTAGTATCTTCTAAAATAGACCAGACAGCATTGCTGCTTAGACCATCTTTAACTGTAAATTGTTTGAACAGCTTTCCATCGTAGCGATAAACACCCTCGCCTGTTGTGCCAAACCATAGATTCCCGGCTTTGTCCTGCAAACCGCAATGAACATTCTGATATTGATCCGAACCTTGTGTCTTTCTCATTTTCGGATATCCTATGACGCCCTTGGGGGACTGATTTACAGTATTTTGCATTTTCGCTTTGCTTTGTCCATTGCAGGAACAGGCAAAAACCAATAACAATAATATTATGGGGAACTGTTTGTGTAAATAATGTTTCATGTCGGAATGTTTCTGCACGGCAAGTAGCTGAGCAGATCAAATGTACGACAACTATCGTAATTGGAATGAAATTAATTAAACGGGGATACTCCCCTGTGCTAAACATGCAAAACAGCCTCCGGGGAAACGGTGACACTCCGAATAATAAATTTGCAAAATAAGACCGAACGGTTTATTTTTGCAATATGTTATCCAAATCCGAGCGCACGAAACAATTCATCATAGAACGGTCCTCGCCTATTTTTAATAAAAAAGGTTATGCGGCTACCTCTATGAATGATATCCTGGAAGCTACAGGATTGGCCAAGGGTGGTGTATACGGGAATTTCAAAAACAAGGATGAGATAGCATTAAAGGCATTTGAATACTCTTACAACAAAATAAAAGATGTGCTGCGCACAAGGATCAAACAGGAATCGAGCGCCAGGGGGAAGCTGAATGCGATACTGGATATGTACCACAACTTCTCGGTAAAACCGATCGTAGAAGGAGGATGCGTGATACTGAATACCGCAATAGATGCCGACGACAGCATACCTTTTCTAAAAGAGCGTGCTAAGGCAGCCTTAAAAGAAATGCTCGATTCGCTGAAGTACATCATTGAAAAAGGCATCAGCAGCGGGGAGTTCAATAAAAAGATAGACCCGGGCGCAGAAGCAGAACTGATCTTTGCCACCATTGAAGGTGGTATCATGATGAGCAAACTTACAGACAAGCCGGCAGTACTGAACCGACTGCTGGAAAACCTGAGCCTGCAAATAGAACAGCGCTACCTGAAATAATTTTTTTTTCTCAAAAAAAAGACCGAACGGTTTATTATGAAGATACCCATACCGAACATCAGGATCCGAAAGGCCACAGCCAAAGATGCAGAACAGATCTGCAAACTGTACCATGAAACCGTGATGGCCTTAGACAGAACTGCGTACACGCAAGCGCAGATACAAAAGTGGGATTCACTATGCGCCGAAAATGCCAGTTGGCAGCAGAAAATAGATAAAGACCATTATTTGCTGGCCATCGATGATAATTGTAAGACCTACGGATTTTGTTCATTGCAAGACAATGGCTGCATAGACACGCTGTATGTGCAGCCTGCATACCAGCAGATGGGTGTGGCACAGTCATTACTCCATGCTGTCTATGAGTTGGCAGATGAAATGCGCATCCCTGCGCTGTTCGCCAATGTGAGCCTGGATGCTACACTCTTTTATGAACAGAATGGCTTCATTGTTCGCGAAACATCTGCAAGGGAAATAGAAGGCGTGCACTTTACGAGTGTGCTGGTGGATAAAAGGCTGTGGCTGATGTAATGCGCAATTTGTTAAGGCTGGATCAGCGGCTGCTCCTTTATATCGTCATAGAACTTAGCCATGGTGACATTTGCATAGGGTATCAGCCAAAGGAAACCTATGCCCAGGGTGAGGACGCATAGAATAGCCAGCAGGAAGAACCTCATGCAGAGCGAGAAGAGCTTTGCTTTATACCCATCCATCATTTTTTTGCTGCGATCCAGAACCTCTTTCGGTTTTAAAGAAGGATCATCGGCAAGAATGTAAAAGGACATGGAATAAGAGAGCGCTGCAATAATGCCGGGAACAATGAGCAGCAGCATCCATAAGATCACATACAACAGGAGCAGCAGGTAAGTAACCAATGCTGTACTGAAGAACTTAAACCCATCAAATATCTGCTCCAGTTTTGCTTCCTTAGCCCTTGAGATGGCGAGCGAAAAAATGGCTGCCCCAAGTGCCAAAGGGCCTGAAACGAGCAGTGACAACAAGCCGGCTTCGCGCATTGCCCCGAAGGAACAATTGATCAATGTGTAAACCAGGAATGTACCTATTGCCAGCGGCCATTTGTCCTTCAGCGATGTTCTCGCCATGGCCATGAGTGTTACATTATCTGTGCCCATGTTTTTTTTCTTCAAACATAGCGCGCAGAAAGGCCGCGGACGATGACTTTGCTCAGCAGTTGCCATGATCCGCATCAGTTTGTACTACTTAACCCAAGTTGCCAGTTAAAGAATAAAAAAGAGCATTGTCATAAGGAAGACATCCGTGCCAGGGTTAGTGACAGCGAGATAATAACAATAGTGAAGAATATCCGCTCTATATTTTGTGTGCTTTTAAACTAAGGTCCATGCTCACAGCATGATTGGTGATACCGCCGCATGAGACGTAATCGACACCGGTACGGGCATATGAAACAATGTTATCGAGCGTGATACCGCCCGAGGCCTCGGTCTCATACTTACCGCCAATCAGCTCAAGTGCGTCTTCCAATAGTTCCGGCAGGAAGTTATCAAGCATGATGCGGTGTACATTGCCCACAGCAAGCACACGGCGCACATCATCGAGGTTGCGGGTCTCAATCTCTATTTTCAGGTTGCGGTTGTTAGCCACCAGGTACTCGTTGGTTTTCTGTATGGCCTGCTCTATGCCGCCACAAAAATCGATATGGTTGTCCTTCAGCATGATCATATCGTACAAGCCCATGCGAAGGTTGTAACCGCCACCAATGCGTACTGCCTGCTTTTCGTATTCACGGAACAGCGGCGTGGTTTTGCGGGTATCGAGTATTTTGGTTTTGTAGTCTTTTATTTTACCGGCATACCTATTAGTAAGCGTTGCGATGCCGCTCATACGCTGCATGCAGTTAAGCACCAGTCGTTCTGCTTTTAATATGGTATGCACACCGGCTTCAACGATAAACGCGGTTTCGCCATTATTTACAGCATCGCCATCTTTTTTATAGAGGGTGAATTTTGCTTCTTCTTCCAGGTGATGGAAAATATCCTGCGCCAGCTGCATGCCTGCCAGTATGCCATCTTCCTTTATTTTGAGTACCGCCCTACCTTTCGCATCGGCCGGTATGGATGCCAGTGTAGAATAATCGCCACTGCCCACGTCTTCGAGCAGTGCTGCGGTAATGAATTCCTGTGTTGTCAAACGCTCTGTATTTAGGAAGTAAAATTAAGCAATACTAAGCCTAGTTGCCGGTTAACTTTTGAGGGCTATCTGCTGAAATTGCCTTGTTCATCTTCGCAACAACGCTCAACAAAATATCTTAACGGGCAACCTGGGTTACCCGGTATTATATGAGGCCAGATTCATTGGTCTTTATTCATCGTCTCTGTACTCCAGGATATCTCCTGGCTGGCAGTCCAATGCTTTGCAGATAGCTTCCAGTGTAGAAAACCGGATGGCCTTGCCCTTGCTTTGTTTCAGGATCGACAGGTTGACAATGGTCACGCCAACGAGTTCAGATAACTCGTTCAGGCTCATTTTTCTTTTGGCCATCATTACATCAAGGTTAACAATAATAGACATACGGGCTGCTTAGATGACCAATGAATCTTCAAATTTCTGCAGAAGACGCTTATAATTCTGTTCGTTCCGGCCCCAGGAAGTAGCGCCAAAGAAACAGGCAGAGCAGAAGTCGACTGTTGTTACTCCAGCAATTTCTGTAAGATCCAGGTATATATTCTCTCCCCATGAGTAGAAGCTCATAGCTGATGTGGCAAACAAGTTGCCACTGGCTTTGTCGACATGCCTTACCTGGAAACCGGCATCAGTCAATGCCTCGCTCATTTTATCCATCAGTATGTCTTTAGGCAAATCGAACTTATCCCGGTAGCGCATCTTACTTGTCAGTACGTTAAACTTACTGGTGAAATATCCCTTAAAACGTACATTGCGACGAACAAGTAAACTGAACAGAAACAGGACAGCCATTGTAATTGCCAGCACGTATACGAAGGGTGGGTAAAGGCGCTGCATTATCACAACTAATGCTATGTACAGGACAAACAAAACAATGCTCAGGCGGTTGGACTTTTTCATAATCGCATCATTTATCGCTTTATAATTCAGCCACAAAGTTACAGTGTGAGAATTGAAAAACAAACAAAATTTATCGTTTTCCGATAAATTTTTTATCTAAAACGAATATTTGTGAGGACTAGCCTTCAACGAGAGGAGAGCAAAATGAGAGCAGAATTTGGGGACAGACCAGCAGATATTTGCTCCAGCTTTGCTTCCTTAGCCCTTGAGATGGCGAGGGACCGCAGCGCCAAGGCTAAAGGGCCCGAGATGAGCAGCGACAACAAACCCGCTTCGCGCATAGCACCGAAGGAGCAACTGATCAATGTATAAATCAGGAATGTTCCCATCGCCAGCGGCCATTTTCCTTTAGGGATGCCCATGATCTATGTCTGTGACAACCGTTGGTGGCCCAGTGCCCCAGTTATCCAGGACAGGCGTTAACTAATCACAATACTCTCAACGCCTTTTTCAAAGGCTGTTTCTTTAATGCCATCGATCCTTAATCCTTCGGCCCGAATAATGGACACATCGGTAATACCGAGAAATCCGAGCAGGAATTTTAAATAGGGGCTAACGAAATCAAATGACTGAAATTCGCCTTCAGAATAAACGCCACTCGAGGCAGTGGCTATATATGCCTTTTTGTTTTTCAAAAAACCTTCGGGTTTCCCGTTTTCGTCGTAACGGAAAGTAATTCCCGGCCTGGCAATATGATCTAAGTACGCCTTTAGCGTAGAAGGGATAGCGAAATTGTAAAAGGGCGCACCAATAACGTATATGTCCGCTTCCTTCATTTCGGCAATCGCCTCTTCCGAAATTTTAGCAGCCGCCACTTGCCCTGCTGAACGATGTTCTGCAGGCGTAAACCACGAACCTATCTGTACATCGTCCAGATGCGGAAAAGGTATCGTGACCAGGTTTCGTTCCTTTACTGTGCTGCCGGGATACTTTAGCTTAATTTTTTCGATAATAGCATTTCCGAGCTTCAGGCTAACGGACGCTTCTCCTTGCGGGCTTGAGATAATATGCAATATTCTTCTTGACATAGTTCCTGTCTTTTGTGAGCACAAACCTATGTACATTTGCTATCAAAATATTAGTAGTAAACTAAAGGTTAGTACTAACCTTTTTATTAGTACACTCAAAAAAATGGGAGAACTATTGGGCAAAAAAATTGCGTTTTCCGAACCGCAATGCAACAAGAACCTGGCTGCAACGGAAGACGCATTGTATGTTGTGGGCGGGAAGTGGACATTACGCATTATGATAGCCCTATTGAGCGGACATACGCGCTTCAACGACCTGCAACGTACGCTGAATGGAATATCGGCAAGAGTGCTTTCCGGCGAGCTGAAGGACTTAGAGATAAATGGCCTGGTAAAAAGAGTTGTTGACGCCAATCAAAAGCCTGTGGTGGTAGAATATTTGCCGACTGAATACAGCAAGTCTTTAAAAGACATCATTTTCTCTTTGACTGACTGGGGTATAAAACACAAAAAGAAAATTACAGCGCGTGAATAGGTAGTAAATAATTAAAAAATGTTAAACGCGGTTTTTGAATGCGGGAACCATCTGGTGTCCGCTACTGGTAACAACTGCGGTTTACAGCCAATTGCAGGATGATAGTATCTGTTATACTTTTGATTGCTACAAATTTTCTTCTGTGATCAATTAAAAGATTTCCGAAAAACATTCGGTGAAATATTGGTGTAGCGTTTAAATAATTTATTAAAAGACTGCGGGTGCCCGAAACCCATTTGGTAAGCGATCTCTGCAACAGTCAGCCGTGTCGTACATAAAATTACCTTAGCCTTTTCAATCAGTCGGTCATGTATATGCTGCTGCGCGCTTTGTCCTGTAAGCGACTTAAGCATATCTGTCAGGTATCTTGATGAGACCTGAAGATGATTAGCCACCTCAAGAACTGTAGGTATACCGTCTGACTGGCCTGTAAAACGACGCTCAAGGTAGTCATCCATATGACTGATCAGATCATGATGAATTACTTTGCGGGTAAGGAATTGCCGGTTGTAAAAGCGATTACTATAATTAAGTAACAGTTCGATATGCGAAACCAGCACATCCTGGCTAAAGGCATCCATGTTATTATCCACTTCGGCAGCGATGTTATCAAACAAACCGGAGATCACTTTCTTCTCTTTGTCTGAAAGGAACAACGCTTCGCTTACTGCGTAAGCGAAGAAACCATATTGATTAATATTCTTTCCCAGCTGGTAATTCCTTATCAGGTCGGCATGAAAATATAGCGAATAACCCTCGTAACTGCTTTCATCACCCGTCATCGTAACCAGCTGATTAGGCGCTAAAAAAGCGAGCCCTCCTTTTTCAAAGTCATAATAACCTTGTCCATATTTTACCTGGCCTCTAAAATCCTTTTTAAACGAGATCTTATAAAAATCGATGACCATGCTCCGGCCGAAACATTCGCGACTTATTTTTGTAGTATCGTAATTCACCAAAACCACCAAAGGGTGTAGTGGCTTAGGCATGCCTAACTCCCGGGTCAATTCAGAAATGGTCTTAAAAACAATAGGCTGCAAAGTCGCTTTCATGGCTTAGGCTAAGTTAAGATTAATCCTGCACACTGGGACGGATAACGATATCACCTACATCCACGTTATCGGGTTGGCTGATAGCGTAGGCAACAGCATTTGCGATAGCCACGGGAGAGATGGCTATCTTCTCCATTCTTTCCCTGATTGCCGCCCTTGCTGCCTCATCAGGTATATTATCTGACAGTTCGGTGTTCACAAAACCAGGTGAGATGCCCGTTACCCGGTATTTACCACCCGATTCCTGGCGTAATGCTTCGGCGATGGTACGTACCGCGTTTTTAGTACCCGCATACACACCTTGCGTGGGTACAATTTTGATGCCTGAGGTGGATATGATATTGACAATATGACCAAAACCTTGCTTTTTAAAAACTGGCATCACCGCTGCGATGCTATACAAAGTACCCTTTATGTTTACATCAACCATTTCTTCCCAATCGGCAACCTGTACATCGTCAATCCGGGATAGACGAGCTATCCCGGCATTATTTACGATCACATCTAAACGTCCGTAAGTTTCGCAAGCCAGATTTACTAATTGAACCAGATCATCGCGTTTTTTGATATCGGTTACCAAATAGATAGCTTCGCCGCCTGCGTCTTTGATGTACCGGATCAATTCCTCGAGTCGCTCTTTACGGCGGGCGCCCAGCACCACTTTTGCGCCGTGTGTGGCCAGTTCAATCGCCGTCGCCTTGCCTATGCCGCTGCTGGCACCGGTTATGATGACCACTTTGCCTTTAATATTGTCTTCCATGGTGCAAAGTACCGTAAAGTCAGCGATTGGAAATTAGCCCAAACGGTAAAAAATGTAGTCAAAATCCCAAGTTGTCCGTAGTCCCCTAAGAGTGATAAACAAAGTAATAATCAACTGTTCGTCGGCAACATCCGATTGCGCCGCAGTGGCGGCAATCTACTGATTTGCGAAACCTATAATAAGAGTTGGAAATAATAACTGTGGCAATAAACAGAAAAGGACAGAAACCCGGTGCCCTGTTCCTGTTGCTAAATTTTGCACTGCCCTCGAAGGAACAGCGGGAAAGAGGCTTTTTTAGAATGAGACCCGGGAGAGCGGAGGGAAAATAAAGAGCGGAGACCAGCCATCGCTCTTTGCCCTGACCGCTCTCCGCTCTTATTTTTTGTGCCCCGAACAGGAATCGAACCTGCACTACCTTGCGATAACCAGATTTTGAGTCTAGCGCGTCNNTGCTTCGACAAGCTCAGCATGACACGTCTTATTGATGGGTGGCAAATTTATCAATTCTTTCCTGAATGCGCAATAAGTATTTTTTGCGGAAATAGTAGTCTTTTATTTGTAATAACAAGGCTTCGCTATGGTCGCCGGCCTCGTATTGCGCGGTCAGTTTTCCGGTGGCTTCATTCCAGGCTTCCAGCTCTTCGTCCAGCTCATTCTTCGCCTGCTTGTGGCTTTCGGCATTGCCGGGTTCATTCTCATATTCACTTATGGCTTCGTTCAGTTCCATCATGGCCATCAGGAAGGCCGGTGGCAGGTTGTATTTTTCATCGCTCTGCAGGAGATCATTGATCTTTAATATGTAAGCCATTGTACTATCCGGGTTGCTGAGCGTTTTGTATGCATCGTTGTTCAGCGCACTCATGCGCAGCACTTCCATCTTTGTAGCATCGTCGGCATTGGCATACCTGTCGGGGTGGTACTTGCGGCTCAGCTCGTAGAATTTCGCCTTTACCACAGCGGCATCGGGCTGAAAACTTACAGGTATATCGTACAGTTCAAAAAAATTAAGCATGTTTAGCTGATTAGTATCATGGTGCCTATCCCGCGTCGATAAAATATACTCCGGCAGGGATTGGTTATATTTGCCCAAAAGTAAACAAAGATGATGCTTATTGGACTGACCAGGGAAAGAAAATCGCCACCGGACAACCGCGTGCCCCTTACTCCTAAGCAGTGCTGCGAGATACAGAAAAAATTCCCCGGTGTAAAGATCGTCGTTGAGCCCTCCCCCAGCCGCTGCTATAGCGATGCTGAATATGTGGCTGAAGGAATAGAACTGACCGAAGACCTTACCGCCTGCGATGTGCTGATGGGTGTAAAAGAAGTGCCCGCGGATATGCTGATACCGGGCAAGACCTACTTTTTCTTTTCGCATACCAAGAAGAAGCAACCGTACAACCAAAAGCTGATGCATGCGCTGATAGAAAAGCACATCCGGATGATAGATTATGAATGCCTGATGCACAGCGATGAGCAAAGGATACTGGGCTTCGGCCTGTTTGCAGGTATAGTGGGTGCACATAACGGCCTGCTTACTTATGGCAGGAAATTTGGCCTTTATGAGCTTCCTGCTGCGCATGATGTGAAGAACTTCAGGGAACTGGTGGGCAGCTACGAACACATAAAACTGCCGAACATTAAGATAGCCGTAACAGGTTCGGGCAAGGTAGCAGCAGGCGTGCTGGAAGTAATGGTGCAGCTGGATATAGAGCCCATAGAGCCTGAGGATTATTTCAAGAACGACTATCCCTACCCTGTTTACTGTCATTTTAAAGGCCGCTCGCTATATGCACGCATCGAGGATTCCAGCTTCCACCGCGAAGACTTCCATATGCACCCGCAGCAATATAAATGCCTCTTCAGCCAATACCTGTCGAAGACGGATATACTGATGAACGGTATATACTGGGACAGGAACGTTCCGCGCCTGTTCGAAAAAACAGACCTGCTGCGCAGCGACCTGAGGATGAGCGTGATAGCCGACATAACCTGCGATATTGATGGCTCGGTGCCAATCAATACCGGCTCATCCACCATTGCCGAGCCCGTGTACGGCATCAACAGGAAAACGCTGGAACAGGTAGCGCCCTATCAGCCCGATCGCGATATTATAGATGTAATGGCAGTGGACAACCTGCCGAATGAATTGCCGCGCGATGCCTCGCAATACTTCGGACTGCATTTTGAAAAGTATATCCTGGAAGAACTACTGAGCGAGCATAGCGAGATAATAGAACGCGCCACTATATGCAGGGATGGTAAGCTTACACCACGCTATGAGTACCTAAGTGACTACGCTTATTGATAGTGCGTAGAAAGGATATCTTTCACCGCTTTTTCCACGGTATCGTATTGGAAAGTAAAGCCTGCTTTTAATATTTTCTCGCCACTTACGGTGCAGCTTTTTAATATCTCTGTGCTCATCTCGCCCAGCATGAACCTGAGTAGTGGTGCGGGCACATGGAACGGAACCTTTATTCCGCCTTTCTCGCGTGCTATTGTCTTCATCAGTTCGTCGTGATGTACAGGATGTGGTGCAACGGCGTTATAGACGCCTTTAAAATCAGCATTGGTTATGGCCCGGTAGAGCATATTGCTCAGGTCCTCGATATGTACCCAGCTCACCATTTGGTGCCCGTTGCCCAGTATGGGCAGCACCCCCATGGCCATAGGCTGCGCCAGCTTTTGAAAAGCGCCACTCTCGCGGCCCAGTACTATCCCGAAGCGGAATATTACCGTACGTATCTTATCACTAATGCTCTGCGCTGAATGTTCCCATTTGTAACAGGTTTCCCCAAGGAAATCATGGTAATGCTCATCCTCTTCACGAAAAGCTTCTGTATTGTTCCTGTCCGGCCCGTAATAACCTATGGCCGAGGCTGATATGAATGTCTTGCAATGTTCGCCGTATTCGGCTAATCGCGAGGTGAGGAAATCGGTAGCATGTATGCGGCTGTCTACGATCTCTTTTTTACGCTTTTTCGTCCAGTGCTTATCGGCGATGCCTGCACCGGCGAAGTTCACTACCGCGTCCAGCTTTTTAAGGCTGGTCAGGTCAAATTTGCCTTCGTCCGGGTTCCAATACGAATAAGTATAGCCCGGTTTGTTTTTCCTCTTGCCGGGGTGTGTGGTAAATATAACCACCTCATGCCCGTGTGCCACCAGCATACGGGACAGGTGGCTACCTATAAAACCGGTACCGCCTGTTATGCCTATTATCCTTCCTTTTTTATCCGCCATAGTCGTGATAACCTTAAAATCTTTAAAAACTATACCCTCAGCCTATTTTAAAACAAATTAATGATTAATATGTTACAATGATCTAAAAAAAATGTCTTTTTAGTATACACGTACAATATTTGCATTTACCCACCGTTAATTTGATATATCGAAACCATTAAATAACCATAAATGAATAGACAAATACTCAAAACTTTTACGGGAAAATTCACATCAAAACCCGAAGCAATGACCGACGCAGCAAGGACCAGTGAAGACCTGATACGCCTCAGCCAGGAAATGAAAAGCTACCTGCAGGAAGCAGCAAAAGACCTGTTGCAACCACGCCCCGAAGCGATAGCCCAACTGCTGAAAAAGAGCCTGGTGAAGTAAAAAATTGCGTTTGCAATGTTAGGTTTAGGTTAACTCAATGACCGTTATCTCGGGCAGTATGCCTATCCTGCCGGGATAACCAAGAAAACCGAATCCACGGTTTACATACAGGTATTGTGCACCCTCCCGGTACAGTCCTGCCCATTCTTTGTACATATACTGGACAGGGCTCCATTTAAAGCCCGGTATCTCTATACCGAACTGCATACCATGCGTATGGCCACTTAGTGTCAGGTCCACATCACCATATTTCGTTCTCACCTGTGCATCCCAGTGCGAAGGATCGTGCGAGAGCAATATCTTAACGGGGATATTTTGTTCCGCAAGGCCATCATATGCCTTTGCCATGTCGCCATAGGTATGGAAGCCTTTTGCGCTCCAGTTCTCCACACCTATCACAGCTATTTTATCCTCACCTTTTTGGAGCATTATATTTTCATTCAGCAATAAGCGCCAGCCCATTTCGCCGTGCATGCGTTTTAGCCTGTCCAGGTTGTCTTTTTTTGCATCTTTACTAGGCCATTGGGTGTAGTCACCGTAATCGTGATTGCCTAATATGGAGTATACTCCCATCGGCGCCTTTAGCCTTGAGTATATTTCCTGGTAGTGCTCATCTACTTCATGCGCATGATTATTCACAAGGTCGCCGGTAAAAAATATCACATCAGGCTTTTCATCCAGCACTTTTTGTATGCCGCGCGCCACTGCTTCATGGTTGTCAAAACTGCCTGTATGTATATCGGACACCTGGACAATTTTCAAGCCTTTGAAAGCCTCGGGCAATGCGGGGAATTTGATCGCTACGCGTCTTACCCTGTAGCTATAACGGTTGGTTACCCCGTACAGGAAACCGAGTAATGAGGTGCCTGCCAGCATTAAAGCCAATGTGGTGAAAAAAGTGGATCGGCTCATGCCGCCCGACTCTGCGGCAGTAGTCGCCGTTTCAACTGCCGGCCTTGCGAGGCTTATACCCCACATGATCAACCTGCGGATGTCGTCAATCAGCATCACCACCAGCACCAGTACCTTGCCAATGACAAAACCCAGCGAGAAGGCGATGAAAATATTGCGCAGCATATGGGGCACTGATTCCCAGTGTATCTGGCGGAACAGCAGGATGGCAGACCATACAAGCAGCGTAGCGATCAAATAAACAATTATAAGGCTGATGCGGCCACCTTGCGGCAGGTTGCGCACTGCAGAGCGCACAACCGTGTAGCTATAATATTCAGCCAGCCCTATTACTGCCAATGCTATCAGTACCCTTAACCACATGCTGTATAAACGGTTTAGTAATTCAAAAACTCTTCTATCTGCAATTCTATTGCTTTCTGTGTAGCAGGCTTCAGCAATTTGCCCTCCTGGTCCACTTCATCATTTATGCGGGACAAAGGTAGCTTGTTATAGTGTACGTGCATGCGCATGTAATGCAAAATGTTGGTCATGTGCTCTATGCCCCGCAGGTTGCCCCCGCGCCCGTCGGCCACACCCACCAGCAGTGCCTTTTTGTACCACCAGCTTTTTTTGATATCACTGTTGTCTATCAGTAACTTCAGGATACCAGGAAAACTACCGTTGTACTCGGGCATGATAAATACGAACTTTTCGGAGGGTATGAGATAGCGTTCTTCCAGTTCTTCCAGTTCGGGGCCTTCCTCGTGGACATTCAAGCCTTCCAGCGATATTAAATGAACGTTGTCGGTTTTAGCGGACAGCAGCTCATAATACAACTTTGCCACCCTCAGCGTCATGCTGTCCTTGCGGTTTGTGCCTGATATTATGGTAATCATTTGGAATGCTAAGATAAGGCTAAAGCCTATTAGCTGGTAGCGGGATTTGTTTGATAGGCCAATTGCCTAAACTGATAGGCGAGCGTCCTCTGCATACCGGTTGAGCCTTTGGGAAAATTATGCTTAAAATTCAGAAAAATATCCGTATTATTATAGATAGTAAAACGCAGCTTATGCCTAAAATATCATTGCTCGCCTTGTTGTGCATTGCGATCTGCTTTTCTGCAAATGCCCAAACGGTTCCGCACCCCGCACCCTCAAAAAAAGCAGTACATAAAAAGACCACAGTGACAAAGACGGTGATCATCAGTAGTGATGGCGGCGAGGATGAGAGCTACAATCCGGGCGATGAGGAGATGGAAGATGATGAGTTGCAGGGAGAAGGCAGCTACGTAGTGGTAGTAGATGAGGATGAAGACGACAACGGTTTTACTGAAGATGAGGCTGCAAATGATGATATGGACCAAACAAGCACCATCGTTCACAAAACAATACATCACACCAGCGCAGGCCATAAAACCGCTCATATTTACAGCAACAAATACTCAAAGAACCTGTACTACTATAATGCCAAAACAGGATATTACTACAAGAGGCATACGCCCCTTAAAAGCTAAGCCTGCAGGCACTTAGAGTTATTTTTAGCGCTTTTGGAACATCACCGTATAATAAAGGCCAAACGCATCGGTTTTTATTATTTTTATGTGCATGTTTTGTATTATGTGCATGTTTTGTATATTGTTGCATATAAATGAAGGGAAAACTTATGAAATCTGTAGTATCTGCAGTATGCATGCTTGTTGTTATAGCGCTGTTTAGCTCCTGCGCAATAGGCGATGGCAACTACGTACCGGGACATTACCGCAAGCGCACGTACATGAAGCAACATGTTAGGTATGGCAAGCCGTACTATAACCACTATGCCCCTGCAAGGCATGGCACCTGGAATACAAGGGACAATCCATATTACAGGTAAGAAAAATTGCGCCGTTTGATACTGGAATTACTGGAAAACCTCTGATAGAATTTTAAAATACCTCTGTTATGAAACTTTTTGTACTGATAGCATGTTTGTTTATCACATTGGGCCTGGGGCTCAGTTCCTGCTTATATAGCAATGGCGGCGGTTACCCTGGTCATTATGGTCACCGGTCTTACTGGAAACAGCACGACCATTATCCGCGCAGCAGCTACAGGGGCCGTGATTATTATCACTACGGTCACCACTACGTGCAGTATAGGTAAAAACGCTAGAAAAATAGTTAATTTCTATTCCCGCTCTAACAGGATGATCCTGCAAGAGCGGGAATATTTTTATAGAGAAAAAGAAGGGAGATTTATTTCTGGGCTTCCATGTATTCCTTCAGCTGGTCCAGGCTTTCGAACTGTATTTTGTCCTTGCCATAGCCGCATTTCCAGAAGCGTGATTCAGGGTTGGGATTGAACATACCTTTCCAAAGTACTATACCAAGTTCCTTATGCTCGTAATGCATTGATTTAGTGTTGTCTGTTTCCATGGGTTCAAATCCAAGGTCAAACAAATCATCCTGCGATATTTCCGGGTAATTCATGCTTCAAAAATATGGTAAAGTTTACATGAAACCCTTATCAGGACTAAAAAAATTTCATTAAAATTTCAGTACTTATAGCAAAAAATACGTTTCAAAGCCCTTTTTATACGCTCCGGCAAAAGTTCATTGCCCGCGCAGCATGCCATTTAGATATTTGCTCCATAAATTTATACATATGATATACGCAAGAGCAAAAGCTTACCTCACAATTGTACTGCTGGCATACGTGGTGGTACTGGGTGTAAATATCGTCAACAACTTTGCCTACTACCGCGAGACGGGCGACTGGCAGTATAGTGTCACTTTTTGCCTTATTGCCACTACCCTGGGCTGTGTCGGCGCCATAACATTATACGAATCTGTAATAAAAAAGGTCACCCGCCGCCCCGTAAAACCGGCCCTGAGCCTTTTATATACGCTGTTATTCAGCGGCATATTCGGCTGCCTGCTCATCGTGGTAGCGCTAAAGATCGCTTCCCTGCTATTCCACAGCCCCGATGCATCGTCTCAGCAATATATTGAAAGTGGCACCTATTCCGTCCTCTTCTGTATGATCTTCGGCCTGGCCGGCTGGGGTATGGAATCACTATACCAATGGAAGAAAAATGCCGAAGAGAATGCCCGCAGCCAATATGAGATACTTAAAGGGCAGGTAAATCCTCATTTCTTTTTCAACTCGCTTAATACCCTCTCCACTATCATTCCACTGGATGCCGATCTTGCGGTAGATTTTGTTCAGCAATTATCCAAGGTCTTCCGGTACTCCCTGCAGCATGAAAATGAAAATATAGTAGCACTGCAAAGCGAGCTGAAAATAGTGGACTCATACCTATTTCTCAACAAACAACGCTTCGGCGATAAACTGCAGGTAGATATAAATATAAGTGCGAGCGCAAAACAAAAAGGAATAGTCGTCCAGTCACTACTGATGCTGGTGGAGAATGCGATAAAACACAATGAGCTATCAACCCCAAACCCATTGCAACTGGATATCCATGACGAAGGCAGCATGCTTATAGTCGAAAATACAAACAGGCAAAAGACAATTCCCGATAGCTCCACAGGCATAGGCCTCGATAATATAGTGAACAGGTACAAACAGGTAAGCAATGTCCCTGTAAGCATTAACAGTAATAATGATAAGTTTATTGTAAAATTGCCTTTGCTGTAAATGAATATACTACTCATAGAAGATGAAGCTGCCGCAGCCAAAAGGCTGAGAGAAATGGTACTGCGTGCAGAACCCGGCGCCCATATTATAGCCACACTGGAAAGTGTGGCGACAGCTACGCAATGGCTTAAAACCAACCCGGGCCCGGATCTCATTATATCCGATGTGCAACTGGCCGATGGTATTTGTTTCGATATTTTTAAACAGGTTACTGTTACCGCGCCTATTATTTTCACTACTGCCTATGACGAGTATACCCTGAAAGCCTTTAAACTAAACAGCATCGATTACTTGCTGAAGCCGATAGATATGGAAGAGCTGTGCTTCGCATTTTCAAAATACCATTCTTTGAAACAGGCCGGCCCCTCAACAGCCAATGATAAAATATTTGAGCTCCTGCAGCAGTTGAGCGGGAAGGCTTACAGGACGCGTTTTCTAATAAAGCAAGCTGATAAACTGCTCACTGTTCCGGAAGGCAGAGTATCCTGGCTACAAGCAGATGGTAACATAATATATTTATGCACCAATACAGGAGAACGTCATATAATAGATGAGCCACTGGATGAACTGGAGCAAACATTACAACCGGCATCCTTTTTTCGGCTCAATCGCCGATATATAGCACGTATAGATTCCATCGAAAATATTTACAACCATTTTAACGGCCGTTTAAAAATCGACCTCAAATATAGCAGGGACAAAGAAATATTCGTCAGTCGAGAGAAGGCGTCCTTGTTCAAGAGCTGGCTGGACAGTTAAGGCTCATTAAATTGCAGCAAATATCACGGGGAATATAACAGCTAATACCTAAATTTGTTTTTAAACATTAACGCCTAAAAAAATATAAGCATGCGTATTATTCTCTTATTATGCTCTGCATTGTTTGCATCTTTACTTTCCTACGCCCAGCCCCCCGAACAGCCCGCTTCAGGACCGCAACGCGAAAATGCCATTGACCGCATGCAGAATGGCCGTGGCATCATAGTACAGAAAGAGATCACGGAGATCGGCGACCTGAAAAACCTGAAGATCCAGCTGGTAACGGCTATTAACACAAGTAGTGAAGAGCAGAGGGTGTTTTATGGGAGGCTTGTTTATGACTACAAAGACATTAACTCACCCGACGTAAAGGGCCTGTACCTCGATATGATGGGAGTTGACGATCTGAAACATGACTTTAACAACCTGCAGTCCAATATTTTACCTAAAAAAAGCAATACTTATACAGAATTCTCTTTTAAAACGGTTGACGGGATAATAGGCGGATGTTATTGGACCAGGGAGGGCTGGTCTATATATATGAAATTAGTAGCGACTGAACCCAGCTCTTACGTTTCTTTTACCCCGGCTGAATTGACCAAATTCCTGGCTTCAATAGATTTCCTCAGGTCAAAAATGCTGGCTGCGCCTTTGAGGAAATAAGGTAAGAAACTATCCGCCTATAAATAATAACTGTATGGTTATCGCGCTACATCTTGTATTTTGCGGATTCCAAAACACACATAACATGAAACAAGTACTTCTTTCCGTGCTCTTTATTGCTGCTGCAATAAGCGGGTACTCGCAAGACCTCAAATTGCCGGCACTAAGCCCCACTGCCAAAATAAGCCAGGATTTTTCCACCTCGTCTATCGAGATCGCTTACAGCCGCCCTTCTATGCGTGGCCGCCGCATCTTTGGCGATCTTGTAGCATTCGGCGAAGTATGGCGCACCGGTGCCAACTCTGCAACTAAAGTAAAATTTGGCGAAGACGTGACCGTGGGCGGACAGGAAGTAAAGGCCGGCGAATATGCATTGTATACCATCCCCGGCGAAGGTTCATGGGAAGTGATACTCAACAAAGGCACAGGCAACTGGGGCGCTGCAGGTTACGACAAAGCCGCCGATGTGGCACGGTTCAGGGTAAAAGCCCGTGGAACAGAAAGAACAGTGCAGACTTTCACTATCGAGATATCAAACATCACCCTCAGCTCTTGTAAAATAGATCTCTCCTGGGAAAACACTTTGATCTCTATACCCGTTAAATCAAACAACGAAGAACGTCTCAATACAGCCATCGACAAAGCGATTAACAATCCATCTATCCCTTATTTCCAGGCTGCCAATTATTATTTCGAAACGCACCAGCAAACTGAGAAAGCATATGAGTACGTAACTAAAGCTGCTGAGCAAAATCCCAAAGCCTTCTACATTTTCTATCTCAAAGCACGCATCGCGCAAAAGCTGGGCAAGAACCGCGAGGCTATTGAAGCAGCTGAAAAGTCGATAGAACTTGCTAAAGGCAGCGCTTTCGAGAACGATTATAAAAGAAATAACAGGAAAATCATCAATGCCTTAAGGTAAGCATAAGGATAAAACGCTTTATATTTATACCCACGGCGTTCTGTGCCGTGGGTTTATTTTTCCGGATACTATGCGCAAGATATTTTTATTATTCGTGGCTGCTACTATTACGCTTTACAGCAAAGCACAGCAGGTGAGGCCGGCAACATCGGCAGAGATATACCATGAAATATCGCAACTTAAAAACCTGGTGAACGTGCTCTACGTAGCCGCGCACCCGGACGACGAGAACACCCGCCTGCTCACCTGGCTGGTGAACGACCAAAATATACGCACCGCCTACCTCTCACTCACACGGGGCGATGGCGGACAGAATATATTAGGCAGCGAGCAGGGCCCGGCACTCGGCCTCATCCGCACGCACGAGCTAATGGAAGCCCGCAAGATAGATGGCGCAGAACAGTTCTTTACCCGCGCGGTCGACTTCGGCTTCTCAAAAAACTCGCAGGAAACGTTCAAGCATTGGAACCCTGATATAATCATAGCCGATGCCGTTCGCGTAATACGCGAGTTCCGTCCCGATGTGATCATCTGCCGCTTTCCGCCCACTGCTGATGCCGGGCACGGCCAGCACGCAGCCTCGGCTATCATAGCCAGGAAGGCCGCATATGCAGCTGGGGACCCAAAAAAGTACAGCGACAATATTGATAAGTACCCCGCATGGGAGGTAACAAGGCTGCTATTCAATTCTTATAAATTCGGCAACCGCAATACTACTTCCGAAGACCAGTTCAAGCTAAAGCTGGGCCAGTACAATGCCATGCTCGGTGTAGGCTATAGCGAGCTGGCGGGCCGCAGCCGCAGCATACACAAAAGCCAGGGTGCAGGTACACCAAGCGTACCTGGTGTGCAAACAGAATACTTTAAGCTCGTGGGAGGCGAGCCCGTTAAGAAATCGCTCTTCGACGATATAGACATTACATGGAAGCGCGTGGACAGGAAAGAGATCGGTAAAAGTATTGATAGCATCCTTGACAACTACAGCTTTAAGTCACCTGAATCGAGCCTGCACGCGCTACTCAACTTGCGGCCACAAATAGCTTCGGTAAAAGACGAGTACTGGCGTGATGAAAAACTGGCTGAACTCGATAAAATCATATTGCATTGCTCAGGCCTCATGGCCGAGGTATTCACTAATACACCACAGACTATAGCGGGTGCCACACTTCCCTTTACCTTGCACGTCATAGCGCGTTCGGAAGTGCCTATCAGGCTCAAAGCCGTAGGCTGGATGAAAGGCGACACCAGCAGCCTGAACATAAAGATACAGGGCGACTCATTGATCACCTTGGAGCATAACATCACCATTCCAGAAAGCACACCTATTACAGAGCCATACTGGCTTTCACAACCCAGCAACGATCCGGGTGTTTATACCGTATCGAACGACACCCTCATCGGACTGCCTGAAGCACCCGATTATCTCAATGTACAGTTGACCGTCAAGATCGGTAAAGAGTATTTCAAATTGAATGTGCCCCTGTCATTCAAGAAAACCGATCCCATCAAAGGCGACGTGGTAGAACCAATAAGGATAGTGCCCGATGTTTCTCTTGATTTCAGTTCACAGCTCGTAGTGACACAGCCTGATGGCTCTGTAAAAACTTCAGTAGTGATACATCCGTACAAAGACATCAGCGATGCAACGCTTGCCATTACCGAGCAGAAACTGGTGCAAAAAATTGAGCACATTAATCTCAAAGCCGGCATCGAAGTTTCGATACCGGTATCCGTAAGTGCAAGTGAAGCCGGCCAACTGAGCAAAGGCGATTTCTACCTCAATGCAAGCCTTATTTCCGGCCAGCGCTCCTATGCCAAGAGTCAGCACCTCATTCAGTACAGCCACATACCTACCCTCCAATATTTCACAGCGCCATACACAAAAGTGCTGCGCGACAACTGGAAATGCACAGCGCGTAAAATAGGTTACATAGAGGGCGCAGGCGATTACATCCCAAGCTTCCTGAAGTTGGCAGGCCTGCAGGTAACTGTGCTAAAAGATGCCGACCTAACCGATGCAGGAAAACTGAAACAATACGACGCTATCATTACAGGTGTACGTGCAGTGAATACAAAGAAGAACATGGTAAGCTGGATACCGGTGCTCCTGCAATACGCACAGAACGGCGGCACACTGGTTATGCAATACAATACCCTGCAAGACCTGGCCACAACCAAAATGGGACCATATCCTTTTACACTTGCCGACGAACGCGTAACAGATGAAGATGCTAAGGTAACTTTACTAAAACCCGAAAGCAGGATACTCAACTATCCAAATAAAATTACCGATGCCGACTTCAAGGACTGGGTGCAGGAACGCGGCTTGTACTTTGCTACCAAAATAGACGAACATTACGAAACGCCTTTCCAGATGAACGATAGTGGTGAACAGCCCTTGAAGGGCGCAACGCTTTACTGCAAGTACGGCAAGGGACAATATATTTACACCTCTTTATCATTCTTCCGTCAGTTGCCCGCGGGCAATAAAGGCGCTATCAGGCTATTGATGAACATGCTTTCCGCCGGGAAATAATGAGCGATGATAAAAAATATTGGAGGCCCAGGTATGCAGCAGTGATATTGGTATTGTTGCTGCAGGTCATTCTGTATTATTGGTTCACTAAACACTGGTCATGAGCGGGCTCGATTGGTTTGTACTGCTCTTAACGCTCGCCGGCATGATCACATATGGTGTTTACAAGGGCAGGGGCCAGCATGGCTCTCAAACTTATATCCTGGCGGGTAAGAACATGCCCTGGTACGTGGTACTGCTCGGCGTAATGGCTACACAGGCCAGCGCTATCACCTTCCTCTCCGCACCCGGCCAGGCTTATACTGACGGGATGCGCTTTGTACAATACTACTTCGGCCTGCCCATAGCAATGGTGGTCATCAGCATTACCTTCATCCCGATTTTTAAAAAGCTTAATGTCTATACCGCCTACGAATATTTAGAGCAGCGCTTCGACAGGAAGACAAGAGTGCTTACCTCTTTTTTATTCCTCTTGTCGCGCGGCCTTTCCACAGGCATAAGTATCTACGCTCCTTCCATCATCCTCGCCTCCATCATGGGCTGGAACATCTATCTCACCAACATCATCACAGGCGGCCTGCTTATAATATACACCTATAGCGGCGGAGCAAAGGCAGTGGCGCACACACAAAAACTCCAGTTCCTGATCATCCTATCGGCAATGGCAATTGCCGCATATCTTATCATACACCAACTACCCGCAGGCCTTGGCATCAGCGACGCATTATATGTAGCAGGCAAATCAGGCAAGCTAAACGTCATCACCACCAACTTTAGCTGGCACGACAAATACAACATATGGAGCGGTATTATAGGCGGCTTCTTTCTCGCACTCTCCTATTTCGGTACAGATCAAAGCCAGGTAGGCCGCTACCTCACCGCCAAAGACACCAAAGAAAGCCGCCGGGGGCTCCTGATGAACGGCATTGTAAAAGTGCCCATGCAGTTTGCTATACTGCTGATGGGTGCATTGCTATTCTCCTTTTATAGTTTTCAAAAAGCGCCCCTGTACTTTAACGAGGGGCCTTATAATGAACTGAAAGCGCTGCAGCCGGAAAAGATGGCGACAATAGAAAGCAATTATAACACCCTCCATCAGCAATATGAGGCGCAAGCTATCTCAATATCAAACACACGAAATTCAGGCAGCTCCATCAGCCCTTTAATGCTCAGCGGCTTCAAACAAACGCAGCAAAAGATATATGCCCTGCACGATACCGTGAAAGCAGAGATAGCCCGCAACAAACTTAGCAGCGACACAAGCGATACGAACTATATCTTCCTTTATTTTGTTAAACACAACCTGCCTATGGGTCTCGTAGGCCTTTTGTTCGCGGTCATCTTCCTCGCCTCATGGGGTTCCATATCAGCAGCTATCAATTCATTAGCTGCATCGTCGCTCATGGACATACATCATCTCAGCATCAAAACACAGCACAGCGAGAAGAAACAATTACTTTACGGCCGCCTGCACACGCTGGCCTGGGGTATCTTTTGCATAGGCGTAGCCATGTTCGCTACAAAGATGGGCTCATTGATAGAAGCCGTGAACATTTTAGGCTCTCTTTTTTATGGCACTATACTGGGCATATTCCTCGTAGCCTTCTACGCGAAAAAGATCAAAGGCAACACTGTCTTTATTGCGGCACTCATCACCGAGTTGCTTGTCATCATCATCTATTGCATGGATATTGTTTCTTTCCTTTGGCTTAATGTCATAGGGGCGCTATTGGTAGTACTCATAAGCGCGATTAGCAATAAGCTACTAAAAAAGCATTAATTTAGGAGAATAACCCGCGAATATGCCTACCAAAATACTTGTCATTATCTGTATAATCGTGCTGCCTTTTTTAATGCTAACAAGCTGTAAAAAAAAGAAAGAGGAAGTTAACCACACTACCGGCATTTGCAACTCCAGGAATTGGCATCTAATAACTTTAGGAGAAACACAGGGGCCCTGGCTTGATACCACAGGTAATATTGACACGTCGTTAGCATTAACTTATATCGACAATAACACGATTGCGGTCTTAGGCGATACGCTTCAATGGGACGTTTCAAGCACCGGCAGCATCGTATCTTTTAGCCGACTAGAGTACGTGAAATACGGCTATACCAGAAGCATTCTTTATTACTATGTTGCTGTTGACAGCATCGCATACGCCGATAGTCTATTTGTCACAGATAGGATAATCAGTAAAAGATTTCTACACACCAACTAATTCATTTTCTTAAACTCATTTACATAGCCACCACCGGAATTCGTTTATTGAAGCATAAAAGATAATTACCCCCCCTGCATCTCCACCACCTTAGTCGGCTCCATGTTCGCATTGCGTATGGCTATGTTCTGCGCTATGCGTTTGGCAAGGTCTGTGAACACCTGCTTTGATATCGGTTCGTCGCCCAGGATGGCAGGAACACCTTTGTCGCCGCCTTCGCGTATGCTTTGCACTATTGGTATCTCGCCTAAGAAAGGAAGTTCAAATTGATCGGCCATTTGCTGCGCACCGCCTTTGCCAAATATGTAGTACTTATTCTCAGGCAATTCCGCAGGGGTGAAGTAAGCCATATTTTCTACCACGCCCAGTATGGGTACATTTATCTGTGGCTGCTTCAGCATCAGTATGGCTTTGCGTGCATCAGCAGCAGCCACGGGTTGCGGGGTCGATACTATTACCGCCCCTGTTACAGGCACGGTCTGCACTATGGTCAGGTGCACATCGCCTGTGCCCGGTGGCAAGTCTATTACCAGGTAGTCCAGCTCCTGCCAGTACACATCACTTATAAACTGTTTCAGCGCACTGCTGGCCATTGGCCCACGCC
>DDET01000041.1 GCA_002336915.1 Bacteroidetes bacterium UBA1947 | reverse complement strand
AGGTCAATTACCTTGATACCAGTAAAAAGTATCTCCGATGCCGTGCTCAGGTCTTCGAACCTGGGGGGCTTTGCGTGTATCGGGCGGCTGTTTGCCTTGCTGGTCGCAGGCAGGCCGTCAATTGCATCGCCGGTTACGTTAAAGAGGCGGCCATGTATCTGCTCACCCGTTGGCATTGCTATCGCCTTGCCTGTATCCACTACGTCCATACCGCGCACCAGGCCTTCGGTACCGTCCATCGCTACGCAACGTACGCTATCCTCGCCAAGGTGCTGCTGAACTTCCATTACCAGTTTGTCGCCGTTCTCGCGCGTTAATTCAAGTGCGTTGAAGATCTCAGGGAGCTTATTATCGCCGCTGTAATACACGTCCACAACCGGGCCGATGATCTGTTTTATTTTACCAACGTTTGGCATATATAATTGATGCTTTTTATGAATTTTGCGCAAAGGTAAGGGTATAGGGGTAATATTCAAAAGTAAAAATGGATTATGGGTGCATATGTTAGTAAGTTCTACAGTTAATCCTCCCAGACAAGACTACGCTTTCATTAAATAGCTAATAACTAGCATATATGGTACTTAATTTCATTTTTTTTATATTTTTATATGGTGAAACCTATTGCCATAATATCTCTGTTACTCATTTTGTCCTGCAGTTTATCTTCTTACGGGCAGGGGGAGAATAATATCTGGTGTTTTGGTTTTCACGCAGGCATAGATTTTAATGGTGGTCCTCCCGCTTTTTTCTCTACTCCCAATATAATTGCAGGCGAAGGCAGTGCCACTGTTGCTGGTACCGGCGGAAATTTGCTTTTTTACGCTACTCCCGGTACGGTTTGGGACAGGAATAACAATATAATGCCAAATGGGACCGGGTTATTAGGAGATAATTCTGCTACACAGGGTGCTGCAATTGTACAGTCCTTTACCGACACCAATCGCTATTATTTATTTTCAATGTCCAGCTATGCATTCAACTCACTCTATTACTCGGTTATTGACATGACGTTGAACGGTGGAATGGGAGATGTGGTCATAGGTCAGAAAAACATACTTCTTGATACGAACATGTTTGAGAAGATGGTTGTAGCGCGTGGCTCCGATTGTTACGACTGGCTATTGGTTCATCACAAGTCTGCTCCTGAGTTTCATGCATTCAAGATAGATGCTTCCGGTATAGCGGCTGCCCCTGTTATTTCCACTTCAGGCTTTTTGAATTTTGATTTGGCATATGGGCGGTTTGAAATGAAAGTATCGCCAAATACAAATCTTATTGCAATGGCGCAAATCGGCGATCTAGAACTACATTCATTCAATAATGTAACAGGGCAGGTTTATAATGCCATGCAAATTGACACTATTGGTAGCTATGGTATTAGTTTTTCGCCAGATGCCAGTAAGTTATATGTTTCAGGTAATTCACCCTTTAACTTGTATCAATATGATCTTTCGCTGTTGCCAAATGTTGCCGCGGTAACTAACTCCCGGAACAGTTTCAATAATAGTTATCAAGGCGGCATGAGGATCGGCCCCGATAATAAAATTTATTTAGTATGTTGTGGCGGTGAGATAAGGGTGATCAATAACCCAAACCTGGCAGGGGCTGCCTGTAATTATGATCCTACTCCCATTCATAACTTCTCCGCTAATGGTTCCACTTTGGGAAACGACGTGATAACGCACAAAGGGGTTATTAGTATGGTCCACAACATCTCTTTTTGTGTCTTGGACTCATTTGTTGTCTCAGCGCCGGCAGGTAACAACTATCTGTGGAGCGACGGTATTACAAACCAAACTGATACTTTTAATGCTCCCGGTACAAAATGGGTAACCTATACAGGCATTTGTGATTTATTCGTCGATACCTTTCACGTTTCATTATCTGCATTGGTCCATACCATTGGCGTTACCGATACTAACGTTTGCCTTGTAAATAATGTCCCCATCTTTTCAGCCCCGGGAGGCTACTCGTCCTACTTATGGAACGATGGTAAAACCACGCAAACCGATACAATGGCAAGTGCCGGAACAAAGTGGGTGGTAGCGCAAACGGACATCTGCAATATGCACACCGATACCTTTCATTTGCATGCAATGCCAATAGCAACCACCAGCGCAGCAAAGGATACCAACGTTTGCTTTGTAAACAACATACCCCTCTTTTCAGGCGCTCCCGGTTACAACACCTATCTCTGGAACGATGGTTTCACCATACAGCAAGATACCATGAGCCAGCCCGGCACCAAATGGGTACAGGCACAAACCGGCTGCACTATGCATGTCGATACCTTCTATGTGCACGACTGGCGCGACACTACGAAGACATCATTCGACACCAGTCATTGTGTAGCCTATTCTCCTATCCCCGTCACAGCCCCCGGCGGATATACATCATACCTGTGGCGCGATGGCAAAACAAGCCAAACAGATACCTTCTTTACCACGGGCACAAAATGGGTCACTGCATTAAATGGCTGCAGCATGCTGGTCGATACTGTCCACTTTACAGCCACCGCAGTGCCAGCCGATTCTATAACCATGCATGGTATCGATACCGCTATTTGCTTCGAGCTTGGATCTATAAATGTATCCGCGCCCTCCGGCTTTACCTTCTACCTCTGGAACGATGGACTAACAACACAAACCAATCTGTTTGCCGGCCCGGCTACTAAATGGGTATACGCACAAAAGCTTTGTACTCTATTGATTGACACTTTCGCAGTGTCTTCACAAGGCACCGATACTACCACATCTGCTGCCGATACCTTTATTTGTTTCAGCAGCCAGGCCACTATTACGGCAGCTCCCGGTTACTTAACTTACTTATGGGACGATGGTAATACCACGTCCTCCAATACCCTTAGCACAGCAGGTATCAAGTATGTGCAAATGCACAATGCATGCGCACAAGCTATAGATACCTTCCATGTCTATTTCGCCAATGGGCTGAGCGTAAGCCTGGGTAAGGATACTTCCCTCTGTAAGGGTGAGACATTGCAATTACATGCCAATACCACATATCCCGGCGTCAGTTACCTATGGCAGGACAATAGCACCGCCGCAGTATACAACGCGACTGAAGGCGGCGACTATATAGTAAAAGTAAGTGTAGGCCCCTGCGCTGTGAGCGATACCGTGCGGATACACCAAAAAGTAATAGATGCCAAACTGGGCAAAGGCCTGGTGCCATGTGGCGAGCAGGCAATAACCCTTGACCCCGGCGTGGACAGCAGCACTTATCTCTGGCAGGATGGCAGTACCAACAGAACATTCTCTGCAACCAAAGAAGGTACTTACCAAGTGAAAGTAACACAAGGCCTTTGCAGCAGCACTGCAACTGTAAATGTAACATTCGAGGAGTGTCCCTGCGTAGTAGTACTTCCGGACGGCTTCAGCCCCAACAACGATGGTAAGAACGATAAATTCGGCGCCACCATAAGCTGCGATATTAATGCCTACAAGTTCATGATATACAACCGTTGGGGCAACAGGGTATTCTATACAGAAAATTACAACGAGCGCTGGGATGGCACCGTCAATGACAAACCCCTCGACAGCGATGTCTTCAATTACTACCTCGAGTTCAAAGACAGCAAGAACAAAGTCTACTACTACAAAGGCAACATAACATTGCTGCGCTAGTCCCAAATTCCCCCTTGCGCGGACGCCCATGCGCTGGACCTGAAGGTACCCAGGGGGATGTTCGCTCGCGAAGGAAATTTTCTCGCTTGGGATATGAAATCCGATACATATTCCGTCATGGTGAGCCCCGTCGAACCATGACTTGCTGAAAATTTGCACAGCACTCAAGCGATGTCAATGAGCATTACCATGCAGCTTTCTACTTTATACTCCCTACTTTCTACTAAAACATAATCAATTTCAATTTTATGTCATTTTATCCACATTATTTGGAACCCCCTCCCCCCATTTCGTAACTTGCTTTGTTGCCTGAAATTTCCCGCGCCTCACCGTGGGAACAGCCTGTCCTGAATTTATTTCAGGAAGCAGTCTCGCGATAACCGGGTTTGCATAGGGCAAGAAGTTCGCTGAAATGATTGCAGTGCAGCTAGCTTCTTAGTGGCATTACAGAAAATAATTATTTCCCTTTTTTCAAAAAAGGGAAATAAAGCGAAATAACGGGAAATAATTATTTTAACGCATATGGCAATACCAGCAAGCATTTCCGAGGATTGCAATAAAAAAAGAGGAAATTATAAATTTCCCCTTCAAAAGGAGAACTTCTCATGAGCACCTTTGGAAAGACAATATGAAGCGAGTAAATAGTTAAAAACCCTAATTTCTAGTATCCTTCAAATGATTTATTATTTTTAATAAATTGATACAAATACCCTTAACTTTACGTTAACACAATTCGCATGAAACGGATGAGTTTGAATCGCATAAAAAAAACCTGCAATGATTTATGATCGCCTAAAAATTACCTTATGAAAAAGAAAAATTACACTTTCGTTTTAAGACTGTTCTCGGTCTTCGCCCTGCTGGTGTTCGTCCAGCTAAAGGCCATGGCAGGATACAACATTACAACCACCGTAACGGGCTCTCCTTTTTGCGCATGCGCTACTACCACTATCAATTACAATGCCGTAGGCGTGCCCCTGCTCGCGAGTAATGTATTTACTGTGCAGCTAAGCGATGCCACCGGTTCGTTTGCCTCGCCCGTTACCATTGGTACCCTCATCTCTACCACGAGCACAGGCTCCATCTCCGTTACCATACCTTGCAACACACTGACCGGTACAGGCTATCGCATGCGTACCAATTCGTCCAGCATGGCAGTGACGGGGCAGGCCAATAGTACGGACATTACGATCAATGCAGCAGTAACGCCTACTGTTAACATATCAGTATCGCCCAACGATACGCTATGTGGCAGCCAGTCGGCTACTTTTGGCTCCAGCCTCGTGAATGGTGGCCCTAGCCCCAGCTACCAGTGGTATAAGAACGGTAACCCTGTAGGCGGCAATTCCGGCAGCTATACAGATGGCTCCCCGGCCAACGGGGATGTATATTACCTGACCATTACCAGCAATGCTACTTGTGCAAATCCTGCTACAGCAACATCTGCTTCGATCACTATGGTTGTCAGCAACGGTTCTAATTTCCTTGCCGGCAATATAGTAGCTCCTGAAAGCATGAGCGTAAATGTGACCGGCTTAATGGATGTGCGCTACGCAACCGACTGTGACCTGATGGTAACAATACTACCTTCAGGCGCCGCACCACTAAGCGGCAGCACGACAGTAAAGGTGACTGAAGACGCTGCAGTAGGTACTTATAATTTACAACCCTACCTCACAAGGCATTTTGATATAGAGCCTGTAAACAACGCTGCCAATGCAACAGCTACCATAACACTGTACGCATACCAAAGCGAATTTGATGTGTACAACCTGGCAGCTACCGCAGCAGGCTGGCCCTTGTTGCCGACCGGCGCCGTAGATAATGGCAATGTACGCATCACGCAGTTCCATGGTACAGGTACTGCCCCGGGCAACTACACAGGCAGTGAAGGATTGATCGTTCCCGTAGTAACATGGGATGCGGTGCACAACTGGTGGGCGATGGTATTCCCCGTTATCGGTTTCAGCGGATTTTATATTCACACTGCATATGGCCACCCGCTTGATATTACACTCAGCAACATCGCCGCGCAGAACGATGCCACACGTAACCGCATAGAGTGGGCCAGCGCTACTGAAACAAAGGGCAGCGTATACACCATACAGCATAGTGCTGATGGCGCCAACTTTAACGACATAGGAAATGTGGCAGCTATAGGCACTCCATCCGCCTATACATACTGGGATGAAAAACCATTCAATGGTGTTAACTACTACCGTATTAAGCTAAGCGATGCAAATGGCAACAGCAGCTTTACCCGCGTGGTAAATGCAACTGTGAAGAATGGCAGCAACCTTAATATAGCAGCATCACCAAACCCGGTACGCAATAGCCTGAATGTAACTGTATATGGCACACAAACCGGTAACAGCTACATCAGCATTACAGACATTACCGGTAAAGAACTGAAGAAAGTGCAGCTAAACAGTGCTAGCGCATCAATAGACCTCAGCGGCCTTGTACAAGGCATTTACATGCTTAAGTACAGCGACGATGTAAGGACTGAAACAACACGAATAGTAAAAGCAGACTAATAGAATTTGATGATCATAAAAAAGCAGCGGCGCAATTTTGCGCCGCTGCTTTTTTTCTTTTCCTTGCTTCGGTAATTTATTTTATCGAGATCAATTTACCCGATTGTATCTTTTGGTCTTTGCCCACTACTTTATAGTAATACACACCTGCGGGAAGGCTTGTATTGAAAGTAGTTGAAGATTGCGTGATGGTTTTGCTCATTACCAGTGTTCCAAATACATTATAGATACCCAGTTCGCTGCTGTTGTCGGCCGATGCATCATCAATGCTTATAGTCAGCGAACCGCTGAAGGGATTAGGATAAAGACTGGCTACATTACCTGCATTGGTTTGCGGCAGGTTGAGCTTTATAACACGGTAATAAGATTTCTGTCCATTGTTATCCGTTTGCGCTATGCGGTAGTATGGATAGGCCTGGGGGTCTGTAAAAGAATAATAGTGTGTCCCTCCCCCGGTTGAAGCGTCCACTGTAGTTACGGTCTCAAATTTTTTGCCGTCCTTGCTCTTGTCCAGGGTAAAGAAACCGTTATTCATTTCGTTAGTGGTTGTCCACTCCAGGAGCGCTTTATTTTGCACAAGTGCGCCGGTGAAGCTGAGCCAGCTCACAGAAAGCGGTGCACATGCTGTAGGTGGAATGGTAACTGTATTCTGTACGGTACTTACTGCACCAACCTCGGTGAGCGCGCGTCCTTCAAGCGAGGTGCCTATTTGCAGGGCAATGGCGCCTGTACAGGCTATAGTGCCTATGAATGCTGAGGAGTCGGCTATCGAGACTGCACCGCCTATTCCCCAGTATACATTGCTTACCTGCGCGCCATTCATGAGTACCACTCTCGAGAACGTCTCCGTAGTTAAGGCACCGGCTATCTGGATGACGAATATCGCATCGGGATTGTGCTCTGCATCAAGGTACAGCGTGCCGGTAAGATGGGCCGCGGCGCCCATAAAATAGGTATGTGGCGTAAGCACCAGGTCATTGCCAAGCTGCTGGGGTGCCATTAATTGTATATCGGGAACAAGGTTGTAAAGGTAGGAGTATAAAGTGCCGAGGCTGCCCGCAGCAGCGATGGTGGAAGGGTCGGGGCCGGGGTGTATGGTGCCGTTCACCAGTAGTGGGTCATAATCGGTGGTAGAGCCCAGGTTTGTGCCTATCTCGCCTGTTACATGGCTGTTGCCATCATCATCAACCGGGCCAACACTGGAGAAGATAGCATAGCATTCTATTGAGCCCAGCGCAGGTGCTGCAGGCCCGGCCAGTATTGGGCTTCCGCAACCCGAAGGTATATGCCCCGTGATGCCATTGATGGAAATAGCCCCGCTTATTGAAAGGGCCCTGCCCTCCAGGTTGGTGCCAGTAGCCATATTTATTGCGGCGTTATTGGCTACTATAGTCCCCTTCAGGATGGTATTGGTTCCCAGGCTTACCACGTCTTCTGTCTTCCAGAAAACATTACATGCCACGGCGCCGTTGGCCAGTACTACCTGTGCCGCAGGATTAGACGAAAATCCACCGGCTGTCCTGAATATAAACACGGCGTTCGTGTCTCCAAGTGCATCGAGCACCAGTGTTTGGCTTAGCACTGCGTTACCGGGTATATAGTGGATGCCTGGCTCAATAGTATCGCCGTTGCCCAATAGAAGCCCCAGTGTATCGGTGGCCGTTATGGTGTCCAGTTGCATATAGGCATGCTGCAGGTCGTTCACAGCAGCCAGGGTAACATTGTCGTTACTGCGCATTATGCCGTTAACATTGCCAAAGCCGGTATTGGAACCCACCTGGGTACCCACATCGCCCGTAAGATGGGTGATGCCGGTATTTAACACGGCACCGTTAGTTGTGTACAATACAAAACTGGCCGTAAGGCCCAGGGCAGGAGCTTGCCCAAAGCTCAAAGTTGGCGAAAGCAATAAGGCAATTGACGCTAAATAATGTAGTTTTCTCATCATCCAGATATTTATTTGTTTGCACTAAAGGTAGTCGCCCATATAGCCAATCATTTGCCAATTGGCTTATAATTAACATGGTATGATTTTTGCGCTGGTCGCCGGTCTGGATAAGCAGGCTGGACAAGATTATGCCAATTGTTTAAGATGTGTGGAGAGGAGGTTGTTTTAAGCAGTAAGTTGAATTAGCAGGAGGCATCACGACAAGTCCCTCGTTTGCTTTACGATATCATGTATCTTATTATCAAGTTCTTTCACCGCTTCCTCGAGGTATAGCAGGTACTCTTTGGGTACATTAGAACCTTCTTCTTTAATGATGTTCATGATCCCCATAATGGAAGTAACAGGCCCGCGCATCTCGTGGCTTTGTATATGGGCAATCTTCATCAGGGATTCGTTCTTGCGCCTTATCTTCTCCTCCTGCAGCCGGCCCTCTTCCAGCGCGGCTTCCAGCTGCGTCTTCTGCTGCTCTATCGACTGGGCATGCTTTTCGGCAAGCCGCTTTTCATAGTCATAGTGATTGCGCAGGTATACAGTAATGTAGTAGATGAATAGTATGGTAATGACATAAGACAAAGCAATGTCAGTGAAACGGTCGGGTATGGAACTGTAGGTATAAGGTACCCAGGCGGGCTGCAGGTACTGGCTAATGATAAGGCCTATGGCAATGCAGCCATGCAATAAGGCCCAAAGTAAATGCCTCGACTTCGGGGTAATGGTAATAAGAAAAGGGAAGGTGAGGAAGAAGAAAAATATCCCCGGCCCGTTGATGCCGGAGTTGAGAAAGAAGTTCACGATGATGGCCAGGTAGCTTGCAACTGCATATATGGCCACTCCGGCCTGCATTTTCTTCCGCACCCGCGAAAGGTACAGTATACCGGATTGTATCACGATCAGCACCAGCACCACTGCTACTACCTTGAAAAGCGCAACGATGAGATTGGCCACCAGGAGAAAGATGAGCATGATGAGGGTGAGCACACCAACAGAATTGAAGGTCCTGTTTTCCATAGAGAACTCGGCATGGCTGCCTACCAGCCTGTTCCAAAGTGTTTCACGGTTTGTCTTGAAGGGCATATATTTGTTCAGCGATTAGATGTTGAAGCCGTTGTGACATAGTAGCTACTAAATTTACTAATTCGAACCTGTATATTTTAATCCGCTTATTCCTAATATATTTGACAATAAATATAAGCAAAATGAGAAGCATTTATTTCCTCGTTTTATTGCCCTTTCTCCTATTTTCCTGCGACTCGGCAAATAAAGAGCGCCCCTCGGCACAGTATGAGCACAAGAAAGAATCGCTGGCCGATATGGAGCGCAGCAACCCGCTGAAATTCCTGAAAGTGAACGGTGACAGCCATACTAACCTCATGAACAAGGAAGTAGTGGAAGGCACTATAAGCAATAGCGCAACGCTGGCAACATTTAAAGATGTGGAAGTACGTATCACCTTCAGTGACAAGAGCGGCTCAGTAATAGAGAAGGACACCAAAATAATTAATGACCTTGTGAAGCCCAATTCATCCACAGAATTTAAAGTAAAGATGAAGAAGCCGAAAGGTACAATGTCCGTAGCGCTGGATATAACGGGAGCGGTGGCGGAGAAATAAGTTGATAGATTGATAAGTTGACTGGTTGACAGGTTTGTTACCTGACAATAAAAGCCGCAACTGTATTGTTAGTGTCCGGGTCAATGATGACGCCTCTTGCATTTTCGGGCACCGAGCTGAAATGGTCCCAGGCTATTTCATCGAGGGTTCTTATTTGTGCCGTGGCGAACTGGTTAGCCTCGAGTGGGGCATTTTCCGTATAATTTTCAAGTGTGTCAATATCTATTTTGTGTGCTATTGATGGTATCGTGCAGCGAGCCTCAGCGGTATTGATGCGTAACAGGTAGGTTTTGGCTGAATCCAGTTTTTCCTTTGCATCCATCCAGCATAGTGCGGCCTCAAAACCATTGCCATATAGTGGTGTATCATGTGCATGAGATAAGGTATCACCTCTCTGCAGTGTAATATTGTTATCCAAATAAATGCAGACATTGCAGGGAGCATGTACTTCGGTAACGGTGTCATAGTTATGAATGATCTTGCTAACCAGGCCCTCCTTTCGCGACGGGTGCACCATTACTTTGTCGCCTGTGCTTAGTGTGCCGGATAGCACTTTGCCTGCATAGCCTGTCTCAGCACCATCTATTGTGCATTGTACCGAAAGCCGCAGGTGTGCATATGCATGCGTGGGCCCTACATATGATTCAAGCAGTTCCAGTATCGTTGGGCCATCATACCATGGAGTATTGGCAGATGCCGAAGTGACATTGTCGCCATTCAGGGCGCTAACGGGGATAAAACTGATGTTGCTGATGTTGAGCTTTGCAGCTATCTGCAGGTATGCGTTCTTAATGTTGTCATATACCTGCTGCGAAAAATTGCTGAGGTCCATCTTATTGATGGCAACGATGACCTTGCCCACCCGTAAGAAAGAAGCCACCATGGAGTGCCTGCGGGTCTGTGCAGTAATGCCATTCTGAGCATCTATCAGTATGATCATCACATCCACGTTAGATGCACCGGTAACGAGGTTGCGGGTGTATTCGAAATGCCCGGGGGCATCGGTGATAATAAATTTGCGATTGGGTGTGGAGAAGTATTTATAGGCTACATCAATAGTTATCTTTTGCAGGCGTTCGGCGCGCAGTCCATCGGTTACGTAGGCGAGGTTGATACCACCTTCTGCCGAAAGGGTTTCGAGTATATCTGTTTTGATATTGCCCGTATCATAGAGCAGGCGGCCTATCAAAGTGCTTTTGCCGTCGTCAACACTGCCTGCTGTAGTAAACCTGAGTAAGTCCATCGTTATGAGATCAAAAATATCCTTTTAGTTTCCGGTCCTCCATTGCTGCGTCCGATACCTGGTCGTCTATACGGGTGGCGCCACGCTCACTAATGAGCGAGGCTTCGAGCTCGGTTATTATATCTTCTATTGTTCCTGCTGTCGATTCTATGGCGGCGGTGCAGGTCATGTCGCCCACAGTGCGATAGCGTACCGTGGTAGTTACTATCTCATCATTTTCGTCGGGGTTCACGTATTGCGATATAGCCACAAGACGCTTGTTGAAAACAATGCATGATCGTTGATGTGCAAAGTAGATGGAAGGCAGCTCTATCTTTTCGCGCTGTATGTACTTCCATACATCCAGTTCCGTCCAGTTGCTGATGGGGAATGCCCTCACGTTCTCACCTTGGTGTATCCTGCCGTTATATACGTCCCATATCTCGGGTCGTTGGTTATGCGGCTGCCATGCGCCCGAGGCATTGCGGAAGGAAAATATGCGCTCCTTGGCCCGTGCTTTCTCCTCATCGCGGCGGCCGCCGCCAATGCATGCGTCAAATTCAAACTCTTGTATGGCGCCCATTAAGGTATAAGACTGTAGTGCGTTGCGGCTTGGAAATTTACCCTGCGGATCAGGTAGGTTCTTTTCCCGTATAGTATCCACCACCTTTCGCACTATGAGCTTTGCATTGATTTTTTTGATCAATTCATCCCTGAAAGCCAGTGCTTCGGGAAAATTGTGGCCGGTATCTATATGCATTACAGGGAAAGGTATAGGGGAAGGGTAGAATGCCTTGAGCGCAAGATGTATCAACACCGTAGAATCCTTACCACCCGAGAATAGCAACACAGGCCGTTTGAACTGCCCGGCTACCTCGCGAAAAATATATACTGCTTCAGCTTCAAGGATATCTAAGTAGTCCATTTTATATATTTATGAACACACAACCTGTGTATAAATACTATATTTTTATGTGGTCGTAAAGATAATACAATAGGCGAAACCGCGGGGCGATGCCGGGATGCCTTAGGATAATTTGAATACCTCTTAGAACATTAATAATGATAATACAATTTTGCGGGCTTTCAGGGGCAGGTAAATCTACCTTATCGGGCAAGGTAAAGGCTGTATTATTACAGAAGGGCTACGATGTGGAAGTGATAGACGGTGACGAGTACCGTAAGGAGATATGCAAAGATCTTGGCTTCAGCAAAGAAGACCGCAAGGAAAATATCAGGAGATTGGCCTTCATCGCCAGTAAGTTCTCGGAGCATGGTGTGATCGTATTCCTGTCGGCAATAAACCCATATGAAGATGTAAGAAGGGAGATAGCTACGAAATACAAGCATGTGAAAACCGTGTTCATAGACTGCAGCATCGAAGAATTGGTGAAACGGGATACGAAGGGCTTATACAAAAAGGCAATGCTGCCTGAAGGCGACCCCAACAGGGTGAACAACCTGACAGGCGTAAATGATCCCTTTGACCGCCCGGAATCACCGGACCTGAGAATAGACTCGGACAAGATGAACGAAGAGACGGCAACAAAGATGCTTGCTGATTTCATACTGCGGCAATTGCCGGGGCATACAAAGAACTATAAGGCAAAGGACAGCCATAAGAAGAGTGTGATGAAGGCAATATCCTATCGCTTTTTCGGTAGCCTGGCCACTATTGCCATCTCTTATATTTTTACACAGGAGGTCTCGGTATCGCTAGGTATAGGCGGGCTGGACCTGGTGAGCAAGGTGATACTATATTACCTTCATGAGCGGATGTGGAACAACATAAAACATGTATAGCACAAAATGAAGAAGGCTTTAATAACGGGCATTACAGGGCAGGACGGCGCTTACCTTACGGAGCTGCTGCTGGAGAAGGGCTATGAAGTGCATGGTATAAAAAGGCGCACATCGCTTATTAACACACACCGTATAGACCACCTGTATGAAGGCCCGAACGTACTGAACAGGCAAATGATTATGCACTATGGCGATATGAGCGATTCACTGAGCCTGACGAGCATTATACAGAAAATACAACCCGACGAGATATATAATCTTGCAGGCATGAGCCATGTGCTGGCCAGTTTTGACCTGCCGGAATATGTGGCCAATGTGAACGGACTGGGAACACTGAGGATGCTGGAGGCAATACGCCTGCTGGGCCTTGAAAATAAAACCAAATTCTACCAGGCCTCCACATCGGAGCTATATGGCATGGCAACAGGTGAAAAGCAAAACGAGCAAACGCCATTTTATCCACGTTCGCCATATGGGGTGGCCAAGCTATATGCACACTGGATAACGATCAACTATCGCGAGGCTTATAAGATGTTTGCCTGCAACGGTATACTGTTTAACCACGAAAGTCCCGTACGGGGAGAGACCTTTGTGACCAGGAAGATAACAAGGGGCATAGCAAGAATAGTGGCCGGGCTGGAAGAGCGGCTATGGTTGGGCAACCTGGATGCACAGCGCGACTGGGGGCACTCAAAGGACTATGTAAGGGCAATGTGGCTGATGCTGCAGCAGCCCGATCCGGAAGATTATGTAATAGCTACAGGTATTACCACATCGGTAAGGGATTTTGTAAAAATGGCTTTCGGCTATGCGGGGATCGAAGTGGCATTTACGGGAAAGGGCGAAGCGGAGAAGGTGGTAGTAACTAAGGTTACAAACGAAGCCTGTAAATTGGTAGCAGGAGATGTAGTAGTGGAAGTGGATAGGAATTATTTCAGGCCTACCGAGGTAGATGTATTGATAGGCGATGCAACAAAGGCAAGAAAACAATTGGGCTGGGAGCCTGTGTATACACTTGAGGCAATTATAAAAGAAATGCTGGCTGCAGATATGGCCAATGTGCATAAAAAACAGGTGATATAGAAGGTAAGCAGAGTACAGATAACAGTGAACAGGTAGTAGATAGACAGTAGTGAACAGATATTCTTGATTGATGGAAGCAGGCAGTAAAATATATGTGGCGGGGCATCGTGGTATGGTGGGCGCTGCTATTGTAAGGGCTTTACGGCAGCAAGGCTTTATAAATATTATTACCCGAAGCTCAGCGGAGCTGGACCTGCGCAGGCAGGATGCTGTGAATACGTTCTTTGCTGCCGAACAGCCGGAGTATGTTTTCCTGGCTGCTGCAAGAGTAGGAGGCATACATGCCAACAATACTTACCGCGCCGATTTTTTGTACGATAACCTGCTTATAGCCGCAAATACAATTCATGCCGCGTATAAGAACGGTGTGAAGAAACTATTGTTTTTGGGCAGCTCATGTATCTATCCCAAATATGCAGATCAGCCGATAAAAGAAGAAAGTTTGCTTACAGGCAGCCTTGAGCCAACTAACGAACCATATGCACTTGCCAAGATAGCCGGCATTAAGCTTTGTGAAACATACCGAGAGCAATATGGCTGCAACTTTATTGCAGCAATGCCCTGTAATGTGTACGGCCAGGGGGATAATTACCACCCTGAAAACTCGCATGTGATACCTGCCTTGCTAAGAAAATTTCATGAAGCAAAGGAAAATAATAGCGAATTTGTGACACTATGGGGGACGGGAAAACCTTTGCGTGAGTTCATATACGTAGATGACCTTGCCGGGGCTTGCCTCTTCCTGATGCAGGAGTATAATGACAAGTTGTTCGTGAATGTGGGCAGCGGCCACGAAATATCTATCGGCGAGCTGGCGGAGAAAATACGAGCGGTTACGGGTTACAAAGGCGGGATAAAATATGATAGCTCAAAACCAGATGGTACGCCGCGGAAGCTGATGGACAGCAGTCGCCTGCACAATATGGGCTGTACGCCCGGTACAAACCTTGAGGAGGGCCTGCAAAAGACCTATGGATATTTCCTGCAGGAACAGCAATAGTCACTCGATATAAAAATAGCGGGCAAGAAACTCCAGCCACCTGTTCCAGGCGTTTGGCTTGTACGAGGTGTCCTTTTCTTTGTGGGTTTTTTTGAACTTCCTTTTAGCATCCAGGCGGAGCATAGTAGGGTAATGAAACGTGGGGTTCATTAACCAGATGATCTGTCGCAGGAAAAAGGGCTTGTCGGACCATGGGAAGCGCGAGGCATCCATGTATGGGTACAATTCCTTTATCATGCTGAAATGCACGGCATGGTTATGATTGATGATGTTCATGTTCGCCCATTTATTGTCCAGCTCGTAACCTATGTGGAAGGTGAGGTGTTTATCGAACAATAAAACCGGTTTTTCGGCGAAGGTGAAGAAATTATGAAAGAGATCATTGCCTGCCGGTGGTGCGCCAATGCAAATATCCTTAAGTATGAATTTTTCCATCAGCGAGCGCCTGAACACAAAGCAGTCGTATCCTGTATGTGATTTCCCTGCTTCCGCATACATCAGTTCAAGATTCGGTTCGCCTATGAACCTGTTGCTGATGCGGCGCCTGTTTATAATGATAGCATCGTGCCCCTGCGCTATGTACTGCTCCACAGTGGTAAAGAAATAGGGCATCAGTGCAATGTCCAGGTTGGTATAAACAAAATACTCCGCGTCCGAGTTGTTATACAGGCTATTTAAAATATCGTTAAGGAAGGGCAGGCGCAGTTTTTCGGAGGTTAAAACAGTAGATATATTACGCGTAAGCGGCGGCAGCTGGATAAAATCGGAGGGTATAAAATCGTTATGCGATCGCTCATTTACCGTGTACAGGGATATATTCCCGGGATCGTGATAATATTGCTTCGCCTTAATGCAGGAATTGAAGGTAGCCACCTGTGCTACAAAAAGGTTTTTGCTTTCGCTTTCTGTTACGGGGTTTAGAATATGAGCAAAAGATGGCATTTCGGCATTTTCATCAAAGCTATCTATTTTTTTGATAAACGATTTATTGCATAGTGTTTTCGAAAAGATAAACTACTGACATCGGAAGCCTGTTAATATTGGAAATAATCACTAAAATCCTTTTCTTTGATAACGGGGTGCCCGCAGGGTACCGGCCGGCAACCTGAACGTTGATCCCGGTGTGAAAAATAGGTAGCCGTCATGTCCAACAGCAGTCCCCATAAAACAGCGATAAGTAAAAAGAGGCTCTTCAAACAATACTTAAGACTGGTACCTGCAAAGCTAGGATTGATCAACAGGGCTGCGTACGAATTACAGATAGATAAGATAAACTCAGACGATATTTTTCTTGTTTCTTACCCAAGGTCGGGCAATACATGGGTTCGGTTCGTGATCACCTACCTGCGGGCGGGTTTACAAAAAGACATCACCTTCCATGACCTGGAATATTATGTGCCCGATGTATATCATTCAAAGGATATAATTGATAGCCAAAAAACGAACCGGATAATAAAAGCTCATCATATTTACCCCGAGCATTACCCCAGGATGCTATATGTGTACCGCGACCTGCGGGATGTGCTGGTGTCCTTCTACAATTACGCTGCGGCTTACAAGAGCTTTACGGGCAATTTTTCCGACTTTATCCGGAGCGAGGCTTTTGTGTCAACATTTGGCAGCTGGAAGGAACATGTAAAAGCAGCGCTGGCCTTTAAAGATCATAAGCCGGACAAGATATTGATGGTGTCGTATGAGCAATTGAAGTTTGATTTTAAAGCTACGGCGCTAAAGATCGCCCGCTTTTGTGGCTTGAGCACGGATATCGATATGGGCCTTTTGGAACAAAAGACCATGTTCGAAAAACTGAAGGAGGATGAAAATAAATACGGCAGCAGGTTCAAGAATAATACAAACAAGAACTTTATGCGCGAGGGCAAGGCCGGTGCATGGAAAGATACCTTGTCCCCCGCAGATTTGGCCTATATTTATCAGGACAAAGAAGTAGTTGAACTATTGAAAACATTAGGTTACGAAACGGATCTTCCACAGCAGGCATGAACACCCCTTTAGGATACAATACGGAAAACCTGTACAACGACAGGATAGTGCCGCCCGTAAGCGCCCTGCTTCATGCTACCGCAGCGCAGCGGATGGAGCCGGCATTCTTCATCATAGGCGTGCAGAAGGGTGGTACTACATCATTATATTACTACCTGCAACAGCATCCGCAGGTAATTACGCCACAGAACAAGGACGTTTATTTTTTCAACAATACACTCAATTATAATAAAGGCATAAAGTGGTATAAGGCCCATTTTGCGCATAAGCTATACAAGCAGTACTATCAACTGAAACATGGGGTGCGCAACGCCGTCACCTTCGATGCCACTCCCGATTATTTTGATGTACCCGCTGCACCGGCAAGGCTGCATAAGCATTACCCGGAAGGCAAGTTGATCTTGCTGTTGCGCAATCCTATTAAGCGTGCATACTCCTGCTACCAGATGGCGAGGAAGTTCGGTTTTGAGAACCTGAGCTTTGAGGAGGCCCTGGCCCTGGAAGAGGAAAGGCTCAGGGACGAAAGTAAATATGCGCCTGCCCATCCATACCATAGTTTTGTGTATGAGCGCCTTACTTACAAAAAACGCGGTGTATATATTAATTATATAAAAGAGTGGAAGGAGCTGTTTGGCGACAAACTGTTGGTATTGAGATCGGAGGATATGGCTGAACAAACGCAGGCCCAGCTTGATATCATCCTCGATTTTCTTGGATTAGACCCATACCGGGGCTTTGACCTTACACAGCATAACAAGGGTAAATATGAGCAGCCCATTTCCCCTGCCACTTATGAAATGCTAAAGGAATACTACGAACCGTACAACCAACAGCTATATGATTACCTGGGCAGGGATATGGGCTGGAAGTAGTGTTATCGGCCGGGTAGCCATACAGGCTAAAGAATTAATTTATCTTTACCCAATTCAAAAAACTGTTTGATAATTGCAAGCAACTAGTGAACCGGGACAAGGCAACGAGCCGCGTTGGTTTAACCGGGTATTTCCGCAAATAGAGTCTATTGGGCCGTATCCATCCCTTCATTGGTTGCAGGTGCTCCTGTATACGATACTGTTTTCGGGCGTGCTGTTTGTTCTTAAGCAGTATAATATTACCCCGTCATCCGGCATTACCGACCTTGGAGCAGTATTCATTCCCGGCTTCGTGTTGTATTCGTTGGCAGCGCACAGGTATAAGGCCTTTATCTTGTGCCTGGTATTTGTTGCTTGTGCCTATTACATATTCAGCTGGATAAGTGCCACCGCTATTGTCTTTTTGCTTTCGCTCACGGCCTATGTTATCTATGCCCCGTATAGGCTCCGCACAAAGTATTTATACCTCGCTTTGCTTGCTGCTATGTTGATCTTGCTACGGAACTCGCGTATGTTGTATATGCCGCGTGTCAATATCGTTGTGCCTTTCGTCGCTGCGATACTGATGTTCCGGGTCATTATTCTGATGTACGAGGTGAAGCATAACAAACTGCCGGATAACCATTGGTTGAAGCTATCCTATTTTTTTTGTTTCCCTAACCTGGCATTCCTGTTCTTCCCAATTATAGATTATCGTACCTACGTTCGCAGTTACCATTCGGCCCCGCTGAAAGACATTTGCAACAAGGCCTTGTGGTATATGCTGCTGGGCATAATGCTGATCATGGGCTATAAACTGGGCAATCATTACCTGAACATGTCTTACGATGATGTGCACGATATATACGGGCTGCTTTTATTGATGTTGTCGAAGTTCATACTGATATTAAAGATGGTGGGCCTTTTGATCATCGGCCTCAGCTTTATCGTTATGTTCGGGTTTAACATGCCTGTGCTTTTCGGCAACTTTTTTCTTTCCACATCATTCAATAACTATTGGCAGCGGGTAAATATCTATTGGAAGGATTTTATTGTTAAGATCGTGTATTACCCCCTGTATTTTAAATACCGTAAAAAGGTTAAAGGGGCAAGCACCTTCTTTATCGTTTTAGCCATTTTATCCTCATGGGTTTTTCACCTCTACCAGCGTTTCTGGCTTACCGGTTCGGTTCCTCTTGGCGCGCAGGATTTTCTTTATTGGTTTTTGCTCGCATTGCTGGTGGCCAATGATGCACGCAGGGCCGAGCGCCTTGCAAAAGAGGAGAAGAAAACATCGTTTGCCGCCCACCTGGCGAAGGGCGCAAGGTTTGTGCTTGTTTTCGCAACCATGCTCACCTTGTGGTTTTTATGGAACTCGGAAAGCGTGCCGGACTTTGTGTATATTATGTCGAAGGGATTGAAGGCTGGCAGTATGCAGCTGGTTTGCATTGGGGCGGGCATTATTGTAATGACCTTATGTTATGCACTTTATTTGTGGTCGGCCAGGGCAAATAACCTGAATACCGCTTTGCAGTCAAAAAGAAGGATGGCCTTTTCTGTATCGGCGCTGTTACTGCTTTGCCTTTTGTGGCTGGCGAAACCCGGTATGGCAAATAACAAGCTGTTGGCCATAGTGTCGGCAAAGCAGGAGATGAATAAGGACGACAAGACAAGAAAAGAGGTGGGGTACTATTCCGCAATCACCAACGCCAAAAATGAAGACTGGGAAGTAGGACTGGAATTCCAGGTGACAAAGAAGCAGGATATGTTCAGCAACATCTCGGTTTTTACGCACGATCTTCTATTCCAGGTGCTGAAGCCGAGCAGTACCATACCCCTTGATAACTATACCGTGGTAACCAACAGGTGGGGATTCAGGGACAAAGATTACCCCGATATAAAGCCCCCAAATACCTTCAGGATCATGATGCTGGGTGGCTCCTACGAGATGGGCTCGGGGGTGAGTACCGACCAGATGTTTGAAAAAATAACGGAGGCAAGGCTTAATGAGCGTTATAAGGGAGATCCCGCTATTGAGATCATAAACTTCGGTATGGGGGCTTACACTGCAGTTCCGCAAATGGAAGTGGTAAGGAAATATGCGCCTAAACTTCACCCGGATGAAATACTGCTGTTTTACCATACCGACGAGTTGAGGCGTGCAACAGGCTTTTTCGCCAGGTACATTTCCAGCGGAGTGCCGCTAGAATATGACTTTCTTATCGGGATAAAGAAGGCGGCAGGAGTAAGGCAGTCCATGAGCGGGCAGGAGATACAGAGCAGGCTTAAGCCCTATATGAAAGATGTGACGCGCTGGTGCTACAGCCAGATAGATTCGATGTGCAAGGCAAACAACATACGCCCGGTATGGGTATTTATGCCAACCACCAGCGATGAGCTGACCCCCGGTAAACTGAGTGAGGTAAGAGATATCGCAATGGCCGCAGGCTTTGATACCTATGTACTGGAGCATATTTTCGATGGGTATGACCGCACGCTAATAACCATTTCCGAAGCTGATCCGCACCCAAATGCCCTCGGGCATCGTTTAATTGCAAATAAATTATTTAATTTGTTGATCGATTCCACAAAACATATAATTCCAATAAAGTGAAAAAACAGGAACTAAAAGACGCTGTAAGAAAGTATATAGTCGCCGAGGTATTCAACGGATCAGCCCCGGCTGAGTTCACTGATGATATGCTCATGATATCCACGCGCATAATGGATTCTATTATTACCCTTAATATGATCAATTATTTTGAGGAGCTTTTGGGTATAGAATTGCAGGCCCACGAGGTGAATATAGACAACCTGGATTCGGTGAACCTGGCAAGCAACTTCCTGGCTGCGAAAGCCGGTTTAACAGACTAGGCTTGGAACGTCTTAGTGAAATAATAAATGGTTACATAGCAAGCGGGGGGTCTGGACAAGCGTTAAAAGACACTTCGGGCAATACTTTATCATACACCGGGCTTGAGGCCCTGGTTAAGGAATACACTGAGCAAATAAGTTCGCAATTACCGGCCGGCAAAAAGAATGTGATCGCTATAGTAAGCGAACGAAATATACTATTACCCGTGGTGCTCTATGCTATCATAAATACAGGCAGTGCATACGTTCCGGTAGATCATCGTTTCCCCGAAGAAAGGGTAAAAGCAATACTGGCAGAAGCTAGCCCCAATGCAGCGGTGGTAGAAAATAAATACAGGCAGACTTTCGAGAAGAGTTTTGCAGGCCTGGTAAAGGCAAGCGTCGCATTGAATGAGGAACATACACTCATCCTGCTCGACCAGCAGCCTGCGAACATCCCGGATGACACAGTCTACATACTATATACATCAGGCTCTACAGGTACACCCAAAGGTGTGATACATACCCACAGCAGTGTGATAAGCTTTTTGCAATGGTGCAATGAGGCTATCCTATGCACAGAGGGCAGTAACTTCATTTCCATATCACCCTTGCAGTTCGATCTGTCGGTGTTTGATATGTTCTTTGCATTGTTCAGGCATGGCACATTGTTGCTGGTGAAGGAAAGCGAACTAGCCAATCACCGTATGCTGGCACAAATAATAGCGGAGTACAAAATAAACTGCGTGTATGCTACGCCCTCGTTCTTCCAATTGCTATGCAACGGGGGCAAGCTGCACAATTATAATTTCGACCATATTAGCCACTTATTGCTGGCGGGCGAGCAACTGCACTGGGCATTACTGCATGAAATGAAGCCTTATTTCGGCAAAGCAAAATGTTATAATCTATACGGGCCTACAGAAACTAATGTTTGCTGCTATTACGAGGCAAAACCCGGTGAAGAAGAGCGGAATCCTGTAATTGTACCAATAGGCAGACCCTGCAGTAACGCAAAGATCCACCTGGAAGTTTATGATGACCCTGAACTGCCCGAGCTATGGGTGGCTTCCGGCACCCTGATGCATGGCTATGTTGCTGCCGATGCTTCTTTCCGGGTCTTTGAGGGGCTGCGGTACTATAATACCGGGGATATAGTGAAACTGGGGGCCGGAGGCAACCTGGTTTTTTGTGGCCGCAGGGACAGGATGATCAAGAAGAACGGCTTCAGGATAGAACCTGCAGAAATAGAAAAATATATAAAAGAACTGGAGGGTGTGTCGCAGGCCATTGCCTTGCCGGTACATATAGAAAATAGTACAAAACTTGTTATCTTTATACAGTCGGGAAAGGCCTACAGCCTGCTTGAGATAAAGCAATACTGCCTGCAAAAACTGCCTTATTACATGGTGCCCGATGATGTGGTAATGGTAGATGAGCTGCCTGTGAATTTCAATAATAAAACAGATGCTCAACAATTGATCGATAAATATGTTAAATAAAGTATTGCCCGATTACAAAGAGATCCACAGCTCTTATTATGCCTTCGCTGTTCAGCATTACGGCGGGGATGATATGATGATGGCCGATAAGGAAGGGTATTTTGACAAAGTATTATGGCAGAAGGCTGCTGAAATGTGCCTGCACGGTTTGCCTGTTGATAAGGCTATAGGCGGCAGGTCCTATAGTGCTATGCAAACCTGCGCGGCATTTGAAGGCTTTGCTAAAGGATGTAAAAATAATGGGCTGGTATTTTCTATAGCCGCACATGCGGCTGCCTGCACTATACCTTTGAACTTGTATGGCAACGAATCGCAGAAAGCGGATATCCTGCCCAAGCTGGCGCAAGGCAAAGTAATAGCTGCTAATGCCATCACTGAACTAAATGCGGGTTCAAATGTTTATGAAATGGAAACGGTGGCGGTTAGGGAGGGTGATGACTACTTTATAAACGGGAACAAAAGCTACATAACAAACGCGCCGGTGGCGGCTTACATATTGCTGTATTGCATGACGGACGTTACAAAAGGTTTTTTCGGTGGTGTCAGTGCATTTCTACTGCCTGCCATGGCCGAAGGCCTGGTGCGTGGTGCTATAAGAAGTAAAATGGGATTGCGTACCACACCGATGTCTGATCTTACTTTAGCGAACGTACACGCGCCTAAAGAAGCCCTGCTGGGTAAAGAGGGCGCCGGTGCAATGATCTTTAACGAGAGCATGGTTTGGGAGAAGGCAATAATGTGCGCTATGAACCTTGGTCAGCTAGAGCGGGTTTACGAGCAAACCATTGCTTATTGCAAAAAGAGAAAGATAAAAGGCAAGTCGCTGATAGCACTCACTAACATTGCACATGCACTGGCCGATGTGAAGGTGGTGATAAACGCAGCAAGGGGCCTGGTGTATGATGCAGCATATGCTATTGACAGCAATTCGAAAGAAGCTTTGCAGAAGTCGTCCATCGCTAAATGTTTTGTGACGGAGAATGCTGTGAAGTGCATACAAAAAATGCAGACCATGTATGGCGCGGCCGGTTACCTTACCGAAAACGAAATAGAACGTGAATACCGCGATGTGTATGCTGCGCTGATGTATTCGGGCACAACAGATATCCAGAGGAATATTATTATAGGGCATTCAAATTTATAAGAATATACAATGAGTGTTAAGGACAAAGTGTATGACTTTATAATCATCGGCTGCGGCCCGACAGGTTCTACCGCCGCCACATACCTTGCAAGGCTAGGCTATTCTGTACTGGTTTTTGAGCGTACAAAATTCCCGCGCCAGCACGAGGGCGAATCGTTATTGCCATTTTGCTACCCTTTGTTCAAAGAGCTGGGTGTTTACGACGAAATGAAGACGAAGTTCGTGAAGAAACCCGGAGTGCGTTTTTTAAATTATGCCGATACACAGAGTGCCACTTATTGTTTTCAGAACATCCTTACCGATGAGAGCAAACTTTCTTTTCATGTGCTAAGGGCCGAGTTTGACCTGATGCTCATGAATAATGCGATAAAGAATGGTGCTGAAGTGTTGCAGGAAACAAAAGTAAATTCTGTAAACCTTGAACGGGAAGATAAGCTGGTAGATGTTGTTACGACCGATGCGGAAGGGAATACGAAAGAGTGGTGCGCAAAATTCCTGATAGACGCCAGCGGGCAGGATACATTCCTGGCAAAGCGGACGGGCGCCAAGACAGCGTATAAGGAGCTCGATCGCACGGCCTTTCTCACACACTGGGTTGATGGCCGGTATATTGATGGCATAGAAGTTGGCCTGTTACAGCTCGTATACCTGAACGATAAAAAAAGCGGCTGGTTTGGTATTCAACCTATTGGTAAGAACAGGTTGAGTGTTGGCCTCGTGATCAACAGGCAATACCTGAAAGAGCAGAAAAAGATACTCACCGACAAGGGGATAAAAGACTGGCAAATGGCCTTTTACCTGCAGGAGGTAGATCAATGCGCTTTTGCAAAGAAGATACTGGCTAATGCACGTATCATTCAGCCCCTGCTCATCGTTTCCGATTATTCTTATTATACCGAAAAGCCCTGGGGCGATAACTTTGCGCTACTGGGCGATGCAGGTAAATTCCTGGATCCCATATTTGCATCGGGTGTTTACCTGGGCATGAACAGTGCAAAAATGTTCGCCGCGGCCATACACGTAAAACTAACACAGGGCGAAGTTGCAGGTGCAGAGCGATTGGAAAATGCATACAAGCACATCAACGGCGCCTACGACCTTGTTGAGAAATTCGTCCACATTTTTTATGATCCCAACTCATTTAACCTTGCGGAGATACCTGCCGATTCAGAATCGAAATATAAGAACTACGAAACTGCATTTTCGCTAGTGCATTACCTGTTGGCGGGTGACTTCTTTAACAACTACGATAAATATGCCGGCTTCCTCGACATGCTCAGGAACCCCGAACAATTCCAGAGATGGAGAAGCCTTGTGAAAAGCCGACCCGATCTCAATGTGGCGCTTTGCGGCAGCAATCCTGGGGAGATTTACGGTGACATTTTAGACGAGCTGGTTCCCGGCTTTCCGGCTAAGGAAGAGCTGAATAACCTCATTATAAAAGGGAACGGGCAGCCAGCTTAAAACTATTCGTTCAGCGGTACAGGCGGGGTAAGGTATCCCTCGGCACTGCGCTGCCTGCCTATTTTTTCATATATCCCGGGATCGTCGGGTGCTATGGTTGCCAGGCCGTCCACATAACGGTTGAACATGCAGAACGCTGCCGTAATGAGCACCGTATCATGTATCTCTTTTTCACTGGCGCCCTGCTGTTTCGCAAAGTCTACATCTGCAGTAGTAACATTTTTGCCGCTTTGCTGCGCTTTTGCGGCTATGCGCAGCAATGCCTTTAGTTTGTTGCTTATGTTGGCTGCTTCAGGATCTTCCTGTACCTGTTTTACCAGTTCCGGGTCATCTCCCAGCTGGAAGCGGGCTATAGCACCATGCGTGGTTGCGCAGTATTTACATTCGTTGAGGGTGGATACATAAGTAGCTATCAATTCCCTTTCGCCGGGCGTAAGTGTTGAGCTCTCTGGATCGTATAGCAAAATATTGGCCAGTTGGTTCATAGGCTCCGTAGTAGCAGGACTGAAATTAAATAAGCTGCGAATACCGGGAAATTCATCCGAAAGTGTAATATGAGGCATGATTAACTATTTGTTGATAAAGTTAAAAAAGAAAGCCTGAATAAAAGAAATTCCTAACTTTAAGCCCCTCACCATTTAGGTTATTGTGAATGAATAAGTTGTACGATTTTATTATTATTGGTTGCGGCCCTACAGGCTCCACCGCTGCTACCAAACTTGCCAGGCTGGGTTATTCCGTCCTTGTATTTGAGAAGACCAAATTTCCCCGCATGCACGAGGGCGAATCTTTATTGCCCTTCTGTTACCCGGTATTCGAAGAGTTGGGCGTACTGGACGAAATGAAGAAGAATTTCGTGCGCAAACCCGGCGCCCGTTTTTCCAGTCACGATGGAACCAAACATGCCACCTGGTGTTTTAAAACAGTGATACATGATGACAGCTTTTTGTCCTTCAACGTGGAGCGTGCACGCTTCGATCATATACTGATGAAGAATGCCGTGAAGAACGGCGCTGAAGTAATGGAGCAGACCAAAGTAGACTCGGTCGATTTTTCAAGCCCTGATAAGGTAATAGAAGTGGTGACGGTGGACCCGGAAGGCGGAAGAAATACCTGGCACACAAAGTTCATAGTAGATGCCAGCGGGCAGGATACTTTCCTGGCCAAGCGTTTGGGCAGCAAGCAAACCTACCAGGCGCTGGACAGGGTAGCATGGCTGGGCCACTGGAAGGGCGGTAAAATGATACATGGACTTGATGTAGGGCTTATCAATATAGTATACCTCGAGACCAGCAAAAAAGGCTGGTTCGCACTGCAGTCTCTTGGAAAGGACCTGCACAGCGTTACCCTTGTGGTCGACCGTGCATACATGAGGGAACAGAAGAAGATACTTACGGATAAAGGTATAGACAACTGGCAAAGGGTATTTTACGAGCAGGAGATCGAAAACTGCGCAGTAGCCAAAGAAGTGCTTTGCGATGCACATATGGAAGACCGTTTCCTCATCGTTTCCGATTATTCCTATTTCGCGGATAAGATGTATGGGGAGAATTATGCATTGCTTGGTGATGCCTACAAATACCTCGATCCCATATTCTCAACCGGGGTCTATCTCGGTATGAAGAGCGGGGCCTTGTTCGCCGAAACGATACATGAAAAAATGAACAGTGACAAAGAGGTCGGCGACCGGAAAATGGAAGAGCTGTACAAAACGATAGATGGCGCATATGGGCTCGTCGAAAGGTTCATCAATGTCTTTTACGATCCCAACTCGCTGAACCTCTCTGAAGTAAGTTCCAAATCCGAGTCGGTGTATGACGGTTATGAAAGTGCTTTTGCATTGATACATTACTTGCTTGCCGGCGATTTCTTCAGGAACTATGATAAGTATGCCGACTTCCTGGACATGATCAGGAAGCCCGAGCAGTATAAAAGGTGGAAAAACCTCGTTTTAGACCGCATGGACCCCGAAGAAGCCACCTGCGGAATGACCTACGAGCAGATATTCGGGGCTATTGTTGACGATCCTGCCAAAGCATCGGAAGAAAATTCTTAAATTTAGATATCAATAAAAGGAAGAGCGCCATGACTAATAAAGACAAAATGCTGTACGATTTTATCATTATTGGCTGCGGCCCTGCCGGCTCTACCGCCGCTACCAGGCTGGTGCGTAATGGCTATTCCGTGCTTGTGTTTGAGCGGGCTAAATTCCCCCGCCAGCATGAGGGCGAGTCCCTGCTTCCTTTTTGTTATCCCCTCTTTGAAGAGCTGGGTGTGCTTGATGAACTCAAAAGAAGGTTTGTACGCAAACCGGGCGCGAAATTCACGAATTATGATGGCAAAAAAAGCTCCGTATGGTTTTTCGAAAGCATAATACAAGACGAAAGCTTCCTGTCATTTAACGTGGAAAGGGCGCCTTTCGATCATATCCTTATGAAGAACGCTGTAAAAAATGGCGCTATCGTGATGGAAGAAACCAGGGTGGAAGCGGTAAACAAAGATATGCCCGGTGGATTGGTAGAAGTGGAGACCATAAACGCAGCGGGCGAAAAGCAAAAATGGACCTCAAGATTTATTATTGATGCCAGCGGGCAGGAAACCTTTCTTGCAAAAAGAAGCGGCAGCAAAAATGCATATAAGGAACTGGATAGGATTGCATGGCTGGGCCACTGGAAAGGCGCAAAATATTTACATGGTGCTGAGATGGGCCTGATAAACATCATCCATATGGGCGAAGGGAAGAAAGGTTGGTTCGCTACACAACCTGTAGGTAAAGACCTCATCAGCCTCACGATGATCGTAGAGCGCCAGTACATGAAGGAGCAGAAGAAATTGTTAACAGAGGCTGGTGCTGAAGACTGGCAGGAGGCGTTCTATTTTAAGGAAATTAAGGAATGCCCTGTGACTAATGAAATGTTAGCTGATGCTAAAATGCGCGCCAGGTTTATTGTGGTCTCCGATTATTCTTACTTCTCCGATATCATGTACGGCGACAACTTTGCGCTCATAGGCGATTCGTATAAGTTCCTCGATCCCATTTTTTCCACAGGAGTATACCTCGCTATGAAGAGTGCAGACCTTTTTGCGGATGCTATACACGTTAAGCTTACTGCAGGTAAAGAGACAGGCGATAGAAAAATGGACGAGACCATTAAAAAAATAAAAGGCGGCTACGACCTTGTAGAACGGTTCATTAATATCTACTACGATCCTGCATCGCTAAATCTCGCCGAAGTAGCGGCGGATGCCAGGTCGGAATACCAGGGTTTGGAAGAGGCATTTAGCCTTATTCACTTTCTGCTCGCCGGCGATTTCTTTGATAAATACGAGAAATACGCAAACTTCCTGGACATGATAAAAAATCCGGCCACTTACGGGAAATGGAAGAACCTTATAGTCGATAGTATTCATGATGCGCACAAATATGGTTATGACTACGACCGCATATTTGGCAGCATAGTAGAAGAAGAAGGCATTAAGGATGCAGAATTAATAGATAAATAGCACACACAGGTTATATTGCGAACATAAATACATCTGTCATGGGGACCAAAACAAGATTAAGTAGCTTTTTTTATTTGATAACGCTCGGTGGGCTCATCAGCTTCATCGTGTTTATGCTCAATACAGGTAAGGGCTTGCAGTCGGCCGATGTGAAAACCATCGCGGGTGCTGAAGCCGGGAGCCATTTGTCTGCCGCTTTAATGCAAACCCTCTCGCATCCGCTCCCAATCTTTATATTGCAGCTGGTGCTCATCATTATTGTGTCACAGGTATTTGCTGCCGCCTTTAGGAAAATAGGGCAGCCCGGTGTAATAGGCGAGATCGTTGCCGGCATAACCTTGGGCCCTTCCATTATGGGCGCTGCACTACCTGCCTTCAGTAAATTTATTTTCCCTGCAGCCTCCATGGGGAATTTGCAAATGCTTAGCCAGGTAGGCCTCATTCTCTTCATGTTTGTAATAGGCATGGAACTGAACCTTGAAACATTGAAAAAGAAGGCAGGTGCAGCCGTTATCATCAGCCATGCCAGTATCGTGATACCTTATGCCCTGGGCGTGGGCCTGTCTTACTTTATGTACAAAACATATGCCCCGGCTAATATTCCCTTCTATGCTTTCGCATTGTTTATGGGTATAGCCATGAGCATAACTGCCTTTCCCGTATTAGCGCGTATCATCAAGGAACGAAACATTACAAATACCCGATTGGGAACGATAGCCATCACTTGCGCAGCTGCCGACGACATTACTGCATGGTGCCTGCTCGCCCTTGTTATAGCCATTGTAAAGGCAGGCTCTATAGGTGCTTCCGCGTATACAGTATTACTGGCTATCGGCTATGTAGGTTTCATGGTGTACGCCGTAAAGCCGTTGCTTAAAAAGCTCGTTCATCAAAGGAACCCCGATAACAGTATCAAGCGTTCATCAATAGCCTTAATGTTCACCATACTGCTCTTAAGCGCCTTCGCCAGTGAGCTTATAGGCATACACGCCTTATTCGGCGCCTTTATGGCAGGTATAGTGATGCCACAAAAATTTGAATTCCGCAAGCAGATAATAGACAAGATCGAAGACGTAGCTGTGGTATTACTGCTGCCCCTGTTTTTCGTATTCACCGGCTTGCGTACCCAAATAGGTTTGCTGAATGACAGCAGCCTCTGGATGATGTGCGCTGTGATCATAGTAGTAGCCGTTATTGGGAAGTTTGGTGGCAGCGCACTCGCAGCACGCATCACGGGCGAGAGTACCTATAGCAGCCTTGCCATTGGTGCACTTATGAACACAAGAGGCCTTGTAGAACTGGTGGTCCTAAATATTGGCTACGACCTCGGCATTCTTACCCCGCAGGTGTTTACCATGATGGTATTGATGGCATTGGTGACTACATTTATGACCAATCCTGCACTGAATATATTGAACAGACTATACCCCGCAGAGTCAGGTAGGGTATTTAACACCCCGCCGGAACATAGGTAAATTAAGATGCGATACTGATGCCCAATGTGCTCATCACATTGGCCACTATCCTGTTGCAGCGGCTAAGATGGAAATGGAAAACACCATCATTCTTGTAGTAACTGCTCAGGCTATCGCGCAGCATCGATTTGGCACGGTTCAGCCGCACTTTCACATTGGCTTCGGTAATCCCAAGCGTTGCTACTGTTTCCGCAACGCTCATATCTTCTACTTCGCGCAACACAAAAACAAGGCGATATTTTTCCGGCAACTGCAACATCGCGTTTTCAAGCGCATTGCTCAGCTCTTTGTTTAGGAGCTTGTGCGCAGGGTTTTGGTTTGCGCCGGTGTCACTTTGGCTGTGATTGTCTTCGGCCATATGTACGTATTGTTTTCGTTTTTTTAAACGGGCCAGGCTTTCATTTATAAGTATACGTGTTATCCAGGTGCTGAAGGAAGATTCGTGCCGGAAGGTCGATAGTTTTTCATAGGCCTTAATATAGGCCACCTGCATGATGTCCTCTGCCTCCATGTCATCATTAATAATGGACATGCCTACCCTGAACAGGCGCGAATTGTACTTCCTGATCAGGAGCTCGAAGAGCTGTTTCTTGCCCGCAAGTATCCCGCTTATTATTTCTTCGTCATTAAGCTGCTGAAGCTCTTTAGCTCCCGGTATTTCCATGTACTCTAAAAAAGCTTTTTTATTGGATAAACAACTCGGAAAAAGGTTACAGGCTTTTAGAACATTTTTTTTGTAACCTTTTTGCCCCTCATTGTTCTAATCCTAAACAATTACTTACCTAAAATTAAACAAACATGACATCAATAGCACAGTTACAGCGTCTTTTAAAATATACTTACGGCTTAGTACCCATAGTGGCGGGGCTTGATAAGTTCACCAATTTGCTTACCAACTGGTCATCCTATTTAAGCGAAGGCCAAAAAGGCTTGCTGCCAATGGAAGCATCTGCCTTCATGAAAATAGTTGGTGTAATAGAAATAGTTGCAGGCTTGTTGGTTTTTCTGAAGCCGCTATATGGTGCGTACCTGGTCATGGTATGGCTGATATGCATTGCCCTTGTGTTGATCACCGGCGGTGGATATTTTGATGTAGCGGTACGTGATCTTGTGATGGCTATAGGTGCTTATACCCTTGCGCAGCTTACTTTATTATCGAAGAATTCAAAATAACGGAGGCTTGATTTTTGTGTTATGAATAATATGGACAATATCGTTAAGATACAGAGTGTCAGCGAAGTGACACACGATGTAAAGTGTTTCAGGTTCGAAAAACCGGATAGCTATAGCTTTATACCCGGCCAGGCCACCGAGGTGTCCGTAAATGAAGAAGGCTGGCGTGAGGAAAAGCGCCCCTTCACGTTTACCTGCCTAAATGAGGACCCTTATCTTGAATTTACCATTAAAGGATATCCCGAACGCAAAGGGGTAACGGCCAAGATACATACCCTTAAAGAGGGAGATGAACTGATCATCCGCGATGTATGGGGTGCCATAGCCTACAAAGGCGAAGGCTATTTTATTGCGGGTGGTGCGGGTATCACCCCCTTTATAGCCATACTAAGGCAGTTGCACGAAGACAACAAACTGAAAGGCAATAAACTTTTCTTTTCCAACAAAACTGCTGCAGACATCATTTACAAAGATGAGCTTAAAGCAATGCTGGACGATGATGCTGTATTTATTACTACCGGCGAAGAAGGGGACTCCTATGAACATACCCGTATCGACGAAGCTTTTTTGAAAAAGCACGTCAGCGACTTCAGCAAACATTTCTATGTATGCGGCCCTGATAAAATGATAAGTGACATCAATGAAGTGCTTTTAGCCCTCAACGCCACCGCCGATAATGTAGTTTTTGAAAAATAGCCGGAGGAAGCAGTACTTTTATCACTGCAATGTTTTCTTTTTTAGACGAAAATTTATGGTTCCCCCCGGTGGACGAGGCTGAAGAAGATGGTCTTTTGGCAGCAGGTGGCGATTTGAGTATCGACCGCCTGCTCTTGGCATATAGAAGCGGCATTTTCCCCTGGTACGATGAGGGCATTCCTCTTTGGTGGTGTCCTGATCCCCGTTTTGTATTATACCCCGATGAACTGCGGGTAAGCAAAAGCATGAAGCAATTGTTGAAAAAGGATGCTTTTGACTTCACCGTAAATAAAGCTTTCGAACAAGTGATTGCCAATTGCCGCGCCGCTACGCGCAGGGGCCAGGACGGCACATGGATCACCGAAGAGGTGCTCGCAGCATACATACAGCTGCACAAGCTGGGCTATGCCCATAGCGCGGAGGTATGGAAGAACGGCGAGCTCCTGGGCGGATTGTATGGCATCAGGATGGGCAAGGTCTTTTTTGGTGAAAGCATGTTCAGCCTTGTAAGCAACGCCAGCAAGTATGCATTTATCAAATGGGTTGAATTACTGAAAGAAGAGGGTGTTGAACTAATAGACTGCCAGGTATACACAGAACATCTCGAAAGCCTTGGTGCAAGGATGATACCCCGAAAGAATTTTATTTCTCAACTTGGCCAATTTATACATTGATTGCAAAAGCCCGGAGGGCTTTAATATGAATAGCCCCGGATGGAATCCGGGGGGTAAATGCAAACACATTCCCGTAACCCCGAAGGGGTTAAATGTGCACTATTAATGATTGTTAACTTTTAACCGGGGCGGTTTTTTATTACATTTATTGCACAAAGAAACATGCAGCTGCAAGCAAACAGGTCTCGTGTAGCCTCGGTGGATATCCTCAGGGGCATCGTTATGGTGGTCATGGCGCTCGATCATGCGCGCGATTATTTTACCAATTACCCGCACGATCCACTCGATCTTGACCATACCAGCAACGCATTGTTTTTCACCCGTTGGATAACGCATTTTTGCGCTCCTGTATTTGTTTTTTTTGCAGGCACCAGTGCCTTTCTCTCTATTAGCCGGGGCAAGACAAAAAAACAAGCCGCATGGATGCTCTTTACGCGTGGTGTATGGCTCATCATTCTTGAGCTGACTATCGTACGCTTTGGCTGGGCCTTTAACTTCGACTTCCAGGTCATATTTGTGCAGGTCATCTGGGCCATTGGCTGGAGTATGGTATTTCTTTCCCTGCTTATTTTTCTGCCAATCCCTGTCATAGCGGGCATAGGCCTGGCCTTGATCTTTGGCCACAATACGCTCGATAAGCTCGACGCGGGCGAACTGGGCAATAATCCCTTTTGGGATATCATCCATGTACAGCGCCCTATCAATTATGGTGCGGGCAATGCAGATACCTTCTTCGTCATCTATCCCCTGGTGCCCTGGATAGGCGTTATGGCCGCAGGTTATGTATTTGGCAGCTTATTAAAAAAGCAGGAGGCGGACAGGAACAAATGGTTCTACGGCATTGGCATAGGCGCTATACTATTGTTCATCCTCCTCCGCTGGACCAATGTTTATGGCGACCCCCTCCCCTGGACAGTGCAGGAAAACGGCTGGCGCACGTTCTTGTCATTCATCAAATGCACCAAGTACCCGCCCTCGCTTTTATATCTTTTGATGACCCTCGGTCCTGCTATTGCTTCACTGCCCTTACTCGAAAAACTGAACAATGCCTTTGGCAGGTTCTTCACTGTTTACGGCCGGGTGCCACTCTTCTATTATGTGTTGCATATCTACCTGTTGCATCTTATGGCATTGGTCACCGGGCTTATCGCAGGTTTCCCTGCCACACGCTTCACCAGCAACAGCTCATTGTTCGTACACGACAATTGGGGCTACCCGCTGATAATAGTATATGCCTACTGGCTGGCGGCCGTGCTTTTGCTGTACCTGCCTTGCCGCTGGTTTATGATGCTGAAGATGAACAATAAAAAATGGTGGCTCAGCTACCTGTAGATGCTAACCGGCGTTACTACCCTGTTCGTCCCCGATTGAAATTCACAGAAGTAGGTACCTGCTGCAATATCATGTATTGGTAACGCAACGCTTAGCTCCTGTGCTGTTGCAGTATGCTGCAATATTTTTTGTCCTGTAGTACTGTATAGATATATCTCAACAGTTCCTTGAGCAAAAGAACTGGTCCAGGAAAAGTAGAGCATGTCCTTAGCCGGGTTCGGGTACACTTTCACCTCATGGTTATTACCCGCCGTCAGGTTCGCACTAAAAGCAACATTGATCACCTGTTTGTATATGGTAAGGCCGCCGAAGGTATTGCCCAGTATCATGTCGTATTTGCCATCGCCGTCTATATCTGCAACGGCGGGGCTGCTGCGCTGGTTTATATTGTTGGTGTACCCTGGCTGCATGGCATAGGCAGTATCTATATAAGAATACCTGTTGTCTGTCATAGGGTACGTTATTGCAGTATTGCCTCCCTGGAAACCATCGAAACGGTACAGCCTGCCACTGGCGCTGCCGCAAAGAATATAGTCGGTACCGGTATTGTCCATCTTGCCTATATAAGGTACGGCATTAGCATACAGGTAGCCGGGGTCTATGGCTATATTGCCTAGCTGGCTTGTCTTTAGTTGTAATTTAAGTTGCCCGGGACCGCTACCCACATTCTCATAATAAACAAGCTGGCCTGATTCGTTGCCAATAATAAGATCATTCTTGCCATCCTTGTTCAGGTCGTAGATAAACGGTGCTGCCTTGTTGCCTGCATTTACCAGCAGGTTGTTGTAATCCTTTAATGCCCAGAATGCCGACCACTGTGGCTGTACAGCTGCACTGGCTGCAGTATTGGGGAAGAAAGTAAGTGTACCCGCGCTTTGCCCCAGCACCAGGTCGTCCTTGCCGTCGTTGTCAAGGTCACCCACGGCAGGTGCAGCACCCGAAAGGTTCAGCGCAAAGATGTTAGCAAAATTAGCGTCCTGGAGCGCGAAGGATATATGGCCTGGCACGCTGGTATTCTTATAATACTGCAGCTTACTTTTTAAAGTCCCGTTCGGCTGATAATAACCATCGGAGCCAACAATAAGATCGGGCTTGCCATCTTTATCATAATCATACAGCATAGGGTAGGAGCCTGTGCCCGCATCGATGGTCTGCTCCACTATCAGGCTGTCCGACTGGTAAGTATATACAGGGCTGGCAACTGTGCCTGTATTCTTATAATACAATACGCATTTATAGTTCTCCGATCCTCCTTCTGCATGCGGTGAGATAAGCAGGTCTTTCTTCCCATCCTGGTTAATATCCAGCCAAAAGGCTACAGGATATTGCGGCATATGCGCTTGCACGCCTGTGCGTTGCCATGTAGTATCCTGGTATACCATGCTGTCACGTCCGCCGTTCTGCACACGTCCGTTCTGCAGGAATTGTATATCGCTGAAGGAGCCGTTGCCATCCAGTATATCATAGTCGCCATCGCCATCCGCGTCAAAAAGGCAAACTCCGTTGCTGCCATGCCTGTAGCCCTTGGGAAGTAAGGTGCTGTTTTCTGCCTCGCAGGAGTAGTGCATGATATGCGTTCGGTACTGGGTGTTCTGCGATATTTTGCCCCAGCATTTGTCCCGTAATTTTATGGCCATTGTATCCGGCGACAGCGACTGTTCCACCTGGTCATTCTTGTAATAGTACAGTTCATTGCCCAGTGAGTTGTACGATACAATATCAAGATCACCGTCATTGTCCACATCAACTATAGCGGGTATATCAGCGCCGTTCACATTTACGCCCACCGGTGGTACGGTGCTAAGGTCGTTGCTGTATTTAAGCTCCTGGCGAAAGGTAAAGCAAAGCTCATTGTTGGCGTTAAAATATCCCTTATACACATTTACGCCCTGGCTGCCATGTTCCATCAGGTCGGCTGTCCCATCCCGGTCGTAGTCTTCCAGTTTAAGATAAACCCTTATCGCGGGGAAATTGAGCGCATACTTGGGCGCGTATACATATACCGGGTTGCCGCCAGTGCCTGTATTGATAAATGTCTTGACCTGGTACGAAAGGCGCTCAAACACCACCAGGTCTGTTTTGCCGTCATTGTTCAGGTCGCCCATGGCAAACTGGGGATTATTAAAGCCGCCGCACCATGGCATCGACTTTTCATTGCTGTAAGCAAATACGCGTGCGCTGTCGTTCCGCTCATACACAACTCCCTCCGACTGCGCTGAGACCTTGGCTACGAATGATAATAGGATAAAGGAACAATAAACCTGGCGTTTCATATGGTGGTATTGACTATTAAATATACAAAGAAATAATGGCCTGTTTTTTGCTGAACAATGGAGAACATTGTTGCCTGTGTATTTTTCTTTTAATTTTGCCTTGCTGCAACATTGTTTATCCGCAAAAAAAATGGTGATGATTAAAAACTGTTTGTTGTTTATACTTAGCTGCCTGCTGGTAACGCAGGCCCTGGGGCAAACGAAAGAAGAGTCGGAAGAATGGCTGCTGAGGAAGCTCAATAACTATGGTTACCGGCCTATAGAGATACTGAATGCGGAAGGGGAAGTAATAACGCCCCTAACCCAGTGGAGCCTGGTGAAAGGCCGCCTGGAGATAACCTGTAAGAAGACCGACAAAAGGAAAACGGTGCTAAAGTACCTGTATTCAGTGCCCATATATGCAGTGGACAGCGTAGGCTATAACGATGGTATGCCGCCCACCAAACCTGCCCGCTTCCTGCGCCTGTACCTTAACTGCAAGTGCGCCAAATATACCTACCACGAGATAGTATCCGGCGGCGGCTTTAGCGAAGACAGGGTAGGCAAGAACAGTGTGCAGGACCTTTACATGATCGGTAATGAGGAAAAGGATATCAAAGACCGCCTCAACAAGGCCTTCGACAAGCTAAAGGAATACTATCCTAAACCCAAAGAAACCTTCTAAGAATTCCCCCCTTGTGGGGGCGCCCTGTGTGTGGCCGGAAGGGGCCCAGGGGGATGTTCGCTCGCGAGGGATAAAAGTATGAATAAGAAAAGCGGCTATCAGCCGCTTTTCTTATTAGTAACGTATCTTACTGTAGTTATTTCGCCGGTTTGAAAACACTTTCGTCTATCGGCTTGTTCACTTCTACATTTTGAAAGGTCACTACACCCTGCATCCCCATATCTATTTTCATGGGCACCACCACGCCTTCGTCCAGCTTTTTAAAATCGCTGTAAGTTTGTGATACGTCAACCGACTGGCCCTGCATCTCGGCTTTCTCCTTCACGCAAACGAGATAGTATGTGTTAGCATCAAAGTACATTGTTTTTTCGCTGTTACCTTTATCTACTACTTTCACTTTATAACAGTCCGCGTCTCCTATTTTTTCTTTGCCCAGCATCTCTGTTTTTGCCGCTGCTGATTTGATGTCAACATTGTTTATTCCCTTTATATCCAGCTTGTCCTGAGAATTTTTAACGTCGTCAGCTTTCATAGCTTCTGCAGCGGTCTGGCCCATCATTGGCATAAAAGACCACCCCTCGGTTTTGGTCACAATAGTGTAACCCTGTGTGCCCATAAGGGTGATGTCAGACCTCATCGCCTTATTGTTTACTATAGTATTGGTCATGCCTATCTCCATACCCTGTGCAGTTGCGGAACCTACAGTCTTCATGGAGTTTATCTTGTTCCAGTTATCACCACCCACTGCAGCATAGTGTTTTGAGAATATCTCGTCGGCCGTTTGCGCGCTCACAGTGCTAAGGCCACCCAGTAATAAGGCTGAAGCAAGGATCGTTAATTTCAAAGTCTTCATTTTCTATTTGTTTTATTTATAAATTTTTGGAATGTAAAATTATGGGTTTCGTTCTACATTTCAATAAACCATACTTGCCTTTTTGCCCGTTTTAGCATATTTATAGCATATTCCAGGCTGCTGCGCTACTCCACAATTTCGCTCAGTTCCAGCCAGCGTAGTTCCTTGGCATCCAGTTGGCTGGTCACTTCTATTATGCGGTTACTCAGCCTTTGTATCTCATCGTAGTTTATGCCTTCCACTTCCATTTTGGCCGATATCTCTATCTTCTCCCGCTCCAGTGCGGCTATCTCCTTGCCCAGCATTTCATACTCGCGCTTTTCGTTGAAGGATGGTTTCTTTTTTTCTTTCTTAGGCTCAGGTACCACGGCCGCTACTACAGGTGCAGCTTCTGCAGCTTTCGCCTGTGGTTTCTGCTTGCCGGCCTTTTCATCTTCACGCTCCTGCAGGCGGTACAGGCTATAGTTGCCGGGGAAGTCCCTCACCTCTCCATTCCCTTCGAACACGAACAGGTGTTCCACAAGCCTGTCCATAAAATACCTGTCATGCGATACTATGACAAGGCAGCCTTTATACTCGCTTAGGAAGTTTTCCAGCACACCCAGCGTTGGCAGGTCAAGGTCGTTGGTGGGTTCATCCAGTATCAGGAAGTTGGGATTGCGGAACAGTATGGACAGCAATTGCAGCCTTTTCTTTTCACCACCGCTCAGCTTGCTCAGGTAAGTATATTGCTGCTCGGGCGGAAAGAGGAACAGCGCCAGGAACTGAGCTGCACTTAAAGTGCCGCCATTTGCCAGCGGGAAGCTCTCGGCTATGTTCTTCACATATTCTATCACCCGCATATCCTCTTTTATTTCCAGCCCCTGCTGCGAGAAGTTGCCGAATATCACCGTGTCGCCTATGTTTATCTTGCCGCTATCTGCAGGCTCATTGCCCAGCAGCATGTTCAGGAAGGTACTTTTGCCTGTACCGTTCTTGCCCACTATGCCTATACGGTCGCCACGCTTAAAGGTGTAGTCAAATCCTTTCAGTATCACTTTATCGCCATAGGCCTTGTATACTTTTTTCAGCTCGGCCACTTTACCGCCCAGGCGGTTCATCTTCATCTGCAGCTCCACCTTATTATCCTCTACCTTCTGCTTCGCCCTGCTTTCCACATCGTAGAAGTTATCTATCCTGCTGCGTGCTTTGGTGCTGCGTGCCTTGGGCTGTTTGCGCATCCATTCCAGCTCCTTTCGGTATTCGTTTTTGGCTTTGTCTATACTGGCCATAGTGCTTTCTATGCGCGCCGCCTTTTTCTCCAGGTAGTTCTCATAGTCGCCCTTGTACACATACAGTTCGCTTTCGTCCATCTCCCATATTTCTTCACATACAGCATCCAGGAAGTAACGATCATGGGTCACCAGCAGCAGGGTCACTTTTTCCTGGTTCAGGTAGTGCTCCAGCCACTCCACCATTTCCACATNNATCCAGGTGGTTGGTAGGCTCATCCATTATCAGCAGCACATGTTTGTGCTCAAAGCCTATATCTATCAGCGTTTGCGCCAATGCTACGCGTTTGCGCTGCCCGCCGCTTAGCGTTTTTACCTGTTGTTGCAACTGGTGTATGTTCAGCTTGCCCAGTATCTGTTTCACCTTAGCCTCAAAGCCCCAGGCACCCAGATCATCTATCTTCACCAGTACCTTGCCCAGTGCTTCAGGGTCTTTCTCCTCGCTATCCATTATGGCCTCGTATTCGCGCAGGGCTTCCATTACCGGGTGCTTGTAGTGGAATATATTATCCAGCACGCTCAGCTCCTCGTGGAACTTGGGTTCCTGCTCGAAGAGGGCCACGGTCACATCCTTATGTATCCATACCTTGCCGCTATCGGGCTGGTCCAGCCCGGAGAGTATCTTGAGCAAGGTACTTTTGCCGCTGCCGTTCTTTGCCACAAGGGCTATCTTATCACCCTCGTTGATGTGAAAAGTAATATCATGAAATAAGGGCTTTATACCATACGACTTGCTGATCCCCTCTGCCGAAACATAATGCATAGGCCGCAAAGATAAGGTCTTCTCGCGTCCTTGCGTGGCACGAAGCGATCTCGTCATATTATGGGCTCGTTATGGGCTCGGCCTCGCAATGTAAGAGCCTAAAAAATGTGGATATCTTCTCCAAAAAAAATTGGAAACCCCTTGTTAACGAACGTATCTTGCTAGGTAACCCCGAAATTTGGCAGGAGAAAAACTCCCCTCCCTGCCCGTCCGGTTAGGCGGGCTGCCAGGAAGGGGATGCTGATTTTTGCGAATGCAAAAATCAGCTGGGGAGGTCGGGTCTAGGCTAGCACCAAAGCCATATCTCCCCTGCTGAAGTTCTTTTATTATTGGACAAACATCGGGCACGTCCGGGCATAAAATGTCCGGATCGGGCCTGCCCGGCTGCATAGTCGGGCACAAATCGGGCATGGTCATTATTTTATCATATGACAATGCCAGCGCGGATTCTCGGCAAAATCTGCTCAAAAAGATGCCCGGTTTTTATTTTCATGCCCGGTCGCATGCCTCGGCTCAGCCGGTGGGTATTCGGGCATAACCGTCTGTCATCCTGAGCGAGAGAAGGAACTGCCGGGACAAGATGCTGAGGCGAAGATTTAGATTCTGCCGCAAACCGGAAATAACCGGAAATTATTATAAAATGTCATATGTCATATCTGGCAGGCATTCCCCCCAAAGAGTGTTCTCAAAACCGGAAATTATAATTCCACCGGAAACCGGAAATTACCATTAAGCCAATGCAAATGCTCAGGAGATTTCTCCTGCGTCGAAATGAGTAATTGTTACTTCTCTATTATCCGGATATCCACCCTGCGGTTGTGTTGCTCTACTTCGGGGCTGTTCTCTTTGGCGGCGTCGTTGTGGCTCATGCCCAGGCCGGTATATTTTATGCGGCTGCGGGCTATGCCCTTGTCGGCAAGGAAGTTGCAGATGACGCGTGCGCGGGCAAAGGATAGCAGGTCGGGGGTGCCGCCCTCGTACACATCGAAGGGGGCATCGGGGTCATTCATTTTGTCTTTGGCAAATATCTTAATTGGCCTGTCGCCCGGCGAGCTGAGTATGCAGCATATATGCCCCTCTACCTGGATCTTTATCTTAGGGTTATCCTTCAGTATTTGGTACAGGGTATCGAGCTGCGGCTTAGAGCTTTCGAGGAGCACACGGGTACCGGCTTCAAAGTATATCCTGTTGAGCGTCACCAGTTGGTTCACATCCATCTTCGCCATTTCGGTAAGCTGGTGTTTTTCGGGTTTGGCTGCGGGTACGGGCTTTGTGGGTTTTGTGGCAACGGGTGGCGGAGGTGGAGGTTCGGGGTCTTTGCGGGCTATCAGCACTTTGCGGTCGGCCTGGTAGCCCTCTTTATTGTTGCCGCCGGGGCGCACTATTTTGCCCTTGCCTATGCATATCTCTATATCGCGTATGGAAAAGTCTTTGGAGATGAGGTAGGCCATCACATTCTCGGCCCGCTGACGCGAGAGGGAATCGTTCTTGCGCTTGCTGCCTATATAATCGCAGTAGCCTATGATGGCATAGGAGCGCCCCGGCCTGATGAGCTTCTTTTTGATCATGTCATCGATAGAAGCTGTAGCCTGTGGTGTCAGCTCGGCCTTACCCAGGTCGAAGAAAACAGACAGTGTATCGGAGGCGGCACGGCAAAGAAATGATGTGCTGCATAGCAATAGTAAGATGAGTAAAGGACGGCGCATAAAGATGAATATGCCTCAAATATCCGAAAAAATATATTGGAAAGATACCCCCTCATAGGGTTAATGAGGTAGAAAAAAGAAATGCAAATATTATACGATCTGCTTTTTTAGCCATAATTTCATCATTGAACAGGCATTTATGTACCACCGCATTTTAATATCCATCTTATTGCTTGCCCTTACCGGCTTTTGCGCACAGGCACAGACGCCGCTACAGTACAATAACAAGCTGGTGAACATAACCGACAGCCTGAATGCGAAGGGCAGTCGCTGGGTGCGGACCTTTAAGACCGCAAAGGTGATAAAGGAGTTTGGCACACTGAAGCCCTATCGCAGCGACCTGCAGGAGTACATAAACCGTAAAATGGCGGAGCTGAAAGCTGATGGCGATGTAGACGGATCGGGCGAGCTGAAAAAGGCCGTGCTTGAATTCCTGGACTATGAGAAGAATATGGTGGACAACCATTTCATGCCCATGGAGCAATTTAACGAAACGACCACCGATGAAGATATAAAAGCCGCTGTGCTGAGCCTTAGCCAGGAGTCGCAAAAGGAAGAGGCGATCCTGATGAAGGTGGATGCTGCGCAGGATGCCTATGCCCGCAAGAACAACATAAAAATGGAAGAGCCCAGCACTAAGTAGGACAAGGGAGAGAGACCTTTTCACCATAATGACAAGCGTTAAAAAAAGTCCCTTTCAATGGTCTCACATCATAACAATGCCCGGAAATAAGCTGGCCGGTAAATATTATCTGCTCATAGCATCGGCCCTGTTTTTTGTGCCGGTGTTAATAATAGCATTCATATCGGAGTGGCAATATGATGAGGCCTGGACCTATATGGGCATCATGCATAGTTCATCCAAAGACATAGTTGAGTACACGACATTCAAGCTGGCCAATAACCATGTTATCAACTCGCTCTACTTTCGCTGGCTGCAAAGCCTTGGCGCGAAGGCCGAGATCATATACCGGCTGTTGAGCCTTTTGAGCTATGGTATCTATTGCCTGTTCATATACAAGCTGCTGAGGCAGGCGGAGTATACGCAGGGTAAGCTTAGCTACATCGTCTTGTTCTTGTTGCCTTATATGGGTTTCTTTTCGCTGGGTAGGGGCTATGCGCCGGCCCTGGCCTGCTTTACTGCAGCATTGTATTTCTATAAGTCCTTTGAAAGAACAAAAGCTACAACAGACCTGCTGGGCCTGGTGCTGGCGGGCGGCATTGCAGCGGTATCGCTGTTTAGCTTTACGTTCCCTTTCATTGCACTTTTGGTAGTATTGACGGTCAATAATTTCGGGCGCCTGCTTAAGCCGGTGAATATCCTGGTGCTGCTGCCGGTGGTGCCTGTAGTGCTGTATGTATTTATGATGGGGCGGGTAGTAAACAAATACGACCTGTACATAGTGGGTGGTCATTCTCTTTTTAACAATGGAGCTTTATCAAGCATTATCTCTTACTTATCGCTAAGCGACTCTGTGCCGTTCAAAGTATTTCTTTGGTTCAAGATATTGTTGTGCGCCAGCCTGCTGCCGGCGGTGGCTGTGCTGGTAAGGCGCAAGGTGCTGTACGTGGAACATGTGATAATGCTGGTAACCGTGTTGTTAATGGTGCTGGGCCATTTGCTGCTGGGTGCCAAGTACCCGATGTTCCGTGGCCTGATGTATATGTTGCTGCTTATATACCTGCCATTTGTGTACTCCAGTTCAAAGAGTCACTACCTTATCACCACCCACCTGCTGGTATTGGGGACGATAGGTGCCTGTAACACGGGCCTGCTGCTAGATAAGGCCAGCCGGCATAAAAGTTATGATGCACTGGCGTATATGGCAAAGCTGCACAAACCCCTTTTCATTGACAATGTGAACCCCAACCTGGACCTTTATGATCATCTCTATTTTAATGACAGCATAAAGCTGCTGCACTACGAGATGGAGGAACCGGAAGTAGAAAAAAGCTTTTACAAGGCGCTGGATACAGCAGAGTACGTGGTTTGCACACAGCTGGAGCTGGGCAAGAAAAAGGTCTCAGGGCTGTTCACTGAAAAATATCGGTTCCCGGAAGATGACCTTTTTACCAGAAAACAAGGCAGGTAGTGCAATATTATTTTGCCACTACTTCTTCGCAGGCTATCTCATCAAGCATTACCTGTTCAACTCTCGCAACTTGCGCTATATGAACAGGTGTCTTTTGGGCGGCAGGCTTTAAACGATCTTTGAGGCTTAGGAAAGGTCTTTCTATCAAATAATAAGAACAGTTAGCGGTAACAAATATCAAAACGATATTTAAGGGCGCTTTACCAAAGGAGCCCAGGTGTACTGAAAAGAATAGCTGCTGCCAGATATACAGGCTGTAGGAGAGTATCCCTATGTAGTTGAGCAGGCGTGTATTCAGCAGCTTAAACCAAATATTATTGCTATAATGAATGGACACTATGATGACCATGCCTATGGCTATGCAAGCCAATGTGCCCGTAAGGCTGCCTATCAAAGGAACTATCAAAAAGCCCAGGTGGAGGTTCAGCGCATGATTAGCCTGCACAAAAAGGTCGAGTGCAAGAAGGAATAAGAAGGGGCTAAGGAGCAGCCATTTTTTCCCTGCTGTAATTTTTTGGATAAAAGAAAAAATTCTGTTGTGGTATATGGCGAAAATGCAGCCCCACATAATAGCATCGCAATGTTGGAAGATGCTGAACTCATCGAAACCGGGCTGTGCTTTCATACCCAGTACCCTGCATACAGGCGATAGCAGCACGATGAAGAAAGCAAACTTTACCCTGCGCTTTTTCCAGTAAATGAATACCAGCGGCCAGAAAAGATAGAATTGTTCTTCGATAGACAGGGACCACAAATGAGCCGTCTCCCAATCGGAATTCCATTTAAAGTCTTTGGTATAAGTGAGTGATGTGAGCCAGGACACAGGAGTAAAATGCAATATGCCTGCGGATTGCAAAACCAGGTAGACCAGCAACAGAATGAAATAAACCGGGAAGATCCTTAATACCCGTTTCAGATAAAAGTTTCGCAAGGATATGATGCCATTGCGTGCTTCCTCGTTCATTAGCAGGGTGGTGATCAGGAAACCGGAGATGATAAAGAAAACAGTCACGCCAAATTGGCCATCCAACAAACGACTATTTTGCGCTAATGCCCCGTCGAAGTTTGCGATGTTCATATGCGAAAAGAGCACTATGAAAATGCTTATGGCCCTTAATCCGTTTAAGCTGGGTATTGTCTTTTTCATTTCATTGGCTGGCAGGGCCGTTATTTGATCAGGGCAGCTATCCATGGATTGACATCCTCTTTTTTGATACCTGCATAGATTTCCGCATTTTTCTTCTTTTTCAGGAAGGGCTTTTCGATGAAGTAGTAGGAGCAATTGGCTACAACAAATATCATCAACAGGTTTAAGGGTATGGAAGAGAACATGCCAACTCTTGGAGAAAAGAATATCTGCTGCCAGATATACAGGCTATAAGACAGGGTGCCAATATAGTTAAGCAACTTTGTGTTCAGGAATTTAAACCACAAGCCCTCCGTATAGTGTATGGATATGAGCATAATGGTGGCGATAGCGATGCAACCCAGTGTGCCAGTGATATTCCCTATGGGCACAATCAGGAAGCCAAGGTGCAGGTTGTAGATGAAATTAACCTGGACGAAAGTATCGATAGCTGCAAGAAATACGAAAGGTAATACCAGCATCCATTTCCTGTTTGCTGTTTTCTTTTCGATGTAGGAGCGGATATCACGATGGTAGAGGGCAAAAACGCAACCCCACATGATGGCATCGCACCGCTGGAAGATGCTAAACTGGTCGAAACCTACATGTTGGTGCAATGTGCCCAGTATCCTGCACACGGGTGATAAGACCAGGATGGAAACGGCGAAATGTACACGGTATTTTTTCCAATAGATAAATATCAGCGGCCAGAAAAGATAAAACTGCTCTTCGATAGACAATGACCAAAGATGTGCTGATTCCCAATCTGATCTCCAATGAAAGTTCTTGGTATAAGTAAGGGAAGTGAGCCATGAAGCGGTGGTAAAATTGAGGATGCCGAATGCCTGCATCAGCCCGTAAACGGCAAGCAGGATAAAAAATACAGGGAGGATCCTTAATGCCCTTTTGAAATAGAAGTTGCGGAGGGAAACCATCCCGGTACGCTCTTCTTCCTTCATAAGAAGGGTGGTGATCAGGAAGCCGGAGATGATAAAAAAGACGGTAACGCCAAACTGGCCATCGAGAAAGCGGGTTTTTTGGGCGAGGGCACCACTGAAATTGGCGATGTTCACGTGCGAAAAAATAACAATAAGTATGCTTATTGCTCTTAATCCATTGAGGCTTGGTATATGCTTCTTCATCCCTGGCGAATTTTGGCGATTGCTTTGTGATCTTTTGTAATACGGTGTAAAAGTAGGCTGTGGCAGGGCCTTTATCTAAAAAAGCGCCCTCGTTAACCCGCCATAAACATGGCGTTAACCAACTGTTTACAAATTGGCTTAAATATTAATGTAATAATCGAAAATCAATTGATAACAAGATTTCCACATTTTTTTGGGCACTGTATAAATGAACTTTGATGAAGGCTATTTTAGATTACTTTTGTTTTCCCCATAAAAATTATAGAGTTGTGCGATTAAAGTCCCTGGAAATTAAAGGGTTCAAATCATTTGCTGATAAGACCCACGTGATACTGGACCACCCCATTACCGGCATAGTAGGCCCCAATGGTTGTGGTAAATCGAATATTGTAGATGCCATCCGTTGGGTGATAGGTGAGCATAAGATCAAAGCCCTGCGTTCCGATAACCTGGAAGACCTGATATTCAACGGCTCGCGCACGAGGAGTGGCTCGGGCATGGCCGAGGTATCGCTTACTTTTGAGAATACCCGCAACCTGCTGCCTACTGAATTCACTACTGTTACCATTACCCGTAAGTTTTATAAGAACGGCGAAAGTGAGTACCGCCTGAACGACGTGACCTGCCGCCTGAAGGATATACATAACCTGTTCCTTGACACGGGTGTGAGCAATGACTCATATGCCATCATAGAGCTGGGCATGGTGGATGACATAATAAAGGATAAAGACAACAGCCGTCGCCGCATGCTGGAGCAAGCTGCCGGTATATCTATATATAAGACAAGGAAGAAAGAGGCTAAGCTAAAGCTGGAAGGAACTGAACAGGATCTTTCTCGTATTGAGGACCTGCTGTTTGAAATAGGCAATAACCTGAGGACACTGGAAAGCCAGGCTAAGAAGGCCGAGCGTTACTTCCAGATAAAGGGAGAATATAAAGAAGTAAGCATAGAGCTTGTAAAAGCATCGCTGGAGCATTTTAATGACCAGTACAAAGAGCTGAACGAGCAGCACGATAAGGAGACCGACCGTAAGACACAGCTAGAGGCGATCGTTGCGACCGAAGAAGCGGGTGTTGAAAAGGATAAAGTGCAACTGATAGAAAAAGAGCAGGAACTGAATGGCTTGCAAAAGCAATTTAATGAAATGATAAACCGCCTGCGCCAGCTGGAAAGTGACAAACGCCTGGCAGCGCAAAGGCTGGAACACCTGAAAGAGCGTGAGAAGAACCTGGGTGAATTCCTTTCGGGTGCTGATGCACAATTACAGCAACTTCAAGAGTCGATAACCTTTGCAGGAACGCAGATAGATGAAGAAAGCAATGTAATGGAAGAGCTGCGTGGACAGCTGGAGACACTGCGCGGCCTGGTAGATGAGAAACGTGAGGCTTTTGACAGCAAGAAACAAGTGGTGGAACAAAGCCGCAGTTTATTTCAACAGGAACAGCGCCGCCACTTTGAGGCAGAAAAGAAAGTAGCCGTAGCCGATACTTCGATCATGAACCTGCAACGCAGCATACAGCAGGTGCAGGAAGAAAGGTCTCAACGATCGGCACAGGTAGCACAACTGAGCACGGAAAAGCAAGACAGCGAAGGCGACCTGCAGGAAAAACACGATGAGCTGCAAACGCTTGTTACCAAACATGAAGAAGTAAAAGGAAAGATACTGCAGGGGCAGGAACAGGTGGAGAACCTGCGTGCAAGGCTGGTGGACGAAAACCGTAAACTGGATTCGCGCAGGAATGAGCATGACCTGCTGAAATCGCTGGTGGAGAGCCTGGAAGGATATCCGGACAGTATCAAATTCCTGAAGAAAAATAAAGAATGGAATAATGAAGCGCCGTTGTTGTCGGATGTGTTCGTAGTACAAAACGAATACCGTACCGCACTGGAAAACCTGCTGGACAGCTACCTGAACTACTATGTGGTAAACAATGTAGAAGAGGCGGCAAAAGCGGTGCACCTGCTGGAGGCCAATAAAAAAGGCAAAGCGAATTTCTTTATACAAGACCAATTCAAACAATACCAGCCATCGGCACATGCGGCCCCGCAAAATGCGATACCTGCATTGAGTGTGATAACTATTGATGAGCAATATATGCCGCTGGCACAGCACCTGCTAGGCCATGTATACATTGCCAATGATGGTGCAGACGTGGTAGCTGCAGACCTGCAAAATGGTTATGTGCTGGTGGAGAAGAGCGGTAAGATGGTGCGAGGGCGCTATACATTAGGAGGAGGTTCGATAGGCTTGTTCGAAGGCAATAAGATAGGCCGTGCGAAGAACCTGGAACGCCTTGCCAAAGAAATAGAAGACCTGACCGCTACCACAGGCAAACTGAAACAAGAGATAAGCGATACACAAACGCTGATAAGCGGTTTCAACGAAGACCTGAACGATAAAGCAATAGAGCAGACAAGGCAGGATATAAACCGCCTGCAGAATCATGTCATTAACTTGGGCCACAGGGTAGAGAACTTTGAGCAACTGAACCAGGCCGGCGAAAAGCGATTGGCTGAACTGCAAGAACAACTGGACAATACCCATGAGAGCATTAGCGATGCGCGCGAGGAGATGGAGACCGTAGCACAACAGCTACAGGTATTGCAGGAAAACATCCGTAATGCTGAGGCTGAGTTTGCAGCGGTGGAGCAGGAGTTCAATGCAGTGACACAACAATACAACCAGCAGAATATACAATATACCAGGCAGCAGAGCAAGCTGGAAAGCCTGAAGCAGGAACTTAGCTTCCGTACCAACCAGCTGGGTGACCTGCAAAAGCAAATAACCAGCAATAGCGAACAACTGCAACAAACAAGCGCACAGTTGGCCGAAACTGAAACACAGCTGCATGCGGGTGATAATGAGCTATATGAACTGATGACGCGTAAGGAGACGGACGAGCGTGTACTGAATGAGAAGGACAGGGCATACTACGAAATGCGTAACGCTATATCGGCGGTGGAAGGGCAACTGAACCAGAAGCGCAGGGAAAAGGAACATGCCGAAATGTTGCTGAACAGCATTAAGGATAAACTGAATGATATGAAGCTGCAACTGGCGGGTATGAAAGAGCGCCTGAGTGTAGAATTTAAAATAAACCTGGACGAGATACTGGACCAGGCCCGCACGGGTGAGCAAAGCGTGGACGAACTGACCGCTGAAAGTGAAAGGATGAAGAAGCGCCTGGAGAATATGGGCGAGATAAACCCCACAGCGATAGAGGCCTATTCGGAAATGAAAGCCCGTTACGACTTTATTGTAGAGCAGAAGACGGACCTTGTGAATGCCAAGGATTCACTGCTGGCTACCATAGAAGAAGTGGAGAATACCGCCAATACCAAGTTCAAAGAGACATTCGACCTGGTGCGTGCGAACTTTACGGAAGTATTCAAGGCGCTCTTTACCGAAGAAGACAGCGCCGACCTTCGCCTGACAGACCCGGATAATATAGCGGACAGTGGTATTGAAATATACGCACAGCCTAAGGGTAAGAAGCCAAGTACGCTTACCCAGCTATCGGGTGGTGAGAAGACGCTTACGTCCACGGCCTTCCTGTTTGCCATCTACCTGATCAAGCCAGCACCATTCTGTATACTGGATGAAGTTGATGCGCCGCTGGATGACGCGAACGTAGGCAAGTTCACGCAGATGATCCGCAAGTTCTCGGACAACTCGCAGTTCATCATTGTTACCCACAACAAGCAGACAATGGCTGCGGTGGACGTGATATACGGTGTGACGATGCAAGAGCCCGGTGTGAGCAAGTTGGTGCCTGTGGATTTCAGGAGTTTGAACTAAACAAAAAATTGTCAGTCAATATAAGGGCAGCTACTAGCTGCCCTTTCTTTTTGCAATAAAAGTTAAAGTTTAGCAAAACCACCGAGCGCTACTAACCTCCTTAACAAGTTTTTCGTCTATCTTTCATTGTATCCTCAAAACTATATGTAATGAAAGCAGCCTGTAGCACCATTCTTTTCCTGTTGTTATTTATATTCAATGCTAATGCGCAAACCGCCACTTTAAAGGGTAAGGTGATTGACAAGAACGGTGCGACTGTACCATCAGCTACCGTGAGCATCTTAAAGGCTGTGGACTCCAGTTGGCTGCGTTCGGAGATAGCGGGAGACGATGGGAGCTTTACAATCGGTGGTATTCCCGTGGGTAGTTACCTACTGGATATGAATGCAATAGGTTTTGAGCATACGAAGCAGCCTGTGATATTGAAGGCAGGGTTAAATGAAGATTTAGTCGTTACAATGCAAAAAGCAAGCACCTCGCTAAAAGAGGTAACGGTAACAGGCAAGAAATCATTTATAGAGAATGGGCTTGGGAAAACAATAGTAAATGTAGAGGGTTCGGGGATAGCTGTTGGTTCTAATATTCTTGAATTGCTGCGTAAGCTGCCGGGAGTTACAGTGGATGCCAATAACAATATCTCAATGGCGGGGAAACAAGGTGTGCTGGTGCTTATCAACGGGAAGGAGACCTATTTGTCAGCAGACCAACTCGCAGATTACCTGAAAAGCATGTCGGCAAACGAGCTTTCGCAAATAGAGCTGATCACGCAGCCTTCGGCCAAGTATGATGCATCGGGCAATGCGGGTATCATTAATATCAAGATGAAGAAGAGCCGTAAAGAAGGGTTTAACGGCAGTGCCGACCTTGAATATGGCCAAGGCGTGTACCCCGCAGAATATGCTGCCCTGCGTGCCAATTACCATAAAGATAAACTGAACCTGTACGCCGACGGCACTTATTTTAATGCAATAGGCTGGGCGAGGATAACAAGGGACAGGACCTTTTTTGATCCACAGAGCGGAGCAGCAAGCGGCTATGATAATTCTGTACAAGTATCGAAAGAATATTTTTCGAACGACAAGTTGCAACTAGGTGCGGACTATGATATTGACTCCCAAACCACAGTGGGCCTCTCTGCCACGGACGTGTATCATCCCAACCACGAATCGACATACACCAGTGCGGATATCGCAGATAATACCAGCGGCAACATTGTGCATAATGACGCATTGACCTTAGATACCTTTTTGCGTACCAATGCCATTGCAAATGCTTACCTGAAACACGAGTTTGGTAAAGACCATACGCTTGATATAAACCTCGACTTCATCAACTACAACCAGCATACAAAGCAAAATACCACCAACTCGAATTATGCAAGCCAGGGAGCAGCGCCGCCCGGGCTAGACCTGAGAGGAGACATGCCTTTTAATATGAACATATATAGTGCCAAGGCTGACTATGCAAGAATGGTGGGTAAAGTAAAACTGGAGACCGGGCTGAAGAGCAGCCTGGTGGCGATAAATAATACCGCAGATTACACGGTACTTGAAAATAACAGCTGGCTGCCCGATACTACGCGCAGCAATAGTTTTTTGTACAATGAAAATGTGAACTCTGCGTATGTAAATGTGAGCAAAGAACTTGGTAAAAAATGGCAAGCTCAAGCAGGCCTGAGGGCAGAACAAGTGAACCTAAGGGGCAAGCAGGCGGTAGGGAGCAAGGAATTTAGCAAGAACTATCTTTCTTTATTCCCAACAGCTTTTGTCTCTTACAAGGCCAATGACGATAATCAACTGGAGCTGAATTACGGCAGGCGTATCGACCGGCCTAATTACAAAAGGCTGAACCCCTTCGTTTCATTCATTAACCAGTATAGCTATTCGGTAGGCAATCCTGAACTGAGGCCACAGTTCAGTCACAACATGGAGCTGAAACATAGCTATAAGAACCAACTGGTTACCAGCCTGAGCTGTTCCTACTCAAAAGACATCATCGGCACAATAGTGATACCTGATGCCCATACAAAAGGCACCGTGCGGACAGATAGAAATATCGGCATTCAGCAAGCCGTCAATGCATCGATCAGTTACAACAAGCAGTTGTATAAATGGTTCCTGATGGCAATAGCCTGCGATGGGTATTATGCGGAGTATGCGGGTAAGCTGCTTGATGAGGAAATACGATCGGAAGGAGGAGGCTGTTTTGTGACCGTTGATACCCAATTTGTATTTGGCAAGTGGCAAGTGGACCTATACTATCATGGTAGCACCGGCTACAGGGACGACCTGCTGGTGACCACAAAACCACAGCACGATCTGGATGCCTACGTATCACGAAAACTATTTAAAGATACCTGCCTTGTAAAGCTTCACGTAAGGGACCCCCTGGGCCTTAACCGGGATACAGAGCATGCTGTTTTTGACAATACAATTGGCGATACTGATTATCGATTCCATTCAAGGCAAGTGGCACTGAGTGTTAGTTACTCATTTGGTAAGAACAGTGCTAAAGCAAAGCATGAGAGCCAGCTGGACGAGATGAAGCGGCTGAATTAAATTAATAGCGGTAGCTTTGTGTACAAGAATAAGCACCATTGGATAAGTATAAAATAGACCTGCCTTTCATTGCAGAGGAGCTGGTAAATAAAGAGGAAGAGAACAGTGCCTTCCTGCAATTTATAACATTGCAACCGGGTGCCGCACTGGATGATATTGTGCATGCGCTGAACAGGGAAGTGAGCGCGGCTATAAACTGTACTGCATGCGGCAATTGCTGCAGTACACTTGTTGTAAATATTACCAGACAGGAGATAGACGGCCTTGCTGTGTACCTGGATATGCCTGTAGCTGCCGTAAAGGAGCAATATATAGAAGAGAGCCTGGCCGGAGCTTGCTTCATCAACTCCGTACCCTGCCATTTTTTTGCAGACAAGAAGTGCACTATTTATGAGGGGCGTTTTACCGAGTGCCGTGATTTCCCGCATTTACATAAGCCGGGTTTTAAGGAACGCCTTCCCGGCACTATGCTGCATTATGGCAGCTGCCCGATCATATACAATGTGGTGGAAGAATTAAAACTCAAGCTTGGCTTCAGGGAATAAAAAAACAGCCGGGCGATAGCCTGGCTGCTTATCTTTAAAATACTTACTAAGTATGGTTAATACCTTGCGCAGGTCATAGCGTACTTGGTATAAGTACTAAAATGCTGCTCGGGGTACTGGGCTGCAAAATTCAATATTTCTTCCTCGCTCATATTGCACTGCCATGAAGTGTCGAAGGCTGTGTGAGCGCCATAGGGAGGGTTATCCGGGTATGAATAAGTGTTTACACAAAACCAGCAAAATGTTTCTTTCTTCTTGCATGAGAATGCAAGAACAGAGAAGGCACAAAGTAATAGTAATGTTTTTTTCATCTTTTTTGTCAATTAAACGCTTAAAGATAGTATATCCTTTTTAAAATAAGGGCATATTAAGCATACAATATAGGTTTTTTCCCCGCTATTGTCAAGCCTGCTTACCTGCGGCGACCGTAGAGGTACATGAGCAAGGCCAGTGCCAGCGCGGCTGCAAGGATAAAAATGGTAAAATATTTATCTATGCCTGCCTGTTTTCTATGCCTGTCAATTGTGCGTGTGATGAGACTTTGCAAGGCCTCGTCGGTGCCTGCCAACTGCCGTAGCGGAGCGGCAATTTCCCGCATATATTCGTACTGCAGGCTGTGGGTAGCCTTCAGTAATTCCTGTACTATGGCGGTATTGGTGGCAGGCTCATTATGGTGCAGCAGCACGCCTATATGCGCGTCCGATAGCAGGAGGAAGATATAGTCGCGCAGGGAGCGGTGGCTCATGCGGTAGGTATCAACGGTGGCCATATGGCGGCTCAGCTTTTGGCATTCTGCCAATATCCATTGGGGAGTGATGGCTTGCTGATGACGTGCTTTGCTACCCATGCCGGCCAGCCATCTTTCCTCGTCATATTTCCGGCGTTTGTTGTTGTTTGATAATATCGAGTAGGCTTCCTGAAGTTCCTTAAAATTGGCCTCGGCAAATGCATTTCCGGGGTTCTGGTCGGGGTGGTATTGGAAGGCGAGCTTGCGCCAGGCATTTTTAATATCCTGTGCGCTTGCCGTTGTGGGTACGCCCAATGTTTTATAGTGGTCTTTTATCCGCATTTGTGCCGGGGGGGCTAAATTACGCTTTTAGCCTTGCGCTTATATGCCTGCATCTTTATAGCGCCAGAGGTACATGCATGCATAAGTGCGGTAGGGGCTCCATTTGGCCGATATTTTCAACATTTTTTCGCGCAGGGCTTTTTTATCTGTGGGGTCCAGCTTGTAAAGCTGTATCATGCCCTGTTGAATGCCGAGGTCATCGGGGGCGAAAATATCCTCGCGACCAAGGGTGAACATGAGCATCATCTCCACCGTCCAGCGGCCGACCCCTTTTATGGGGGTGAGGAAATCGAGGACTTCTTCATTGCTCATTTTATAGAGCATCTTGTCGGTAATGTTGTGCTCTATGGCGTAGCGGGCCACATTCTGCACATAGCTGACCTTTGCATTGGAGAGGCCAATGGCGCGCAGGGTGGCAGGAGGTGTATCTACGATCTGCTGCGGGGTAGGCTCGCCACCATCGTAGAGCTCCAGGAAGCGCTCGTAGATGACCTTGGCTACTTTGGTGGATAGCTGCTGGCTCATGATGGAGGCGCACAGGCGCAGGCAGATATTCTTCCGCTTTTTCAACTTAAATGGCGGTATGGCGTTGATGAGCCTAAGTAGCTTTTTGTCTTTGGAGAGCTGTTCTAAATATATGGGGGTGGACATGATGCTGGATGCTGCTACTAAGATACAAAGGACGATTGCTGCTCCAAATGAAGATATCCACATTTTACAGGCGATAAAAGATACCCACAACTGTGGAAAACCCCTGCCCGCCTGATGCCTGCGTAATTATAAAATGTACCGGATTTTATATAAGTTTGTATAACCGGTAATATATGAGGATATACCATTACACTTTCTCTCTTTTTATTTCCCTATTCTTAGCATCGTTATCTCAACCGGTTTTTGCACAGCAAGAAATTAACGGCCTGGTAAAAGACCTGCAGAGCAATGATCCGCTCGTGGGCGTGAACGTAGTGGTAAAGGGTACGCAAAACGGGACCGTGACTGATGAGAATGGTAAATTCCTGATACGGACGAATGAGGCTTTCCCGCTGACGGTAGTGGTTTCTTACATAAGCTATACGAGCCAGGAAATAGTGGTAAAAAATTCTAAAAGAATTACGGTAAGGCTGCAAAGCAGCGAGGTGCAGCTGAGCGATGTAAATGTGCTGGGCAACCGTATAACGGAGAAACAAAAAGAGTCGCCACTGACAGTGGAGTCGATGAGCAGGATAGGTATAAAGGAAACACCTGCGGTGAACTTCTACGAAGGGCTGGGGCAGCTAAAAGGCGTGGACCTTGCATCGGCCAGCTTTGGTTTTAAGGTGTTGAATACGCGCGGTTTCAGCAGCACATCTCCGGTGCGCTCACTGCAGCTTATTGACGGGGTGGACAACCAGAGCCCGGGACTGAATTTTTCGCTGGGCAATTTTTTGGGCGCAAGTGAACTGGATGTGCAGAAGGTGGAACTGATAGTGGGTGCCAGCTCGGCATTTTACGGGCCGAATGCCTTTAATGGTGTGATCAGCATCAATAGTCGCAGCCCCTTTGATAAGCCCGGACTCGAGGTGAGCCTGAAGGCGGGTGAGCGCGATATGTTTGAAGGCGCGCTGCGCTGGGCACAGGTGTTTAAGAATAAAAAAGGCGAGCAGAAATTCGGCTACAAGGTGAACCTGTACTACCTGCGCGCAAAGGACTGGGCTGCAGATAACAAGAGTGCTACCCCACAATCGCTAACGGGCGAACACAACCCGGGAGGCTATGATGCAGTAAATACCTACGGGGATGAGTTTATAACGGGCACTGATTTCAGAAACGCGCCGGGATCGTATATAGGCCTTGGTACCTTTAACCGGAAGGGCTAAGAAGAAAAGGACCTTGTAGACTATAACATGCATAATGTGAAGGCGGGCCTGGCCATGCATTATAAAATAACACCGAAGACAGAAGCCATACTGGCATCGAACCTGGGCAGCGGCACTACGATATACCAGGGTGATAACCGATATATGCTTAAAGACATCTTCCTGCTGCAAAACAGGATAGAGATAAGGCATGAGAACAAGTGGTTCATTAGGGCATATGCTACTAATGAAAATGCAGGGAACTCATACGATGCTTATTTCACTGCACTGCAATTGCAGAGCGAAGCAAAATCGAACGACCACTGGGTGCAGGATTATGAGAACGAGTGGGCAAGGACAGACAGGCTGGCACGCATAAAGGCACTGCCGGGGGCTCCGCCGCAGCCAACCGTATTCGGGGCGCCATATATTCAATGGTTATCGGACCTTAATGCTTTTGCCTTCAACAACTACTATGATACACTCGCACTATGGCATGCGCAGACACAGGAATACGCAAACGGTGTGGGCGATACAAAAAGAGTACCCAATGACAAGCCCTATTTTGCGCCGGGTACGCATGAATTTGATACTGCATTTGCAGGGATCACATCGAGAAAGACATACGGGCAAAAGGGTTCTATGTTCTACGATCATTCGGCGCTATACCATGCCCAAGCCGAGTATAAATTCACGCCCGCATTTTGTGACATAACAACGGGTGCCAACTTCAGGCTGTACGCCCCTAATTCGCAGGGCACCATATTCGCAGATACAAATGGAGCAACTATCCGGAACTGGGAATTTGGGGTATATGCAGGTGCGGAGAAAAGATTGCTGAATGACAAGCTGAAGGCCAACGTAACGATGAGGATGGACAAGAACCAGAATTTTCCCTTCCTGTTCTCGCCGGCCGCCTCGCTGGTATATCAGCCCGCAAAAGAGCAATATGTGCGTGTATCATTCTCGAGTGCGATACGCAATCCCACACTTGCCGACCAGTACCTTTATTACCAAACTGGCAGGGCAATACTAATAGGCAACAGGAATGGATTTAATAACCTGGTGACCGTGCCCTCTCTTATCAAGGCATTTGATGCGAATATCAATTTCGACTCGCTGGAATACTTCAATGTGAAGCCGGTAGTGCCCGAAAAAGTGAAGACAATAGAAGTGGGCTACAGGGGAACGTTGTTCAGCAGGCTGTATGTAGACCTGGGTGCATACTATAGCTGGTACAAAGATTTCATCGGCTATAAGATAGGCCTGTCTGTAGATACGCTGAGGCATAGCGGGGCACCTGAGATAATCTACAATAATGCATACAGGGTGGCCAGCAATTCCATAGACCAGGTGACAACGATGGGTCTGTCGCTGGGGCTTAACTACTATATAGGTAAGTACTTTGCAGTGATCACCAACTATTCTTATAACAAACTAGACAGGCATGGATCCACAGATCCACTGATACCTGCTTATAATACACCGGAAAACAAATTCAATGTTGGTTTCAACGCCAGGGACCTAAAGCATTGGGGTTTTAATGTGAATTACAAATGGGTGCAGGGCTTTGATTTTGAGGGCTCGCCCCAATTTACCGGGCATATAGACAGTTATGGACTAATAGACGCACAAGTGAACAGGCGTTTCCCAAGAATGTACTCGACCCTAAAGCTTGGAGCAAGTAATGTATTGAATACAATGCATTATGAAGTATACGGAGGCCCCAGGGTGGGACGTGTGGCTTATGTGTCTCTATTGATAGAGTTAAATAATATGTAAAATCTCGCGTTTAAATATTAAAATTAAAAGTTTTATTATCTTTAATTGACTAAAACTACGAATATGCGGAAGTACATTTACTTATTTATCGTGGCAATGGCCATGAGTTCGTTAGTAAACGCCCAGCGGTTTATTAGCGAGATATTCCCGACAGCGACAAGTACGCTGAATGTTACGTACGGTAAGAACATTTCGATATTCCCCGCCGCCCCGGGTTTGATAGACCTAAAAATGGATGTATATGAACCGGGAGGGATGGCAGACCCAATGCCAGCCAGGCCGCTTATCGTTTTCATGCATACCGGCAGCTACATACCTGCACTGATCAATGGATCGCCTACCGGCAGCCGTTTTGACAGCGCTACAGTGGAAATTTGTAAGCAATTTGCACGCCGCGGTTATGTCGTAGCTAATATTGACTACCGCATGGGCTGGAATCCATACGGCAGCACAGTAGATATCAGGTGCGGAAGCCTCTTGCAGGCGGTTTACCGTTCCATACAGGATGCCAAAGCCGCGGTACGCTTCTTCAAAGCAGATGCCGCAGGTGCAAACACTTACAAAATAGACAGCACCAAGATAATCATGGGTGGCCAGGGTACCGGCGGCTATATGGCTCTTAACTATGTGACGCTTCATGATTCTGCTCAACTGCAGCTGGCTAAATTCATCAGCAGCACTACTGATCCAACTTATGGCCTGCAAGCAGGCTTTTGTTACATCAATACAGCGGCTATGGGTGATATAGATGGTCATGGTGGTTCTGCTACGTATAACTATGATAACAACTCACTGGGGCATACTAACAATGTTCAGTTCGCATTCAACCTGGGCGGCGCCCTTGGTGACAGCAGTTGGCTGACAGCTGGTGATGCACCAATGATCTCTTTTCATTGCCCCACAGACCCCTTTGCACCTTATATCCAGGGCATGGTTTATGTGCCTGTCGTGAACCAGGCAGTGGTATATGTATATGGCGGCGGCTGGGTGATACCCAGGGCTAATGCTTTGGGGAATAACAACTGCTTCCTGCCTCCTCCGGCATACAACGATGCATATACGGCAAGGGCAAATGCCGTGAACGGTGGTGCTGATGGCTGGTTCCCTTTGGTTACTGACAGTACAGAAGGCAGCCCATGGGAATGGTTCGATTCAACGGCTACAGTAACTGTAGGTACCGCCCCCCCTTATAACTATACAGTAGCACATTGCGATTCGATATATCATAACGCGTTGGCTACCAACTGGAACATGAGTAAGACGAAAGCCCTTAAATATATAGATACGATAATGAACTATCTGAATCCACGCCTGCAACGCTGCCTGGGCCTGCCTTTATGGGCTGCCGGCGTAAACCAGACTACGCTTTCGGTAAACGATATGAAAATATTCCCGAACCCTACATCGGGAGATGTGAACGTGGAGAGCAATGGGATAGCAATATCGTCGATAAAGGTGTCTGATATTACAGGGCGCATTATAAGATCACTAAATGAGCTGAATGCATTGCAGGCGAAAGTAAATATGAGCGGCATATCGCCGGGTGTATACTTTATTACCATAGATACTAAAGCAGGAAGCATAACCAGGAAACTGGCTGTGCAATAAGCATGGGCAAATACTTCATAAAAGGGCTGTCCGCTAATGCGTGACGGCCCTTTGCCTTTTGAGGTAGCGGATGAAATTGATAATGGCAAAAAGAGTGGCGGCGAGAAAGCAGGCGATAGCTACCTTATCGATAAGCGATGCGTCGATGTCGCGGCCGGATATTTTATCAACCGCATACTTGATAAAGGAATTAGGTAGGTTTTGCTCACCGAGTTTCGTTTTTAGCTGCCAGTGAAGGTCGGTCAAGAGACAGTAGCCCCAGCCCTTGCATATACCAAGAATGAACCATGAGGCAAAGATGAAGGCAATGAGTATGAAATGGGCTACCTGTGTGCGACGCCAGGCCCAGCCCGTAATGCAAAAGAGGATGATGCAGGCGCGGATAATGTTCAGCAGTATATCGAGCAGGTGAAGCATTAGTACACAATATACAGCATTGGATATTACACAGTGGCCCTGCGCGGGTACATGCGGCTGCTATGGAACTAGCGATTTCATAGCTCCTGCCGACTATTAACATGCGGCCACTCTGTGGCCTGCACATAGAGAAGCCCAATTAAAAAACTAAATTGAATGTATATACATGTATTGTAAATTTGAGTTATTGCAGCATTGCGTTTTTGATTTGGCAAAGGCTGCTTTGATGGCGTAACTTGCAGTATAAGAACATGGTTGATGCAACGTCGAAAATTTATAAAAGCGGGTGGCGTATTGGCCATGTCACAACTCATAAATATGTCCGCACTATCTGCGCTAAAGGCGCTCGAAAATAATTTGCATGCCGCAGAGCGCATGCCTGCATTGTTCATAGGACATGGCAACCCGATGAACGCGATAACTGATAATGCATGGCATAAAAGCTGGCAGGAACTGGGCAAGAAACTACCGAGGCCGCAGGCTATACTTTCCATATCGGCGCACTGGATAACGAAGGGTACTAAGGTGACAACCAATACGCATCCTGAAACGATACATGATTTTGGGGGTTTTCCTAAAGAGCTGTTCGATGCGCAATATCCTGCACCGGGAAGTCCTGAAATGGCTGCACTTGCCAAAGAACTTATTACTTACTCACATGTAGCAGGTGATGATAAATGGGGGCTGGACCATGGCACATGGAGTGTGCTTATGCCGATGTATCCTGCGGCGGATATACCGGTGTTCCAGCTTAGTCTTGACTATTACCAGCCGCCGGCATATCACTATGAAATAGGCAAACAACTGCGTAAGCTACGTGATAAAGGTGTGCTGATAATAGGCAGCGGCAACCTGGTGCATAATTTAGGCAAGGTGAACTGGAACGGCGGCACAGAAGTGTATGACTGGGCGCAGGAATTTGATACCCGGTTCACAGAATGGATAAAGGCAGGTGATACAGCGTCTATCCTGGATTATCAAAAAAAGCTTGGCAATACCGCAGCAATGGCCCATCCTACTTACGACCATTTATTGCCCATTTTCTATACTCTGGGGATGAAGCAAAAAGGAGAAGAAGTAAATTTCTTTAACGACCAGTTTGAAATGGGATCAATATCGATGCGGTCGATGATAATTAAGTAATCTCTATTCGTCTACAGAGGCATGATTTTTTTGAGGGTAAAGGATCAATCAAAAAATGTTATTATCATGAAAAGATCCTTACTATTAGCCGGCTTACTGTGTTTTGCATATGGGTCTGAGGCGCAGATAGTTTATGATGCATCTGTAAGCAGTACAGATATCATATCACAATATACAGAGATACCATTGACGCAGGCGGCCCCCCTGCCTTTGCGAGGAGTGATCGCCAACAGCGGGCTGGGTACTATACATGATGTGATGCTGCAAGTAAAGGTACTGGATGCGAACGGAGTGCAAGTGGGGCTATATACCAGCCCGGTGCTGGATAGCCTACCTATATTAGCAACAGATACATTCACAGCAGGCAACTGGAAGCCCCAGGATACCGGGATGTTCACGATCAAATATTATCATTTGCAGGCAGAGAGTGACCTTCTGCCGCTGAATGATACTGTTTACCAATTCCAACATATAATAGACACAATATATGCCCGGGATAATGATACATTGGTCGGCTCGCTGGGGATAGGCGCAGGTAATGGCGGGTACCTGGGAAATGAGTTTGAGTTTTTTGATTCGGCGACTATAAAAAGCATCATCCTGCAAGTGGCCCGGGGGTATACAGGTGAGCGATATGCCTTATGTATATGGAACATAGATTCAACCTCCGGAATGCCGGATACCATTGTGGCCACAACAGATACATTGCTGTACCCGGACGATTCTGCAAGGGAATATAACGTGATGATGCACGGTGGACCGGTAATGTTGCCCGCAGGCAGGTATGCATTTACAGCGATTGAGTTTGACAGCACACTTGCGGTTGGATTGACCAATAGCAAATTTACCCTGGGAAAGACCTGGGTGGACTGGCCAACAAGTCCGATACCGGGATGGGCACATAATGAAGATTTCGGGCCAAGTTTCCAAAAAGCATATATGATAAGGGCTGTGCTGCAGTATGATGTATTCGGGCCACTGGATATTGCGCTTAACAGTTTTACAGTTAAGCAAGGCAGCTGCAGCAACATAGTAACTGCTTCTTTCAACGTTTCTCACGATATGGTGTATGCTGCACTGCAACACAGTGCCGATGGAAAGAATTTTGAACAGCTAAAAACCTGGAAGCTTAGTGAGAGTGGTGAAATAAACTATACGCAGGCTACAAATGATAACAGCAGGCATTACTATCGCCTGGCCTATAAGGGCATTGACGGTCGACAAAAATATAGTGAAGTAAAGACCATAGTATCCGGTTGCGGGTCGGCGCTGACTGCCACCAGTGTATTCCCTAATCCTGTAAGCGGTACATCGATAACGGTAAGATGTATTACTGCAAACAATGAGCAGTTACAACTGTCGCTGATAGATGCGAATGGTAAAGTGGTATACAGTTGGAATAAAACAGTAGGTGAAGGAAGTAATAATATAGATCTCGACATCAGCAACACCCTCAGCGGCTTATATACGCTTAAGGTAGTGCACGAAAATGGCGTGACCGAAACACTACAGGTACAAAAGATAGCAAAGTAAAGGTCTGTTAATATGTGATTTGCAGGGGAAGCTAAAAGCTTCCCCTGCTTTTTGTTAGCAGGAATGTTGCACAATTTTTAATTGAATATCTTGTTATGGTAATTGACAAAACTGTTTATGAGAAAGTATGTCCACGTTTTTGCTTTGATAAGCTGCTGCATATCCATGAAAATGCAGGCGCAAACAATAAACACAATTGCCGGGAGTACTGCCGGCTTCGCAGGTGATGGCAACAATGCAGTTCTGGGACAGCTGGACCATCCCTTTAACCTTTGCACTGATAATGCCGGCAATATCTATATAGCCGACAGGGGAAACGGACGGATCCGCATGATCAGTTCGAGCGGCATCATAAGCACCATAGCTGGTACAGGTAATGCGGGGTATAACGGCGATAATATACAGGCTACGAGTGCGGACCTTAATGACCCGATAGGAGTTGCTGCCGACCTGGCAGGCAATGTGTACATAGTTGATAAGAACAACAACCGCGTACGAAAAGTAAACAGTTCGGGAATCATCAGTACCATAGCAGGCATGGGCAATGCGGCATATAGCGGAGATGGCGGCCTTGCAAACCTGGCAGAGTTAAATGCGCCACGGGGTGTGGCCGTAGATGCAGATGGTAATGTATACATAACGGACCAGGCGAATCACAGGATCCGCAAAATAAATAGTGCGGGAATCATTACAACCATTGCGGGTACGGGCACAGCGGGCTACAGTGGTGATGGTGGATGGGCGACAGCTGCACAACTGAATAACCCGGCGAATATTTGCTTTGACAGCCATGGTAATATCCTAATAGCAGATGTCGACAATGAACGCATAAGGAAGATAGATAACGCAGGCACCATTAGCACCATCGCCGGTACGGGAGCCAGTGGCTATAGTGGTGATAACGGCCCCGCAATTGCAGCACAATTAGATGAACCAATATCTGTGGCGACAGACAATATGGACCGGATATATATTGGGGACGGCTGGAATAACCGGGTGCGGATGATAAATACTGCAGGCATTATTACAACTGTGGCCGGTGACGGTACCGCCGGCTACTCCGGGGATGGAGGAGCTGCAATTGCGGCTGAGTTGCACTTTCCTTATGGAGTTGCAGTAGATATTAATAACAACTTATGTATAGCTGATTATGAAAACCACAGAATAAGGCGTATAACCAACCCGAGTGGGGTAAGAGAAATAATAAGAAAAGCAGGTATAGGTATCTACCCGAACCCGAGCAGGGGATGTTTCACTTTGATAGTGCCTGAGTATAAAGGAGGCGAGGTAAGTGTGGTTATAAGTAGCATGGGGGGAATGACCGTGAAAGAAATTACAGTTGCTGATAAAGGTGTCGTACAAATAGAGAGCGACCTGCCAAACGGAATTTATATACTAAGCGTTATGGTAGCAAATGCAGTATGGCATGAAAAAGTAGAGGTGCAATAAACGTGTACCTGTTATTTGCCGTTCTTGTCTACGAAGTATTGCTTCTCGCCGTTATTGAGCATAACACGAATGCTGCGTAGTCCTGTTTCATCATAATCCAGTATAGCCTGCAATTGCTCATTGTCGGAAGGTTTATGAACATAAACGAGGCCGTCTATAAGTACAGTTTTGCTGGTGATAATTATGGAACCTGTTTCGGACCCCTGGATGACATGCTCGGAGCCGTCTGTAAGGAAAGAGATAGTTTGTGTGCGCCCGTAGGTGAAAGTTTTGCCACCACGGCTAAGCATCCTGTAAAGGGCTACTGATAAACCGGCTGCAAGTACTAGTAGAACCGTGCGCATGTATGATAAAAAGTTATTAGCATTTCCAAAATAATGGTCTTAGCCCCGGTAGGGGAAATCTTAAAACATGATGGCTTTAAGCATTTATGAAAATAAAGCCGGCACAAAACAATAAACAGCAAGAGATTCCCCTATGCAATTTTACTACAAAAAAACAAGATATGGAAATAAGCCGGCTAAGGTATTTCCCGACGTGGGTAAAGTGCCTCTTTTACAAAGAACAATAGTATGCCGGAAGCGATAATACCAAAGGCCCCTAATATAAAAGGAAGTTTGCTTGTGAAAAGAATGAAAAGCCAGATAATTATAGAGATAATGGCCGGTATAGGGAATAATGGCATACGGAAAGGCCGCACATCGTCCTTGCGAGTATAGTGCCAGGCAATAACGCCCACAGCCTGCGAAACAAACTGTATGAGTATGCGCATAACGATTATGGCAGTTATAACGTCTTTGAGCTTGAAGAGCAAACTGAAGACAAAAGCGACACCGCCGAGGGCCAGCAGGGAGACATGCGGAAATTTGTACTTAGGATGCAGCCTGCCAAATGCGGGAAAGAAATCACCGTTCTGAGCAGCTGCATAGGGTACCCGCGAATAACCCAGTATTACCGAGAAAAGGGAAGCAATAGCAATGCAGAGAATTAGAACCGTGGCTACCTGCCCTGCGAGATGCCCATATATATGCTGGAAATAAGTGCTCACTATAAACTCGGAAGCGGCTACCTCCTGCCAGGGCAACACGCCAACGATAACAGACTGCATGCCAAGGTATAGTACTGCAATAATAGTAATAGAAATGAAAATGCTGCGTGGGATATTGCGGGCGGGGTGTTTAATCTCGGCTCCAAGATGACAGACATTGTAATAGCCCAGGTAAGAATATACCGCCTTTAAAGAAGCCTGTCCCAAGGCCACGTAAAAGAGGGTACTAAAATCCCAGCCGCTGCTGTGAAAATCGAAGGCCTGCGCTGCATTAAAGTGGGGAATGCCGGAAAGAATGAGCCACAGTATAGTGCCGCCTGTCAATACGCCGAATACAACGGATATCCTGCCAACGCTTTTGATATTTCGGTATAGCAATGCGACCAGGAGCATAACAAGGCCACCGCTTACCATTTTTTTCTGTATGTTGCCAAGTGGTATTAAAAAGGTGAGGTATTGAGCAAAGCCGATGGCACCGCTGGCTATTACCAATGGAGCCTGGATACTGGTTTGCCAGGTGAATAGAAAGGCCATGAGCCTGCCCTTTTTGCCAAAGAGCTTTTGAAGGAATACATAGCTGCCGCCGGCTTCAGGCCATTTGGCACCCATTTCGGCCCAGACCATGCCATCCATATAAGCGAGCAAGGCACCTAGCAGCCATGCCAGTATGCAAAGCGGGCCTTTCATAAAGCCTACGATGAGCGGAATGGTAACAAAAGGGCCTATGCCTACCATATCAATCATATTGATAGCAGTAGCCTGCGTTAGGGAAAGGCCTCTTTCCAGTTTAAGATCTGTTGCGGGAGTGCTCAAAAAAAGTAGTTTACCCACACAAAATAGTAAAAGCATGCCCGGCAGGCTATTAATCTTATCTATGGCGGCTTGATTTTTTTGGATCGCCGGATATGAAAATCACACTAATTACTTTTTTGACCCTCGTGCTGGCAGCCGTGGTTGGGCAAGCACAGCCAAGGGAACTGGGCTTAAGGCTGGAGGGATACAAATATCCATACCCGGTTGCGTATATGAAAACTACCGTACAGGGCCAGGCAGTGGAAATAGCATATATGGATGTAAAGCCAAACCAAGGCAACGGACAAACCGTGGTATTAATGCACGGTAAAAATTTCCCTGCTGCATATTGGGAAGGCGTGATAAATGTGCTGGTAAAAGATGGCTACCGGGTGATAGCACCTGATGCGCTGGGATTTGGAAAATCTTCAAAGCCGACCCTGCAATATAGTTTCTCCTTGCTGGCCTTACTTACCAGGCAATTACTGGATACGCTTAGCATTGATAAAGTGTCGATCATCGCTCATTCCACAGGCGGGATGTTGGGGGCAAGGTTCACGCTTAGCTATCCCGGGCGGGTAGATAAGCTGCTGCTCGAAGACCCTATTGGCCTGGAAGACTGGCGGAGCAAAGGAGTGCCGTATAGAAAAATCGATGAATGGTACAAAGAGGAACGAAATGCGAGCTACGATAAAGTGGTAAATTACCAGAAAGACTATTACCCGGAATGGAAAGAAGCGTACCGGAAATGGGCAGATATACAGTACGGCCCATTAATGGGCAAGGGTGCTCAGCAATATGCAATGGTGAGTGCATTAACCTATGACATGATCTTTACACAGCCCGTGATCTATGAACTTAAACATATAGAAGTGCCTGTATTGCTGATAGTGGGCAGGGAAGATCATACAAAAATAGCAAGGGGTGCACCGAAGGGGGTGACAGATAAGTTAGGCCATTATAAAGAACTGGGAAAAAAGGTCGCGGCACGGATACCAGACTGCAGACTAATTGAATACAAGGGTGTGGGGCATATCCCTCACCTGCAGATCCCACAGCGGTTTTACAAGGATGTGCTGGATTTCTTGTCTAGATGAATTTATTGTCTTTGGCTGTTTTGATAGCATCAGCCTTTGAATGCACGTTAAGTTTGTGGTAGATATTCTTGATGTGTGATTTCACAGTTTCAAGGTCTATGAATAACTCCTGTGCTATGCGCTTGCGGCTTTTGGCAGTTGCTATTTGTTCCAGTATCTCGGTCTCGCGACGTGTAAGCGGCGATTGCTCGTTGCGCTGGAATGATCCAATGACCATGCGAGCGATATGAGCGCTCATCGGGCCACCACCTTCCATCACCTCATGTATGGCACTTATTATTTTTTCGGGTGGGGTGTTTTTGGTGAGGTAACCTGCAGCCCCATTGCCCAATGCGCGGAATATGAGCAATTCCTGCTCGTAAACGGTAAGTATAAGAATATGTGTTTCAGGGAGTAATTTCTTGATCTTAGGCATCGCATCTATGCCGGATATGCCGGGAAGCTCTACGTCCAGCAATATGACATCGGGGTCATCATGAACCAGCTTTTTGGCAGCCTCCTCGAAAGAAGGGTAGGTCCCTACCACTTTATAACCGTCGGTCTGCCCGATGAGGTATGCATAACCTTCGCGGATGGTCTCATCGTCTTCTATAATGCCTACGCGTATATCAAGATCCCTGCTCATAGCAAATGCGTTTATGTAAAGTTCCGCTATATAGGGCAAATTTATCTCACCCTAATGAAGTTATTTTTTGTTAAATATTTGTTGAACCGAGGCCATAAGCACTTTTGGGCGGTATTTTGAAGCCCAGGCTTATGGTGGTGCCTTTGCCCGGGTGCGACTCGATATACAGCCTTCCATTGATGCGTTTAGCCCGCACGTTCATATTGTCGATGCCATGCCCCTTTTTAGCATGATCAATATCAAAGCCCTGACCGTTGTCGGTAAGCAAAAGGTGCAGGATATCATGGTTTTGTAAGCTTACCTCCAGTTTTACCTCGGTAGCCTTTGAGTACTTAAGGCTGTTATTCAATGCCTCTTTGAAGATCATGATCAGGTTGCGACTGAAGTCCATAGGCAGGGAATGCTCTTTCCATTTTTCATCGGTGCCTATGAAATTGAAATCTACCTCGGTGTCCTGGAAGAGCTCAGCGCCAAAATCGTTTATGCGGAGCAGTATCTGGTACAGATTGTCGTTGGACGGTTTCAATGACCAAAGAATATCTTTTGTACCACTGTAAAGCTGGCCGGTGTTATCCTGTATCTGGTCCAGTATCCTTTTGGTATCGGGGGTAAGTTGTATCTTGTTTTTAAGCACATTGGCAAGCACATTGATGCGTGTGAGCTTATTGCCCACCTCGTCATGGAAATCCTCGGCAGTGCGTTGCCTCACTTTACCTTGCTCTTCGCGGCGCAGCTTATCCAGTAGTTTTATCCTGTTCTGCTTTCTTGTGTTGGCGATATACTGCATGGATACCCCCAACAAGATACAACTGCCCAGTATGATCAGGTTGAACCATTTGGTTTTCTGGAAAGGTGTTATTATTTCAAATGAATAGTCGAGTTCACTTGCGTCCGCATTGGTGCTCATTGTTTTACACTGCACCTTGAGCGTGTAAAGGCCGGGAGGCAGGGCAGAGTAGGTGACGGAATTACTTTCTGACCAGTCGGACCAGGGAGCTTCGAGGCCCTCCATGCGATAGCGATAGAGTAATTGCTCATCGCTGCCAAGGGATATGGCCTGGTAAGCAAAAGTGATATTATTCTTTTTGTAAGGAAGGTGCAGGCCGTAGGGTACCTTGTACCAGGCATTGGTACTATCATACCAGGCAGTGTCGCTTATGTTCTCGCCGAAGACTTTTACAGATTGCAGAACAATGCTCACCGGTTTTGACTGTGTAGTTTTAATGCTGGGCTGGTAATGCATTGCACCATTGGTTGTGCCAAACCAAATGCTGCCATCGCGCATTTTGTAAATGGCATTGTGGTTGCTTTCCATTCCCTTCATGCCTTCTTCCTTTCCGTAAAAAGTCACCATTGGTTTCCCATCACTTCCAATAGTCACTTTGTGTATGCCATAACCTGTGCCTGTCCAGATATTACCATCGTTATCTGTGATAATGTTGTAGATGAAATCCGACCTTAAGCCATTGCTTTTATTGAGCACAAAATATTTTTTGGTGCTCATATTATAGCATATGAGCCCATTGTCGCTGGTGCCTATCCACAATTCATTGCCACGTTTTGTAAAGCATTGTACCTGTGCACTATCGGGGGCGCCATTGGTTTTGTATGGTGTAAGAACCCCGTCATGATACAGCTTTATACCGTTGTAGGTGCTGCTGGTAGTTGCCACAAGTGTGCTATCGGCGCCTATTGTTATGAAGTCGCCAATTACGGCGCCTTGTAGCGGAACTGTATGGAAACTATCGTGTTCATAGACTGCGAAGCCGTTGCCAAAACCTATCCATAGTTTGCGACTTGTGTCACTGTACAAGGCCGAGACAGAAAAAAGCTGGTCGGTAGGGAAGGTGTAAAAATGAAAAGTGTTATCGTAAGTCCACAAACCGTTCCTTGTGCCTATCCACAGCTTGTTATCTTTGTAACGCAGGGCTGTGATAGCTATGCCGGGTTTGCCGGGGAAAGGCACTTTGCCCACGATGCCATTCTCAAATGAGTAAAGGCCGGCATCATAAGTGCCAAAGTACAATTTTCCGCTCCTGTCGGCGGCGATGCTCATTATTTGTGCACTTGGCAAGCCCAGGGTTTCATCAAGAATAGTAAAGGGCGAGCCGGAGAAGCGGTACAGGCCTTGCCCATCGCTGGCCATCCATACGTTGCCTTCGGCATCGGTTAGTACATCGCGAAATATATTGTCGCTAAGACCATTGTGCTTATTGTAATATTCTATTGAATTGCCTGTTAGCTTTATTACGCCGGTATTGGTGCCCAGCCAGTAGGCACCGTTTTTGTCCTCGGTCATGCAGCGCAGTACAGGCAGTTTATCAAGCGGCTGCCCTTTAATGCTGTGTAGTACGGCTTTCCCATTTTCAAGCCGGTACAAACCTGCATTGGTGAGCAACCACAGTGTATCATTCCGGCCTTTATAAATCTTTGTAAGTATGGGGACCTTATTGATGAGCGCGGATACAGGAAGTGATATGGTGTCCCAGGCACCTGCATGGTAATGCAGCAACTCGCCATTTATTTTGGCAAGCCATAAGCCTTTGTCGTCGGGCAATACAGATAATATGGCAGTGTCCTGGCCGGGTACTTTCAGTTGGACATTCTTGCCGTTTGTGATACCGTATATTTTGTTTTTGCCATTGCCGCCTACATTGCACCAGATAGTACCATTACTGCCTATTTGTATATCCTGCACATTATTGGCCAGGGGATTATTCTCGGCTGCCTGGAATGAAGAATGTTTAAAGGTTTTTCCGTCGAATTTTGAAATGCCTTTTGAAGTGCCCACCCATATATTGCCTTGCTGATCGATGTCGAGGGCATTAACACTGTTATCTGCCATGCCGTCTCGCAAGGTATAGTTAACAAAGTTCTTGCCGTCAAAACGCGATAATCCGCCCAAGGTACCGATCCATAAGTGACCATACTTGTCCTGTTTGATGGCCTGCGCCTGCGATTGTATGAGGCCGCTTTCCACACTGAGGTTGTAAAAAGGGTAGCGTTGTGCAAAAACAGCAGAGAAGGAAAAACACAGCGCAAGTACGTACAGTGTACGACTACCGGGAAATGCTCTATTTTGTTTTGCCGATCTCATATTGGTTTCTATCCTAAAAATACGAATGCTTATTGGTATGTCGATGCACCTGCAATAAATCCCCCTACGTTGGGTGAAGGTAGCCTTGGTAGCCTAAGATACATTTGTTAAGTCAAACTTGCCGATATGAAGAATGTAATTTTTAGCCTGGCCGTGCTGCTGCTGTTACAACACACAATTTACGCGAAAGACCACAGCGGAGGGATATCCGGGACTATTGTTGATGAGCAGGGTAAGGGAATTGAATCTGTAAATATCGTTTTACTGAAGGCCCCGGGTAATGTGCTGGAAAAAGCCTCGCTAACCGATGCAAAGGGCGCATACAACATTGAACCGGTAAATGCAGGAAGATACATACTGAAGGCCACCCTTGTGGGTTTTGAGCCGTATACATCGGATACTTTGACCATCGAAGCCTCGGAGCTTAAGATGCCTGGAATAAAACTATCAAAAAAGGCCGGTGCCCTGGACGAGGTAACCATACGCAGCCAGAAACCATTCATAGAAGTGAAGGCAGACAAGATAGTGGTGAATGTGGAGAATAGTATCGTGAGTACGGGCGCAACAGTTATGGAAGTGCTGCAACGCTCGCCCGGTGTAATAGTAGATCAGAACGACAATATAAGCCTAAAGGGAAAGCAGGGCGTGACCATTATGATAGACGGAAAACCGGTGCCTGTGGCAGGTGATAACCTTGCTAACCTGCTGAAAAACATGCCTTCGAACACTGTTGATAAAATTGAGCTTATATCGAACCCCGGCGCCAAATATGATGCTGCCGGTACGGGAGGCATCATCAACATCAAGACGAAAAGAGACAAAAGAATGGGGCTGAATGGTTCTGTAACAGGTAGTTTCGGGCAGGGCGTGTACTCGAGGACCAATGATGCTATGAGCCTTAACTACAAGAGCAAAAAAATAAGCGCCTATGCCAGTTATAGTTTTCTGACGCGCAAGGGCTTTAACGGCCTCGTGCTGGATAGGAAATTTTATGAAACTGAGGGTGGTAAAGTAGATACAGAATACAAGCAGCAAAATAATTTGTTGCTGCCCATGCGCTACCACTATATTGCAGCAGGTGTGGATTACAATATCTCTTCTAAAACTACCATAGGTTTTGCAGCTACCGGGACCCGTACACGCTATGAGCCAAGCGGCACCAGCTTCTCGGATGTATATGATGAAACAGGGATCAAACAGTCAGAATTCATAACTGTCAACGATTCAAAAACAAAGTTGAATGACTACTCTGTTAACCTGAACTTCAGGCATGAATATGATACCGCAGGTACGGAGCTTACCGCCGATGCAGACTATGCCAGTTACGGGTACAATACCAACCAGCATTTTGTCAACGCATTCTTCGATACTTCGGATAAGCCGACGCAGCCTAATTATGATCTGCTGGGTAGTCCTGAAGGGGCAACAATAATTCGCTCGTTCAAAACCGATTTCACCCACCCAATGAAAAACAATATGCGTTTTGATGCGGGAATAAAGGCGAGCTATGTAACTGCGGAGGACAATTCCCAATACGAGGTTTGGAGCTATGCTGATTCGGCCTATGTATATGACCCAACTAAGAGCAATCATTTCATCTATAACGAGGATATTAACGCTGCCTATGTAAACCTGGCGCAGGACAGAACCAAGTGGAGCTACCAGCTGGGCCTGCGGGCAGAACAAACGATCGCGAAGGGCGAGCAAAAGACTGCGCCCACAAGTGTGTTCGATCGTAATTACATACAGTTGTTCCCTAGCCTGGCTACCCAATTGCATATTAGCCAGGTCCATGACCTTGGCCTGACACTAAGCCGCCGCATAGACAGGCCAAATTATGAGCAATTGAACCCCTTTAAATTTTTCCTTGACCCCAGCAATTATAAAGTGGGCAATCCCGACCTGTTGCCCAGCCTTACCTATTCCATAGAGCTATCGCATACATATAAACAGCGGTTTGTTACATCAATAAACTACAGCATCACCGATGATGCTATAACTGAAGTGATACAACCCAGTGAAACCCGGAAGAACGAAAGCATTCAAACAAATAAAAACATACACAGGCAAACTTCTGTTAGCTTCAATATTGCCTACCCCTTCCAGATATTCAAATGGTGGAGCAATGTGACCAGTGGTAGCTATTATTATAACTACTACGATGGTGATGTAGCGGGCACACCGCTGCATAGTGGCCGCCCTGCCTATTATTTCAACACTACGAATAGTTTCCTGATGCCAAAAGATTTTTCGGCGGAGCTAAGCATGTTCTACCAATCTGATATGCTGTACGGCTATATGACCTTAAAGCCGCTTTGGTCACTAAATGCAGGACTGCAAAAGAACTTGTTTAACAAGAAAGCTACAGCTAAGCTTGCGATAACAGATGTGTTTTGGAAAGTAAACCCGGTAGGTGTTACCGCATTTGCAAAATACAATGAGACCTTCGTTGTAAAGCGTGACACGCGTATAGCTACTATTTCTTTTGTATACAGGTTCGGTAACAAGGGTGTGGGGCAAGTACGGAAAAAGACAGGCGGCGCTGAAGAAGAAAAGAGGCGCGCAGCCAGCAGTGCAGGCTAATATTTTGTTTTAAATTTCCCTCCTATATTTTAACCAAAGGCGCTGCATTCTGCAGCAAGATTACAAGAATCCCCTGCTTTCAATGATCCGAAATATAAGCAGGGGATTTTTTCTTTTAAGAAAGCCAGTCCATAGCATTTTTGTACAGTAGTTTTTCCTTTTGTTCTTTTGAGAAACTACTCATACTTTCTATCAACTTGCCGGGATGATGTTCGCCAAGCGGGAAGGGGTAGTCGCTACCCATGCATACTTTGTCCTCGCCCATCAGGTCTACAACAAAGTCGAGCGTTTTGTCGTCATGCACCAATGCGTCTATCCAGAATTTGCCTATATAGTCGCGGGGATTTACATTATTATCAACGGCAACCAGGTCGGGGCGCACGTTAAAGCCATGTTCTATCCTGCCTATGGTAAAGGGGAAACTGCCGCCGCCATGTGCAAAGGCCACTTTGAGTTTTGGATGGCGTTCAAATACGCCACCAAATATCATAGAGCAGATAGCGCGACTGGTTTCGGCAGGCATACCTACCAGCCATGGCAGCCAATACTTGCTCATCTCATTCTCGCCCATCATTTCCCAGGGGTGCACAAAAATACTGCAGCCAAGTTGCTCAGCCGCTTCCCAGAATGGTTCAAATGTCGGGTCGCTTAAGTTCGTGGTATTAATGTTAGAGCCAATTTCAATGCCGGGCATTTTTAGCTCCTTCACACAGCGCTCCATTTCTTTTATTGCGGTATCTACATCCTGCATGGGCACTGTGCCAAGTCCTATAAAACGCTTAGGATGCAGATCAACACATTGTGCTATATGGTCGTTAAAGAAACGCGATGTTTCCAAAGCATGTTCGGGCTTTGCGAAGTAATTGAACAGCACCGGTATGGTTGATAGCACTTGTGTACTTACTTCGGTCATATCCATCTCTTTCGTGCGCACATTGGCATCCCAGCAGTTCTGCTCTATCTCCCGGAACACCTTGTCGCCCTTTATCATCTGCGCGCAACAGGGCTTATGATGCTCAAGCCTGATGAATGCCCCGTAACCGAATTTCTCGAACCAGTTAGGGATATGCTCCGGCATTATATGTGTATGGATATCGATCTTCAAAGTCAAAAGTTAAAAGTCAAAAACAAAAATCTACAGCGCTTCATAAATAATAGCCGATCCCTGTCCTACACCTATGCACATTGTTGCCAGGCCGTATTTAGCTTTCCTGCGCCTCAGTTCATAGATGAGTGTGGTACTGATACGTGCACCACTACAGCCCAATGGGTGGCCTAGTGCAATTGCGCCGCCGTTCACATTCACTTTTGCCGATTCCAAACCCAGGTCGCGTATGCAGGCAATACTTTGTGATGCAAAAGCCTCATTTAGTTCTACAAGATCAAGATCAGCTACTTCAAGCCCCGCACGTTGCAATGCCTTTAGTGTAGCCGGCACAGGTCCTACGCCCATAACTGCAGGGTCTACTCCTGCAATAGCCATAGATTTTATTTTAGCGATCGGTTTCAGTCCGTATTTTTTCACTGCATCTTCGGAAGCCAGCAACAGGGCTGCCGCGCCATCATTAATGCCACTTGAATTGCCGGCTGTTACTGTGCCGTTCTTTTTAAAGGCAGGCTTCAGTTCTGCAAGCTTTTCGAGTGTCGATTGGCGGGGATGTTCATCTGCTGCAAAGACATTTGTTTTGCCCTTCCCAAGGTCAACAGTCACGGGTACGATCTCATCAATGAATTTTCCTGAAGCTGCTGCGGCTGCATATTTCTCCTGTGTGTTGTAGGCGAATTGGTCTTGCTCTTCGCGTGTCACGTTCCATTGTTCAGCTACGTTTTCAGCAGTTTCGCCCATGGTATAAGGATGGTACAACTCGCTTAGTTTGCTGTTGATAAAACGCCAGCCCATCGTTGTGTCAAACACTTCTGCCTTTCGTGAAAAAGGCCCATCAGCTTTTGGCATTACAAAGGGAGCGCGTGTCATACTCTCCACACCACCCGCAATGTATATGTCACCATCCCCGCACATTATCGCGCGCGATGCATCCATAATGGCCTGGAGACCCGAAGCACAAAGGCGGTTCACAGTATTGCCACCCACGGTAGTTGGCAAGCCTGCCAGCAATGCAGCCATGCGGGCTACATTCCTGTTGTCCTCGCCCGATTGATTAGCTGCACCGGCTATTACATCTTCAATAGCATTTACATCTACACCCGGATTGCGCTCTATTAGTTTCTTTATTACATGTGCCAGTAAGTCGTCGGGCCGTACCGTTGATAAGCTCCCTCCGTATTTTCCGATAGGTGTCCTTACTGCATCTATAACATATGCTGTACTCATATTGATTAGCTGATTGCTTGTTCTAAATCGTTGATTATATCTGATACTGTTTCTATTCCTACACTCATTCTTATTAGCCCATCAGTAATGCCAAATTCCAGTCTCTTTTCTCTTGGTACCACTACATGCGATGTGGAAGCGGGGTGGGAGATAAGTGTATCGCATGCACCGAGCGATGTGGCGCTTACACACATTTTCAAACCGTTGATGAATTTTACCCCCGCATCGTAACCCCCCTTGAGTTCAAAGCTTAGCATCGCACCCGCATTTTTCATTTGCCTTTTAGCCAGTTCATGGTCGGGGTGGGAGCCCAGGCCTAAGTAATTAACTTGAGCCACTGCAGGGTGCTGTGTTAAATAATTAGCTACTTGTTCAGCATTGCTGCAATGCCTTTCCATACGCAAGGGGAAAGTGCGCAGGCCATTGGTCAATAAGAACGCATCAAACGCATTACTGTTACCACCCAGTAGCCGGTACATCTTGGTAACTTTTGTATTCATTTTTTCCAGGTCGCGACCTATCACTATACCGCCTATAGCAGTGCCATGCCCGTTGAGAAATTTTGTGGTGGAGTGCATTACAAAATCCACATCATACTTAAATGGCTGTTGCAGGTAGGGTGTAGCAAATGTATTGTCAACGCAAACGGTCAGTTCGTATGTTTTTCCCAAAGACGCCAGTTGCTCAATGTCCACGCACTGTAGGGTAGGGTTGGCGGGCGTTTCCAGGTACATAAGGCTGATGCCTGGGTTAGCTTTTATGGCTTCCTCAACTTTATTGATGTCTTTGAAATCCATCTGGATAGCTGTAATACCCAGTCCGGGCAGTACTTTATCCATCATTTCCTGTGTGCCGCCGTATAAAGATTGGTGGGTAATTACTTTATCGCCTGCTTTTACATTACTCAACAACATGGTAGTTATAGCAGCCATGCCCGATGAATGCAGGAGTGCTTTTAGCTTCAAGGGATTCCCCTGGCTGTCTTTAAGACCATATGCTTCCATCAGGGCAATGCGTTCTTCCGCTTCGCTGATGGTGGGATTGCCGTAACGCCCGTAGATATATCCCTGTTCTTCTCCTTTAAAAAGCGCTGCGCCATGCTCGGCACTGTCAAAGGCATAGGTGCTTGTGGCGTATATGGGGGTCAGGTGCGCACGGTTGCTTTCCTGTTTGTGCCCCCCGTGAATGCACAAGGTTTCAAAACCTTGTGAATTATTTGCTTCATCCATTGCAGGTATGCTAATTTTGTTGCAATTTACGATATAAGATGAAGGAATTATTGTTACAGATGGCAAAGTATAATCTGTGGGCCAATAAGCGACTCATAGATGTAATGTTGAAACTCGAAGATGAAAAGCTTGACAAAGAGATCATAAGCAGCTTTCCCTCACTCCGGGACACCACTTACCATATATGGGGAGCAGAATTTCTTTGGTTACAACGCCTGCAGCTTACCGAGCAGCCTGTATATATGCCTTATGTGTTCAAGGGGACATTTGAAGAAGCTTGTACCGATTGGCAGCAGGTATCGCAGGTACTGATAGACTTTATAGACCGCCAATACGATGATAAAGCGCTGGAACATGTGTTCCAGTATTACAATTCAGAAAAAAAATCATTTAAGAATTCAGTATGTGAAGCCCTGCAGCACGTTTTCAATCATAGCACCTATCATCGCGGGCAGCTGGTAACAATGCTGCGGCAGATGGGGCTTGAAAAGATACCCGAAACCGATTTTACCGCTTTTCTCAGGAAATAAACAAGCTTCAACAGATATTTTTTATTATATCAGTCAAATTTACTAATTTGACAAACCCTTAATGTACCAAGCCCGTCTATATTGTAGTATATACCTGCTTAACTTACGCGTATGAAGAAAAAATACTTTGTATTACAGGCTTGCCTGGTTCTTTCCACTTTTGCATTTGCTACCCCGGCAAAAAATGCGATAACTTTTGCTCCCAAGTCCAAGGGATTGGAATTTGTTGCCAATAAGGGTCAATGGATCGACCCCTCACTTTACCACGTTGATGTTAAAGATGGGGGTATATTCCTGGAAAATACGGGAGTAACCTATGTGCTTAGCGATGAGGCTAACGCAGAAAAAGTACATGAATGTATTCATGATAAAACGCTTGATCCTGTACTGAAATTTCATGCCTATAAGATGATCTTTGAGGGTGCCAAAAAGCCCTCAAAGGTGACCGGCAATGACCCGCAATCTGTATATTATAACTACTTCCTGGGTAGTGATCCTGCGCATTGGAAGAGCAATATCCACCCATTTACAAGTGTAGACTATAGTGAAATATATCCGGGGGTCAATGTTCGTTTCCGTTCCGACAATCACAGGTTTACATATGATTTTACTGTAGCTCCGGGTGCAGACCCCAATCTTATCAGGCTGAGATACCTGGGTACTGATGGTGTAAAAACAAAGAATGGCAAGCTGTTCATCAAAACCTCTTTGCGTACCGTTGAAGAACTGGAGCCGTATGCATACCAGGAAATTAATGGCGAAAGAAAAAAGGTGGCCTGTGCATATAAAGTGGGCGATAATGTAGTTAACTACTTTTTCCCGGATGGTTATAACAGGGCCCTCCCACTGGTCATCGATCCCACTGTCATCTTTGCAACTTATTCAGGGTCCACGGTATCTAACTATGGTTTTTCTGCCACTTATGATGACCAGGGTAATGGATATGGTGCAGGCGAGGTTTTTGGGTCCGGATACCCGGTAACAATAGGTGCTTTCCAAAGCACTTTCGGGGGGAATGTGGACGTGAACCTCTCCAAATATTCGTCTGACGGCAGCACCCAGCTATTTGGCACCTACCTTGGCGGCAACAGTAGCGAACAACCACATAGTTTAGTTGTAGACCCTTCAGGTAACTTAGTAGTTACCGGCGTTACTAATTCAAACAATTTTCCTACGTCGGCCACTGCTTACGACAATACAAATAACGGTGGGCAAGATCTGTTTGTTACTAAATTCAATCCCGCCGGCACAGCGCTGATAGGATCTACCTATATTGGCGGCAGTGCCATGGATGGCGGTAATACCTCGCCCCTGTCTCATAATTATGGCGATGCTTATAAGGGAGAAGTGATCTCCGACAATGCAGGTAATGTGCTTGTGGCGGGCAATACACACTCAACCAATTTTCCTGTTACGGCTGCTACTGCCTACCAGCAAAATCTTATAGGCGGTCAGGACGGTGTGGTTTTCAAAATGAATTACGACTTGTCATCGTTAATTTGGAGCACCTATATAGGTGGCAGCGGTGAAGACGCCGTCTACAATATTTTACTCGATAATTCCCAAGGCCATATCTTTATTTCCGGTGGCACTACCAGCAGCAATTTCCCTGCTTCGGTAGGCGCCTACCAGGCCAGCTACCAGGGTGGCTCCGTTGATGGATTTGTTTGTCGTTTCATAAATGGCGGCAATTACACGTTCGAGAGGAGTACCTTTGTCGGCACCTCCGTTTATGACCAGTGTTACGGCGTCCAGCAGGATGTAAATGGCTTTGTATATGCGACGGGCCAGAGTGATGGTTCCTTCCCGGTTTCGCCGGGTGTTTATTCGAATGCAAATTCGCACAACTTCATTATCAAAATGGATAATGATCTTACCACAAATCTTGTGTCAACAGTATTTGGTAATGGTACTGCTACCCAGTTGGCACCCACAGCCTTCCTTGTCGATTCTTGTTCTAACATATATGTGTCGGGCTTCGGTTCGGTACCTAATATGCCTTTGTCGCCCAATCCACTGCAGGCCACCACCTCAGGATTTTATTTTATTGTGTTTACACCCAACATGGCCACCTTATCCCTGGGTACCTACTATGGGATAAATGGTGATCACGTAGATGGCGGCACAAGCCGTTTTGATAAGAGAGGTATCATCTACCAGGGTATATGTTGTGGTTCCCCGGTTTTCCCGGTTACCCCCACCGCGTATAGTACCACCAATGGCGACGGTTATAACTTGGTGACAATGAAGATATCATTCGATGTGATGGCGGTGCATGCTGTAGCCGCAGGTTCCCCTGCTGTCCAGGGCTGCGCACCGCTTAATGTGCAGTTCGTAAATAATTCCACGAGTGCTACCTCATACGTATGGGATTTTGGCGATGGCTCCCCGATCAGTACTTTAACTGCTCCTTCACATACTTATACTACCGGCGGTACTTTTACCGTTATGCTGGCCGCAGCCAGCACCACGGCCTGCATCGCCCACGATACAACATACCTTACCATAACAGTGGATACAACGAACCTGCAAAGTGATTTTGCGATACAGGTATTGGATAGTTGTAATCCGTACAGGGCCAGGTTTACTAACACTTCGTCCGACACCACCGCTTCTACCACATATGCCTGGGATTTTGGTGATCTTACCACATACAATGGCCACACACCACCGGTCCATAACTATGCTACCCTGGGCACTTATACAGTTCGCCTGATCTGTACTGATCCCAATGCACTCTGTGCAGGTATTGATACCATGATCAAAACGGTTGGCTTCACTACTTTCAATGTTGATGCAAATGCGTCGATAGCGGGCGATACTGCAGGCTGTTCACCCTTCACCGTTCAGTTCCAGAACACATCTCTCAACGCTACTTCGTACACCTGGGATTTTGGTGATGGCTCGCCCGTCAATAATACCATTGCGCCCTCACATGTTTATACACAAGCAGGCCTGCATACGGTACGGTTAATAGCACAGAGCAACAGCCCTTCCGCCTGCAAATCAAAAGATACCACTTACCTGCATGTGCGAATAGACACTGCTGATATTTATGCAGATTTTTCTTTTGTGGTAACGGATAGTTGTAACCCATACAGGGCCCAGTTTACGCAAACTTGCCCTTACACTACTGCACAAACCCAATATGCATGGGATTTTGGCGACCTTACCACCTATAACGGCCCCACTCCTCCACTGCATACTTTCCCTGCCATAGGTACCTACAATGTAAGGCTCATAGTAACGGATAGCACGACCTGCAATAAGAAGGACACGATCATCAAACCAGTCGCATTTACTACTTTCGATGTTACAGCAGCAGCTGCCGTTACACCCGATACGGAAGGCTGCGCACCTTTCCTGGTGCAGTTTGTAAATAATTCTGTTAATGCTAATTCATATACCTGGGATTTTGGTGACCTCACACCGGGTAGTACACTTACAGCACCAAGCCATACCTATACTATTTTCGGCTTGCATACAGCCCGCTTGATAGCGCAAAGCAACAATCCTTCCGCATGCAAAACAAAAGACACCGCATATGTAAATGTGAAGGTGGACACAGCAAATATCAATGCCAACATTAGTTATACTATATTAGATAGTTGCGGCCCGTACACGGTACAGTTTGGTAATGCTTCTTCTGTAATAACGCCATGGGCAGTATTCAATTGGGATTTCGGTGATGCTACTTCATTTACAGGCATTACTCCTCCACTGCATACCTATCCCGCAATAGGCACATACGTTGTACGGCTTATCGCTTCCGACGTAAATACCTGCAACAAAATAGACACCTTTACTACCACTGTCACATTCAGCACTTTCAATGTTGCAGCAGTAGCATCTGCGCAACCCGACAGTCCCGGTTGTTCACCCTATATTGTTCAGTTTAATAACAACTCGGTAAATGCAGATTCATATGTTTGGGATTTTGGTGATAACACGCCTGTAAGTACAGTAGCGGCACCATCGCACACCTTTATACTTAAAGGGATACACACAGTTACTTTGGTGGCACAGAGCAGTAACCCTTCTGCCTGTAAATCAAAAGATACAACTCACCTTTATATAAGGGTTGATTCAGGACAGGTAAAAAGTGATTTTGTACCTACTACACTGGATAGCTGTAATCCATACCGCGTTAAATTTGATAATTATTCCCTGGCCACAAGTTCTGCTAGTCAATATTTCTGGAACCTGGGTGATAATACATACTATTCCGGTACTACGCCACCCATACATTATTACGGCGGTATGGGTTCTTATGATGTTACCCTTGTGGTAAGGGACAGCACTTCATGTAATAAAGTAGACTCGATTACGAAGACGGTATTGTTGAACAGCTATACCATCAAGGCAGTGTTCTCGCATCCCGATGTATGTGGTGATGGCCTGATACCTTTTTATAACTTAACAGAGAATGGTAAATCATGGTTATGGGATTTTGGTGATGGCAATACGGATACCGCCAGGCTGGTTAACCATACTTACGACACAGGTGGAGACTACAATGTCGTCCTGGTGGCAATAGATCCTCAATCCTGCAACGGTACCGATACTGCAAAGGGAAGCGTACACGTGAGGTATCATGCGCACGCCGCATTTGATTTTGCTCCGGTACCTCCTGAAAAGAACCAGCCGATAGTATTCACCAATCAGTCTGTTCGGTCAAGCATTTATAACTGGTCCTACGGCGATGGTCTTAGCAGCACTGAAAAAGACCCCATTCGCCTTTACGATTGGACTGGAACATTTAACGTATGTCTTATAGCCAATAATAGCGACAACTGCCCCGATACTGTATGTAAAGATGTCGGTGCTTTGATACAGCCTATTGCTGACATACCTACGGCATTTACCCCCAATGGCGATGGCAATAATGATGTACTATACGTAAGAGGTCCGGGCATAGAAAAAATGGACCTGAAAATATACAACAGGTGGGGACAGCTGGTGTTTGAATCAAGAGATAAGTCTATCGGTTGGGACGGTACTTTCAAAGGCCAGGCACAACCTACGGAATCTTACCTGTATATACTGCGTGTGACATTGCGCGAAGGTGGTGTAGTAGAGAAACAGGGTAATATCAACCTGTTGAGATAAAATAACAGACGCAAATGCCTTATTTAAAGATCGAATGGCTGCACTTTGCAGCCATTCGGATTTATATCCTGTTCCATTTTTTGATGCTGAAGTGTGTATTGTAGCTGAGCATAAATTGCAGCAACCTGCCCTGTAATTTTATATCGTATAACCCTGCAGGAGTTGAAACCTCGTACTCCGGTGTTACCTCATAGATATTCATTGGGGTAAAAGATGCCTGCAGGTTCAAGCCTGACAGGTGCCTTTTACCTATTTGCCAATCTATACCAGCGCCACATATAAGCGTCCAGGTATCACTAACAGGCAAGCCCATCCTTTTTTGTACAGTAATATTTGTTGGATTATTGTATTGTTCACCCCAATCGCTGTAGAAACCGGCACCGAGCTGCACATACGGAATGAAAGTTCCACGACTTTCAGTTTTTATTTGCGGGCCCGAACCTATACTGATATTGGAATGGAATTGCTTAAAGTAGGTCCTGCTTTTGCCGTAGCCCGGAGCAGGTATTTGAATATATACCGTGCCTACATTAGCATTTAAAAATATTTCGAAGCCATTTTCAGGCAGGTATTTAATACCAAACATGCCTCCCATGCCCGGCCTGGCAGGCCATTTGACACTGTATGGCAGTATTCTTTTATCGCGTATGAAAACATCATACCCGATACCCAATCCAATATTTCCGAGCAGCTTTTGGGCGTATAAGGGCTGACTGGCAAACGTTAGTAAGGAGACTAAAAGACAAAATGATTTAGTCATTGTTATTAGAACGTTTGGGCAGGTATCTTATTATATACTAGCCTTCTTTTCTTTTGTTCTTCTTAGTTTTATCTGCCTTGTTATTGTGGTCTGTGTACCCGGCTTCTTTTTCTTTACGGCTGTCCAGCTCGTCACGAATCTCAGGTTTTGTTAGATTTACCTTGTTCTGTTTGCTTTGCATGTTGTTTTCATTTCTTGCCCCTTTCATAACACGTAGTTTTACCCGGAGGACATAAAAAACGTACCAGTCGCTTTCAGGTACGATAAAAAAAGAGAGGCTATATAGCCTCTCTTTTTTTATCTTGATATAAGCCTCTTTATGGCTTGGCTTCTTATTTTACTTCTTCATATTCGGCATCGGCTACATTACCGTCGTTGCCTGCATTCTCATGCTGCTGCTGTTGTTGTGCACCGCCATCGCCACCAGCTTGCTGGTTACCTGTGTTGTACAGGAATTCGCTCGCTGCGCTCCATGCTGCATTCAGTTCCTCAGCTGCTTTATCAATGCCATCCACGTCTTCTGCTTTATGAGCTTCTTTCAGTTTGGCTACTGCAGCCTCTATAGGCCCCTTCTTGTCAGCAGGTATCTTGTCGCCGTATTCTTTCAGTTGTTTTTCTGAGTTGAATACAAGACCGTCAGCCATATTTAGTTTTTCTACACGCTCACGCACTTTCTTATCTTCATCTTCATTGGCTTTCGCCTCGTTCCTCATGCGTTCTATCTCTTCCTTGTTCAGGCCGCTACCGGCTTCTATGCGTATATTCTGCTGTTTGCCTGTGCCTTTATCTTTTGCGGTCACATGCAGTATACCGTTAGCATCAATGTCAAAGATCACTTCTACCTGTGGCACGCCGCGTGGTGCCGGTGGTATACCATCCAGTATAAACCTTCCCAGCGTTTTATTGTCCTTAGCCATCGGGCGCTCACCTTGCAGTACGTTTATTTCAACGCTTGGCTGGTTATCGCTGGCTGTCGAGAACGTTTCGCTCTTACGTGTAGGTATGGTTGTGTTCGATTCTATAAGCCTGGTCATTACACCGCCCATTGTTTCAATACCCAGTGAAAGAGGTGTAACGTCCAGCAGCAATACATCTTTTACATCGCCGCTTAATACGCCACCTTGTATAGCAGCACCTATTGCTACCACTTCATCAGGGTTTACACTCCTGTTAGGCTTTTTGCCGAAGAATTTCTCTACGATCTCCAGTATTTTGGGGATACGTGTCGAACCACCTACCATGATCACTTCGTCAATATCCGAAGTAGTAAGGCCGGCATCCTTCAATGCTTTACGGCAGGGTTCGAGCGTGCGCTCTACTAAACTGTCCGACAGCTGTTCGAATTTTGCACGGCTCAATTTGCGCACCAGGTGTTTAGGTACGCCATCCACTGCGGTTATATATGGTAAGTTTATTTCTGTTTCCTGTGATGAAGACAGCTCCACTTTGGCTTTTTCAGCAGCTTCCTTCAGGCGCTGCCATGCCATAGGGTCTTTACGCAGGTCCTGCGCTTCGTCTTTCTTAAATTCATCAGCCAGCCAGTCCATGATCACCTTATCAAAGTCATCACCACCCAGGTGAGTGTCACCGTTGGTCGATTTTACCTCAAATACCCCATCACCCAATTCCAGGATCGAGATATCAAATGTACCACCACCAAGGTCGAACACAGCTATTTTGCTGTCCTTATGCTGTTTGTCAAGGCCATAAGCCAATGCGGCAGCTGTAGGTTCGTTAATGATACGGCGTATGTTAAGGCCCGCTATTTCGCCGGCTTCTTTAGTAGCCTGGCGCTGTGCATCGTTAAAGTACGCAGGTACAGTAACCACGGCTTCTGTTACCTCATAACCCAGGAATTCCTCGGCGGTTTTCTTCATTTTCTGAAGTATCATAGCCGATATTTCCTGCGGCGTGTACATCCTGCCGTCTATATCCACCCGGGGTGTGTTATTATCACCCTTTACTATCTTGTATGAGTTATGCGTCATTTCGCTGCTCACCTCGTCAAAGCGACGACCCATGTAGCGTTTAATGGACATAATAGTGTTCGTAGGGTTTGTAATGGCCTGGCGCTTTGCCGGATCTCCTACTTTACGCTCGCCGTTTTTCAAAAAGGCGACTACCGAAGGCGTTGTGCGGCGGCCTTCATCGTTGGCTATTACCACTGGTTCGTTACCTTCCATTACTGCAACGCAAGAGTTCGTGGTACCTAAGTCAATTCCGATAATTTTTCCCATAGTAATTCTATTCTTTTAATTTTCTTTATTTATACCTATTTCTAGTCAATATGCATGCCATGAGCCTTTATTCGGTAATATTGTCAGCTATACTGTCATTCTGAAATAAAAATGCCTTAATGCATACACATTAAGGCATAAAAAATATCTTAAACAGGTTATTTTGTCAATTATGGCACCGTAAAGTTGATATTGCTGGTACGGGGATTTACCCTTAAGGAGTCAATACTTTCGGGTACTTCAAATTTGATCGCATGGCCCGTTTTTGCTGTCCTTGTAGTGAACAGGCCCAGGGATAAGCCACCTTGTATATTGGAATAATTAGGCTTTATTTCGCCGCCGGTTAGCCCGCCGGCTTGGGCTCCGGTTACCTGCCTGTAGGTATAATAATCACTACTGCCGGCATACATGATAATATCGCAGCTATCCAGCAGGCGCCATAGGCCATGCACATCGGGAGTAGCGGGTATGTTTTCCTTAAAGAAATCGTAAAATGTGGTGTTCAGCAGGGCAAAATCAAAGCCTGAGCTGGTTATGGTAATATCCGCCGGTACGTTATTCCAGGTAAGTATATGTGGTGTTATAGTATGCGCCACAGAATTGCTGTCCCGGTAGTAGATCAGCATGGTACACTCCATCACTTTTACACCGGCAGGCACTGCATTGGGGTCCGTACCCGCCGTCACTATGCTGCCACTGAACTTAACCTTATTGTTAATGGTCTTCGCAATATTCATTCTAAGCGGATAGTCGGGGTTTTCCAATGGAGGAATATAGAAATGGCTAAAGGCTGTATCGATTATAGATGTTTCCGCTGAATCCACTTCTCCCGATTCCTGGTTAGTTATCACCAGTCGGTACCGGTGGTCGGGCTTAAGCCCCTCCGTAAATTTATATGCATAGTTGGGCGATGTAAAGAAGGTGCCGGTATCTTTGGGGTACCCTTCGTTATTAAGATCCACCAGTTTTAAAACGATTGTGTTAACAGGCACTGGGTTACCGGGAATCAGCTCTTTTACCTGTACGGTAAGCTTGGAATAATAACTGCTGTCCGGCACCTTAGCCATATCAAGGCCGCTCTTGTTTTGGTCCATGAAGCCTTTTTCGATACGGATATAGTGCGCAGTGTCCCGTATGTCAAGGAAGCCGTTAACAACGGTTACATTCCGGTATGGAGCAGCCACATCAAATTTTTCCGAGCAGCTCGAGGTGCCCAATATTGCGGCAAGGCTTAAAGCGTATAACAATGTTCTCTTCATCGTAATATTTAGAAGAAAACAAAGATAGGCCTTTCAATGACATATTAATCTTCCCCTTAAAAAATGGTAAAAGTTTTACAATTGGGTCACTATATGAAAATATAATATTTGAATGTAGGTAGTCTGCACGTCGAAAGCATCACATTTTCACAAATTTCTTAACTTCTGTGTTTAGCGTGCCTTCAGGTTGATGTAATATACTCCCTGTGCCAGGCCTTTTATGTCAACACTTATTTCCTTGTTGCTTACGAGGCTTTTCATCACTATCTACCCGATGCTGTTTGTGATTGTATATGATTTATATACCGCATCTGTCTTTATCTTTAATTCCTCGTTTGCCGGGTTAGGGTATAGGCTGACTAAGGTGATGATAATAATGAGTGCAAATATCTTTTTCATAGGGCAAGTATTTGGGATCAATTGCTCAAATATAAATTTAGAAATAATTTTAATATTTTATTATGCCCGGTAAATTAAAAAAGCCACGCATTTGCGTGGCTTTTTTAAAATTTCTTTAAGAATTTTATTTATCCAGTAGTACCGCAGGGCGGGCTGTAATATTATCAGCATCAAAACCCGTGAGCGTATAAAAGTTTTCCAGCCTGAAGTGCATATCGCATTCTGTATTCAAAGCCACCATTACGTACTCATTGTCTGCCTGGTATACTTCCCAAATGGCGCCAAGCTGGTTCATAATGCGGTTTGACAGTGTTACCACTACATCACCTTCGCTATTTTCCTGCTTCACAAAGATCACCTTGTCATCATCTTCCGAATGGAACTTGTCGGCTATAGAGCTGATGAAATCTTCCTTGCTGGCCGCTGTTGGCAGGTTCTGGATAATGCGCAGTTTCAATTCTTCAAAATGATCAAAGGCCATGTTGTAGTGAAAAAGCAGTGCTGCCTGCATGCAGGCAACATCGCTGGCACCATTCATTACATCAGCCGACTCATGACGTATCATTCTTTCGATCTTGGTCTTTGTACCCGTAAGTATACTCAGTTCAGGGCCATCAACACGGTAGCAATCGCAAGGGCGTGCCTTCTTGTACTTATCATGAGCGAAAGACAGGCTACACGAAAGCGTCACTAATATTACAGATAAAAGTATCTTAGACCTCATAAGTATTGTTTTGGCCGAAATGCTAATTTAGGCAACAAAGTACAATTTTAGAATTAAAAAACAAAAAACAAAGCTTCAAGAACTTGAAATAATTAAAATATATGAATATAGAGGACCTGCGGGAATACTGCCTGTCAAAACAGGATGTGGAGGAAGGCTTTCCCTTCGGGGAAGATACCCTCGTTTTTAAGGTCAGGGGCAAACTCTTCCTGCTAACTAACCTCAGTGCCATACCACTGCAGTTCAACGTAAAGTGCGATCCTTCCCGGGCCATAGAATTACGGGACGAGTATGAATGTGTCCTTCCCGGCTACCATATGAACAAAAAACACTGGAATACAGTCGTCATAGATGGTAAGCTAAATAATAAACAGTTAAGGGAGATGATCGACGACTCGTACAGGCTTGTAGCTCCTAAGGCTAAGAAAAAATAACTATCCCATCAAGCTAAGCACATAATCTATCTCCGATCGGTTTTTCTTGAGTTTTTCCTGCAGGTGTTTCAGCAATTCTGCTTCTCTGCCTATTTCATATACCAGGTCGTCCGCCGTCAGTTCAGGATATTTTTCCATCAGTTTCTTACGCAATTCCGGCCAGTTCTTTCCAATTTGTGTGGTGTCCATTGTATGAATATTTATGGATACACTTAAAAAATCATGCCGCATGTACACTTATATTTGTGCAGCATTTTAAATTAACGCATATGGAAACTAGCGCATTAGGTATCGGTTCACGGGTGGAGCATCCGCACTTTGGCAAAGGAGTAGTGGTAGAGACCGCTACCGAATTTTACGTGATATGGTTCAAATCGCAGGGAGCGGCTAAGAACATAGGTAAGGATTTCGAACTAAAGATAATAGAGCAGAAAGAAGCAGAAGGCGGCGGAGGTAGCAACATTACTATTGCCGACATAGAAGAGGCCCTTGATAATATACTGGACAGGCGCCTCAACGAAGCGCAACTTGTACCAATGGGCAACCGTTGGAACAACGGCACTTTGATCATGAAGCCCGGCGATGATTCACTTCAGCCAAAAGAACTGCCCATAGAAACATTTTTCCATAAAATAGTAATGGTGCGCGACAGGCTGCGCCTCATAGAACAAAAGATAAATGCACACAAAGTGCTCACCGATGAAGAAAAAGTGGAGCTTCAGCAATACGTAACAGCCATCTACGGTTCGCTAACTACCTTCAATGTCCTATTCAAAGAAACCCACCACCAATTCAAGGGCATGGGTGGTAAGGAATAAAAATATGCCGGCTAAAGGATAGCCGGCATATTTTTAGGCCTAACTAAATCGTTTACAGCGATTTAAGCCATGTAATTACTTCATCCCGTGTCTTGCCCAGTTTTTGTTGGATACGTCCCAGTGTTTCATCGTCCTTACCTTCCTCATACTGCAGGTCATCATCTGTAAGGTCGGCATTGGCTTGTTTTATTTTGCCTTTCCATTCGTTCCATTTGCCTTTAAATTCCAGCTTGTCCATATATTTTATGTTTTTCGTAAACAGCTAAAAAAGCCGTGCCACAGGCTATTTCGGGAGATTTTTTTTGATTTTCCGCCCAATTTTCATTTTTGGCTTGTTTTTTGTTTTACACACTACGGATCGCATTTTAACAAAAAGATATGAAGGCAAGAAAATACATCCCCGCAGCTTTAGGTTTACTAACGGCATGCACTTTATTGACATCCTGCGTACAAAACGATTATTATAATACTGAGCCGAACAATAACAATAACCATCATAATTCAGGTTATCAAAACGAATTTTACGATGATTTCAGCAGTGATAGGTACGGCTGGAGCTTCGGTTCACCGCAGGATAGCGCCTATGCTAACGTGCAGAGCGGTCAGCTCACATTTGTCAACTATGCAACAAGTGGTTTGCACACAGCAATAATAAACACAGGCGGTAATTTTAATTACGATTTCCAGGTGTCGGCCAATGTAAAGTCCGATAATAAAATGGGTATCATATTTGGTGCATCCAATTCGGACTACGGCTATTCTTTTATCGTCAAAAATGATAGTTTCGAGATATATAAAGAAGGTAGCGCCAGCCTGGCAGCTACACCCATCACAAGTGGCCCATGGCAGTATTCATCTGCCATCAATCGCAATGGCTGGAATACGCTTAAGGTAGAACAAGTAAATAATTTCTGGTCTTTCACCATCAATGGTACGCAGGTATACCAGGTGGGTGCATATCCGGTCAGTGGCTCGCAGTGCGGCTTTATATTATTGCCCGTCACTTCCGGCAATGCCGACGATCTGGATGTGAAATGGTAAGGTTTGGTTTCGATTATATATAGTTACAGAAGGGCGCTTTTCTTAGGCGCTCTTTTCTTTTGATTCCTTTTCGGATATTTGTTCCACTAAACATGGAAGACAACCAAAATGGCAGGCAGCGGGAGTTTACCCCCGTAGGCTCAAAAAAAGAAGCAGAGTTCCTGGAAGGCCCGCATTCCCGTACCGAGGAAGGCTATTTTTTGTTCAATGTACTTAAGGAGTTCATAAGGGGCTTTCGCAAGTTGCACTTTGCAGGCCCTTGTATCACGGTCTTTGGTTCCGCTCGTTTTAAAGAAGGCCATCAATACTACGAGATGGCAAGGACCCTGGGTGGCGAGATGGCAAATCTGGGCTTTACCGTTATGACGGGCGGAGGCCCCGGTATCATGGAGGCAGCCAACCGTGGTGCAAAAGAAGCCGGCGGCCGCTCCATAGGTTGCAACATCATCCTGCCCAAAGAACAGAAGCCTAATCCTTATCTCGACCGCTGGGTAGACATAGAATTTTTCTTCGTCCGCAAAGTATTGCTTACTAAATATTCTTATGGCTTTATTGTAATGCCCGGTGGCTACGGCACCATGGATGAATTTTTCGAATCCGTGACATTGATACAGACTGGGAAGATCCTCAAGTTTCCCGTTGTGCTTGTCGGGAAAGAATTTCACAAGGAGCTGTACCAATACCTTCAAAAGTTAGTAACCCAGAAAACTATTGACGCTGCCGATCTTGACCTGTTCCTCTTTACAGATTCTGTAGAAGAAACAATAAAGCACTTTGAAAAGTACGCTATTGAAGGTTTCGGTCTTAAAAAGCTGAAAAAAGTGAAACCCATGGGTATACTTGGCGAAAGCAGGCCCCATGCCACAGCAAGCGACCTGAAGCAGAAAGAAGCAAAATAGGATCAGTACCTACCCAATAGGTTTTTACCTTTCAGGATGACCTTAATGCCATGCCGTTTTAATGATATTGCACGTTTGAATACTTCCGCGTCATTACGGTGCAACGTGTATGCCGCAAATATCTCCCTGTGCGAAAGACAGCCCAGTACTATCTTATTGCTCGTATGGTCCGTTACCGGCAGCAGATCAATGCCATACCTATCCATAACATCAATAGCTATGCTCAAGCGGTTATTTTCATAAATATAAGGCCTGCGATCTTTGATGAGCTCTTTAAGTAATACCCCATCCGCATATTCCTTACTGAATATTTCACTACGGTTGGCAATGCCGGCGAGTGAACCATCATTGTGCACAATAATGAACGTGGTCACCTGCCCTTCGGACTCTGTATTGCTCTTTATCCATTCACGTGCTTCTTTCACCGTATTGTCCGTGCTCAGTACATTGCAGTCCGGCAAGTAAACATCAGATACAGATATCTTTTGCAAAATGTCGGGTTCGTAAGAGTGCGGAGTGAAAATGCCCCTGCGCTCTATTTTTTCGGTCATGATGCTCCCGCGCATCAGGAAGAAGGAAATAAAATAAGAGGCGGTACAGGCACCCAGAAGCGGTAATAGTCCATGCGCTTGCATAGTCGCTTCAAGCGCAAATACGATCGAAGTGAGCAGTGCCCTGGAGGCCCCTGCGAACATGGCCGCCATACCTATTAAAGCACAGGTAGGTATGTTTATGCCGCTGCCTGGCAACAAGGCAATGATCCCCGTCCCCAACAATGCACCGATGGCTCCGCCGATAGTAAGTAAGGGGGCCAGCGTACCACCCGATGTACCACTGCCTAAGGATATAGACCAGGATAAGAACTTCATTAAGGAGAGTGTGCCTAGTAAGTACAAGGGTAATGTACCTGTAAGCAGGTCGTGAATATTAACATAGCCAACTCCGAGTGTCCTCGGGGCAAAATAACCAACTGTACCTACGGCCACCGCGCCTATGGCAGGCCACCACATCCAATGGATGGGTAGTTGCTCAAACAGATCCTCAATAACATATACCGCCTTCGACACAAAGGCAGCAAATACGCCGATGATAACTCCCATTAGAACATAAGTGACCATTGCTATACTAGAGGGCTCTGGTATAGCAGGCATGGCAAAAACAGGTTCTGAATTAAACAAGGCAAAGTGTGCTGCCGCCCCGGTAGCGCAAGACAATGCAACTGGTATAATGGAGCGGGGAGAAAATTCGAACAACAGCAATTCTATTGCCAGCAATACAGCAGCCAGGGGCGTGCCGAAAATAGCGGCCATGCCGGCGCAGGCACCTGCTGCCAACATTATCTTTCGTTCATTGGCAGTGATTCGCATTACTTGTCCGGTAACAGAACCAAAAGCGCCGCCGGTTGAAATGATAGGCCCTTCTGCACCAAATGGTCCGCCCGTGCCTATCGAGATAGCTGCCGAGATCGGTTTCAAAAAAGTAATGATAGGCTTGATCTTACTCTCATTCACCAGCACCTGTTCCATAGCTTCCGGTATCCCATGCCCCCTGATCGCGGGAGAGCCATAACGGGCCATCACACCAACGATCAATCCACCTATTACAGGCACAATGATCACCAGCAATCCCAGGTGGTTGCCTGCAGGCGAGCTCTCCTCGAACGAAAATTTACCGTAAAAAGAAAGGTTGGTAATAAGTGCTATGAGGCCAACCAACAGCTTTGCAATAACACCGATAACGATGGCATTGAAAATTGCCTGCATACTCAGGTACAAGACACGCTTATTTACAGGCGAATTGCTTTGTTCCCGCTCGTCGGGCTCTGTATCCGTGCTGAGCGACGGTGCAACAGGAATAATATCCGAATGACCGGAAGATGGTATGTTTGAGGACATGGCGGTGCTGAACTAAATGGGATTAAATAATCCCCGAAAGCTTGCAAAGCTATAGCGAAACAGGCGCTTATAAAAAGGAAAATTTGTTTGCTATTTAACGAACAGTATAACAATTCATTAAAGGCATTATCCCTGGTACATCGCTTCGATCTCTGTTCTGTAACGCTGCTCTATCGCTTTTCGCTTCACCTTAAGCGAGGGTGTTAGCTCACCACTGTCTATGGTCCATTCATGTGGTAGTAGCGTAAACTTTTTTATCTGCTCTGTATGGCTGAACAGCGGATTGTATTTATCCACTTGTTTCTGCATTTGCATGATCACCTCGGGTAGTTTCACCAGTGCCGCGTCATCTCCGGGTATCTGTATATTCGGATAGTTATCTTTCAGGTATTTACGTAGCTGCACAAATGAGGGTACTATCAGTGCGCTAACAAATTTCCTGTCAGCGCCTATCACCATCATCTGTTCTATATAAATGCTCTCCTTCATTTTGTTTTCCACTACCTGCGGCGCCACATACTTACCGCCCGATGTTTTGAATATCTCTTTTTTACGGTCGGTTATTTTCAAAAATTTTCCTTCCACCCATTGGCCAATATCACCGGTATGCAGCCATCCGTCCACAATGGTTTGTGCGGTAAGGTCCGGCCGTTTATAATAGCCCATCATAACATTAGGGCCTTTCGTTAGTATTTCGCCATCTTCAGCTATTTTCACTTCCACGTTTTGTATTAGCGTACCAATAGTGCCCACACGCCGCCCCTCACTTTCAAAACGGTTCACCGAAATTACCGGCGATGTCTCTGTAAGCCCGTACCCTTCCATTATAATGATCTGTGCTGCCGTAAATATTCGTATCAGCCGCTCCTGGCATGCCGCCGATCCCGTCACTATAGCTTTTACATTGCCGCCCAGCGCCTCACGCCATTTATTGAAGATGATCTTATTGGCCAGCATCAGTTGAAAACGGTACGATGCGCTTCCCTTGTTCACATTGTCATATTTCTTGCCAAGTTCCAGTGCCCAGAAGAACAATGCGCGTTTCACACCCTTCAATTCCATCCCTTTGCCTACTATTCGCTCATATACTTTTTCCAGTAGCCGGGGTACCGTAGTGAACACCATTGGCTTCACCTCGCGTAGGTTATCGCCTATGGTGTCCATACTTTCAGCATAGTATATAGATATACCTGCCGTGATGTAGATATAGCTGACCATTCGCTCAAAAATATGGTTGAGCGGCAGGAAGCTAAGTGCACGTTCCTGGTACTTGGCAAAAGTGAATGCAGGCATCGAGTCCCGCACATTGCTCACTATATTGTCGTGGCTCAGCATCACTCCCTTAGGGTCACCGGTTGTGCCCGATGTATAAATGATCGTGGCTAGCGTGGCAGCCGATATCCGGTTGATAACACTTTCATCCGGTTGCAGGTTTTTCTCTGTTAATATCTGCCAGCAACTCACGCCCTCTATTTTGTCAAAAGAGTAAATAAATTTTAGTGTTGGCACCTGGGCAAATGCCTCCTTAAAATGCTCATACAGTTCATTATTGGCAAGGAACAATATCCGCACCTGTGCATCATTGAGCACAAAGGCAAGTTCATGAGGACTAATAGTAGGATATATCGGCGTCAGCACCGCCCCGGCCAATTGTACGCCTATATCTGTAATGATCCATTCCGGCCTGTTGGGCGACACTATAGCTATTTTCTCCTGTTGTTCAGGACTAAGGCCCGCATTAGCTATCCCGATAGATAATAGGCCACCACATAGCTTCCGCGCAGTTTCCCACACTTCTTTATAGCTGTATGTTTTCCACGCTCCCTGTTCCTTGGCAGCCAGCATTACCGCATTGGGTTCTTCGGCAGCATTTTTCGATACTATATCAAAAAGACGTCCTGTCATGCCTAAATTTAATAAAAAAGCGTTTGACGGTAACATAAATTCTGTGTAGCGTCAGTACCGCTTTCAGCGGTCACACGTGTTGGCGGGAGGTGGTTATTAAGAGTTGGCAGAAAACACAAGCCCGGAGGGCTTAAATGTGAATAGCCCCGGATGAAATCCGGGGACTGCCGGCAACCAACCAATGCAAGCCCGGCAGGGCTTGAATATCTGTTGTGATTAACCCGCTGGGATTCATTAAATTTGACCGATTTTATGCAACTATCGCTCAAGCAGATCGTCCCCATACCCCTTCGCGACAAAATAAACGCGTACAATTCAGGTGTATGGCAGCAAAATCTTGATTTTTACAAAGGGGAGCGCGTTTTCCTGCAGGCGCCATCAGGCACCGGCAAAACCACCTTCATACACATCCTCTATGGCATCCGCACCGATTTTGAAGGCATTGTCTATTGGGACACATTCAAGTTCCCGGGCACAAATGCAGAGAACATGTCTAAGTTGAGGGCTATGTATGTAAGCGTTATCTTCCAGGATATGCGTCTGTTCCCTGAGCTAACCACCTGGGAGAATCTTGAAATAAAACGCCGCTTGACAGATACCGCCTCTGAAGAGGAAGTGGAAGCATGGCTGGCACGGCTGGGCATGAAGGATAAAAAAGATTCGCTTGCAAGTACACTGTCTTATGGCGAGCAGCAACGCGTTGCTATTATACGTTCCCTCTTGCAACCTTTTGAATGGCTGCTTATGGATGAGCCTTTCAGCCACCTCGACCATGCCAATATCGCAAAGGCTGCCGAACTGATAGGGGAGGTTGTAGCGCAGAACGGTGCAGGTATGATAATGGCCGATCTGGATGAGAATGAATATTTCCCGTACACAAGAAAGATATGTCTGTAAAGCAAAGAAAAAGGAAAAAGTTGCTGAGAAAGCTCCTGCTGCGTGGCAGGCGTAGTTCCCGTCTCTGGGCAGCACTGCTTGCATTGTGTATAGGCACTACTTTGCTTTTGCTCTCTGTGATGATATGGTGGAACTTTCAGCAACTGCTGGAAGGCAAGCAGGACAATGACAGCCTCGGCAGTACTTTTCTCACCGTAAGCAAAAAAGTGACGGATGAGAACATGGGTAAGCCTGCACAGACCCTGTTTTCAGAGACCGACCTCGAAGCCTTAAAAAATGCACCACAGGTACGCGATATTGGTGCGCTTACTTCAAACCGCTTCCCCGTTTATGCCACGCTCAATGCCTCATTCGGTTTCGCTACCGAAATGTTCCTGGAGGCTGTGCCCGACAGGTTCATGGACAAAAAGCCAGAGGACTGGTACTGGCAACCCACAAGCATGCAGGTGCCCATTATCCTTTCGTCTGAGTTCCTGAATTTATACAATTACGGTTTCGCCTTAAGCAAAGGCCTTCCTCAGTTATCCGAGAACTCCATTCAGTCTTTAGCTTTCGATCTCAAAGTCGGCGAGGGTGAAAAGGCAGTAACCTATCGCGCACACGTTGCCGGGTTCTCGGATCGTATTACATCCGTACTCGTACCCCAGGCCTTCATCGACTACTGTAACCGGAATTACGGCAGGGAAGCAAATATGCCGCCATCTCGCCTCATAGTGCGTGTTGCAGATCCTTCCGACAAAGCATTCATCCAATACCTCAATGACAGGAACTATACTACCAATTCGGAGCAATTAAGATGGAGCAGGCTCCGCGGTATCGTCGAAATTGTCAGCAGCGCCACTGGCCTGCTCGCTATTTTGTTATTAGGCATCGGCGCATTAGTGTTTATATTGTTTATTGAGCTAACCATCGCTAGAGCACAGCAATCACTCAGTTTGCTGTTGCAAATGGGCTACAGCCCCCGTTACCTTGGCAGGTTCATGATGCAGCACTTTTTTCCATTGCTGTTAGTTACCGCTGCAGCATCTATGGGAATAGCCATCCTTGTACAAATGGAATGTGCCGATTGGATAAAAACACTGCATCTCACATTACCCACCATGCCGGGCTTACCCGTATGGGGCGCATTGGCAGTAAGCACGCTTTTTTTGTTGATATTGGTAAGCCGCTCAATTATAAGGGCTATTAACCGCACCGCCTGATCTCGTAGCGTCAGCACCGCTTTTCGCGGTCAGACGCGTTGTGGGGTTCGTAGCGTCAGCACCGCTTTTTGCGGTCAGACGCGTTGAGGGGTTCGTAGCGTCAGCACCGCTTTTCTGCGGTCAGGCGCGTTCTCGGGTCCTTTCGATATGATATAAATAATCCCACTGTCCCGGGCAGAACGCCCTGAACATGTAACAGGCCAGGAATGGAATAGCTGAAAATTACATCCACTGTGCAGCGAATTCATTGAATTCCTGCCTGAGCTCATTAATGATTTTTTCTTCGCCGAAGAACTTGTCGTTAAAGGTATTGTGCTGTTCTGCAAGCTCGCCGTCTATATATCCTGCCGAAGACTCTTCTGCTTGCTTCTTAATACTCTTTACATTCTGCTTTATGTCGTGCGACAGTACCTGGATATTATCTTTTTGCAGCTTGAACTGGTTCTCGAAATGCTCCACGTCCCGCAATACTTCGCGCGATGTGTTTTTACCGGCTATTTCGGTAAGCCTGTTCTTTAAAATGCCTATCTCATCTTTGTAGAAATTCAGCGCCCGCAGCCAGTCGCTATGTGCATTGCTCACATGGGCAATGCTTATTTTTTCCATTGTTTCCATTTATTATTTAGTTTAAATAATGAACTATTTAGTTTAAATAAAAAAGGCGTTCCAAAGCAGTACTACTAATATACTGCAAAAGTTCTTTAAAAGGATGTGAAATATGATGATTTTTTTAGGCACATTTTTTGATGACAAGGGTAGTGTCAGTATCGCTTTTTCGCGGTCAGGCGCGTTGAGTACAGGTAGCGTCAGCACCGCTTTTTGCGGTCAGACGTGTTAAGGGCCGGAAACGTCAGTACTTGCTGGCGAGTCTGGCGCCTGGACTGTGCCTTGCCAACTCGTGGCTGAAAATTCAGCCGGTTTGCAACCGGCATTCAAGAATATGAAGCTCAATAAATAGTTCTGTTCAGCGCGAATGCTGGAACAACAATGTCTTACAGCAGCTTATTCTCCCGGTTATCTATAAATCGCACCTGCTTCCTGCTTCCCGCCGGGAACTGCAGCGCCTGCATCTCACTGCCCGAATGGAAGTGCAGCAAAGGCACCACCCGCAGCTTCGATTGCAGCATAGGCTTTAGCTTCATTTCACAGTCGTCAACAGGTAGTAATGTATGTAAGTGCAGCTTCAGGTCATCCATGCCCAACTCATTGGTGAATACCTCTACTACATACTCTTTTACAAAGCCGATATTGTTCAGAATATCAAAAATGGCCGGTGGGTATAATGTTGTGCCCTTGTATTTGATCATCTGCAACTTACGACCCAGTACCGGGCTCAGCCTCCGCGAATGTCTCCCGCAACTGCAGTGCGAATCATAATAAGTACAAACATCCCCTGTACGATAGCGCAGCAAGGGCATTCCTTCCACCCCAAGCGTTGTAATGGTCACTTCACCATATTCCCCCGCTTTTACCGGCTTGTCATGGTCGTCCAGTATTTCCATGATGATAAGGTCGGGCTGTTGGTGCCCCCCCATACCCGCACTACATTCGGTAAATGCCGTTTGCATCTCTGTGGAAGCGTAGGTACTGTATAGCTTTATCTGCCAGTCCTTATTTATCTTTTCGCCAAGGGCATTCAGCTCAAAATCGCTGTTGCGCAGGCTTTCGCCTATACATACCGCTTTCTTCACCGGGCTGTGTGCCAGGTCTATCTGGTGCTCTTTAGCCCATTCTATTAAGGAGAGAATGAAAGTGGGCACGGTCACAATGCTATTGGCTTGCAGCCGCATAATGGTATCCCATTGCATGGCAGGTAGTCCCGGCCCTGTACGTACCAGTGCAGCTCCCAGTTGCCTTATCCCCTGGTAGTATGCTATACCCGCCATAAATTGCCTGTCCAGCGTCAGCATTAGCTGGTATATGTCTTCTGGCTTACCGTCCGCACACAGGAAGGATTGTTGCTCATTGTATGCCAGTCTTTGTAGGTCGTTCTCCGTTAGGGCTATCGTCACAGGTTTCCCCATCGTGCCCGAGGTGGCGGTATATTCTTTTATCTCCGCGTCCTGCACGCAAAGGAAATCCCAGTTATGCTCCTGCATGTCTGTCTTCGACGTAGTGGGGATAAAAGTGATGTCCTGCAGGCTTTTAATATTGGCTATATCAATATGATGCTGGTGGAATAAACGCTTATAGTAGGGCGAATGCTGCTGTAAATAAGTCAGCAGCTCCTTCAGTGCATGCAGCTGCCATGCATCCTGTGAGGAAAGCGGTTCGTATGCGAGTTGGGGGTTAAACTTCAAGGTCCAAAATTTTGGCTAAAGTACAATTGTTTTCAAATAGCGGCCATGATTTAGGTCACGCATACCTTCGTTCAACCATATCAATTGCCCCGGCCTTTAGGCTGGGGATACGATCAATATATTGATCGGGCTTAGCCCAACCTCACGTGCTAATTCGTAAAAATGGAATTACTGGAACGCATTAATGTCCCATAGGGACAAAATATCGGTAAAAACATCCCGCTCCCCATTCACGAAAGTCCCTTAGGGACGAGATATCGGTAGCCCTTAGGGACAAAGTATCGGTAGCGCCGTTACACACATAAACAAAAAACAACCCGCAACAATTACTTGTTGCAGGTTATTTTAATAAAAAGGGGCAATTTACCTAACTATTTTCCCCTTTTTTACTTCATCGCCATGCAGCTTGTTAAAGCTCTGTGCATCGGCTTTCAGCATCCTCGTTAAAGAGACTGCATCCATTCCTTCTCTCAAAGAATTATTGTTATACGAGGTATAATATTTGCTTCCTGCAGCATTGCTAACTGCATACACGATCGCACCAATATTAGGCACTTCAAATATGCTTACTTCTGCCGGGCCGCTTACCTTCTGCACCATATCCAGCTCAGTAGCTATTTGCTTGTCGCCTATAGCACCTATGCTAAACTGGTTGCCACCGCCTTTTAAGGCTATCACCGTTACCACATCGCTACCACTTACCAGTGGTACTATGGTTACGGGTTCGTCTTTAACCATACCTTTCAGGTCGGCGCTTGTGTCCGCATTTAATAGTGCATCCCAGTTCACATCATATTTTGCTATCGCTGCACCGGGCGCCGATGAGCGCAGCTTTTCTTTGTCCACGCCAAAGTCCACGCTGCCCATTGCGCTCATCATGTCTTCTTTAGCTGCACTGGCTGCGGCTGCTGCAGTTGTAAATTTTTTCTCCATTCCCGGCTCACTTGTGTTTTGGTCGCTGTTCTTGTTGCTGCAACTGGTCACGAGTACTACAGCAAGCATGGGTATTATTGATTTGAAATATTTCATGTTATTGATGTTTAAAGTTAGATAAATTAAGGTTTCCTGATGTTGTACCATGTATTCCAGTGGGTCGATGCACCGGCAGGATCAGCATATTGTTCGTATGTTATGATACGTTCCTGTCCCATACATGGGGCCCAGGGATCGTTGAGCACCAGGTAATTGGTGCCGCTTAGTGTCAGGTAGCCTTTTATAACTAAAACATGGCCTACTACTCCCGGTGTGCCATAGGCATAGCCCATCGGCTTTTTAGAGCAGTATATTTGTTTGCGCAGGTCTTCCCACGGTAGCGCTGTGGCGCTCTCGTCGTAGCTTATCCCGCATTCTGTAAGCATCACCCATCCCGGTGTGTTACAGTCATTGGTCTTGGGGCAGCTGCCGCCTGCAGTTTGCGGGTCGCAGCAGTTGGTCTTGTTAAAGCGCACACATGCCAGCGAGCATTGTGTTACTGTAACGCCCAGGTGGGCGGCCAGCATTTGTGTTGTGGCGGCCCAGCACCAGTTATTCGTTTCCTGGGGCCTCAGGGTATTGGCCACGCTTCCTGTCAGTTCGGGCTTGCAGCACCCGTTCATGAAAAGAAGTGCAACGCAGGATACAAAGAGCATCTGTTTTAGTGAAATTTTCATTTTCTGTGGTTTTAATGATTAATTTATTGTGCTTTATGGAACTTCATTAAGGATGATAATTACAGCCCTGCTGTTTTGCAGGGCTGTAATTTGTTTTTATGCTTCATTCAGGCAGAAACCAATGGTGTCTACATTGTATTGTTGATAGAAGGAGTATGCGTACGAAATAAATGCGTAGCAGTACAGGGTCTTGTCGAAGGCGTACAATCTGATATTATAGCCGCACTTGCTCACATTGTTGGTGGTCATCGACCATGTCCCCGTTTTACCTGTTGCAGGTACCGGTATATGTGTGTTAAAGCTGCTGTTTACGCCGTCTGCTTTGAATGTAGTACTGTCTCCTGCTTTAAGCGTAATGAATTCAAAGGACACACTGTGGCAATTGTTTTCGTTATCTGCAAGTGAATAAGTGCCGGTAATGTCCATGCCTTTTTTTAGCGTTCCGCAATTTTCAGATCCGTTTACTTTTATATGCACATCTTTAGGTGCGGTCTTGTCTACTTTTACACGGCAGCGTTCGCTCAGGTATCCCGCTGATGTTTCCAGGTAGAATTCATAAACATCCGAATCTGCAACCGATATTACACCGAACAGGTCTCCCTGTACTGTAACTATGGTAGGTGCAAAGAAGTCTACAAGGTAATGGTAGTAGCCGGCAGCATCAGTTGTTTGCGTTATAACGCTCTGTGTAAGTACGCCGCTCGCTATTACATTCTTAAGTACGGCAAACGAATTTGTCACTGGTGCAAAACTGCTGTCCGGGTCCGATGCGCGTTTCAGCATTATCCTGTATTGCACCTGTGCAGCGCTGTTGTCATTTGAATCTGGGTGGTCCGGTATCAATCCCGTAATAGGTATCACACCGTTGAAGGAGAAACCATCGTAAGTATCCACACCTGCATCAGGTATGTCCAGTGTCTTGTCCACCATACCGCTTATCTTACTTATCTTCTTGCTCGGTATGCTGCCTATGCTGGTTATTATTGGTTTTTTGCCCGTTGGCCCGTCGCCGCCTTGCCTGTAGCGTATCTCTACCCATGCTTCTTCCCAGTCTCCCCATGGCGATACCCAGTTAGGCTGGTTATCCGGCGGGTACATGTTCCAGGATAGTATGGCCTTTACCTTGGCAAAATAGGTCTCGCTGCATTTCAGCTTTTGGTAGGGTGTCAGGTTCACCGGTAGCTCTACGTGGTAAGACAGGCCACCATTCGGCACAGCCACGTCATGCACTTCTACCGATGAGGTGCCCATAAATTCCCATCCACTGCCAAAGTCCATATAGAAGCCCACATATTCACGGCTGCCCTTATCACAAAGGCTGCCCGCATAGCCCGATGGTTTTTTTACCAGTACGGTAGCATACAGTCTGTTGGTATCGCGGTTCAGGCCCACGCATTTTACCTCTTCATAAGTAGTGTTGAATTTGGGCTTTAGTACAAAGTCTATTACTTTGCTTATGTTAAGCCCCACAGCTTTAAAGTTGGTCGTAAGCTCTGTACTAGGCACGCCTGCCACCAGCGATTTGGCCACTGCAGTAAAGCCTATGCGCTCTTCCTCTACATCTTTTTTGTAAAGGCTCATCAATGTTCCCACGCTTATTTCTTCAGCATGTATGTCCAGCAGGGTAGGGTGCGCAGGTAGCTTTTCTGATATTTGTTTTAGTTGTTCTGGCTTTACAACAAGGCCAATATCGGCAAGGTTCTTTTTCAGCCAGCATATCCATCCTGTCTTTGGTGCCAGTTGTATGTTCACATCCAGTACATTGCCCCATACCGGTGTAAAGCCCGGATCGTTTGCAATAGGTGCTATGGTCCATGACAGTATGGCTTTCAGTACGGGCAGTACCGGCTTGTCGTCACAGCAATGCGTTACCTCGGGTTCAAATGGCAGGTTTACTGCATAACAAAGAGGGTTGTTAGCTGAATGGTTAAAGTCGTGGATGTCAAAACTCACCATGCCCAGGTCTTTCCACGTACCGTTCCTTTCATAATCTATGTAGAAGCGCACATATTCCTTGCTTCCTGCCGAGCATGGCCCGCCATTGTAACCGCCGTTCTGGTTTATCTTCACAATAGCGGTAAGCGTTTTCATTTGCGGATTGTAGCCCGCACAGGTCACTTGTTCAAACGATGTGTTGCCGGCTATCGCATTTACCGGCTTGTATTCGTTAATGAGGGGACTGCTCTTTGATAACGTACCAAAGTAATTCGGATTCTGAAGTAACAATAAGTGTAGGAATTCACGTTCCGGTTGCACCGCTGCTATGTTACTCTCTTTCGTAACTGTTGCCATAGTTTTGTGTTTAAAATTGTTTTGAATGTTTTGTTTGGTGATTGTTGATTTAGTTCTCGTTCCGGGTTGAGGATGTAAAAGTATTGGGCGGAATAAACAGCTATGCAAGCATCCATACTGATTTTTATGGTATCGCTTACTGAAAAAAAATGCGTAGAACTACGTATAGCTGGCAGAATTCGCCCGTTTATCTTTGTTGCTACTAAAACATTCCATTTATGAATCTTAATGTTATTGACAAGAAAAAGAGTATTATGAGCCTTGTGGTGCTGGCAATGGCATCATTAGTATGTTTTTCCGCCTGTACAGGTAGCACAGGCACGGTTACCTGCGACAAGTGCATTGATCATAAACCCGCGCCCACGCCATTTAGCACTACGCTTAATGGCATAAACCACGCCATCCCTATGGATCAGGCCTTGACGATGGTTCGTGATTTTGGCAAGGGGCAGGATAGCATCCTGGCACCGCAATACAAAGGCCTTGGCACTTTGCCTTCATATGAAACCTTCAATCTTAAAGCTATCGATTCGCTTATTTGCCAGAAGAATGCCATTGGTTTCAGGATATACCTGGCAATGGATGGACAGAAAAAAGTTCGTATGGTACTGGTTGGTGTCGACGGTGACGGTAAAGACATAATCCAGCGTTCCAATGAACAGCCGGGAATGAGCATATCATCATTTGGCGACGTAAGTATACTGGTTGATGAAGCCGGCCAAAGGTGGCCTTAGGAAATATTGATAAATGAACCGCGGCGTAGCTTTTATATTAAGTCTTAGCATCCTTATCCCCATGATAACTGGATTGATAAGGTACGGGTACATTCCCGTATCTTATCGTCCTTTAATATACCTGCTCATTATCGGTTTCCTCAATGAATCCATCTGCTATTGCTTTTTTTACTACACCAGCAACGCGGTACCTACCAATATTTATTTCTTGCTCGAGTTTTTGCTCTACACGCTGCAGTTCAGGAGCTGGAGAAATATACTGAAGCATGACTGGCTTTACCGCCTGCTGCTCATCGGCATGGTCTCGGTCTGGGTCGTTGAAAATGTTGTATTCCTCAAGATCATCACATTCAGCCCGTTCTTCCAGGTCACCTACTCATTTGTCCTTGTCCTTATTGCGGTCAATCAGCTCAATTGGTTAATAGTAAATGAGAGAGGCAATATTTTGACCAATCCCATATTTATTATTTGTATTAACGTCATCATATTCTTCTCCTATAAGGTGCTGACTGAGGTGTTTTACTACTATGCGCCGCAAAACCTCATAAAAAATAATATTTTTGTTTTAGAAGCAGCCATAAACGTAGGGTACAACTTAATACTGGCAACAGCTATAATATGCATACCGAGGAAGAGAAATTTTACACCGCCATTGGCGTAGCCGCTTGCGTACTCGGTACCATTATACTGTACTTTATCATCACCATGATCCGGCATCAGCGTAGGAACATACTTTTTTACAAGAACAGGATCGGTGCCGAGATATCAACCCTTGAAAATGAAAGAAAAAGGATAGCTACCGATCTGCACGATGAACTTGGCCCTCTGCTCTCCACCGTGCGCATACAAATAAACCACCTCAGCTCCTTATCAGAGGCCGATAAAATGATAGTATCGTCTGCCAATAAACATATAGACGACATCCTCACCAAGACCCGCGAAATATCCTACAACCTCTTGCCGAATACCCTTGTAAGAAAAGGCCTGTTTAAAGCTGTAGAGGAATACTTGGTTAAGCTGCGCGATGTACATAAGCTCCAGATAATATTTCATAATGAAGCAGATGTCGACGTAGAGAAAGAAAAGGAGATTAATATTTATCGCATCATACAGGAGATAATACACAACACTATAAAGCATGCAAAGGCCACAAAACTAATAATAGAATTTAAAAAGCAGGACGATATGCTATTGCTTACTACCGCCGATAATGGCCTTGGCTTTGACTTCCAGGCGAAAATGGATATGCAAATCGGCCTTGGGCTGATGAATTTGCAAAGCAGGGCCGAAATGCTTAATTCAAAGTTTAACTACATAACCGAAGCAGGGAAGGGCACTGTGTACACTTTTGAGATACCTTTAAATGAAGCGGTATGAAAAATGGTAATGATGTTATCAAGATAGTTATTGCCGACGATCACGAGATATTCAGGGACGGCCTTAAACTAATGCTCGGCTCTATAAAAGACATACGTCTTATGGGTGAAGCTGCAAATGGCAAAGAACTGATCGCGCTCATTGAAAAAGCAACACCCGATGTAGTGATCACCGATATCAAAATGCCCGTGATGGATGGGGTTGAAGCCACCAAGTATATCAAAGAACATTTTCCCATTACCGAGGTCGTCGCCCTTTCCATGTTCGATGACGAGCAGCTCATACTTGAAATGCTGGAAGCGGGTGCGATAGGGTATCTCCTAAAGAACTCGGACAAAGCAGAAGTGATAGATGCCATTCATTCGGCATACAAGCGTCAGCCATATTACTGTAAGTTTACATCGGGTAAGTTGTCCAGGCTTATAGCCTTTAGCAAGCATGCCAACCAAAAGAAGCAGAAGGAGGCCGAGTTTTCTGAGCGCGAGAAGGATATCATAAAGCTCATCTGCGAGGGCTGTACAAACAAAGAGATAGGCGAAAAGCTATTCCTCAGCTCCCGTACTGTAGAGGGTTACAGGATGAAGATCCTCGAAAAGATGGACGTAAAGAACATTGTAGGCATAGTAGTGGAGGCTATGCGATTGGGTATTTATAGTCCTCAATTGTAGACGTCTCATGCTAAATCTGACCATAAATAGCAATTAATGCTAATTCCTAAAGGGGTGCTGAATCAGCCATGGGACTGCTTATAGGCCTATAAATAATCCTGTTTTCGCTTTTTCAAATTGCTGTTATATCTTTGCACATGGCTGCAAAATCTAAATTCTACGGAGAAGGTCTCACATTTGATGATGTACTCCTTGTGCCCGCTTACTCGGAAGTCCATCCTAAAGACGTAAGCATTACCACTCAACTTACTAAAGACATTCAACTACACCTGCCCATGGTTTCCGCTGCTATGGACACTGTGACCGAGGCCCCCCTCGCTATTGCCCTTGCCCGTGAAGGTGGTATAGGCATCCTGCACAAGAACATGAGCATAGAGCGCCAGGCCGACCAGGTACGCAAGGTAAAGCGCTCAGAAAGCGGCTTGATCACTGACCCCATCACCCTTAGCCCCGATGCTACTGTTGGCGATGCCATCAAGCTGATGAAGGATAATAAGATAGGCGGTATACCTATAATAGACAATGGCAAGCTGGTAGGTATCCTCACCAACCGCGATATGCGCTTTGAGAAGAATACGAAGAAGAAGGTGAGCGAGATAATGACCAAAGAGCACCTCGTTACCGCCCCTGCCGGCACCAGCATGGCTAAAGCGGAAAGCATACTTGAGGAGTATAAGATCGAGAAGTTGCTGATAGTTGATAAGAAAGGCAAGCTCATAGGCCTCATCACCTTCCGTGATATAATGCACCTGAAGAGCCACCCAAATGCCAATAAGGACATCAACGGCCGCCTGCTGGTAGGCGCGGCCATAGGCGTCACCGCCGATATGCTGCAGCGGGTAGAAGCATTGAAAAATGCAGGTGTTGATATCATAACATTGGACAGCTCACACGGGCATTCAAAAGGGGTGATAGACGGCCTGAAGCTGGTAAAGAAGACCTTTAAGACCATGCCCGTAATAGCGGGTAATATATCTACAGCTGCAGGCGCAAAGGCCCTGGCCGATGCGGGCGCTGATGCTGTGAAGGTGGGTGTAGGCCCCGGTTCCATATGCACTACACGCATAGTAACAGGCGCAGGTTCGCCACAGCTTACCGCTGTTATGGAAGCTGCGCAGGCCCTTGGCAAAAGAGGCATTCCCGTTATAGCCGATGGTGGCATCCGGTACACAGGCGATATGGTGAAGGCATTAGCTGCCGGTGCCTCATGCATCATGGCGGGTTCTATATTTGCAGGCACTGAAGAGAGCCCGGGTGAAACAATAATATTTGAAGGACGTAAGTTCAAGTCGTACCGCGGTATGGGCTCACTGGAGGCCATGCAGGAGGGCTCAAAGGACCGCTACTTCCAGGACAGCGAGACAGACACTAAGAAGCTGGTACCGGAAGGCATCGTGGGCCGTGTGCCGTATAAAGGTATGGTGAGCGAGGTGGTACAGCAGTTTGTTGGCGGCCTGCGTGCAGGTATGGGGCTTGTAGGTGCAAAAGACGTAAAGATGCTGCACACAGATGCCCAGTTCATGCGCATTACCTCAGCAAGTATGGCCGAAAGCCATCCGCACGATGTAGTGATAACCAAAGAAGCACCGAACTACAGCAGGAGATAGAAATTGTAGTTAATTGGTTAATTAGTTAACTGGCTGATTAGTGTTGATGCTTTTATAGTTAATAAGTCCTGCAAACTGCAGGACTTTATTATTGCTAGTCTTCTGTATCGAAGCCGTGCATTTCAGGGATGCCTTTTACGATGCTGTAAATGCGGGGCGCCTGGTGGTAAATGCCGTTGTTGTATTTATTGCCTAAAATAACAATGGTGAAATTGTCTTTTATAAAACGATAGAAGGATGTGTTATTGCCATGCCACCAGCCGTTGTGGTATATGATCTTGCCGCCATTAGGGTAGCAAAGCATGCGCCAGCCAAGGCCGTAATTCTTTATCCCGGGCTTCTCAAAGGAGCAGGGGCCATATGCCAGCTCAATAGTTTCGTTGTCTAATATCGTGTTGTGGTAGAAGGACTGGTCCCAGCGGTACATGTCCTGTACGGTGCTGTAGATGCCTTTATCACCCCAAACGCCGTCGGCGAACATATCGGGTTCGCGTACCCAGTTGTATTTGTAGCTGGTGGTTGCATTTGCAGGCATACCGCGCCATGGGTCGTACACAAAAGTATGTGTCATACCCAGGGGCTCAAAAATGTATTTACGCATGAAGTCGTTATACTTCATTTCGGTTACTTCTTCCAGCAGGCAGGCCAGCACGGCAAAGTTGGTATTGCAATACTTGAAGCGTGTATTGGGGCGGAACTCAAGGGCGGGTTTGTAGCGCGCCATAAGCTGCATCATCTCCTCATTGGTGATGGGCGTGCGCGTATCTTTTTTATAATTGCCAACCCATTTGGTATAATCCGGCAGGCCGGAGCGATGGTCGAGCAGGCACTTAACGCTGATGCCGGGGTAAGGAAAGTTTTTTAAGTAGTGTTGTACCGGCTGGTTGATGTCCAGGTACTTACGCTGGTACAGGTAAAGGATAGCCGCACCTGTGAATGTCTTTGATATAGAAGCCAGCTGCGAGCTGCTGTTCTGATTGAGCCTTTGTCCACGTTCCCTGTTGCTGAAGCCGAAGTAGCGCTCATAAATGACATTGCCTTTATAACCCACCAGCACACTGCCGTTAAAACCTGCACGTACCTGTGCCTCGTAGTAAGCGTCCAATTCGTGTATTATCCGCTGGCGCTCGGCACCCATAGTATCATAGCTAAGCGGACTTGTGGACGGAGGGGCGGGTGCATCATGAAAGCGGGGAGGGGGAGTGCGGGCCGATACCTTATCTGTTTTGGAGTGGCAGGCAACTAATATGATAACCGATAAAAATGTTGTTAATGTATGTGCTGATAATATTCTACGCATGATAAAATTCTACGATCAATTTTTGCAAATATAGCCCCGGCTAAAATACTGTTACCTGTTTAACTCAACTTTAGCAAAGGTAGTGACATCGTCTATAAATTCATAATAACACTGTGCCAACTGGTAATAGTGGCCTACAAATAATTCATATGCCTTATCAATAGGCGGTATATATTTTGCGCGGCGTGCCAGGCCATTCAAAGAGCGCTGCATGCCCTGCATGGTGCGGTAATTATACAACCAGTTGTGCTCCTTCATGTGCGGGAAATATGCAGCAAAGACAGGAGGGAAATATTTTATGTTCTGTTCCAGTTTTTGATATACATCTTGTGTAAATGTTTGTAAGTGTTTTTCGGATGCAAATATCTTGGGGTCGTTGGCAAGGAAGTGATCGTAGAGGCTGTCCATAATAGCACCTGAATACAAACCATAAGCTTCACGGAACCAGAGCTTTGCCCTTTGTGTAGCCGCATGATTATCTGCAAACTCATCTATTTTGCGGTGCAGCAGCAGGCCTTTTTTAATGCCTTCGGGGTAATTATCAAGAGCAAGCCTGCCTTTTACGTGGTCGCCTATCATATTGCCGAGCAGTATATTTGCATCGCCAAAGGAGAGGAAGGCATGGCCAAGGTAATTCATGGCGCGAAGCTACGATATTGTTTATTGATACAACTTTTGATCGACTACCAATTGTAACGTCCGAAACCTTTGCCATATGTGCGGTCGAGGCAATCTTTTTTGGGTACTTCGCGGAAGCCGTCGGGCGGCTTGCCGTATTTGGGACTGTTGATCGTACGTTTTGTTATTTTATCGTAGTAAAATGTGTAGGGATCGTTGGGGTCTTGAATGCATTTCCGGTAATAGAAAGGTGTGTCTTGCGTCTCTCCAGAGGAGAGTTGCTGTTGTTCGTTGGTGGATTCATTGGACTGAGGATTTTGACCGCGCGAATTGTCCAACGCGAGTGAGGCCTCAGCCCGGCCCCCTCCAAGGGAGAGGGTGACGTTATGAAAAGAGTGAGGAGTTTCTTGTGATGCCCGATCTTCGGGTAAATTATTTTCGGGCATTTCGGGCATTTTTATTTCGGGTGTTTGCGCTTCTTCAGTTTGATTTTCAATTTGTTGTGTTGGAATTTCTTCGTTTTTTTCGATGCCCGATTCGTGCCCGATTTCGTGTGATGCCTCAGCCCGACCCTCTCTCCCGCTGATTGCGGGACACGCTCCGGAGAGGGAGGTGTTGTCCGGGAAAGGGAGTTCTAGTTGGTTGGGGTTGTAGTCCGGCGCGAGTTCACCCTTCCGTCCTTCGGACACTCCCGAAACAAGTTCGGGACAGGCTTTCCCTAAAAACAGGGAAGGAGCCTTTTCTGCGGATTGCGTGCTGTTGTTATATTCTATGTCGTAGGGATGGAAGCCTTTGACTTCGCTGCCGTTGAGGAAGGCGCTGCCGTAGTGGGTGAGGAGTTTTGCCAGGTCGTCGTTCAGCGGACGAATATAGTCGATGAAGTTCATCATGAACTGGATGTTCTGTCCCCGGGAGGTTTGCTTTTGGACCTTGTTGATGCAATTGGTGAGCCTGCTGATGGTAAGCGATTCATCTTTTGTGGGGTGCCTCTGCCCTCTCTCCCTTTGGGAGATGTTGTAGTTGATATCGTCGAGCTGCTCGTAGATGTTTTCGACGAGGACTGAGGGCATGCGACGGGTAGCGGATTTTAGTTGCTGCCAGTGGCCTTCTTTTATCCAGCGATAGAGGGTTTTGGGGTCGATACCTAAGTGCTGTGCAATCTCTTTTTGGGATTTTTCGGAGTTGAGGAATAGGGATTCAGCTTGTTGTTTTTGATCTTGATTCATAGTAGTTAGGATTTATAAACTGTTATCTAATGCTTCATCGCCAGAATCTCTTCTCTACTTGTTACTTTCTTTTGCCTTGATGCAAAAGAAAGTAACCAAAGAAAAAATCAAGGCTCTTGGAAAGAAAGCTAAAAATATTTGCTTAGCCCTAAAGAGGGAAATAAGTTCAAGCTTCGAATATACCCTTGCTTCAGCAGGACTTTTATAAGTCTGAATCGCTTTAAACTTCAGTAGACGGTTCCCTCTTCTTAACGGTCTAAGCAAATATTTTCTTCACGCTTTCTTTCCAAATGCCGGCCGTTTTTTAGTGTTAGGTTCGGCCTTGATGAAGCTTTTTGCAGGCCTCAACGGGACCTCCCGACTAGGTTATGACATTCGTCAACCCCCCATCCCCTCCTTGGCAGGAGGGGTGTTTTTCGGGTTTTTCCACAAAGGTCGTGTGCGGTTTTGGGATGGGGAAATTGAAGTTTTATGATACCCTTCCAGAAGGGTATCATAACCTTTTGGAAGGGTATCATACCCGTGTTTTTCGACATAATTCAAAAGTCAAAATTCAAAAGATGCTCAGGTTGTTTGCATTGGGTGGAGGAAATGTTAAATGTTGTAGAAAAAGTTTTTTCCGGGAAAAAAAGACCTCTTTCCGAGCGCTCAATAGTCCATAGTATAAATTGAATTTATTTGTTGGATGTTTTATATATATTTATATAATGAAACCTGTTATTGCCACCTGTCTATTTTTATTGTTGTTTGCCTGCTGTGTGAAAAGCTACGGGCAGGGGGAGAATAATATCTGGTGCTTTGGAACCAATTCAGGCCTCGATTTTAATGCAGGGCCGCCGGCCGCATACACTTCAGTAATCAGTACAAGTGAGGGATGCGCATCGGTTTGCGATGCAAATGGGCAGCTGCTTTTTTATGCAAGTCCTACGAGGGCTTATGATAAGAACCACAATGTAATGCCCAATGGCAGCGGCCTGATAGGCGGCGGTTCGTGCACGCAAGGAGCAGCAATAATACGATCGCACGGCGACAGCAACCTGTATTATTTATTTACTATGGAGGCCGTGCCGACCAATACAGCCCGCCTGGTATACTCGGTGGTTGATATGACACTGAACGCGGGACTGGGCGATATAGTGATAGGGCAGAAAAACATTGTATTGGATTCAGGGTTCATTGAAAAAATGATCGTAGTGCAGGGCAGGGGCTGTTTCCAATGGCTGCTCGTTCACGATCGCTCTTCGCCCGTCTTCCATGCATTTAAGGTAGATGCATCGGGACTGAATGTGGCGCCAGTTATTTCTACATCGGGTTTTCACTATGGATTTGATTGCTACAGCCTGGGGGAAATGAAAGTAGCAAATGGCGACAGTTTGCTTGGCTTGGCTAACTATTACCACCCTTCAATAGAGCTGCATCATTTTGATAATGCCACAGGAATAGTATCGGGGGCGATAAATCTGGACACGATAGTAAGCGGTGGTGATCAATGGTATGGGGCAAGTTTTTCGCCGGACGGACGCAAATTTTATGCGTCGCCCTACATCGGCGCTGTGCAGGCACTTTACCAATATGATGTTTCATTGCTGCCGGATGTGGCTGCGGTGCAGGCCTCGAGGACGGTGATCAATAATAACCGGTATTATGGCATGAGGATAGGGCCGGACAGCAAGGTTTATATGATATATGGAGGGGCTATTTCGGTAATAAATAATCCTAATGTAGCAGGGCCGGCATGCAATGTAACACCGACCGGCCTAAGCGAGTCGGGCCTGATATTTACCAATGTTTTCGTACCCGTGAAAACCAACTTTCTTGCGGCCAACGTTGCACACGACACTACCGTATGCCTTGGGATAATTCCCTACACGGCGCAAGGGCCGCCAGGATTTTATACGTACTTGTGGAGTGACGGAAACATAACGCAGAATGATACATTTACAAGTCCCGGCACCAAATGGGTGACATCAGCACGGTATTGTGAAATACAGGTAGATACCTTTCATGTACATGCGGGCTTGCTTGATACAACAACGGCCTCCCTAGATACATCAGCCTGCGCAGCAGTAACGGCAGTTACCTTATCTGCCCCGGGCAATTATACAGTATATTCCTGGAGCGATAATACCGTTCTGCAAACTGATACATTTACCGCCAGCGGCACAAAATGGGTATATGCACAAAGCGGTTGTGACCTGCTTATTGATACATTTCATTTAACTGCAAAGCTGGATACGACGAAGCTTGCTTTTGATACTTCAATTTGTTTTGTTAACAATGTCCCCGTTCTATCAGCTCCCGCAGGTTATACCAGCTACCTGTGGAGTGACGGGTTCATCCTCCAGCAGGATACATTTGGTATGCCCGGTACAAAATGGGTGCGGGCGCAAACAGGATGTGATCTGCTTATTGACACTTTTACGGTGCATGATCACCGTGATACGACCAAAATGGTGATGGATACTACGCACTGTGTTGCTTATTCTCCCATCACTATATATGCGCCAGGTGGATACTTAACTTACTTATGGAGTGATGGGAAAGCCCAACAGGCAGATACTTTTTTCGCGACCACGACGAAGTGGGTTACAGCCCTAAATGGCTGCAACCTCTTAATAGACACTGTTCATTTTATTGCTACCACTGTACCGCAGGATTCCATAACGATGCATGGTGCGGATACCTCCATATGTTTTGAAGCGGGGGCACTAAATGTTTCGGCCCCGCCGGGTTATACCTATTACTTATGGAACGACGGAGCGACAAGCCAAGCGAACACTTTCGCAAGCCCTGCAACTAAATGGGTATATGCACAAAAGCTATGCGCTTTGCTCATAGACACCTTTATTGTATCCGCGCAGCCCACTGATACAATAGCAAGCCATATCGATACAATGATATGCTTTAGCGCCGGGGTTTTATTAAGCGCTGTCGCCGGTTACGATACGTATTTGTGGAGCGATGGTATGAACACGCAAAGCGATACCTTTTCATATACAAGCACAAAGCAGGTGTATGCCCACAAAGCCTGCGCGGAAAGAATAGACAGTTTCCATGTGCAGTTCATTAATGACCTGAGCGTGGACCTTGGCCCGGATACTGCGCTATGTAAGGGAGAAGTAATAGTGCTAAACGCAACATCGGCATACAACATAGCAAAATACGACTGGCAGGATAATAATACTGCTGCTGTGTATAAAGTAACCGAAGGGGGCGACTATATAGTAAAAGTGAGCGTGGGCCCATGCAGTGTGAGTGATACAGTACGGGTACACCAGAAAGTGATGGACATAAAACTGGGTAGTGGCCTGATACCGTGCCATGAGACAGAAATAAGCCTGGACGCGGGGGTAGACAGCAGCAGCTACCTGTGGCAGGATGGCAGCACGAACAGAACACTTAAAGCTACGAAGGCAGGCCTGTATTCGGTGAAAGTGACACAGGGTTTATGCAGCGCTACCGCAAAGGTAAATGTGCAATTTGAAGACTGCCCCTGTACCGTGGTGATACCCACGGCCTTCAGTCCTAATGGCGACGGCAGGAATGATAAATTTGGCGCTGCAATAAGCTGTACGCTGAACAGCTATAAGCTGATGATATATAGCCGGTGGGGCAACAGGGTATTCTACTCTGAGAACGTGAACGATAAATGGGATGGTACTGTGAAAGGAATAGCAGTGGATGGTGATGTGTATAACTACTACATAGAATTTAAGGACGGGGAGAATAAGGTTTATTATTATAAGGGCGATTTGACCGTAGTGCGGTAAAACCCCTCCGGCTTCCGTGAAGGGAAGTGACAGTAATGGGTTGTTTGTCCAACGCGAGTAGAGACGCAAAATCTTGCGTCTCTACGTGTGATGGTCCAATATGCATTTAGCTTTTTTCGTCGCGGGCCATTGAGTCCCTGAAGAAGGAGACTCAATGGGTAAAAAGAAACCCCTCCGGCTCGCCTGGAGAGAATGACCAATAGCTAGTTAGGCTTTTCCGTTAACATCCACCAGCTTCTGCAGGTCGTAGTGCATTTCCTGCAGCTCTATTATCATCTTGTCGAGGTACAAGAGCTCATGCTCTGTTAGGCGGAAGGGGCTTAGGTAATTTTCATCGGAGAGCAGCACTTCTATTTTTATTTCCGGATCAAAATTGCTGATGAGCTGTATGATATCGTTGAAGTGATAAAGGCAGTCATTGATACGCTCCTGCTGTTCCGGCGTTGCAGTACCGGTATCTGATGCGGTGCGGTTCTCTTCCTCAAGGTGTATGTTATTGATCTCGCGAGTGAGGCGCACATTGTGGGTGATGAGCTGGAAGTAAGTGCTATAAGTCTTTTTACCACCGCCGGGCTCCTGCATGTAGCGGCTGAAGGAATCAAAAGCATTGCTGTTCTTTGACTCTGCATTGCGCTTCATGCGCGTCCAGTTGACATTTGGCGCGGGCGAAAAGAAGGTAAAAAGAAAATACTCGTAGTTGGTGTGAATGGCATTGGCCAGATGTACAGGTAGCCACTTGCGGTCCCAGTTGGGCAATAGTGCAAAACCCGCGATCACAGCCAGCGCTGCGCCGCCTATTGTGGCCAGGGCACGTGTTATGATAAGGCCTTGTGTTACCGGCGCTTCAATGTTAAAAAGCAGTACGAGGTTGAGCGTGATGATGAAGGCAGCTATGCCATAGTTCCTGCGCAGATAGTAAACCATGAAGATGAAACTGAGGCAGAGCATGATCTCTTTTATGTGCATACCGGTGTGCACCCTGAGCAACAGGCCCCCTACCAGGCCCCCGACAATCGTGCCTGCAATGCGCTGTACTGCCTTTTTGAAAGTGGCGCCAAAGTAGGGTTGCAGGACTATGATAACGCTGAAGGGCAGCCAGTAACCATGGTCTATATTGAACCATTTGTAAATGAACATGGCCACAGTAGCCGCGGCTGCAGCACGAAGCGCATAGCGCGTGGTAAAGGTGTTGAAGTTGAAGAGCAGTACCAGGTTATTTATCCAGTGCTTTGGGTGCAGGGTATACAATGTTTTGTATAGGGAATAGGAGCGGAATACCGGGAGGTCATCATCCATTTCTTTAAGGCGGGCAAGGCAGCTATCAAAAAGCTTCATTGCCCTTTCAGTAAGTTGTATGATACGCTTAATGGTTATTGCCAGTTCAGGATCGCTATCTACTTTGTATTCCTTCAGGAGTAGCACCAGTTTGTTTAACCTGCTGAGGCGTGATGTAAGGAGTAGTTCTTCCTCGGGCCTGAGGGTGAGCACGTAGACAGCCATACGGTCGGCGGCTTGCTGCAGGGCACTGAAAAGTCCCGAGATCTTTAGCTGCAGGGAGGTATCTATGGTTTTTGTATTTACTCCTTCCAGTTCGCCGCTGATGGAAATAATGTGCGTTCCTATAAGTGCGGTAGCTTTACGAAGCTGGGCGAGCTGGTATTCGTGTTTGTCTTTCTTGCTGACCTGGTGCACGGTGGCTGAGTGGAAAGTAAGGGAAGCATCGATAGCAGTGCGCAGCTCTTTTTCCTGCAGGTAAATGTCGCGGGTGCTGCTGCGGGGTGTTTTGCCGTCCCAGCCTTTTGAGACCGTAACAATAAGGCCTGATATGGCTTTCCAGATAAGGGCTATGGAGCGGCGGTATGGTTGGCGTGCCGGCATGAAGAGCGCTATCAGCAGGCTCACAAGTACCGTCCAGCCTGCGCCGGCGAGCACCAGGAATGCGCGCGTCTTTAATTCATCGAAGCTTGTGGCGGGATATGCATTGCAAATGATGAACAATAAGTAAACGCAGATAGAAAGCCCGCTGCCGCGGTCGCCCAGGTTTTTGAACAGGCTGGATATGAATGCAACTACCAGCATGGCGGCGGTGCTTATCCAGATGCTGGTACCGGTAATGCTGCCGAGTATAGCGAAGACGAAGGCAAGGAAAGTGCCGCCAAGCAGCACGCGTATGCGCTGGCCAAACGTGCCTTTGAGCTCCACCCAGCAAATGCACTCCGCAGTAAGGGCTATCCATACCCCCGGACTGATATGATGCGTGGCGATACCCCAGATAACCGGAACAGCGCCTGCAATGGCCATGCGCAGGCCCCATGCGAACATAGGCTCGAAAGCCTCGTTCTGTATGGCCTCGCTGAGGCGTTTGTATGGCTGTAGCTTGAACAATAATTGCGTTATGAACCGAGCTGCTTGTCGATGATCTTGCCAAGCATGCCCGATGTAATGATACCTTCGTTAAAAAAACGGAATTTCTTTGATGGCTGCAGGATAAGCGTGGCAGGCAGTGCGCCCGACCATTCGCTATCTATTTTTGGGATGAAAGAATTAGCATCCGTTTCACTGAACCATAGCACTTCGGGCTGTATTTTTTTCTTATTTATGAAACCTATTATTTTTTGAGGATAGCTTTCTTTGAAGTCGAAACTAACAAGCAATACCTTAACGGGCTTGCCCTTGTATTTGGCCTGCAGGGTGTCGAAAGCGGAAAGTTCCTTTACACATGGTAAGCACCATGTAGCCCAGAAGTTGATCACGTATAAGGTATCGGCGGAGGATGCGCGCTTCATTAGGGCATCGGCAGTATAGGCAGGTATATTTTGGGCATTTGCCTGCAGGCAGTATTGTAAAACCAGTATTGCGATAAATATTGTTCTTTTCATCTTTCCCGATCCTTAAGGCAAAATTATCATGAAAGTATCAAGCTGCAAGTTATAGTAGTATAAGAGAATGTTACAATTGTATAAAAGTGATGCCAAATCTTTGCCTGTTTTGCAGTAGGTTTGTCTCCACATTTTGCAGATATATGGACAAATTAGCCTTACTGAAGGAAAAACAGGAACAAGCACTGGCAGGCGGTGGCGCCAAGCGTATAGAGGCACAGCATAAAAAGGGCAAACTTACGGCCCGGGAAAGGCTCACCCTATTGCTGGATGAAGGTTCGTTCCAGGAGATAGGTATGCTGGTAACGCACAGGAGCAGGGACTTTGGCATGGAGAAGGAAATATATCCCGGTGATGGCGTAGTGACCGGCTTCGGTACGGTGAACGGCAGGCCTATTTATGTTTTTTCGCAGGACTTTACCGTATTTGGTGGCAGCCTTTCCGAAACGCATGCGGAGAAGATATGCAAGATAATGGACCTGGCCATGCAGAACGGGGCACCACTGGTGGGGCTGAATGATAGCGGCGGCGCACGCAT
>DDET01000001.1 GCA_002336915.1 Bacteroidetes bacterium UBA1947 | reverse complement strand
TTGTATTTTTCCGCGCCTTTAGGACAAGGGTAAAAATATATAATTCCACAGGACTGGAGATCGTTGCCACTTACTGGCATTTTGTAGATGCATTGTGGATATATTTATTTGTGTTCTTTCTGGCAAATCAATAAAATTGTTTCGAAATTCGCAGCCGATTCGCAATTATAATTAACCTTAAAATAAAGTATGTCACAAGCTACAGCTACTACAGCACCGGAAACCAAAATGTGGGGGGGAGGACGTTCTCCGTTCAATGTGAGCTACGGAAAAATGATGATGTGGTTTTTCCTATTGTCCGATAGTTTCACATTCGGGGCTCTTCTTATCGCCTACGGTACTACGCGTTTCTTTAGTGCGGTATGGCCGGATGCCAACCAGGTGTTCAAATCCTTCCCCTTTATGGGCGAGGCTAACCTGCCACTGTTGTTCGTGAGCTTGATGACCTTTATACTTATCATGAGTTCGGTTACTATGGTGCTTGCGGTGCACGCAGGTCACTATGGCGACAAACAAGGCGTAATAAAATGGATGCTGTGGACGATTGTGGGTGGTATATGCTTCCTGAGCTGCCAGGCCTGGGAGTGGACGCACCTGCATAGCGAAGGTGGCTGGTGGGGGTCTTTCATCAACGCTACTGATCCTGTATCTACTTTCCAGCATTTTTTCAATCATCATAAGGAGTCGGTCCAGGCCGCCTTACCGGCACACGGTATGCAGGCCACGCACGACTTTTTCAACTACTTCTTTACTATCACAGGTTTCCATGGTGCACACGTTACCAGTGGTGTGATATTTAATATCGTAGTACTCATTAACACCGTGAACGGCACCTACGAGCGTCGCGGCCATTATGAAATGGTAGAAAAAGTGGGTCTTTACTGGCACTTTGTAGACCTTGTATGGGTATTTGTATTCACCTGCTTCTATCTACTTTAATTTTTATAAACATTCATTCACAACTACAAAATATAAAGAATGTCTCAGCATCATAATCAAAACGAGATACAACATTACTACGAGGGCGATCAGTCTAAGCTCTATTCGGGCATCATGCAGCATCATACCGATGTGAATTCTCCCGAAAGCAAAAAGCAGATAGGCCGTATATGGAAAGTGTTTTGGATATTGCTGGTTGTAACCCTGGTTGAAGTAGTCCTGGGTATGTTCTTCAGCCACCAGATGCCTAAGGCACTGGTAGCATTCTTTTTCCTGGCGCTTACTATCCTGAAAGCAGGCTATATTGTTGCTATATTCATGCACCTTGGCGATGAGATAAAGAGCTTCCTGATAATGGTCTTGATACCGCTTACGCTATTCATCTGGTTCATTATCGCCTTCCTTGCTGATGGTGGTTTCTGGTTGTTCATGAATAGTCACTCGCCAACAAGATAAAACTGCTTATTTTTGCAAGGCAGTACAAAAGATAAATGACTAAGAATAATTCTAAACGATACATAATTGGAATAGCGGTAGCACTCTTGCTACCGCTTTCTGTTTTTTATATAACACGCAAGCTGGCTACAGGTGTTGTGCACTTGCCTAAGTACTATATAAGCGATAAGATAGACAGTCAGGTGGTGAATGGTAAAATGAAATATGACACCACATTCCACAAAGTGGCCGATCTGAGGTTAACAAACCAGCTGGGCCAGGAAATATCGCTAAACAAGGACCTTGCAGGTAAGATACTGGTCGTGGATTTTATCTTTACCAATTGCTCCGGCCCATGCCCTAAGCTTACCCGTAATATGGCAATGCTGCAAAAGGCATTTAAAAAAAAGCTGGATACTGCAGTTCAACTTATCACGATAACCGTTGACCCGGCGCGCGATTCCTTTCCTGTCTTAAGAAAATACGCTGAACGATACAATGTAAATCACGATTATTGGTGGTTCCTGACCGGTGAAAAGGCAGCGATATATAATTATGCACGCAACGAGTTATATCTATCGGTGCAACCGGGTGATGGCGGAGTGGAGGATTTTGTGCACACAGAGAAATTTGTGTTGCTGGACCAGTACAGGTACATTCGCGGATATTATGACGGCAAAGAAGGCGCTGAAATGAAACGCTGCTCTGATGACGTAGTATTGCTCTTTTACGAAAATAAAAAGCGGAAGTAGTAGCCATCGACTTCTTTTTTGAATTTGATTTTTTTTGAATTTCTGAATTAGTTATATGCTCACACCATTTATTAAGAGGAACGATCCCAGGGCCCGCCTGCTGATCATCACCGTTTCATTCGTTGTATTTGCAGCAGTGGCTGTTTTGTCCAAATACAAGCTTACGCTTCACCTGGGCTTTGACATACATGTTTTTGCCCTGTTCAATGCAATTATCAATTCTACGGTTTCTGTATTACTTGTTTGGGGGCTTATCGCTATAAAACAGAAAAATTACATGACGCATAAGCGTATTATGCTTACAGCAATAGCCTTGTCCAGTTTGTTCCTGGTGTTCTATATCGCACATCACCTGATGGCACCCGAGACGAAATTTGGCGGCGAAGGGCCTATTCGTTATTTCTATTACACTATACTGGCTACGCATATTGTGCTGGCAGCTATTATCCTGCCTTTTATATTGTTTACTGCATATCATTCGGCAACGGGTGAATACGGTAAACATAAGAAACTGGCACGTTACACTTTCCCTTTATGGCTTTATGTAAGTATTACCGGTGTATTGGTTTATATTCTTATCTCGCCTTATTACGTACCGCAGTTATAATTAATTGCAGCGTTTTAGAGTGATCGATAATTTCGAAATGGTTCCGGTTCTTTACAGATCCGGGGCTATTTTTTTGCGCTTCGTCGCGGCACTGAACAAGTATGAACGCGCCGGTGTTTAAAGCCGTTTATCGGTAAGGAGGCTTGCATCGAAAAGCATTTGATTGGCTGACCATAATTCAAAAAAAGAGTCCCGCAATTTTGCGGGACTCTTTTTTTATGAAGTTTAGAAGGTCGTTACTGCTTCGTGACTTTTATGGTCTGCGACCTTTCGTCGTCTGTATACTTTATAAGGTACATTCCCTGCGCCAATGAACTGATATCGGCTATGGCCTTATCATCATTTACAGGCACTGTTACTATCTCTTTGCCCAGTAGGTCGGTAATGCTCAGCATACTGTTGTTTCCACGCTTCCCGTTTATCTGGATGGTCACCTTATCCTGTACCGGGTTCGGGAACGCATTTATAGAGAAATCGGTTTTAGCATGAGTACCTACGGTCAGCGGGAATTGGTTTGTGTGGATGTAGAAACCACTGAACCCTTTCACTGCAAACGATATTTGCCACCAGTTGTGTGCTGTATCCCAATATACCGCAGGGTTAACTACCTCTTCGCTGTTGCCTGTGTAATTGCCCGGTGCGGTACCAGTGCCGTGGAACTGTGTTACCCTGATGCTGCCATCATATATATAGTTGTAAGGCATTTGAGGTACGCCATACTGCGCTGCTACCAGGTTGTAAGCGTCAAACTCACTTTGGTATGCGTACAGTGTGCATATAGCAGTAGCTGTTGCTGCAAAGCTGTCAGGTTCTATATCAAAGTGACGTTGCAGGTATGGCTGGCCGTTGTAGGTCATTACGTTATTGTCCAGGGTTACGCTCACTTTAGCACCACCATATACAGGGTTCAGGCCTTGAGGTTCAATAGTTGCTATCAGGTCGCAGTTCGCATCCCTGATCGTATTCCGTACATAAAGCAGGTAAGGGGTCTTTGTAATTGTTTGACCGGCAACACCTGAGAGGAAGGGACTGTCATAGTCGGTTGACATCGTTACCGGAGTACTTGTCTGTGTAGCAGGTATAGCGCATATCGCGTCACTTGTGAATGTTACATCAAACACATCGCCTGTTACTACTGAACCGATGATGAATGTAGGTGAGTTAGTGCCCACGTTCACATTGTTCTTATGCCACTGGTAAGTGGGGTTGGGGCCCGCGTCAGTTACAGTTGCTGTAAATGAAACAGCTGTGCCGGGGCAAACAGGGTTGCCCGGGTTAGGCGTAACGGTGACTGTAGGTACCACAACAGGGTTTACTGTCATCGAGATGCTGTTACTTGTATCAACCGTTATAGCCACACAGGGATCATTACTTGTAAGAACGCAATACACTATGTCATTTGTAGCCAGTGTTGCATCTGTATATGTTGGTCCTGAGCCTACTATTACATTATTTTTTATCCACTGGAAAACAGGGCCGGGGCCACCGTTTGTGATGGTACTGGTAAACACAACAGGTATACCATTACATGCCGAATCGCCTGATAAGTTTGAAGAAATAACGATCGTCGGCGGTGCACCGTCGCTTACGTAAACATTGAAAGAATAACTATCGGTGTTGCCATTTGCACTTGTCACAGTATAAGTAACGGTAGTAGCACCTGCATTGAAATAGGTTCCGCTCGCATCATTAACACCACTGCCAGTGGTAGCGCCGGTGAGTGTATATGTAATAACGGGGCAAGATGCATTTGTGACTGTCGGTGCCAGGCCGTTCACTACATTAAGGCAGGCTGTTTGGTCAGCAGGGCCTGTGATATGTGGATGAGAAGTATCAATAACTGTTACAGTAAAGGAGCATGTTGCGAAATTTCCCAGGCCATCTGCACATTGGTATGTTTCGGTAGTAGTACCTATTGGGAAAACAGAGCCGGGAGGAAGGCCTGCGATTAAAGTAGTAGTAGCTGAGCCGCCGGCAATGATCACCTGTCCGTTGCCGGTATTACCCACACTGTTCACCTGGTTGGTACCTGAATTGTATGAACCACCACCGCCGCCATTGCCGGGGAAGTGGTAAGAAGCGCCACCACCTGAATAGCCGCCGCCGCCGCCGCCGCCGGCATTACCGCCACCGCCGCCACCGCCGTAGCCACCGTCAGAACCGGGAAGGCCAATGCAAGCTACACCGCCGGCACCGCCGTTAACAAATGCCTGGCCGGGAGAGGCGCAAGAGCCGTTGGCACCATCTGTAAGAAGGCCGCCGCCATTGCCACCATGTGGAAGATTGCCAGTTGCACCGTTGCCGGCTACACCACCATAGCCAATGTTAGAAGGATATGCAGGGCTATTACCATTTTGGCCGGTAGTGCCGGTAACAGCATCCATGCCAACAAGTGGCGCGCATATGTTACCACCACCGCCACCGGCTATGATAAGGGGAGTGTTGGTACTGGTAGTAACAAATGAACCGCCACCGCCGCCCGCACCGAACCAGGTGCCGCAAAACTGGTAGTTGGTCATGCCCTGGCCGCCAACGAGTATCTTAAGTGTGTTGCCGGGCGTCACCGTAACATCTCCGGTCATAATAGCGCCAAGACCACCACCATTTCCTCCCTGCGCACCTTTCGCTGTAATCGTTAGCGTGGTAACATTGGCAGGCACGGTATAGTTCTGCATACTACCGGTATAGTTGAATGTTTGAGCACCGCAGGGGTTGGTACCAACAGGTGCCACAAAGTTCACGATAGCTCCGCACGAATTCGGGTCATTAGACTGTGTAATATTCCCGGGACATGAGATAGCAGGACACTGCGCATGCACGACATTCGCAATGTTCAGCGCAAATACCAGAGGTAATATTCGCGTTAACGAGAAAGTATTTTTAATTACCATTTCAAAAAAAATAGGTGAGTGAAAAATTATTATAAATATATGATGTTAAAGTAAACATTTTTTTCGTAATAGATAACAAATAAATCAGTTTTATTTTTCCCCATTAACATATTGTTTTTTACCTAAATGTCAATGCAGGTCCATAGGCTGGCTTTTGGCAAACTACCTAAGCAAACTGACGTTCCCGTGTTTTTTCAAATTGCTGCCATCTGCAAAAGTCACATCTATAACGTAGGCATAAACGTCTGATCCGGCGGGCGTGCCATTGACGGTGCCGTCCCAGCCTTTTGACATGCTGTCCGTTTCAAACACCTCATTGCCGTAACGATTATATATTCGCATAACGACTGTTTTTACGCCAAACCCACGCATATACAAGACGTCATTAAATCCGTCACCGTTTGGTGTGAATGCGGAAGGAACGTCCACTATTTTCAAAACATCGGCCACTAGTCCTTTGCACGCTCGTGAGCTGCAGCCTATTGTATCTGTAACGGTAAGGCATACCGTATACGTGCCTCCTACCTCGTATTGTTTCTCGGGATCTTTATCTGTGCTGTAGGTACTATCGCCAAAGTCCCAGCTATAAGATACGATGCCACCTTGCGAACGATCTGTAAAGTAGACGGGTTTGTTTTGTTTAGGCACAATGGGGTTGAACGAGAAGTCTGCGATCGTCCAGTAATGGAGGTTCACTACGTAGTTGAGTGTGTCGTGACAGCCTATCTGGTTGATGAGTACTGCCTGCACAGGGTTTGGCTCGTTCGCGCTGAAACTGTGTATAGCAGGGTTGTCGTCGGAGGTATCTGTACCATCACCATTGAATAACCATGTCATCCGTACGATAGTGTCTCCGCTTACATGGGTCGCTTTCACCATTGCAGACTTGCAATCGATAGTAGAATCAGATAAAGAGTAATTCATAGGCAGCGACAGATCGAGTACGGTAAATGTTGATGTGGCAGTACATGTATCTGCATCAGTTACGGTACAAGTATATGTCGTGGCGGATAAGCCTGTTGCTGTAGGCCCGGTTATGCTGCCCGGAGACCATGAATACGAGTAGGGTGCTGTTCCGCCTGTAACTGTAGCCGAAGCAGTAGCATCATGGTGTCCAAAACAGAGTATATCGGTATGTGTGGTGCTTACCGACAGCGGTGTCACCTGTATGATGTTTACCGTAACTGTAGCAACGCAGCTATCATTGTCGAGCAGGGTGCAAGTATAGCTTCCCGGGTTCAGCCCGGTGATAGATTGTGTTGTATCTCCGGTAGACCAGGAATAACGGTAAGGTCCTGTCCCGCCCGCGTGCAAGGCTGTTGCAGTACCTGTGAGATGATTACAATTCAGGTTGATCTGCGTGGAACTCGCTGTAAAAGGTGCCGGGACGGTGATTGCGAACGGTTGCGTTTCGGTACAGCCCACTGCATCGGTTACAGTACATACGTATGTGCCCAGCGGCAGGTTGTTTGCCGTAGGGCCATTACCGCCGATAGGCGCCCATGAATAGGTATAAGGGGCTGTACCCCCCGTTACTGAAACTGTTGCGGAGCCTGTGCTGTACGCGCATGCAATATTATGCTGGCTGCCTGTAATAATAATTGGTGAGGGTGGGGTAATAGTAATGGTTTGTATTACAGAACAACTGTCATTATCATAAACGGTGCAGGTATAGCTGCCCGCCACAAGATTGCCGATGGTAGCCGTAGTATCCCCGTTGGACCAGAAGAAATGGTAAGGCTGCGAACCGCCCGTCACATTCATGGTAAGTGTCCCTGTATTGGCACATTGTACGCCGTTTTGTACAATGGTTCCCGCAAGGTTAGCGGCGTTCAGGATATTGAATACATGAGTAGTATGGCAGCCGTGTGAATCATAAACATTACAGGTATAGTTGCCGGCTGCCAGGTTGGTGATGGTATCATTGGTGCTGTTCGTAGGTTGCCACAAGTAGGTATAAGGTGGGTAGCCGCCCGTTACGGTAACAGCAGCACTGCCTGTCGCGCTATTACAGCTTATGTTGCGCTGCCAGGGATTTATGATTATCTGACCCGGTTCAGTAACATGAAATATATGCTTGAAGGTGTCATTAATGGCATCTGTCATGTATAACGTATAAGTGCCTGCCGGGAGGTTGGAGACTGTGCTTGTGTTATAATTGCCCGGTACCCACAAATAAGTATACGGTGGCACACCACCATGCGGACTGGCAGATAACACACCATTGTTTGCACCGTAACATGTTACATTGGTTTGGTGCAAGACCGCGGTAAGGAAGGATGGAATCAGTTCTACATGTACATCATCGAAATAGTAGTAGGCATTTAATCCTGCGTTATTTGGGTTCACTGACACTACATTGGTTTGCGAGTTGGTGTGAAAGTTGCCGATGACAAGGAACCTGTATGCTGAGTCCGCATAAAATGAATCTTTTAACGTAACCCAGTTAGTGGTGTCGGTAATGATGCCATAGGGGGAATAGTCTATTTGCGGCAATACATTTATTTGTGTGGAAATATTGGTGTCGCCATAGCCATACTGGTGAAAGAATACGCCGAACCCATCGCATGCATACCGCTCGTTTTCCGCTCTTGACACGTGTATAGTTACCCTGTAAAAGCCACCCTGGCTTAGCCAATCCAGCTTGCCCTGCATGTATTCGCGGTAGTTCGCAGATGCATACATATAGCCGCCTGCGTAGGCGTTTCCGTTAAAAGCGGCTTGTGAGCCTACAAAATTGCCGGGGATCCCTACGTCTACTACATTGCAGCTATTAAAATAGTCGGTAGTCCCTGTTGTGGAACGCTGCCAATCCACGCAACGATAGTAATTGAGCTCGCTATAGCTGAACGGACAACTGACCATGGCGTCAAATCCAGGGTTGTGGACCTTGTTTTGTGCTGAAACTGCCCAGGGGGTAAGCAAGAGGCACAAGAAGAGGTACAGGTACTTCATGTCATGTGTGTAAGATGGTAAACAGTTCCTAAAACTAATAAATATTTTATTAAAATGATAAATTTTGCTATTTTATCTTAATAAAGAAATACTACCGTTAATTTGTTTGGCTGTGCCGTCAGTGAATGTGGCTTCAAGGGTATAAGCATGCACTTCGGCGGGTTGCGGGTGGCCTTTGTTTTCTATATTTTCACTGCGTCCTTGTACATCTGTTCTATGATCCGTACCACCTCGCGGCCTTCCCCGGCGGTTGTCATTATAGGCTGTCTGTTGCGTAGTACGTCCACTACGTTTTGTATTACTTTATCGTGATTGCTCATAGAGCCCTGGTACAGGCCATAGTCATTGGCCTTGGCGGTAATATTTATGTGGGGCAGGGTAGCGGCTTGTAGTTGCTGGTACTCTATGGTGTTCAGGTATTGGCCGCCTATTTTTACAGTCCCCTTCTCTGCAAATATGCTTATCGAGCCTTCCATATTGCGTTCGTAAGCGCAGGTAGTAAAATTGAAATTGATAATGGCGCCATTTGCTGCTTTCATTACAAAACTGCCGGTATCCTCAAGCTCTGTATTATGCTGGTGTGCGTAATTGTGCAGCCAGCCTTCCGCCTCGACTATTGTGCCATTTAGGTAATACAGTATGTCCACAAAATGGCTGAACTGTGTGAAGAGACAGCCCCCGTCCTTTTCTTTTGTGCCCCGCCAGTTGCCTTCGGCGTAGTAAGCATCACCCCGGTTCCAGAAGCAGTTCACCTGTATCATGAATATGTCTCCAAGTTCATTATTGGCGAGGAGTTTCTTTACAGCTTGTACAGGGGGGTTGTAACGGTTTTGTTTTACCGCAAATATGGTTTTGCCCGTTTCATTGGCGGCAGCTATCATGTTGTCGCACTCCGTTACGCTTAGGGCCATTGGCTTTTCCACAACGGTGTGCAGCCCGGCCTTTAGCCCCGCAAGGGTGTGTGGCTCGTGCAGGTAATTTGGAGTGCAGACGCATAAGACATCAGCGGTCTCTTTTTGCAGCATCTCATCAATACTGTTATAAAAGGCTACACCTTCCGGTACTTTCGCCTGTACCATAGCATTTACATCGCAAACAGCCAGTAGCTTTGCCTCGGGGTTGTGCATGATATGCTCTGCATGGCGACGGCCGATGTTACCAAAACCAACTATTGTGAAACGTACCGGTGTTAAAGTCAAAACTGAAATTTAATAGCCAAAAGTAGCTTGTAGTGGCTCAATATTCAAAAATGCTTATGTATAGTTTTATTGTTTAGGTAAGATCAAGTGCTTGTGGTTGGTCCGTACCGTCTGCTATATGCTGGAAACGGTATTATTTTCTATTATCACGATTCCCTCATCAGCCAGTTTGCGGAGGACCGTAATCACTTCTCCACGCATACTGGCCGGGAAGCCTTTCACAAGGCGTTCCAGCGCTATTGTTCCGCTGCTCTTTATTATACCGGGCAGCTCGTTGTAAAGCTTTTTTGTATCACTTGCCGTCTTTATTTTATTAGCAGCACACACATCGCAGTGTCCGCAGTCTTCTTTTTTATCTTCTCCAAAATAGTTCTTGAGTATCCTTTCTCTGCATATCCTGTCGTTTTGGAGGAAATATATCATTGCATCTGTTCTTGCTTCGTGCTGCTTTCGTAAAATAGCAATGCGTTGCATGTCAATAATTAAATGCCTGCTATCAACCCTGAAATGATGAAAGTATAATTGTGGCCCTTCGCTAGGTTTATTGTACTCCAGCACCTCCATTTTGTGCAGTGTTTGCAATATTTGTTCAAGCAGCACTTTGTCTAATTTCAACTGGTATGCCAGTGCCGAAATCCGGACTGTAGTGGGGTAGTGGAAGATAGTGCCATACAGGCGAAGCAAGCCAGTGGTCACATATCCAAGGTCTGGGTATGTAGCAGCTACCTGGTCCAGGGTATGCCTGTCGGTTATGAACTGTATGCTCGCCGGGTGAAACACTGCCTCGCTTATGGTCCACAAACCTTCCTGTGCCAATAGCCTTAATGCATAAGAGGCCGGTGAAATCTCCAGTTCGAACCTTTTACAAAAATCAGCAAGATCGAAAGAAAAATATCGGTCTGGCTGTGCACTAATGGGTATCTGCAGGTATTCATTTACCGACTGGTATACCTGCCGCAGGTATGCCTCTGCCGGGAACTGTATGGCAACGCTCTCCCTGAGCCGGTTGATATCGGCGGCATTATAAAGCAATAATGCTTTCGAAGGTTTGCCATCCCGTCCTGCGCGTCCTGCCTCCTGGTAGTATGCCTCGAGATGCTCTGGCGAATCATAATGCAGCACCATTCGCACATCGGCCTTGTCAATTCCCATACCAAATGCAGTAGTGGCCGCTATCGTCCGCACTTCATTCTGCATCCAGGCTATTTGTGCCGCTTCACGCTTGTCTTTGAGCATACCCGCATGGTAACTTGTTGCTGTAATGCCGTTTTGCTGTAATTGCCTTGCCAGCATTTCAGTCTGCTTCCGGCTACGGCAATAGATGATATTGCTGCCAATTCCAGGCAGGTTATCGCGTACATCCTTAGCCTTGTTCTCGCTATACTTTACCTCGTAAAAGAGGTTGCTGCGCTCTACGCTTTGGCGGAAAATAGCGGGGTTTTTCAGTTGGAGGCTGTTTGCAATGTCCTTCTGCACTTGGTCAGTTGCGGATGCAGTAAGTGCCAAAAAAGGTACATCGGGGAAAATGTTGCGTAGCTCCGCAATTTTCAGGTAGTCGGGCCTGAAATCCTGTCCCCATTGCGATATGCAGTGAGCCTCATCTACAGCTATGAGATTCAGGTTGAATGACGGCAGGTATTCTTTAAACAGCTCGGTCTGCAATCGTTCAGGCGACACATAAAGCAGTTTATAAGGGCCATATAGCATATTTTCTATGCATACCTTCACCTCGTGGTAGTTCATGCCTGCGTGTATACAGGCTGCCATGATATCGTGTTGCTTTAGCCTCGCTACCTGGTCCTGCATCAGTGCTATTAATGGTGATATGACTAATGTAAAGCCATCCCTTGCCAGCGCAGGTACCTGGTAGCATACCGATTTGCCCGCTCCTGTTGGCAGCAGGGCCATCGTATCCTTGTTTTGTAAAATGCTGGTAATTATTTCCTCCTGTAAAGGACGAAATGAATCATAAGCCCAATATTGCAGTAATATGTCAGCAGGAGCCATATTTGCCTATACCTCCCCGAATTTTTTATCCACAAATACAGGCTTTAAGCCCTGCAGCCAAAGTTGCTTTTTCACTTCGGGGTTGATCTCCAGTTCGCTTAACGAAAGGGAGGGTATCCAGATACATTCGTTATAATTGTTTGGCTCGTTGATCCTGAACAAGGCAGAAATGCCTAGCCTGTCCGGTAATATGCCTAGCAAAATGACCACTTTCGGTTTCAGATGATATTGAAGTTGATGCCATGCACTATCCTCACTATCAGCTAGTTGTACCACATTGTATTGTTCTTCAGTTAAAGCGCAAGCCTGCATCATTTTCTGCAGTTGTGTTGCTTCAGTAGAGCCTGGGCCATACATACTTGAAATGACCAATACCTTTTTAGGTGCCAGGGGGCCTGCTGTTTCGGAGAGGCTATCCCAAAAGGTATTCCATTCATCACTAATAATGTCAGTCTCAATTATTAAAGGGATATCTTTCATATGATTTGTGATATTACACTGAATTGTATCTGTGAGGGCTTAAGCGGAAAAATTTTTGTTTCTTTGCGAAAATAATTCATTCTTCTTTATTAGTCTTTCGTTTTTATGAGTGTTTCCGCCTTAGGTATTGCTGTTGAGAAAGTAGAAAAAAGCCGCATAAATGAATTAAACCCTGCAAATATCCAGTTTGGTAAGAGTTATTCCGACCATATGTTGGTAGCGGAATTTGAGCATGGTGAGTGGAAACAGCCCGTAATAAAGCCGTTTGCAAACCTTAGCCTTAGCCCTGCTACTACTTTTATGCACTACGGCCAGGCCATTTTTGAAGGCGTAAAAGCCTACAAAGACCCGCAGGGCAATCCCGTCATCTTTCGCCCCTATGATAACCTGAAACGTATGAATATCTCTGCGGAACGCATGGCTATGCCCGAAGTTCCTGAGGAAATATTCGTGGAAGGCATGAGGCAGCTTATTGAGCTGGACAAGGATTGGATACCGACCGCCGAGGGAACATCTCTTTACATCCGCCCGTTTATGATAGCAGTGGATGAGTTCATTGGTGTAAAACCGGCCGAGAAATTCCTGTTCATTATCATAACAAGCCCTGCTGGTCCGTATTACGCCAATCCTGTTTCTATTTACGTTCAGGACAAGTATGTTCGCGCTTTCCCGGGTGGAATAGGGTATACAAAAGCTGCCGGCAACTACGGTATGAGTATGTATCCAACCCTGCAGATCAGGAAAATGGGCTATGACCAGATATTGTGGACCGATGGGTTTGAACATAAGTACGTGCAGGAGATAGGCACCATGAATGTATTCTTTGTCATAGGCGACAAGGTTATTACTCCAAATATTACAGAAACCATATTGGCAGGCGTTACCCGCGATAGCGTTATTACCCTGCTGCGTGAGAAGGGCATGACTGTTGAAGAAAGGCCTCTAAGCATTGATGAGATAGAGGCTGCCTACAAGGAGGGCAACTTAAAGGAAGCCTTCGGTACAGGTACCGCAGCTTCGATCGCTCCCATAGCTAAACTTACTTATCATGACGATGAGATGCAGCTGCCGCCGGTAGCTGAATGGAAGGTATCAAACTGGTTGAAAGAAGAGCTGGCAGCCATCCGCTATGGCCGCAAAGAAGATATCCACGGCTGGGTATTCAGAGTATAACAACAATTTGCCCGATATTTAAAAGCCCCTGCAGACTATGCGGGGCTTTTTGCTAATAGCTCGTTAAGTGTTTTTAAAACAGCTGTTAAGAGGGTGGGTAAATTTTTATTAGAGATGATAGAAGCGGATATTGCAATACTATTACAATATCCCATGGACACAAAAGCAGTATTATCCAAAAGAAAGTTCAGGCTGGGCCTGGCAGTGATAGTTTCGATCACCGTAGCCTTGTTGCCGGTTTATATTGCTGCCATATTAAAGCTGATCCTTTGGCTTGTTGGCTAGCGCCTACTTCCTGGCAAGTTTCTTTATCATTTCTTTTTCCTGTTCTGTAAGGTTTTTAGGTACCGTTATTACTACTCTTACAAATGCATCACCATGTTGTTTTGGGTCTTCATATACAGGCATTCCCATTCCTTTCAGGCGGAACACTTTGTCGCTGTCGGTGCCGGCAGGTATATTCATTTGTAGTGTTTTATCCATTGTTTGCACCGCTATTTTACCTCCTAATATTGCTGTATAAGCATCAAGCGGCTGGTCAAAATACAGGTCATTTTCCCGGCGTTCAAAGCGGGGGTGGTTTTGTACATGTATGTTTATATAAAGATCACCGTTCTCGCCGCCATTCATTCCCGGGCCGCCCTTCCCCTTCATCCTAAGTACTTGTCCGTCCCTGATGCCGGGTTTAAGCTTTACCTTCAGTTTCTGGTCCCTCAGGTTCAGTTGGCGCTCTGTACCATGAAATGCTTCCTCCAGCGTAAGGTCGGTGCTCGATTCCAGGTCTTGCCCCCGCATACTACTGCTACGCCTGCTGCTCCTGCGTCCCCCTCCTCCAAAACTATCGCTGAAGAAAGTCTCGAAGAAATCTGAAAAATCCTGCTCATCCCCGCCAAATTGTTCAGCGCGGAAGCCGCCACCACCTTGTCTTCTGTTCCCGCCGGTATTAGCCTGCTGCTGGTATTGATTCCAATTCTCACCTAGTTCATCGTACTTTTTCCTCTTATCGGCATCTCCCAGTACATCATAAGCTTCACTTATTTCTTTGAATTTGTCCTCTGCCTGCTTGTTGCCGGGGTTCTTATCAGGATGGTATTTTAAAGCAAGCTTCCGGTACACCTTCTTGATCTCATCTTGTGTGGCTTTTTTATCTACGCCCAGTATTTTATAATAGTCTTTGTAATCCATAGTATATATGCCTGTACGGCTGCATAAAGTTATGCAAAAAAAATACCGGGGCTGTAAGCCCCGGTACTATTATAAAAAGTGGTCTATATTATTTTATCTCCATTTCCATTCTATGAAGCAATCGCTTGGAAAGCCATTGGTGCTTGGCGATGTATGATAAGGCCAATGGTTGGTGCAACGATAGTAACCCCTGCGGTAAACTACATCGTTCAACGTGCCTTTTGTGTACAGCCTTATACGGCCCGAAAAATCAAAACGCAGTTTCTGATACTCTTTCGAATCGTCAATAAAGTAGTAATCATGCCCGCTTTTTTTCCTCACCAGCTCAGAACTGAATTGGTCACTGGAAAAAAGATACCTTCCGTTTCTGTATTCAATAGTGAATTCTTTAACCGTGGTACCCCTCGGGTCGCTGTATAAACGATAAGTGTTTACAGAACCGTTTTGTTCCAGGTTGTTTAACTGTTGTGCGTAACCGGTAATGCCTGTAAATAAGCAAAATACAAAGATCGTAAGGTAGAGCGTTCTCATTTGTTGTGTCTTTAAAAATCGCGTTAAATTTATGAATAAAATTTAGCTGCAAGAATAAGTATTGGCGAAAGATAATTATAAAAAAATTACTGCGGTAGTGTTTGCGAAAAAAAATTACGGTTGCAGCTTTTTCTTTATAAAAGAGCAGGCTTAGGCAGGAGTTTTTTTTGACGTTTTTTTAGGTCTTTTTTATCGCCCGGAAATTGCCTTTTGTGTTATCGTTAGTGACTTTCAAGACCGTTAAGCACTTTTGTTTCTAACCCTCAGCTTGCCTCTATCCTGTGGAAAAGATTAGCATTTCGGGTAAAATTTGACTGCTCTCATTTTTCTTGCTTCCTGGCTCATAAGGCACTTATCAATTTCACAAGGCCTGCCATTTGCGTATAATGGCATAGCGTTTGTGCTTTATTAGCCTATGAATTTGCGGGTATCTTTTCTACCTTTCGGCATAAGATCTGTAACCCGCACCTCTTTAAATTATCTTTTATTTTATCTGTTTTTAACTACTTGCAAAATATTTGTATTTTAAAATACTTCATAAGACGCCCCTGTCAGTGAAATACCTCGTCAAGATGTATTTGACAGGCATAGCTTTTTTTACTTTTTTCCGCCTGCTTTTTCTATTCGTTAATCGTGCAGTTCTTGAAACTATAAGGCCCGGGAAGGGCATATGGTTGAGTACTTTTTTAATGGGCCTCAGGTACGATACCGTGATTAGTTGCTATATTCTGGTACTGCCGGGAATACTTTTGCTTACAGCCGACATTACTAAATATTCGAACGGGCGGGCTTTAAGACCGCTCCATTATTTCATTTGCAGCCTGTACCTCGCCGCCTTCCTGGCCTGCGCTGCTGATATCCCCTTTTTCCTTAGCTTCAACTCCCGCCTGAACGTAACCATCCTCAATTGGTCTGATTCGCCAATGTTTATGCTTAAGATGGTGCTGGAAGAAAAGAGCTTTCTTGCCTACCTGCTGCTTTTTATTTTGATTGCCATAGCCTACCTGGCGACGGTAAGGAAGATATATTTGCGCAACCGGGCAGACATCAGGTGGGAACCACCGGCCCGAAAACGTGCCCACAGGACGGGTTTCCTGGCTGTTTTCCTTTTTGCAGGATGTATGGTGCTGGGCATTAGGGGGCGAACTGAGCAAAAGACACCGATCAATACCGGAACCGCATATTTCTGTGAGTACGAACTGCTGAACAATGCAGCCCTTAATCCTGTGTTCACCTTCATTTACAGCTATATCGAAATTCGCAAGCCTGAAAACAAAACCTTGCATTTGATGGATGACGGGGCAGCAATAGCGCTTGCCAGGCAATATCTAGGAATAACCGGCACAAATTCAGCCGCTCCTTTGGCGCGTGAGGTAGTAGATACAATGAAGCAGGAAAAGTATAACGTGGTGCTGGTGCTTATGGAGAGCATGGCGGCATTTTACATGGATCGTTTTGCCCATACCGCCGACCTGACACCGAACCTCGACACACTAGCTGCAAGGGGCTACAGCTTTGATAACTTTTACTCGGCCGGACTGCACACCTTTAATGGCATATTTTCCACCCTCTACGCTTACCCTGCACTTATGGCGAGGCATACCATGTATATCGATCCGATACCTCATTATACAGGGCTTCCCTACTTAATGAAGCAGCAAGGTTATAAAACGATCTATTTTACCACGCACGATGACCAGTTCGACAATGTAGGTGGCTTTCTACGGGCAAATTACGTCGACCGTATCGTATCCCAGGCTGACTACCCCTCGTCCGAAGTCATCAATGCACTTGGAGTGCCCGACCATTTTATGTTTAACTACGCATTGCCGATCCTGAATGATTATCACCGGCAGGGCCGGCCTTTCTTTGCTACCTTAATGACAGTGTCTAATCATCCGCCCTATGAAGTGCCTGGCGATATTTCCTTTAAAGCAAAGCACACTGATATAAACAGCGGATGCGTGGAATATGCGGATTGGTCGATAGGGCAGTTTATGAAACAAGCGGCAAAACAAGCCTGGTTTCCCCATACCATATTTGTTTTCCTTGGTGACCATGGCGCATGGGCTAACGACCCATACGGCGACCTGCATCGCGAGTTGAATCATATACCCTGCATCATTTATTCACCGGTGCTAAAGGATGCTCCCAGGATTTTTAATGAACCAGCCGGACAAATAGATATTTTCCCCACTTTAGCCGGACTGTTGCACTTTTCGTATAACAATAATACTGTGGGTATTGATCTACTGCACCAATCGCGGCCCTGGATATATTTTGGTTCGGACGATAAATTTGGGGTGCTTGGCCGGGGAAAATTGTATGTATGGTACAATAACGGCCGTGAAAACCTATTCGACCTGGCCAGCAAGGCGGAGATATTAGCCGTCAACCGCCCCTTAGCCGATAGTATGCGCGACTATGCCTTTGCAATGATGCAAACCAGCCAATGGATGTTGCGTAACGGCAAAACTGGCGCAGGTCAACAGGCACGCTAGTGGGTTTTACCCTTGAAAAATTAATTTTGTATCTTCGGCCCCGGTTAACAATATATAATACAACGGTTGTGGAGAAAAAATTCCAGTGGTCAGACGACATTGAGCCGCATAAGAAGCGCACAAAAGAAATAATTAGCAAGCATCCCGAGATCAGGCAACTGATAGGGCGCAACCCGTATACTATATTTGTAATATTGCTTTGCGTAGGTGTGCAGATCAGCGGGGCTGTATTGCTTAAAGATGCACCGTGGTGGGCTATCTTCCTTGCTGCATATTGTATTGGGGCTTTTGCCTGCCATACATTATTCGTTTGCATTCATGAGTGCGCGCACAATTTATTGTTTAAAAACCGCGATCTTAATACCATATCGGGCATGATCGCCAATCTGCCCCTGGTATTCCCAAGTTCGGTTTCCTTTCAAAAATATCACCTGAAGCATCACTCTTTCCAGGGGATTGAAGAATTGGATGCCGATATGCCTTTCCACTGGGAGGCAAGGCTTGTGGGCAGCTCAGTACTCGGCAAAGCGCTCTGGCTATTGTTTTACCCCGTATTTCAATTACTGCGTCCTTTGAGGCTGACTAAAGAGGTAGAGATATTCGATGGACGCACGCTCATCAATTGGATAGTGCAGTTCACTTTCATGGGCTTGATCATTTACTTCTTCGGCCTGAAGGCTACCATATTCCTTGTTGCCAGTTTCTTTTTCTCTATTGGCTTGCACCCTCTTGGGGCCCGCTGGATACAGGAACACTATTTAACGCATGGCGAACAGGAGACGAAAAGCTATTATGGGGTACTGAACCCCGTAAATCTCAATGTGGGCTACCATAACGAGCATCACGATTTCCCATCAGTGCCCTGGAATAAGCTGCCGAAGATCAAAAAGATCGCCGGCCCGTATTATAATACACTTGGTTACCACACTTCCTATACCGTGCTCTTATTCCAATTTCTTTTCAATAAGCAGCTCACTGTTTTCAGCCGTACAGCACGTAACAACCGTGGCGGGAGGGCAGTAGACAAAAAGAAATCAGCGGAACTTGCGGAGAACCCCGTAAGCTAGGGATATAATATACTTTTCCTTGACTAAGGCCTTTATTCCTTTACGAACTTCAAGGTTTGGAACTCTGTATTGTCAGCGGATGAAACGCTTAAAAAATACATTCCCGCAGGCAAAAACGAAACATCAATATTCGTAGGCCCGTTTAGATGCCGTGTCACCACTTTTGCACCCATCATTGTAGCGATCTTCAATTCATAACTGCCCCCGGCGCTTGGCGAAACATGCAGAACATTTGATACAGGGTTAGGGGCGATACTCACCGTATTACCGGCGACCAAATTGTTAACTTCTGTTCCGATACTGGGTATCAACGCAATATCATCGAAATACCCGTCGTTTTCGGTTCCCTGGTTGCGTATCGAAGTGAGCTGAATGCGTACGAAACGGGTGTTAGCCGGGGCAAGGAAATTTTTTATTATTTGCGTCCATTGGTTTGTCGATGATATGGTGTCGCTGTGCCAGGTATACAGCACCTGTAGCTTACTTGCATCAAGGCATTGGATCGTTACCGTTGTTCGGTCGGCAGGCGCGGCTTCATTCTTAGATTGTGCCCAGGCCGACAATAAAAAATGCTGAAGAGAGGCATCAATGTTTGTTGAATAACCAGTTACATTTACATCTTGCTGCAATGTGCCAATTGCATCTGCACCTTCGTAAAATATATGTGTGCTGTCGTGGGCACTACTCGTATATCCTGTATGGTCGGTAGATTCCCAATTGCCGCTCACTATGACCCAGCTTTCAGGGATAATTGTAGTAGTGTCATAATATTCAGCACTGCCGTTTTGTACAAGATTTTGTCCATGGGACGATATGGAAGGGCTCAACAGTACAGCAAGGGCAGCGATTTTAAGTAGGTTTTTCATGGTGTTTCTTTTTTATGGTACCACCCCGGTCTTGTTGCGGGGACATAAAAGTCATTAAAAATTTATGCCAGTAACATGAACAATGATCTTTATTATTACAATATCGATTTTTTGGATACCTGTATCATTCCCCGGTTCGATTTCTGCCTGTACATTTGTCTCAAACAGGACATTATGAAAAAAGAACTTTCATCAATAGGGCTCGAAACTAAAGCCAGTGCTAAGCTTGCCGCTCAGCTGAATAATTTATTGGCTAACTACCAGATGTTTTATATCAATACCCGTGGGTATCATTGGAATATCAAGGGCGATAAATTTTTTGAATTGCACCTGAAATTCGAAGAACTATACAATAGCCTGCAGCTGAAAGTGGATGAGATCGCTGAACGCATATTGACATTGAGCCATACACCAATACACAGCTACGGTGCTTACCTCAAGGAGGCGGATGTTAAAGAGACATTAAATGTAAGTGAGGGCAAAAAAGCTGTGAAGCACATCCTTGATGCCTTTGCAACGATATTGCCGATACAAAGGGAGATACTCCGGTTTTCCGCAGAGGCAAATGACGAGGGTACTAATGCCTTGATGAGCACCTATATACAAGAGCAGGAAAAGCTGGTATGGATGTATTCTTCCTACTTAAGCTAATACCCCGCCGGGAATATCGATGTGGAATGTAGCGCCTTCTTTTTCCTTGCTCTCAAGTGATAACTTCCCATCATGTTCTTCTACCAGCTGCATGCAGATGCTTAGGCCCAGGCCATGCGATCTCTCGCCGTTAAGCCCTACGCGGCCGGCACGGCTAAAGCGGTCAAAAAGAAATGGCTGCAGTTCGAGGGGTATGCCAATACCATTGTCATTTACAGATATGCGTATCTTATCCTCCAGCTTTTTTAGCTCTATTGTGATGATGCCGTCTTTTGGAGTGAATTTAGTTGCATTATTGATAAGATTATTAAGTACCCGCCGCATCTTGTTGGGATGTATATAGGCATTTATGATCGAAAGTGGTTCATTGAACACAAGCGACTGCCCGTTTGGCATACGATGTTGCCACTCGATATGCAGGGACCTTAGCAGCTCGTTGAGGCATACTTCCGTTTTTTGCAGTTCTTTTTCATGCCCGCTTGCTATATCCACAAGGTCATGGATAATATGGTCAGCATCGCGCGCAGCATTAAGAATATGTGTGTAATATTCATGCCTTTCCTCCTCAGTAGTGCCGGCATCCTGGAGCAATTGTGTTACGCCTATTATATTGTTTAAAGGATTACGAAGGTCGTGTCCTACTACATTGATTATACTTTGCTGGTTGCTGTTGATAAGGCTGATCTCGCGGTTCTTCTGCTCCACCAGTTTCATTTGTAAAAAGTAGTTGTAGTGGTAAGAATAAATAACCCTGGAAACGGAAAAGAATATAACGACCAATACAGCCGCCAAAACATAGTTCTGGAAGAGACTCGCGGGATCAGTCTGGAAATACTGCAGGCCAAAGTAAAAAACACCAAGGGTTAGTAGCATAAGGACAACACTCTCCCATGCCTCAAGCACCCAAAGAACGCTAACGGTGAAAATGCCCATTAATAAAAATGCCATGGTATTCTTAGGATTGTTCTGGGCCAGGAAGGTTAGCCACATGCTGGCACTAAGCAATGACATAGCATAAGCAAGGCTAAAGAATTGCCTGAGCGCAGCAGCATATTTAAAGTTTACTTTTTTCAGAATAAAAAAAGAGAGATAATATAGTGCTGAAGCGCAGAGAAGAAAGGTGCCCGGCCTGTGTTTGGAATAATTGGGCACGATCGCGTCGTAATCAATAAAAAGCGTACTGCAAAGTATACTTGAACTAATGATAAGTGTTACTATAGATAGCACGCGCGCCGTAGCTACATTCTGTTCCACAGCAAATTTGCGGAACAAAGATGAGTAAGCTTTGTCTGGTGATCTGAAAAAATAGAATTGCATTACCCCCCTGGATTAATGGATACAAGATTAAGAATTTTTCAGGATATCGGGGGTAATTTTAAATCTATACTTTGTTTAAAATGATATAATAGGGCTGGTATTGCAGGTCTAAGTTATTATCAGTATTTTAATGCTGTAGAACGAGGCATAAAGAGCTATCCCACGAAAATACAAAACGCAAAAAATGCTTATGAGCAGGCAAACTCAATGGATAGTATATGTAGTTATTGCAGCTGTGCTGATAGTCTCGTTCTATAAACTGGTGAATGTGGCTTCCTCTGTTAGCTACCCTTATGGGGAAGAATACAGGATAGATGCCAGTGCCCAAAAAGTAATAGGAGCGATATATACATTCAAAAAATTACATCCTGAATATGCTGTGCCGGACAGTTTGCGAATGCCCGGGGGCAAAACAGGCCAACTGCTCGATGGGCCAAGGGGTAAAAGCGACTACTGGTACCATGCTTATTTTTACTACACAAGGGAAAACCAGGTGATAAAGACATGGATAAAGCCGATCGATTCGACTCACGCCACTTTTGCCTTTGATGCCGTAAATGATGGTTTGAAAATTGGGAACTGGCGGGGGGTTAACAAAGACTATAATGAGGCGGACGGAGAACGCATAAAAGACACCTTTGGGAAAAGGATACTCCGCGAAATTAAGGCCTTCGCCGAACAACATTGATTCGTTACTTCTCCTCAAAATCAATAAAGCCGCTGATCAGGTTTTGCAGTTGCTCCGCCGGCAATGCGAGCAGGTCTTCAGCGCCACTGCATAGGGTGCTAAGGTGTATACCTGAGCGTTCAATTGCGAAGGTAAATACAGATTGGTGTTCTAGCGATTCAAGGTCTATACGCACCTGGCCCCCCGGGCCTACACTAAGGCTATTGCCGCAGGGTACAAGGTTGATCGCAATACTTTCTGTTCCGGCATCCGGGTAGTCATCGTATACAATGGAGTCAATGTGAAGCCAGCAGGTTGTCCCGTCGGGCGATGACACCCGTATATTATCTCCCGTATGTGCACGGCGGTGAAGCACGTAACCATTATTATTGGTCAGTTCAAAGGATGTGTTAATAGCAGGGCTGTACTGTTTCCAGTTATTCACGCTTAATAAGCTGTTCTTGGCATAGACAAAAAGGTCTTCAGCATCCTCAACGGAGCTGCCTGTAATGCTGTACTTCAGGCTGTTGGCTATAGTTTTCGCCTGGCTTTCTGTTGTGTGATAGTATTCCATACCGGAATCGTTTAGAAAGTATACCGGAAATTTCGTGCCAAACTTTCAATTATGGTAAAAAAATTAAATAAAACTTTCGAAGACTGCGCCCGGCATGCGTCATTTTTTATATGATGGTCGCTCGGTTGTAGTTCTACAATAGTATTTTGTAACTTACCCCTCCCAAAAAAAGCAAGATGGCACAACTGATCAGAAAAGAAGATGCACTGGAATACCATGAGAAAGGAAGGCCTGGAAAGATAGAAGTAATACCCACAAAAGAAACTAAAACCCAAAGAGATCTTGCTCTGGCATATTCGCCGGGCGTAGCCGAACCTTGTAAAGAGATACACGACAACGTTGAAAATGTATATAAATACACTGCAAAAGGCAACCTGGTAGCTGTTATTAGTAATGGTACAGCTGTTTTAGGCCTTGGCGACATAGGTCCTGAAGCCTCGAAGCCCGTAATGGAGGGGAAGGGTTTACTCTTCAAGATTTTTGCCGATATAGATGTGTTTGATATCGAGCTGAATGTGAAAGGAGTAGAAGAATTTGTACAGGTTGTAAAAGCCCTGGAACCCACCTTCGGGGGTATCAATCTTGAGGATATTAAGGCCCCTGAATGTTTCGAGATAGAAAAAAGGCTCAAGGCGGAGATGAATATCCCCCTGATGCATGACGATCAGCATGGTACAGCGATAATATCGGGTGCAGCCTTGTTGAATGCCCTGGAACTGGTGGAAAAGAAAATTGGTGATGTGAAGTTTGTAGTAAGCGGCGCAGGGGCATCGGCTATTTCCTGCTGCAAAATATATATCGCATTGGGGGCGAACGTGAAAAACATCTTTATGTTCGACAGTAAAGGGCTCATAACTACATCGCGCCAGGACCTTGACGAGTACAAAGAGATGTTTGCCAAGGACGTCAATGATATGAGCCTTGGAGAAGCTATGAAAGGTGCTGATGTATTCATCGGCCTTTCGAAAGGTAATATTCTGAATGCTGAAATGATACAGGGTATGGCTAACAAGCCCATCGTTTTTGCACTCGCAAATCCTGATCCTGAGATACCTTATGAAACTGCAATAGCTGCAAGGCCGGATATTATCATGGCCACCGGCCGAAGCGACTATCCGAACCAGGTAAATAATGTCCTTGGTTTTCCCTTTATATTCAGGGGCGCGCTCGATGTAAGGGCTACGGCAATAAATGAAGAAATGAAGCTGGCTGCCGTAAAAGCATTAGCGGCACTTGCCAAAGAACCGGTACCCGATATTGTAAGCGCTGCCTACGATGAAACCAGGATGTTCTTCAGCCCCACTTACATCATCCCTAAGCCGATCGATCCACGTCTGCTAATGAAGGTATCGCCGGCAGTAGCAAAGGCCGCTATGGATAGCGGCGTGGCAAAACAACCCATAACAGATTGGGACGCTTACGAGGCTACGCTGTATCGCAGACTGGGCTCCGATGATAACATACTGCGCTTTACACTCAATAAAGCGAAGCAAAACCCTAAACGTGTAGTATTTGCCGATTCGGAAAATATCAAGATACTGAAGGCTGCACAGGTGGCGAAAGATGAAGGATTCTGCATTCCTATATTATTAGGCAATGAACGCAAGATCCGTGACATGATAACGGAGAACGGACTGCAATTGCCCAACGTTATGATCATAGACCCTAAAGACGATAATACGGAGAAGAAGCGTTGCGAATACGGTGAACTCTTTTTTGAAAAGCGTAAGCGCCGCGGCTTTAACATGTACGAGGCCCGCAAAATAATGAGGGAAAGGCCCTATTATGGAACCATGATGGTGGAGACCGGCGAGGCCGATGCTTTCATCTCGGGCCTTACAAGGCAGTACCCTGATACCCTGCGCCCTGCATTGGAGATCATTGGTACCGAAGAAGGTGTAAAGCGTGTGGCAGGTATGTATATAATGCTGACTAAAAAGGGGCCTCTCTTTTTTGCCGATACGACTGTGAATTTCAATCCTACTGAAGATGAATTGGTCGATATTACTTTGATGACTGCAAAGACGGTAGAACACTTTAATATCAAGCCGCGTATCGCTATGTTGTCCTACTCCAACTTCGGCAGTAGCTCATCGCCCGAGGCTATATTGGTGCGTAATGCGGCAGCAAAGGTAAAAGCCCTCCGGCCCGACCTGGTTATAGATGGTGAGATACAGGCCGGCCTTGCATTCAACAAGGACTTGCTAAGAGAAAATTATCCCTTCTCCGATCTTGTGAATGAGTCGCCGAATGTGCTGATATTCCCCAACCTTGCTGCTGGCAATATCGCTTATCACCTCTTGCAGGAGGTAGGCGGAGCAGAGGCTGTGGGGCCAATACTATTGGGTATGCGCAAGCCGGTGCATGTATTGCAGTTGGGTAGCAGTGTCCGCCAGATTGTGAATATGATAGCCATAGCCGTTGTGGATGCGCAGGCTAAAACGGGCAATAGCTAAAAACGGAGATCTCGGCAATGAAAATAGCAATTATCGGGGCGGGTGCGGCAGGCTGTTTCGCGGCTGCCAATATACCTGCACAGGCCGGTAACGAAGTTGTAGTGTTTGAGAAAACGAGCAAGGCGCTTCAAAAGGTAAAGGTATCGGGTGGGGGAAGGTGTAATGTTACACATGCCTGCTTCGACATCCCGGAGCTGATAACACGCTACCCAAGAGGCAAACAATTACTGCGCAAGACCCTGTACCAATTCAGCCCGCAAAACACGATCGATTGGTTCGAAAGCCGCGGGGTGAAACTGAAAGCAGAAGCAGACGGACGCATGTTCCCCGTTACCGACAATTCCCAAACTATCATTGATGCCATTTGGCAGGAAATGATGAAGCAGCAGGTACAGGTGCGCTATCACAAATCCGTAGAAAGAATAGAAAAAGCAGCGACCGGCTTTATCATTCATTTCGCAGATAAAAGCACATACGAAGCAGATAAAATACTGATCGCCTCAGGTGGTTTTCCTAAAATAGAACAGTATAAATGGATACAGGAATTAGGCTTTGAGGTACACGAACCCGTACCTTCACTATTCACTTTCAATATGCCTAAACACCCCATTACAGAGCTTATGGGCTTAAGCGTACCAGATGCCGGCGTAAAAATATCAGGAGCAAAGATCTCTGAACGCGGCCCCTTGCTTATTACCCATTGGGGCATGAGCGGCCCGGTGATACTACGCTGTTCTGCCTGGGCAGCCCGCGAACTCCACGAAAAGAATTACGATTTTCAGATAGTGGTGAATTGGCTGGGAGACGTAAGGGATGATGACATGCGCGAGCAGATACAATACCTCCGTAGGGAGCAAGGCAAGCAGTTGGTACAGCACAAAAACCCTTTCGATCTGCCAAGAAGACTTTGGGAATATCAATTGCAGCAGTGCGGGATAAAAGAGGAAACTCGTTGGGGCGAGCTGCCTGCCGCGCAGCAAAATAAATTAATTGAAAAACTACTGCGCGATATCTATCACATCAAAGGTAAGACAACCTTTAAAGAAGAGTTTGTAACCTGCGGTGGTGTGAGTACCTCCGAAGTAAACGCGCAAACAATGGAAAGCAAGCTGGTTCCCGGCTTATATTTTGCAGGCGAGATATTGGAAGCAGATGGCATCACAGGCGGTTATAACTTCCAGCACGCATGGAGCAGTGGCTGGATAGCCGCGCACTCTATGATCAGGCGGTAGCCAAATAATCCATCAACAGGAACATAATAGCATTCGCCGGTTTACAGTGCTGGGTGCCGCTGCGTACCGTAACTTCCGATTGAGCGAATTTCTTGCCCGATAATTCTCTTCCCTCATTACTGATCATATCCATCACCAGGTCCAGGTTGGCCTCGGGATGGAATTGCAAGCCCAGCACCTTGCCATTCAGCAGGAATCCCTGGTTAGTGCAAGCCTCGCTTTTAAAAATATGGATAGCGCCGTCAGGCAGATCGAATGTCTCGCCATGCCAGTGCAGAAAAGTTTGTGTATCGGGCAAAGTATGATAAAGAGGGTGGATGATGCCTGCCTTCACCATTTGAACAGGCCACCAGCCTATTTCTTTTTCCCTGTTAGGATACACTTTCTTGCCAAGGGCAGCCGCGATCAGCTGGGCACCCAGGCAGATGCCCAGTACTTTTTTATCAGCCGCTATGCAGGCCGCTATGAATTCTTTCTCCTCTTTCAGCCAGGGAAATTCTTCCTCATCGTTAACACTCAAAGGGCCACCTAATATAATAAGCATATCCAGGTTATCCACCGCGGGTAGCTTTTCATCGTTGTATAGATGGGTATAGGTCACTGCGTGCCCTTTTTCTTTTATCCAGTCTTTTATGCATCCCGGGTCTTCAAAAGAAACGTGTTGCAGGCAGTGTATGCGTAATGCACTCATAAAAATTATTTGTTTTACGCTAACCAAACCCTTGAAGGCTTGGCTAATGTGTATTATGGCATAGCTCTTCATTCAAATGAAGAAGTGTTGCCTTTAAGAAATGTTCTATTTTGTTTTTTTTTCTCCCAACCGATCCGGTGTGTAAATTGCTTGACCACACAATGCCGGCGGTTAATGTAATTCTTTGTTCTTCTTTAATTCCGGTGATTAATTCACAAAGAGACGCAGATACGTATCAGGAAATAAAGATGATTTTGTATTTGCAATATACGAAGCTTTCAGCTACTGTCCTTAAATATTAATCCCTTACATCTAAAACATCACGCAAAGCGTTACCCAGTACATTAAATGCATATACCAGTAACATAATGGCAATGCCGGGAATAATGGCCAGCAGAGGCCGGTTGGTGAGGATAAAATTGTAGTGCTCTTTGATCATCAATCCCCAGGATGGTTGTGGTGGTTGCACCCCGATCCCCAGGAAACTGAGCCCCGCTTCGATAAGTATGGCCGCAGCAAAATTGCTGGCCGCTATCACCATTAATGGTCCTGCTATATTGGGCAGTATATGGCGGAAGATGATGCGCATATCACCCAGTCCCAGTGCCTTTGCAGCAGTGATGTATTCCATCTCGCGCAGCACCAGTACCTGCCCGCGAATGAGACGTGCAGCACTTACCCACATGGTGAGTCCTATGGCAATAAATATTTCCCAAAAGCCTTTGCCGATAGTAAGTGTGATGGCAAACACCAGTAACAGGGTAGGAATCGACCACAGTATATTAATGATCCACATGACCATGTTATCTACGATACCGCCAAAATACCCGGCAAGCGACCCCAGGACAATACCTATCGTAATTGACAGAAATACCGCCACAAGCCCCACCGATATACTTACCCTTGCCCCGATAAGCAGCCGGGATAATATATCCCTTCCGTAACGATCAGTTCCCAGCCAGAAGGTATATTTCTTCAACTGGTGCTTTTCTATGTATTGCTGCTGTTCAGGCAAAGGTAATGTCCATTTGTCTTTAGATAACAACTGTTCTGTTGGGAATGATAGGGTATCAGATATGCCTTCGTCTATATAATGCTCAGCTACAAAAGTTCTTCCATTGAAATGATAAGCATTGATTGGAATCGCCCGGTAGTCCGACGGCGTACCATTGAACCATTGAAAAAAATGGCCCTCTTTTTCCTGTCCGGTAGCTTTAGGTATGAACAACAACTGCTTGCTGAATCCCGGCTGTCTTGCACCCAGTTCTATCACCATTCTGTTGGCATAGGGTGTAGCATCGGGTACGATTAGGTATGCGAAAATGGCCAGAAGGCAAGTGAGCCCTACGATGCATAATGCAAGCACAGCCGATGGCTTGCGCAGCAGCTTTTTTAATATAGGATCACTTTGTTGCCCGGGATCTTTGCTCATATTTCTGCTGCCTGCTTTTGCTGCACTTAGCTGCAATTTACTTCAGGTCATGCTCACTTATCAAATATACTAAACCTGTTACGGCTACAGCCCCAAGTTTTAGTTCGCGGTGGTTCACGTTCTCAAAAACATCATTATCGGTATGGTGCAGATCGAAATAGCGCTGCGGGTCGGGCAGCAAACCGGCGCTGGGTACTCCCGCTTTGGTAAGCGGACTGATATCTGCACCACCTTCCTTACGGTTGAAATCATAAACACCATAAGGCAGGAACAGGTTCTTATATTTCAGTACCTGTGCCTTTTTCTTATCGTTCATATCCAGTCCGAAGCCGCGGGGCGAAAACCCGCCCGCATCAGTTTCCAGCGCAAAGATGTGTTCTTCATTCCTTGCCTTGGCGGAATCCGCATAAGCCAGTCCGCCTTTCAATCCGTTCTCTTCATTCATGAACAACACAGCCCGGACAGTACATTTGGGCCTGATGCCCAAGGCCTTCAGCGTTCGTATCACTTCTATCGACTGCACGCAACCTGTACCATCATCATTGGCACCTTCGCCCACGTCCCATGAGTCGAGATGCCCGCCTACTACTACTATCTTTTCAGGGTGTTGAGAGCCCTTTATTTCACCTATAACATTATAAGAGCGCACCATGTCGGGCAGCATATGTGCTTCTGCGCTCAGGTAAGCTGTCACCTCGCCTTGTTTACATTTTTTTACCAGCCAGTCAGCACTGTAATTGCCTATGGCCACGGCAGGTATATGACGCTTGACCGTGTCAAAATAGCGCATCGCCCCGGTATGTGGGAAATCATCCTCGCCTGTGGAGACCGAGCGGATAATAACAGCCATCGCTCCCTTTGATGCAGCCAGGTTAGGTGCCAGCCAGCGGTACCTAACCGCATCGCCATAACCTTCAAATGTAAAGATGAGGTCTTGCTTAAAATGATAATCAAAGAAAATGATCTTATCCTTTATTTCATCTGCCGGCAGTTTATTGAACTCATCGAGGTCCTTCACCATAACGATGGGCGCGTCCCATGTTTCGCCACCGGTACCTTCTGTATTGCCTATAGATAACATAGACAGTTCCGTTTTTCGGCCGCCTTCTGCCTTCACATACAAATGCTCTTCACCCCGCACCCAATGCGGCACATCCACGGGCTGCAACCACACTTTATCCGCACCTGCTTCAAGCATAGCCTTCTCCCCCCATTTTACTGCTTTTACGGCCTGTGGCGATCCGCTTAGGCGGTTGCCCACTTTTTTACAGAGGACCCGCAGGTTGTCATAACAGGTGCCATGCAGCATTATCTCGTCGGATATATGCCGTAGCGTTAGCGAATCCTGGGCAAAAACATTTAGAGCTGTTACAGCAAGCAAAGCGGTGAGCAGGCGTGATTTCATTTTATAAAAATATAAAACCCCGGGTATTATTTTAATAGATTTTTGCACCAGCCGGGCGTTTTCCAGGTATAGCTCTGTTTTTATTACCTTTCATCTCCCCGGGATACTATGCCCCCGGTTTTTCTATACGCCCATAGGGCCAAATCCCTTATATTTACCATACTAAATAAGAAGCATGAAAAAAGTATTGACATTATCCGCTTTGGTTGCAGCCTCATTTCTATTGGTAAGATGCTCATCAACCAAGACAATTTCTAAAGCTGATGCCTCGCCAACAGCCATGGTGGCCGAAGCAAAGAAGTTTACCCCCGCGCAGATGGAACAGGGTAAAACCATTTGGCAGAGCCATTGTAACAAATGCCATAAGCTGTATGAGCCTCAATCGCATAGTGTGTCCAAATGGAATAATGTGTTGCCTCGTATGACAAGTCGCGCCCACCTTAATACCGATGAGGCCGCTAACGTAAGGGCTTACCTGATAGCTAATGCTACAGACATCAGCTAATAGCTTATAATGATAGGCTAATAGCATTGAATTAATATTGATGGGTGATATTTGCACAGGCTTTACCCTAACGGGCATGGCTATTTGACGAAAACAGAACAGATGAAAATAGGAATAGTATGTTACCCGACCTTTGGTGGCAGCGGTGTGCTGGCTACGGAGCTGGGTATGGCATTGTCTGCCAAAGGCCACGAGATTCATTTTATCACTTACCAGCAGCCCGTCAGGCTTAGTTTTCATCCCAATATTTATTACCACGAGGTCGCAGTACCCACATACCCGCTTTTCGATTATCCGCCCTACGAGACGGCCCTGGCCAGCACCATGGTTAATGTGATTTTGAACAATCAGCTCGACCTGTTGCATGTGCACTATGCTATCCCGCACGCCTCGGCAGCTTATTTTGCCCGCCAGATATTAAAAAAGCAAGGCAGGGACATACCTTTTATTACTACACTGCACGGCACAGATATTACGCTCGTAGGTAAAGATCAGACCTATGCGCCTGTAGTAACCTTCTCCATCAACGAATCCGATGCCATAACGGCCGTATCGAATAACCTCCGGGAAGAGACTTTCCGTTCATTCCCTATTGAAAAGGACATACATGTAATACCCAATTTCGTCGACATACAGCGCTTTCATCAGACAGATAAGGAGCACTTCAAAAAGATGCTTGCCCCGGCTGATGAACGTATCCTGGTGCATGTGTCTAACTTCAGGAAGGTAAAAAGGGTAGAGGATGTGATACGTGTGTTCGAGCAAGTACACGAGAAAATACCTTCAAAATTATTGATGATTGGTGATGGCCCGGAAAGGCAAAGCGCCGAAGAATTATGCCGCACCCTTCATATTTCCGATAACATTCGTTTCCTCGGCAAACAAGACCATATCAGCGAGATATTCAGCATCAGCGACCTGTTCCTCCTGCCATCGCAATATGAAAGCTTTGGTCTTTCCGCACTCGAGGCCATGGCCTGTGGTGTGCCGGTTATATCCACCAATGCAGGTGGCTTGCCGGAGATCAATGTGCAAGGTAAGACCGGCTTCCTAAGCGAGGTAGGTGATGTGCACGATATGACCGAAAAAGCCATTTATATGTTGGAGGATGACGCTCGTCTTGACCAATTCAAAGAAGCTGCTATTGAGCATGCACAGGGGTTTAGCAAGCAGCGCATCATACCCATGTACGAAGAGCTGTATGAGCAGGTTGTCACCGAATACAGCCGCAAAAAGCTCGCTGTACACAACTAGGATCATTTTTAAACTAGGTGAAATCCCACCGGGACTTAATGTGAATAGCCCCGGATGCGATCCGGGGTAATTGATTTAGTCACCGCACCAACCCCGTAGGGGTTGAATGTATTATCGCGTTATCAGGGGCTATATACTTATTTCGCTTCCTCCTGTAGTTCCTCCCAATACTCCGCAGCCCTGCGTGTATGCGGTATCACGATAGTGCCGCCCACGATATTGGCTACCGCAAATATCTCGTACATTTCATCCGTCTTTATCCCTTCATCATGGCATTTGCCCAGGTGGTACTTAATGCAATCATCGCAGCGTAGCACCATACTTGCCACTAGTCCCAGCATTTCTTTGGTGCGTGTTGGTAAGGCCCCCTCCGCATAAGTGTTGGTATCAAGATTAAACAAGCGGTTGATCACCTTGTTCTGTTTCCCAAGTATCACCCCGTTCATCTTTTCCCTGTATTCGTTAAATTCCTGTACTTTGTTCATAAAATATAGTTCAAAATTCAAAAGTGAAAAGCCAAAAAAATGTACTGTTAAATGTATGAACACTCATAAACATTGAATAATATTTCTTTTTGGCTTTTGAATTTTTACTTTTGGACTAGTCGTAATGCTCACTGTCAACACGCATTTTTGACTTTTGAATTTACTTAGTATGAAGCAAAATATATTCCGTAGAAAAACGGTCGAAAATATACTTAAGGAAGCAGCTGCGGGGCATACCGATGCCCACGGCCTTAGCAGTATGAATAAGGTGCTGGGCGTCCGCGACCTTACCTTCATGGGTATCGCTGCTATCGTGGGCGCGGGTATCTTTTCTACTATTGGTAAAGCCAGCTTCGATGGTGGTCCCGGTATTGTATTATTGTTTCTCTTTGTATCTGTGGCCTGCGGCTTCTCTGCACTTTGTTATGCCGAGTTTGCCAGCATGGTGCCCGTATCGGGTAGTGCTTATACTTATTCTTATGTTGCCTTTGGCGAGGTAATAGCCTGGATCATAGGCTGGGACCTCCTTATGGAATACGCCATAGGCAATATTGCAGTAGCAATATCATGGAGCGACTACTTCACATCCCTGCTCAATGGGTTTGGTATCCATATACCCGACTACCTCACCATGGATTACTGGACAGCCAAAGACATGCTCAGCCCGGAAGCCAAAGCTGCATGGCTAAATGCCCCGGCATTTGGGAATTTCAAGATCATCTGCGATCTCCCTGCATTTCTTATAACAGTTGTTATAACCTGGGTCATATACATCGGTATCAAAGAGTCCAAACGTAGTACCAATGCAATGGTGATACTTAAGATGGCTATTATCTTATTGGTCTTGGTAGCAGGCGCATTTTACGTGCATCCCTCCAATTGGGCACCATTCCTGCCTAATGGCATCAGCGGCGTATTAACAGGCACATCTGCGGTCTTCTTCTCCTATATAGGCTTCGATGCTATTTCCACCACGGCCGAGGAATGCCGCAATCCCCAGCGCGACCTGCCAAAGGCCATGTTCAACTCCCTTATCATTTGTACCGTGGTTTACGTGCTTATCGCATTGGTGCTGACGGGCATGGTCAGCTACAAACAATTGAATGTGGGCGATCCGCTTGCCTTCGTATTCAGCGCCCTGCATAACAAGTACGCCGATTATATCGCAGGTGTAGTATCTGTAAGTGCTGTAATTGCTACCGCAAGTGTACTGCTTGTATTCCAGCTCGGCCAGCCCCGCATATGGATGAGCATGAGCCGTGATGGCTTGCTGCCTCCGATATTTGCACGTATACACCTAAAATACAAAACACCGTCATTCTCCACCATTCTTACAGGTGTCCTTGTAGGTGTACCCGCATTGTTCCTAAACCTGCAGGTAGTGGTTGCCCTTACCAGCGTTGGTACTTTATTCGCTTTCGTGCTCGTATGCGGGGGTATCATACGCCTGCAACAACAACGAAAAAAGGCCACGCATCTTAAAGGTGCAGATATAATAACCGAACATGGAGAAAAAGAACTGGTGCCGGAAAGCAAATTCAAGATCATCTACATAAACAGTAAGTGGATAATCCCCTTATTATTTATTACCGCGATGGTGCTGTTTCTTAAGTATTACCCCGGTGGTATAGAAGCCTTCTTCAATTTTAAAGATGATAAAGGCATAGTCGCCTGGCATGTCATTCGCGAAAAAGTCCCGTACTTATTGTTTACGGCGGTATTTGCATACACGGCCTTCCTGTCTTTTATCCGGAGTTTTTCTTTGATACCCGTTCTCGGATTTTTATGCTGTACCTACCTCCTCTGCGAGTCAGGCACTTCCAATTGGGAGCGCTTCCTTATTTGGCTGGTGATAGGACTTTTGATTTATTTCGCCTACGGTATCAAAAAAAGCAGGCTGGCAAACAAGGAATAGGTCTATTCCTTGTTTGCAACCGACAGGTCTACTATTACCGTTGTACCTTTCCCTGGATATGAATCAAAATCTACACGTCCGTTGAGGTACTCCACGCGGGAGATAATGTTTTTCAGGCCTATGCCTGCAAAGTCATTGAGCTTCGATGCATCGAAGCCCTTACCATTGTCTTCTATCATCATAGTAAGCTCTCCACCTTCCCTGATAAGCTGGATAGAAACCTTGCTGGCTTGTGCATGCTTTATGATATTGCTCACGGTTTCTTGTAGTACACGGTACAGTACGGTTTCGGTGGTGTTCTCCAGTCGTTCGCTTAGCCCTACTATTTGCAGGTCTATTTTCAACAAGCCTGTAGCAGCTATCTTGTCGATGAATTCTCTTACTGCTGTTGCCAGTCCAAAGCGTATTAATGCATTCGGCATCATATTATGCGATATGCTGCGTACTTCTTTCACCGCATCGTCCACCATATTGATCAGTCCTTTGTAGCGATCTTGGGTTTCCATGTCCCGGTCTACTTTTTCTTCAAACGCGCTTAGGTTCATCTTTACCGCCGCCAGTTGCTGGCCCACACCATCATGGAGGTCCTTCGCTATCCTGATCCGTTCTTTTTCCTCCGCTTCTATTATTGCCTTGGTTCGCAGCTCTTGCTGTTTTATCATTTCGGCATCCAGTTCTCTTTGCTTCTTCAGTTTATACCGGTTGTAGAAAAGGTAGCCCAGTATCAGCAACACGATAATGGCCCCGATCAGTATTCCAACCTGCACGCGCTTCTTACTTATTTCAAGTGTCGCATTACTCAGCAGCAGGCTTTTCTTTTGTATCTCCAGGTCTTTCTTTTCTGTTTCATATTTGG